>CAKNLK010000016.1 GCA_930989535.1 uncultured Clostridia bacterium | reverse complement strand
TTTTCCCTGTCCCCCGCCACCACCGGCATAGCCGGTGGATTTCTTTTTAGATAAACAAATCGGAAAGGCAGGGGCTGCTGTTGCACAGCCCCTGCCTTTCCGATTTGTTTAAGCCTGTTTCTTTTTTGCCGCGGCGGGTTCCTCTTCCTTTTCCATGGCCGCGAGTTTTTCATCGATGTACGCGTCCATCTTTTCCTTCAGCTCTTCCTGCCCCTTTTTGACGAGGGCGCGCGTCTTGTTGCTGTTGGCAACCCACAGCGCGCCGACGGCCGCGCCGAGCGCCAGCCCCGCGATAAATTTTTCCATACTGTCATTCCTCCGTATCGGCGGCTTGCCGCCGCCCTTGCTTACAGTATGATTCGCGCGAAGCCCTTTTATCCCGCCCCGCCGATATTGGCAACTTTTGCCCGCTATTTCGCCGCCTTGTTCTGCGCGGAACGGGTGGCAATCAGCGCGTTTTTCACCCGCGAGGCGCGGCGCAAAAGCTCGTTCTCCTCGTTGAGCTGCTCAATCGTCCGCTTCAGCCGCTCGTTTTCCTCGCGCAAGGACACGGCGAGGCGGTCGTACAGCGCGTTGATTTCCGCCTCCACGCGCCTCTGCAAATCGGTTTTGGCGGGGCGGGAGGCGGAAACGTCGATTGCTATGCCCGCCCTTTCGGCGGCGGCGCGCACCGCTTCCGGCTGTTTTTTGAGCATGTTGCGGTACTTGTTCTGGTAGCGGAGCATCTTCTTTTCGTCGCCGCCGCACACGTTGGCGATGGCGCGGCGCACCGAGCAGCCCTTTTTCCGCTCGGACAGGATTTTTCGGAGCATCTCCTCCGTTTCCCCCTCCGTGAACGGAACGATGGCTTCGGCGCGCAGGTTTTTGCCCGCGAGCAGGGGCGCGGCGTTTTCCGTTTTGAGCAGCTTGTAATAATAGTTGCGCACGCTGCCGCCCGCCCTGCCGTGCGTTCTGCCGTAGGAAGCGAACAGCGAGGTGAGCGTTTTGCCCATCCTCCTGCCTTCGCCGATGTAGCGCACCAGCTCTTCCGCCTCCGCGCGCGAATAACCGTTGATTTTTTCCATGAAAAAACACCTCCGTTTTTTGGTTTCCGCGCCCATTATTGACATACTTTTATGATTTTATACATACGATATCCAGAAAGATTGCACCCGCGCGGCCCGCACGGCAGGCCCCGCACGGGAAGGAGGTCAACCCATGCGCATCCATTTTTCGGCGGAAAAGCCGTGTATGCTTCGGTTGGGCGGCGCGCTCGTCGGCGCCGTCGGCGAGGCGGAAAAATTTGCCGACATCGGCGACGCCGTTCTGGCGGAATTTCTGCCGGAGGACGGCGACCTGATGCCCCTCGCCTTCTGCATCGGCGACGGCTTTTTCGCCGGGCCGCCCGCCTGCGCCGACGTGTACCGCTACGGCTGCGGCGCGGATTTGTTCGTTCGCTTTGCCCCGCGCGACACCTCCCTGCGCGTGCGCGCGCAGGAACGGCTGGGCGACGCGCTCCTCACCGTATTTTCGGAGGGGAAGACGCAGCTCTCCCTCGAATGTAAAGGCGGATTCGGGCTGTTCGGGCTGCCCGAAGCGGACGAGTACCTGCTCGGCGAACAGAACATCGGCGGCGAGACCTTCTATTCCGCCGAGTGCCTGCGCGGCAAAAAGCGGACGCTGTGCCTGTACAGCGCCGAGCCGCGCGAGGTATTCCGCGACGCGGTGACGGGGTTTGAATGCGGGGAAAAACTGCGCGTGACCTTCGCCTTCGAGGACATCGCCGGGCACACGGCGGAACGCACCTACCGCGCGGAGAGCGGCGTTCTCGCCGAAGAGAGCTGTACCGTGCGCCCGCGCGAGGGATTTTCTCCCGAAGCGCTGCACGAAAAGCTGCTGCCCTTTGCGCTCTTCCAGGAAATTGCGGCGGGCGGCGATACATCGCCCTACCTTTCCCCCGCGCTCGCGGAAAAAAAGGATTTGCTGCGCGAATACCTCGGCGATTTTTGCGGCGTGTACCTGCCCAAAGAAATTTTCTACCTCGTGCACGGGCAGAAAAACGCCGCGGGGCTCATCTACCGCCGGGCGGAAAACGCGTTCGACGTCAAATTTTACGAAACGCCCCTGCAGAACGGAAAAATCGCGAATATCCTGCCCGTCGAGTAGCGAGCCGCTGCGGGGCGCCCGTCCCTTTATCGCGCATTCCGTGCGGCTGAAAAAATGTCCGCGCGGCGATTGATTTTCCCGCGCGTTTCGTGGTATACTAAATGCAGGCGGAAGGGAGTATTCGCTCCGCCGCAATTTCGGCAAAAGAGGAGCACTATGTTTTTTTCGGACATCTATCTCATCTATCTCGTTTCGGGATTGATTCTGCTGCCCTGCATCTTTCTGGCGGCGTGGGCGAGCGCGCGGGTACATTCCACCTACAACAAGTACAGCGGCATGCCCACCTCCACCGACTGGACGGGCAGCGACGTGGCGCGCATGCTGTTGGAGAAAAACGGCTGTTCGGACGTTTCCGTCGCGCACGGAAAGGGAAAGCTGACGGACAACTTTAACCCCGCCACGATGACGGTTACCCTTTCGGAGAGCACGTACAGCTCCAACTCCGTCGCCGCCGTGGCGGTGTGCGCGCACGAAGTCGGGCACGTGGTACAGCGGAGCGAAGGGTACCTGCCCTACAAACTGCGCAAGGCGCTGGTGCCGCTGACGAACATCGGCTCCATGCTGGCCTTTCCGCTCGTAATCCTCGGCGTCATCCTCGAATGGACGCTTGCCACCGTGGAAATCGGCAACGTAATCGTGTTTATCGCCGTGTGCCTGTACGGGCTTTCCACCCTCTTTACGCTCGTGACGCTGCCCGTGGAGCTGAACGCCTCACGCCGCGCCAAACAGATGCTCGCCGAGACGGGCGTGCTCGTGACGCGCGAGGAGCAGAAAGCCGCGTCGAAGGTGCTCTCCGCCGCCGCCATGACCTACGTTGCGGCGCTGGTTACTTCCCTGTTCTACTTCCTGCGCTTCCTGCTGTATGTAGCCGTGCTGACGAGGAGAAACAAATAACCGCATTGTATGCGCTTTTATCCGCATACGAAAGGCAGGGGGGCTTGCGCCGAATCGGCGCAAGCCCCCCTGCCTTCCCGCGGTTTTAACCCATATAGAAAATACGAGGGCGCCCCCTGCGGAGCGCCCTCTTTGCCATACAATCAATATTTTGTTACGGTCACGTCGGTGATGATGATGCGCACCTGCGGAACGAGGAAGTTCGCCGCGGGTTCGTACGAGCCGCCCGTAATCATCGAATCCTGCACCAACGAATCGTCCAGCTCCTCGGTGAAGCTGTCCAGATTGTTCGCTTCGTCCGCAACGTAGTCGCTGATTGCGGTGAGCAAATCATTGAGCGCGGTGTTGGAGTCTTCGTCCTTCAGCTCGCCGAATACGCAGTAATTGGTGCTGGAAGAAGTGGTCGTGCTCGTATAGATATAGAACATGCCCTGGAAGCTGTTCTTATAGTAGGCGCCCTCGCCCTCCTGCCCGTTGGACTGCTGGGTGTATACCCTCGTATTCATGCCGATCTCTTCGCCCGAAGCGCCGCTCGTTTTGGTGGCGTAGGTATACGCGCCGAGCGCGCCGAAGGTATTGCTCAGGCCGCCGTTTTCGACGCTGAACCCGTTATCTTTCGTCTCCCCGTAAAGGCGGTTGGTCGCCTGCTTGCGATCGGCATCGCTCCAGACGGAGATGTTGTTCAGCTTCAAAGAGCCGTCGGAATTGGTGGTCGCTTCGTCGTAATCCTTCTGTTCGAGGTCGTCCATCACGTCGCCGTTTTCCATATCCTCATAGGTAAAACCGCCGCCGATCATGCGGTCGCTCTGGTAATCGTGAATGACGGTGTTGTTGAAATAATCGAGGTCGATCAGCTCAATATAATGTGCCACCGTCTGCGGCGCAAAGCTGCGGTACAGCTTGTATTCGAGTTCATACTCAGTGTCGTTGAACGAGACGGTGATACGAATTTCGGGGTTTTTGCTCTCGCACGCCGAGAACATGAAAACGCACCCCGCGAGCACCGCCGCCGCGACGATTACGGAAAACAGCTTGCTCGCTTTTCCGATGATGGTCTTTGCCATAATCCCTCCTGCAATGGTCTATGCCGCCCGCCCCGCGCAGGGCACTGCGGCAAAATTGTTTTTACATATCGCTCCGGAAAATCCGATTCCGTTACCATACTATTTTAGCTTTTCTTGCCGAAATCGTCAAGCACTTTTTTCCCGTTGCGGAAAAATTAACGCAAACTTCCGCTTATTTATCACAAATGCGCGTTCCCGCAGATGTTTCGCCGCGCATACGGCTCAAGAAAAAGCCCTCCGCGCCCGGAAAAACGCCCCTGTGCGCGATACCGCATATTCGCCGCGCCGCACTATTCGTAATAGTTTGCGGGCGGGCAAACGGAAAAATCGTAGGCGCGCAGCCTATCCATTCCCCCGCACGTTCGCGCGGCAGGAACAGTTGATCATGCAGTTCGACTTCCCCTCGTGCAGATGCACCGTGACGATTTTTTTGCCGAGCGCGTACGCATAGCCGCATGCGGCGAAACCGCGCAAACCGCCTTGCCCGGCGCGCGGAGGGAAACCCCGTGCTTTAACAAAAAAACGGGACGCGCGTCCCGTTTTTTGTCTGATTTGTTTGATTCGGCCATTACACCAATTCGATAATTGCCGTTTCGGAAGCGTCGCCGCGGCGCTCGCCGAGGGGAATGATGCGGGTGTAACCGCCGCCGCAGTTCTTCTCGTCGTTGCGCTGCGCGTACTTGGGCGCGATTTCATTGAAGAGCTTTTCGATGAGCGGGTGCGCCACATCCTTCGTGCGCGCTTTATAAGCGGACTTGCTCTCGTTGAACGCCTTAATCTCCTGCAAATCATAGAGCTTGCTCATGATTCTGCGGCGGGCGGCGAGCTTCTTCGGGCCGTCTTTGACGACGGTGACCGTGACCTCTTTCTCCTTTTTGCCCACCTTTTCGGTGACGACCTTGCTGCCCTCGATGGTGTCGTCATAGGTGTTGATTGCGGCGGTGATAATCTTTTCGACGTACGGCTGCAGCTCCTTCGCGCGGGCCTTCGTCGTCTCTATTTTTCCGTACCAGAGCAGGCAGGATGCCTGATTGCGCAAAATGGCCATCCTCTGTTCGCTGGTTCTGCCCAATTTTCCAGGCATAATGTTAATCCTCCTTTTTTTCTAATGAAAGGCCGTAAGATTCGAGCTTCAAGATGACCTCGTCCAACGACTTTCTGCCGAGGTTGCGCACTTTGAGCATCTCTTCCTCGGTTTTCTTGGTTAAATCTTCCACGGTGTGGATATTCGCGCGCTTCAAGCAGTTGTAGGAACGGACGGACAAATCCATATCCTCGATTGCCATCGCCAGAACCTGCTGCTGCTTGTCGTCCTCGTTTTTGACGAGGATATCCATGCCCTTGATGGAATCGGACAGGTTGACGAACAGCCCGATGTGATCCTGCATGATTTTCGCCGCGAGGGACACGATTTCCTTGGCGGAGAAAGCGCCGTTCGTCCACACTTCCATGACCAGTTTGTCATAGTCGATGCTCTGCCCCACGCGGGTGCTCTCTACGTTGTAGTTCACCTTTTTGACGGGGGTATAGATGGAATCGATGGGAATATAGCCGATGGGATGGTTCTTGTTGGAGCCCGCGCCCTTGTATCCCCTGCCGCGGCCGACGGTGATTTCCATATCGATTTTGGAACCCTCGTCAATCGTGCAGATGTACTGGTCTTTGTTGATAATCTCCACCTCTGCGTCCTGGTCAAGGTCGGCGCCCGTAATCACAGCGGGGCCTTCCTTGCAGACGTGCAGAGTTTTTACATAATCTTTATCCGTCGACGCCGTCTGAATGGCGAGCGTTTTGAGGTTCAGGATGATTTCGGGGACGTCCTCCTTGACTCCGGGAATCGCCGAAAACTCGTGCTTGACCAACCCGTCGGGGTAGAAGCGAATGCCCTGTACCGCCGCGCCGGGAAGTGCCGAAAGAAGTATCCTCCGCAAACAGTTTCCTATCGTAAGACCGAAGCCCTTTTCGAGCGGTTCGACGACGATTTTCGCATAGCTCTTCGCCTCGTTTTCCTCCACCTCGATTCTGGGCATATCCATTTCGATCATGGCTTGTTACCTCCTTATTCGGCGTTTACTGATTATTTGGAGTAGAACTCGACAATCATATGCTCCGCAATCTGACTGTCGATGTCTTCCCGTTTCGGAAGCTCGATAACCTTTCCTTCCAGTTTTTCGGGGTCGAATTCAAGCCATTTGGGCATGTTGCCGACCTTCATCGTTTTAATTTGTTCGAAATATTTGTCCTTTTTACGGTTTTCCTTGACGGCGATTACATCCCCTGCCTTGACGATGTAGGAGGGAACATTGACCGTGCGGCCGTTGACCGAGAAATGCGCGTGGTTAACGAGCTGGCGCGCCTGCGCGCGGGAGCCGCCGATGCCCATGCGGTAGATGACGTTGTCGAGGCGGCGCTCCAAAAGGGAGAGCATGTTTTCGCCCGTGATGCCCTTCATGCGGTCAGCCATCTCGTAATATTTGCGGAATTGCCCCTCCTGCACGCCGTAGATGCGCTTGGTCTTCTGCTTTTCGCGCAGCTGCTGGCCGTACTCGGAGACCTTTTTCCTGCCGGCGCCGTGCGCGCCGGGAGCGACGGGGCGCTTCTCAAAAGCGCATTTGCCCGAATAGCAGCGGTCGCCCTTCAAAAAGAGTTTTGCGCCCTCTCTGCGGCAGAGACGGCATTTAGAATCTCTGTATGTTGCCATTTCTATCTCTCCTTATATTACACTCTGCGGCGCTTCGGGGGCCTGCATCCGTTGTGCGGGATGGGCGAAACGTCTGTAATCATCGTAACTTCCAAATCGCAATTCGCGAGCGCGCGAATCGCCGATTCCCTGCCTGCGCCGGGGCCTTTGACGTACACCTCGACCGAGCGGAGACCGTGCTCCTTTGCCGCCCTTGCCGCCGTTTCCGACGCCATCTGCGCCGCGAACGGGGTGCCCTTCCTCGAGCCCTTGAAGCCGAGGCTGCCCGCGCTCGACCAGGAAATTGCGTTGCCGCTCATATCCGTAATCGTGACGAGCGTATTGTTGAACGACGACTGGATGTGCACCTGGCCCCTGTCGACGTTTTTCAGCTCTTTACGCCTTCTTGTCTGCGTAGCTTTTTTCACTGCTGCCATCTGTTTTTACCTCCTGCGCATTACTTCTTCTTCGCGACGGTGCGGCGAGGGCCTTTCCTCGTGCGCGCGTTCCTCTTGGAGCTTTGACCGCGGACGGGCAAGCCCTTTCTGTGACGGATACCGCGATAGCAGCCGATTTCCATCAAGCGCTTGATGTTGAGGTTGACTTCCCCGCGCAGTTCGCCTTCGACGCGCAGGTTATGGTCGATATATTCTCTGAGTTTGGATACGTCGTTTTCGTCCAAATCTTTCACGCGCGTATCGGGATTGATACCCGTCGCCGCGAGGATTTGCTTCGACGTAGCAAGGCCGATACCGTAAATATAGGTGAGCCCGATTTCTACCCTTTTCTCTCTGGGTAAATCTACACCGGCAATACGTGCCATTGTCCTGTTGACCTCCGTTTGGTTTTAAATAAAATGGTAATTATCTATATTCTTCCGAACGCGCGCCGCCGCAGAAAATTGGAATGATGCGGCTAAGCCCTCGCGCCCGCGGTTGTTTTCTCGCTTCTCTCAGCCCTGTCTCTGCTTGTGGCTCTTGTTTTTGGAGCAGATAACCATGACCTTGCCGTTCCTCTTGATAACTTTGCATTTATCGCACATAGGCTTGACCGACGGTCTGACTTTCATAACTGTTTCCTCCGAAATAATTTTGAATGATTCTTAATCGCTCTGCCCGGCAGCCGCCGCGCAAAGAGGGCCTGCCGAAAGAAAATTGCGCCGCGCTCAGCTCTTGCTGCGCCACGTGATTCTGCCCTTGGTCAAATCGTAGGGGCTCATCTCCAGCTTTACAGTGTCGCCGGGTATGATGCGGATGTAGTTCATGCGCAGCTTGCCCGAAATGTACGCCGTGATGACATGCCCGTTGGAAAGCTGCACCTTGAACGTAGCGTTCGGCAGCGCTTCCACGATCTTGCCCTCGGTTTCGATTACATCGTCTTTGGACACAATCTTTCCTCCGAAATTTTATTTGCGCTCCTCCGCGGCGGCTTTGAGCGCGGCACGGATTTCGCTGTTCTCGTCTTTGCCCAGCCCGATTCTCTCCGCAATCTCTGCGTGAAAGACCGGCAACAGCCTGACGTGCTTTTTGTTTTTAACCTTGGGGTTTGAAACCTGCCTGTATTTGCCGTCCGCCAAAAGGAGCTTTTCCCCTTCCGCGCCGACGATGAGATACAGGCGCCCCTTGTCTCTCCCGGCAACGCTTTGCGCTACGCCGCCGATTACGGGATTCTGTACTTTCATAGCTCTCCCGCGCGACCCTCGCCGCAATTCAGATGGTGAGTATTTCGACGCCGTCCTCGCGGATTACCACCGTGTTTTCATAGTGCGCGGCGGGCTTTTTATCCCGCGTGACGGCCGTCCAGCCGTCCGCAAGGACGTCCACTTCCCGCCGGCCGGCGAGAATCATCGGCTCGATGCACAGTACCATGCCCGCTTTGAGGCGGATGCCTGTACCGCGCTTCCCGAAATTCGGGACGGACGGATCTTCGTGCATTTCCCTGCCGATGCCGTGCCCAACGTATTCGCGCACGACCGAAAAGCCGTTCGCTTCCGCGTGTGCCTGCACCGTTGCGCCGATGTCGTACAGCGGCGTGCCCGCGCGCAGGTTTTTGACCGCTTCCCAAAAACATTCCTCGGTGACGCGGATGAGCTTTTGCTTTTCCTCGCTCACTTTCCCGACCGCAAAGGTACGGGCACCGTCGCCGTGGAAGCCGTTCTTATAGGCGCACAAATCGACGCTGATGATGTCCCCTTCGCGCAGATGCCGCTCGCCGGGGATGCCGTGCACGACCTCTTCGTTGACGGACGCACAGATGCTCGCGGGGAACCCGCAGTAACCGAGGCAGGAAGGAACCGCGCCGCGCGAGCGGATGTATTCCTCCGCATACGCGTCCAGCTCCGCCGTCGTGACGCCCGGTTTAATCTTGGAACCGACGTAGGCGAGCGTGTCGCGCACGATGGCGCAGGACTCGCGCAAGAGGTCGATTTCTCTGTCCGTTTTGACTGTGACCATAATGCCTCTCGGCGCTTACTTGTTCAAAGCGTCGCAGATGCGTGCAAACACCTCTTCGATGCTGCCCACGCCGTCCACATTGCAAAGAACGCCCTTTTCCGAATAAAATTTGATGAGAGGGGCGGTCTGTTCGCTGTACACGCTGAGGCGGTTGCCCACCGTCTCCTCGTTGTCGTCCTTCCTCTGGTACAGCTCGCCGCCGCACTTTTCGCAGACGGTTTTGCCGTTTAAGAAGTTGACGTGATAACTTTCGCCGCACTCCTTGCAGACGCGGCGGCCGCACAATCTGTCCATCAGGAGGGAGAGGTCGATGTCGATGTTGATGACCGCGTCGACCTTGGAAAATTTATCCAGCTCCTCCGCCTGGAAGAGATTGCGGGGAAAACCGTCGAGAAGGTAACCGTCTTTGCAGTCGGCGTTTTGCAGCCTGCCCTTGACGATTTCGCAGGTCACCTCGTCGGGGACGAGCTGGCCCTTGTCGGTATAGGATTTGGCGAGCATGCCGATTTCCGTCTGGCGCTTGATGTTGTCGCGGAAGATATCCCCCGTCGAGATGTGCGGCAGACCGAATTTTTCGGAGATGCGCGTCGCCTGCGTGCCCTTGCCGGCGCCCGGAGCGCCCAAAAGGATGATATTCATATTGCCTCCTCGCAACGGTATAGATTGTTTTAAGACAATTTAATCTGCATTTCGGCATCGCCCGCGATACGGGGAACGAACTTTTGCAAGGAACGCGCACGGGGCGCGCCGTCCGCGCAAACGCGGCGCCCTGCATCGCGGAATGGATGCGTGCCGAAAGATTATTTCAAGAAGCCCTTGTAATTCTTCATCATCAGCTGCGACTGGAGCTGTTTATCGAACTCGAGCGCGACGGAGACGACGATGAGAATACCTGTCGTCGAGAACACGTTCACGAACTGTTCGCCCGCAAAGCTGAACGCAAGCGACGGAATGAACGCGACGAGCGAAAGGAAGATTGCGCCGAACAGCGTAATGCGGTTGGAAATCTTTTTCAGGTAGTCCGCCGTCGGCCTGCCCGGGCGGATGCCGGGGATAAAGCCGCCGTTCTGCTGAATACTCTTGGATACGTCCTCGGGGTTGAACTGGATTTGCGCGTAGAAGAAAGAGAACGCGAAAATCAAGAGGCACAGCACGAGGATATACAGCCAGCCGAGAGGGCCGGTGCCCTGGCTGAACCATTCCTGATAACTTGCATACGCGTTGCTGTTCGGCCAGAACAGACCCATGATGAGATCAGGCAGGCTGATAATCGCGAACGCGAAGATGAGAGGCATAACGCCGCTGCCCGAAATTTTAATCGGGATGACGGTCGCCTGTCCGCCGTACATCTTTCTGCCCTTGACCTGCTTTGCATACTGCACCGGGATGCGGCGCTCCGCCAAGTCGACCGTGACGATAAGGCCGAACACGACGACCGCAATCACGCAGAACACGATGACGGAGATGAGCGTCTGAATGCCGTCGAAGCTCGCACCGGTCGTGGGGTCGGTACCGGAAACGGCGCCCATAATCGGGTTGATGACCAAGATGTTGCCCGCCGTGGAGAGGATACCGATGAAGATGATGAGGGAAATGCCGTTGCCGACGCCGTATTCGGTGATGCGCTCGCCCAGCCACATGGTGAGCATAGCGCCCGCCGAATAGACGATTACCATAAAGATGTATGCGAGCCAAGTCTGGTCGAAGAACACGCTTGCGCGAATCGCGCCGCTCTGGTTCGCAAAGTTGACGATAATACCAATCGACTGGATAACCGCGAGCAAAAGAGTGAGCCAGCGGGTAATCTGGGCGATTTTCTTTTTGCCTTCCTCGCCCTGTTTGGACAGCCGCTCGAGCGCGGGAATACCGACGCACAGCAACTGCACGATGATGGACGCGTTGATGTACGGCCCGATACCGAGCGCAAACAGCGTGCCGTTGGCGAGCGCACCGCCCGTGACGGCGCTCATCAGCGTGAGGAAGTTATTGCTCCCCTCCGCAATGTAGTCCGAAAAGGTGGACGCCGAAATGCCCGGAACGGGTATATAGCAGCCGATCCGGTACACGAGGAGAATGAGCAGCGTGATAAAGATTTTTTTTCTGATCTCTTTTACTTTAAAAGCATTTTTCAGAGTCTCGAACATCTTGTTCTCCTAAAATTGAAGACTGCCCGCCGAAGCGGGAAAGCGCGATTCCCCCTTCCGCCGCGGCGGAAAGCGAAATGCTCAGAGCGTTTCGGCTTTTCCGCCGGCCTTTTCAATCGCTTCCTTCGCGGAAGCGGAGAACTTGGCCGCCTTGACCGTGATGGCGTTTTTGAGTTCGCCCGTGCCGAGAACCTTCAAACCGCTGTTGTCCTTGACCTGCTTGGCGAGCTTGTTCGCCATTACGAAGTCATAGTCCACCACCGTGCCCGCCTCGACGCCCGAAAGCGCCGAAAGATTGACGATAACGTATTCCTTGCGGAATTTATTGTTGAAGCCGCGCTTGGGGAGCCTTCTGTGAATCGGGGTCTGGCCGCCTTCGAAACCGGGGCGAACCCCGCCGCCCGAACGCGCCCACTGGCCCTTGTGGCCCTTGCCGCTCGTTTTGCCCAGGCCCGAACCGATGCCGCGGCCGAGGCGCTTCGAGGGAGTGTTGGAACCGATTGCCGGTTGTATCGTATCAATTCTCATGTCGCTCGCTCCTTACATCTTCTCGACCTTGACAAGGTGAGAAACTTTTTTAATCTGCCCCATGATTGCGGGGTTTTCTTCGTGAATGCGGAAGGAGCGAATCTTTTTCAGCCCCAGCGCAGCGACCGTAGCCTTCTGCGTCGGCGTGCTGCCGATAGTGCTTTTTACGAGTGTAACTTTGATTTGTGCCATTCTCGTCCCTCCTTAGCCCACGATCTCTTCCACGGTCTTGCCGCGCGCCGCCGCGAGCTGCTCCGCCGTCTTTAAGTCGGCAAGCCCGGCGATGGTGGCTTTCACGCAGTTAATCGGGTTGCTCGTGCCGTGCGATTTCGTACGGATGTCCTTGACGCCCGCCGCTTCCATGACCGCGCGGACGGGGCCGCCCGCGATAACGCCGGTACCTTCGGCAGCCGGCATCATGTAAACGTAGCCGCGGCCGAATTTGCCGTACACTTCGTGCGGGATGGTCGTGCCGAGCATGGGCACGGTAATCAGATTTCTCTTTGCCTGCGCGGTGGCCTTTTCAATCGCCTCGGGAACTTCGTTCGCCTTGCCCGAGCCGACGCCGACTCTGCCCTTGCCGTCGCCCACGACGACCAGCGCCGCAAAGCGCATGTTGCGGCCGCCCTTGACGACCTTCGTGACGCGGTTGACCTGAATGAGCTTTTTGATGAATCCGTCGTTTTCTTCCTGCCTTCTTGCAGGCCTTCTGTCTTCTCTTGCCATTCCTGTTCTCCTATCAGAATTTAAGTCCGGCTTCTCTCGCGCCGTCGGCTACGCTCTTCACGCGGCCCGTGTAGATGTAGCCGCCCCTGTCGAACACGACCGTTTCGATGCCTGCGGCAAGAGCTTTCTTCGCGGCTTCCGCCCCGACGACCTTCGCAGCTTCCGTTTTGGTCAGATTCTGAATCTTTTCCTTGACGGCCTTTTCCATCGTGGACGCGGAGACGAGGGTTACCCCCTTCACGTCGTCGATTACCTGAACGTAAATGTGATTGAGGCTCCTGTACACGTTGAAGCGGGGAGTTTCCGCCGTGCCCGCAATCTTTTTGCGGACGCGCGCGTGACGCTGCACTCTGTCTGCATTTTTATCTATTTTCGAAATCATGTTTTTACGCTCCTTTATTTACCGGCCGTCTTGCCTTCCTTGCGCTCGATGACTTCGTCCTTGTAACGGATGCCGTAACCGTGGTACGGTTCCGGCTCGCGCAGCGAGCGGATATTCGCAGCTACCTGGCCGACTTTCACCTTGTCGATGCCCGACACGGTGATTTCCGTCTGCGTGGGGCAGTCGAGCTTGACGCCTTCGATTTCCGCAAATTCAATGGGATGCGAATAACCGATGTTCAGCACGATTTTGTTCCCCTGCTTGGCAACCTTGTAGCCGACGCCGTTGATAACCAGGCCCTTCGAGTAGCCGTTCGTGACGCCCGTGACCATGTTGTGCAAAAGCGCCCTGTACAGCCCGTGTTTGGCCCTGAGTTCCTTGGAATCGTTCGCGCGGGTAAGAACGGCGTGGCCGTTTTCCACCGCGACGGCGATTCTCGAATCAATTTCCTGCTCCAGCGTGCCCTTGGGGCCCTTCACGACCATCTTTCCGTCTTTCACGTCGACCGTGACGCCCGCGGGGAGCGCGACAGGCATTCTTCCTATTCTGGACATTTGCTTGCCTCCTTACCAGACGAAACAAAGCACTTCGCCGCCCACGTTCGCGGCTTTTGCCTGTTTGTCCGTCATTATTCCCTTGGAGGTGGAAACGATGGCCGTTCCGAGCCCCCCCAAGACCTTGGGCATGCGCTCTGCGCCCGAATAGGTGCGCAGGCCGGGTTTCGAGACTCTCTTCAGCCCCGAAATAACCGATTTGCCGTCGGCATATTTGAGCTCGATTACGAGCTTGCCCGAAAGGCCGTCGTCCTCGAACTTGACGTTCTTGACGTAGCCCTCTTCGAGAAGGATGTTCGCAATCGCTTTTTTCATGTTGGAAGCGGGCACCTCCACCGTTTCGTGCTTCGCGGTGATCGCATTCCGGATTCTTGTGAGCATATCTGCGATAGGATCTGTCATGATGTGCCTCCTTACCAGCTCGCCTTTTTCACGCCCGGGATTTGCCCCTTGTACGCCAGGTTGCGGAAGCAGATACGGCAGATGCCGTACTTGCGCAATACGGCGTGCGGACGGCCGCAGATGCTGCAACGGGTGTACGCCCGCGTGGAATATTTGGGCGTTCTCTGCTGTTTATTTATCATTGATTTCTTTGCCATAAGTCCGTATCTCCTTATTTCTTGAAGGGCATACCCAGCGCCCCGAGAAGCTCTCTCGCTTCCTCATCCGTTTTGGCGGTCGTCACGAAGCAGATATCGAACCCGCGAATCTTCTCGACCTGGTCGTAGGAGATTTCGGGGAAGATGAGCTGCTCTTTGACGCCCATCGCATAGTTGCCGCGCCCGTCGAACGAATTCACGGGAACGCCGCGGAAGTCGCGGACGCGCGGCAGCGCGATGGATACGAACTTGTCGAAGAATTCGTACATGCGGTTCTGTCTGAGCGTAACCTTCAGGCCGACGGACATACCCTCGCGGACTTTGAAGTTCGCGACCGATTTCTTCGCCTTGGTAATGACGGGCTTCTGGCCGGAAATCGCCTTGAGTTCGTCGTGCGCAATCTGCACGCTCTTGGCGTTGTCCTTGATGTCGCCCAGGCCCGAGTTGATAACGATTTTTACGAGTTTGGGAACCTCGTTCACGTTCTTGTAGCCGAACTTTTTGACGAGGTAGGGCACGACTTCCGTTTCGTACTGCTCCTTAACCCTGTTTTTATATGCTTTTTCTGCCATTTGGTATTACCTCGCCTCAGTCCTTCTTCTCTTCGGCAGCTTCTGCCTTCGCCGTGCGCTTGCGCGTCCTCTTTTTGGGAGCTTCCTCCGCCTTGGGAGCGGCGCCCTTGGTCTGCTTCTTATAGACCTTGTCGAGCACGTTGCCGCACTTACACACGCGCACCTTCTTCATCTTGCCGTCCTGCTCGACGAAGGCGTGCTTCACGCGCGTCGCCTTGCCGCACTTGTCGCAGATGACCATGACGTTGGACGCGTCGATGGCGCCCTCGCGCTCGATAATCTGCGAAACGGCGTTCGCCTTGCGCGCTTTCATATGCTTCTTTTGAATGTTGACGCCCTGCACGGTGACGCGGCCGGCCTTGGGGGAAGTGGAAACCACTTTGCCCGTCTTGCCCTTGTCCTTGCCCGTGATGACGACGACTGTATCGTTCAGTTTTACGTTCATTGCGCAGTCCTCCTTACAGCACTTCGGGCGCGAGGGAGATGATGCGCATGTAGTCTTTATCCCTCAGTTCGCGCGCGATGGGCCCGAAGATACGGGTGCCCCGCGGCTGTTTCTGGTTATCGATGATGACGGCGGCATTGTCGTCGAAACGGATGTAAGTACCGTCGGGACGGCGGATGCCCTTGCTGGTTCTGACGATGACCGCCTTGACGACTTCGCCCTTTTTGACGGCGCCGCCGGGGGTCGCGGTTTTGACGCTGGCGATGATTACGTCGCCGATGTTGCCGCTTTTGCGGAAGGAACCGCCCAGAACCCGTATGCACATGAGCTCTTTCGCGCCGGAGTTATCGGCCGCTTTAAGCCTTGTCTGCGGTTGTATCATATGGCTCTACTCTCCTTATACTCTTACTTCGCCTTTTCGACGATTTCGGCAACGCGCCAGCATTTGTCCTTGCTGAGCTTCCTCGTTTCCACGATGCGGACCTTGTCGCCCACGACGCAGTCGTTCTGCTCGTCGTGCGCTTTAATCTTCTTCGTCTTGGTGATGGTCTTCTTATAGAGGGGATGGATGCTCTTATCCACGATGGCGACGACCACCGTTTTATCCATTTTGTCGGATACGACGAGTCCGACTCTTTCCTTTCTCAAATTTCTTTCCATGTTTCGTACCCTTCCTTATGCCCTCTTGATTTCTCTTTCGCGAATCACGGTATTGACGCGCGCGATGTCCTTTTTGCAGGAAGCAATCGTCATAGGGTTTTCGAGCTGGCCGGACGCGTGGCGGAAGCGGAGGTTGAACAGCTCCGTTTTCAGTTCGCCGAGCTTGGTCTGCAGCTCTTCATCGGTCATGTTGTGAAGTTCCTTGCCTTTCATTAACCCTCACCGCCTTCTGTGATTTTTTCGCTGCCGTCGGGCATGCGGCCCGTAACGGGGTTGACGTCGCCCTTGACCATGAATTTGGTCTTGACGGGAAGTTTGTGGCCCGCAAGGCGCATCGCCTCTTTCGCCACGTCTTCGGGAACGCCCGCCATTTCGAACAGAACCCTGCCCGGCTTGACGATTGCTACCCAGTACTCGACCGCACCTTTACCGGAACCCATACGGGACTCGGCGGGGTGGCGCGTAATCGGTTTGTGCGGGAATATATCGATCCAGACCTGACCGCCGCGCTTGATGAAACGCGTCATCGCGATACGGGCCGCCTCAATTTGGCGGGAGGTAATCCTTGCGCCCTCCGCCGCAACCAGGCCGTACTCGCCGTACGCGACCTTGTTGCCCTTCTGCGCCTGGCCCTTGATGTTGCCGCGGTGCTGTTTTCTTCTCTTGACTCTCTTCGGAATTAACATTACTGTTCTCCTCCTTCATGCGCTTTGGCCTTGAGGATTTCGCCCTTGTAAATCCAGACCTTGACACCAATCATGCCGAACGTGGTGTGCGCTTCGGCAAAACCGTAATCGATGTCCGCGCGCAGCGTCTGCAGAGGGATGGAACCCTCGTGGTACTGCTCGCAGCGGGCGATTTCGGCGCCGTCCAGACGGCCGGAAACCATCATCTTGACGCCCTTGACGCCCGAGCGCATCGCGCGGCCGATTGCCTGCTTCATCGCGCGGCGGAAAGACATGCGCTTTTCCAGCTGCTGGGCTACGCCCTCGGCGACGAGCTGCGCGTCCGAATCGGGCTTGCGCACTTCCGTGACGTTGATGACGATGTTCTTGCCCTTCGTGAGCTTGGCGAGGTCTTTTTTGATGACCTCGATTTCCGAGCCGGCCTTGCCAATCAGAACGCCGGGTTTGCCCGTGAATACGGTGACGACGATGCGGTTGGCGGCGCGCTCGATGAGAATTTTGCTCACTGCAGCTGCATAGTATTTATCTTTGATGAATTTGCGGATTTCGTAGTCCTCTTTCAGGTTCTTTGCGAAATCTTTTTTATCGGCATACCACTGGGTGTCCCAGCTCTTGATGACGCCGACGCGCAAACCGTGCGGATTAACTTTCTGTCCCATTTCGAACTCTCCTTACTTACTCTTGACGTCGAGGACGACGGTGATGTGGCTGGTTCTCTTGAGGATGGCGTGTGCCCTGCCCTTGGAGACGGGGTTCATCCTCTTGAGCGTGGGGCCCTGGTCGGCATACGCTTCGGCGACAATCAAATCGCCCCTGTCCATGCCGTAGTTATGTTCCGCGTTTGCCGCCGCCGACAGCAGAACCTTTCTGACCGGCTCCGCCGAAATGATGGTGGCGTATTCGAGGATTGCAGCCGCCTCGTTCACGCTCTTGCCCCGGATGAGGGTGAGCGCCCTGCGTACTTTATAAGGAGACATTCTGATATGCCTTGCGGTCGCGTAAGGACGCCTGTCCTTGTTTTCCGCAATCTTTTTTGCTTTTTCGCGCGTATTCTTAGCCATTTATCCGCGACCTCCTTACTTCTTGCCGGTCGTCTTGCCGCCGGCATGCCCTTTAAACGTTCTGGTCGGGGCAAACTCGCCGAGCTTGCAGCCAACCATGTCTTCCGTGATGTAGACGGGAACGTGCTTGCGCCCGTCGTGCACGGCAATCGTGTGCCCTACCATCTGCGGGAAGATCGTCGACGCTCTCGACCACGTCTTCAATACCTTTTTATCGTTGGCCGCGTTGAGCTCCTCAACCCTTTTGAGAAGTCTCGCTTCAACGTAAGGCCCTTTCTTTACGCTTCTGCTCATTTAAGTGATCCTCCCTTAATTGATCCGTTTGAGAATGAACTTGCTCGTGACGTTCTTCTTCTTTCTCGTCTTATAACCGAGCGCAGGCTTGCCCCAAGGAGTCATAGGGCCGGCATGGCCGACAGGGCTCTTGCCCTCGCCGCCGCCGTGCGGGTGGTCGTTCGGGTTCATGACCGAGCCGCGGACGGTGGGTTTCACGCCCATGTGGCGCGTTTTGCCCGCTTTACCGATGGAAATAATTTCGTGCTCGACGTTGCCGACCTGACCGATGGTCGCGCGGCACTCGACGGGTACGAGGCGCATTTCGCCGCTGGGCATCTTCAAAGTGGCGTACTTGCCTTCCTTCGCCATCAGCTGCGCGGAAATGCCCGCAGCCCTCGCGACCTGGCCGCCCTTGCCCGGCTTGAGCTCGATGTTGTGCACGATGGTACCGACGGGGATGGCGGTGAACGGGAGGCAGTTGCCAGCCTTGATGTCCGCTTCCGCGCCGCTCATGACCTTGTCCCCTACGTTGAGGCCGACGGGCGCGAGGATGTACCTCTTTTCGCCGTCCGCATACTGCAGGAGCGCGATGTTCGCGCTGCGGTTGGGGTCGTACTGGATGCTCTTGACCGTGGCGGGGATGCCGTCTTTATTGCGCTTGAAATCGATGATGCGGTATTTCCTGCGGTTGCCGCCGCCGATGTGGCGAACCGTAATTTTGCCCTGGTTATTTCTGCCGCCGCTCTTGCGCATGTCCTCGACGAGGCTCTTTTCCGGCTTGGTTTCGGTGATTTCCTCGTAGGTGTGCACCGTCATGAAACGGCGCGCGGCAGAGGTGGGTTTATATCTCTTGATAGCCATTTTACTGTGTTCCTCCGTTTAGACTATTTAGGACAGCGAATTGAAATATTCGATTGCCTTGCTGTCCTCGGTCAACTGAACGATGGCCTTTTTGTAGGAGGGAGTCATGCCCTCGCTCCTGCCCATTCTCTTCAGCTTGCCGCGCACGTTCGCGGTGTTTACGCTCGCAACCTTGACTCCGAAGAGCTTTTCGACTGCGATTTTGATTTCCGTCTTATTCGCGCCCTTGGCCACCTGGAAGGTGTACTTCTTCGTCGCGATCCCGTCGTAGCCCTTTTCGGTGAGGATGGGCTTGATGATAATGTCTTCCGGTCTCATTACGCTCCGTAGACCTCCTGAATTTTTTCGACAGCGCCCTTGGTGAGGACGACTTTGCTGTTGGCGACCACTTCGTAGGTGCTGATCTGCGCCACGGGGAGGGTGCTGAGGGTGGGGATGTTGCGGCTGGCGAGGATGACGTTCGCGTCGTCGTTGTCCATGACTACGACCGTCCTCTTATCCAGCTTCAGCGCGTCGAGGAACTTGACCATTTCCTTCGTCTTGGGCGCGCTCACTTCGAGTTTGTCCACGACAATCAATTCGCCGTCCGCGACCTTTTTGGAGAGTGCGGAGAACAGCGCGCCGCGCTTGGCTTCCACGTTCATCTTTTTGGAGAAATCCCTGCTCTTGGGTGCGAACACGACGCCGCCCTTCGTCCACTGCGGAGCGCGGATGGAGCCCTGACGCGCACGGCCGGTGCCCTTCTGGCGCCACGGCTTCGCGCCGCCGCCGCGCACTTCCGTGCGGGTGAGCGTGCTCTTGGTGCCCTGTCTTTCGTTCGCAAGGCGGGTTACGACCGCCTGGTGGATCAGCGGCTCGTTGTATTCCGCGCCGAAGATCTTGTCGGAAAGCTGCATTTCGCCGGCAACCGACCCGTCCATCTTGTATATCTTAACGCTAGGCATTTTCTTAACTCTCCTTATTTGGACTTCTTGACGCTGTCGCTCACCGTCACGATGCTGCCCTTGGGGCCGGGAATCGCGCCTTTGATGAGGAGCGCGTTTCTCGCCGCGTCCACCTTGACGACTTCAAGGTTCTGAACGGTAACTCTCTCATGACCGTACTGTCCGGGCATGTGCATCTGCTTGAACACGCGCGCGGGGTTGATGGAGCCGAACGAACCGACTTCCCTGTGTACGGGGCCGACGCCGTGCGTTTCTTTCAAACGGTGCTGGTTCCATCTCTTGATGACGCCCGTGAAGCCGTGGCCCTTGCTGGTGCCGACGACGTCTACGCGCTCGCCCTCTTTGAACTGCTCGACCGTGACGTCTTTGCCGACTTCATAGGAAGAGAGGTCTGCCAGGCGGAATTCTTTGAGAACCTTTTGGGGTTTTACGCCCGCCTTTTTGAACTGGCCGAGTTCGGGCTTGCTGAGTCTCTTTTCCGTGGTTTCGTCGAAGCCGAGTTTCAAAGCGGCATAGCCGTCCTTTTCCACCGTCTTAATCTGTACCACGGGGCAGGGGCCCGCCTCTACTACCGTCACGGGAATCACTTTCCCTTCCGGAGTAAAGATTTGCGTCATTCCGACTTTGCGTCCGATGATTGCTTTATTCATTGATAAAGTTCACTCCTTATAATAAATATTTCGTCAATACCTTGAATTCACAAAGTATTATCTGGCATAATTTTTTACAGTTTGATTTTGATGTCTACGCCCGCGGGAAGGTGAACGCTGTCCAACAGCTTCGCGTTGGGGCTGTAGATGTCGATAATCCTCTTGTGGGTGCGGATTTCGAACTGCTCGCGGCTGTCCTTATCCTTGTGCGGCGAGCGGAGAATGGTGACGATTTCCTTTTCGGTGGGCAGAGGGATGGGGCCACTGATTTTTGCGCCCGATTTCTGCATCGTGTCGACAATGCGCTGCGCTGCCAAATCGACGAGTTCGTGGTCATACGCGGCGAGTTTGATTCTGATTTTCTGTCCTGCCATCTTGTTAGATTCCTCCGTTTTTTATACTAACTTTCTGTCAACTGAGCCGTGTGTGTCGAAGTATTTCACAAAAAGAAACGCCATTCGATATATACTATTGAATGGCTGTACTCCGGTTAGTCGCAGGGGTCATGCCCCCACATTTGTCGGTATAAATTATCTTCGCAAAGGGCGCGATTGTGCTGTATTTATCCTCGCAACCCAAAGCGATTGAAGTAACTTTATACCTCAACCCTATTACACAGCCTAAATATAATACCATATCCGTCAATAGAAGTCAAACGAAATTAAGTGATTTTAACGATTATTTTCGGATTTTTTTGGAAAATTGCGCGAAAATCGGACTTTCGGAAAAACGTAAGAAGATTTCTTCTTTTTCAATACTTTTTACCAAATAATTGCTACAATAGCAGCATGGAAACAGGGAAAATCATAAAAAAATATAGAGAAAGCAGGCATATGACGCAGCAGAAGCTCGCCCAAGCCGTCGGAGTCAGCCGCGGGAGAATCAGCCGTTGGGAGCACGGCAAAGGGAAAATCATGGCACGGCACCTGATTGCCCTATCGGAATGTCTGCATGTATCCTGCGATGAACTTTTAAATATCAAGAAATAGGTGCGCTTTACAAACCAAAACAGGCACCCGAAATCGGGTGCCTGTTTGTTTTAAATTCGATGCAATTAGTCGATGGTGACTTCTGCGCCGGCTTCCTTCATGCGGGCAGCGATCTTTTCGGCTTCTTCCTTGTTGACGCCTTCCTTGATCATGCCCAGGCCCTCGACGAGCGCCTTCGCTTCCGCAAGGCCCAAAGAGGTGAACTCGCGGACAGCCTTGATGACCTCGATCTTCTTCGCGCCGATGTCCTTCAGCTTGACGTTGAACTCCGTCTTCTCCTCAGCAGCTTCAGCAGCAGCGCCCGCAGCGGGAGCAGCCGCAACAGCGACGGGAGCAGCAGCGCTGACGCCGAACTCCTCTTCCAAAGCCTTTACGAGCTCGTTGAGCTCGACAACCGTCATACCTTTAATCTCTTCGATGAACTTAGCGATATCTGCCATTGTTAGATTCCTCCGAATAATTTTTTAATTTATTTTGCACACTTTTACGCCCGCGCGCGGCGGCGGCTCTATGCCGCGTGTGAAGACAAGGTTATGCGCCCTTCTTTTCCGCAATCGCGTTGAGCGCGATTACTACGCCGCGGAGCATTGCGGAGAGAACTCCCGCAAAGTTCGAAATCGGCGCCTGCATGGAACCGAGCATCTTGGCGATGAGCTCTTCCTTGGAAGGCATGCTCGCCAGAGCTTTGATGCCGTTTGCGTCTACATACGCGTTGTCGACGTATGCGCTCTTGGGAATGATCTTTTCGGGCATCGCCTTGACGGCTTCCGCGAAGATCTTCGCCGCGGCCGTTTCGTCGGGGCTGAACGCCGTCGCCGTCGGGCCGTTGAGGTCGTTATCGAACGCGGTCACGCCCAACTCGTTCATCGCCTTGCGCACGAGGGTGTTTTTGTAGACCTTGTACTCGACGCCCGCCGCCCTGAACTTGTTGCGAAGCTCGGAAACTTCCGCCACGGTAAGCCCTTTATAGTCGACGAATACGACCGACTTGCTGTTCTGAATCTTCTGCTTAATCTCTTCGACGACTTGCTTTTTTGCTTCTAAATTGGCTGACAATGTATTTACCTCCTTGTAATATTAGCTCACGCAAAAAATTTTGAGCTGACAAAATTTTTTGCCGTGATTCGAGGACAAACCCGATGTTCGCTCGCTTTCGCGGCCTCGGCATCGTGTTTTTCCTCTTTGCGCAAAACAAAAGCCCTTATACCGCGCGGATATAAGGGCTTGTATTCAAAATACAAACAGTTTGACTTATAACCTCGGCGGGCGTTTCCATTAAACCTTGCGGTACCTGCTTTCTGCGGTCGGATATTCAGTTTTACGCAATTTCTTACGTTTGCCTGTCCATTATACCGACTTTGCGGTCAACAGTCAAATGTTTTTATGCCGAAAAATAAATTTTCCGCAAAATTAAGCCTTGTTGTAGTTGATCTTGATGCCGGGGCCCATCGTGCTGGAAACGGCGACGCTCTTGATGTACTGGCCCTTCGCCGCGGCGGGTTTCGCCTTGACGATGGCATCCATCAGCGCGTTGAAGTTTTCCGCGAGCTTTTCCTTGCCGAAGCTCTTCTTGCCGATCGGGCAGTGAATGATGGCGGTCTTGTCCAGCCTGTACTCGACTTTACCGGCTTTGACCTCGGCGATTGCCTTGGCAACGTCCATCGTGACCGTACCCGACTTCGGGTTCGGCATGAGCCCCTTCGGGCCGAGGACTTTACCGATGCGGCCGACGACGCCCATCATGTCGGGCGTGGTGATTACGACGTCGAAATCGAACCAGTTTTCCGTCTGGATTTTCTGAATCATTTCTTCCGCACCGACGTAATCGGCACCGGCCTGCTGCGCGATGTCCGCGCGCTCGCCCTTGGCGATGACCAAAACCTTTTTGGATTTGCCCGTGCCGTTGGGCAGAACGAGCACGCCGCGAACCTGTTGGTCTGCCTGGCGGGGGTCAACGCCCAAACGGACGTGCAGTTCGATGGTTTCGTCGAACTTCGCCTTCGCGGTTTCGACCGCGAGGCCCATCGCCTCGTCCGCGTCGTATAATTTGGAACGATCGTATGCCTTCAGGCTGTCGGCATATTTTTTCCCGTATTTCATGAAAATTTACCTCCTTGTGGTACCGGCGAGAGAAACTCTCTCCCACATCTCCTTATTTACTCTTCGACGGTGACGCCCATGCTGCGGGCGGTGCCTTTGACCATGCTCATGGCCGATTCGAGCGAAGTCGTGTTCAAATCGGGCATTTTCAGCTTGGCAATCTCCTCGACCTGCGCGGCGGTGAGTTTTGCAACTTTGTCGCGGTTGGGGCGGGCGCTTCCGCTCTCAATCTTGCACGCCTTTTTAATGAGGACGGGCACAGGCGGCGTTTTCAGAATAAAGGTAAACGACCTGTCCTGATAAATCGTGATGACTACGGGGATAATCAATCCCGCTTGGTCGGCGGTCTTCGCGTTGAATTCCTTGGTAAAGCCGGGAATGTTGATACCGTGCGGGCCGAGCGTCGAACCGACAGGGGGGCCCGGGGTGGCTTTACCGGCGGGCAGCTGCAATTTGACTACCGCAGTAATTTTCTTAGCCATAAGTTCTCCTCCAAATTTGTGGTTTTAGCAAAGCGCCTGAAAAATATTTGCGCTTCTCCCACATATTCAAACGCCGCGGCGCAACGGGCCTGCCGGCGTTTTATGCAATCGTAATATGCCTTGCGCGGGGCTTACTCCCCTTCGCTCTCCTCCGCCGGCTTTTCCGTGACATTGTTGAGCTTGCGCAGCTGCACGTATTCCACTTCGACGTCGGTATTGCGGCCAAACATGAGCACGTTGACCTTCGCCTTCTGCGCCGAGTCGTTGAGCTCCTTGATTTTTCCGACAAACCCTGCGAGCGGGCCGGCATCGATGCTCACGTCGTCGCCCACGGCAAAGTCCGCGTCGACGGCGACCGTCTCCAGCTGCATCTTGCGCACCTCGTCCTCTTTCAGAGGCAGAGGCCTGCCCTGCGGGCCGACAAAGCCGGTTACGCCGCGCGTGTTCGTTACGAGATACCAAACCTGGTTGGAATAAATCATCTTGATGAACACATAGCAGGGCAACAGTTTTCTTTCGACGACCTTGCGCTTGCCGTTCTTCTCCTCGATGGTCTGCTCCATCGGAATTTTCAAGTCGAAGATATTGTCTTGCAGGTTGTTGTTTTCAATGAGTTTTTCCAGGCTGTCCTTGACCATCATTTCATACCCGGAATAGGTATGCAGGACGTACCACTTCGCCTGGCTTTCGAGAGAATTTTCCATAAACTCCCCTTTCCGCGCCGCGCGCGGCCCGAATTTATGCGAGGTTGGTAATGAGCCCCAGCAGTTCGTTCAGCCCGAAGTTAATCGCCGTGAAGACAACCAAAAAGGACAGCACCACCGCGATAACGACGCCCGTCGATTTGACGACTTTGCCAAAAGACGGCCAGGTGACCTTTTTAAGCTCGGAAAATACCTCTTTGCATTTTCTGCCCATGCGCACGAATACGTTGGGCTTTTTGGCAGCAGTTTTCGATTTCATTCTAATCCTCTTAAAATTTGATTGCGGCCGAACCGCTCTTCCCCCTTGCGGGATTCGGAATTACTTGGATTCCTTGTGAACGGTATGCTTCTTGCAGAAAGGGCAATACTTTTTGAGCTGCAGCCTTTCAGGGTCGTTCTTCTTGTTCTTCATGGTATCGTAGTTTCTCTGTTTGCACTCCGTGCATTCAAACGTGACTTTCGTTCTGTTTATGGCAGCCATTTTTATAAAAACTCCATGCAAAAAAATCACACCTTCGCGCGGTGTGTGTTTATGAGTTTATCATAAACTTCCTGTATTGTCAACCGATTTTGCCGCGGCAAATAAATTTTTTGGCTTCCGCTGCGGATTTTGCGGGCAAATACACCGCCGATTTCCGTTTTTTTCGCCGAATACGGCGAAAATCCTTGCGCTCTTTCCCTCTTTCGTCTATAATAAACGGGAACACAGCGGGCGCACCGCGCCCATCGCACTATCCCTATTTAATAATAATGAAAGGAGCAAACAACGCATGAACGCAATGAAAATCGCAGAAGGCGTCTATTGGGTGGGCGCCATCGACTGGAACCTGCGGAATTTCCACGGCTACGAGACGGAGAAAGGCTCCACCTACAACGCCTATCTCATCCTCGACGAAAAAATCACCCTCATCGACGCAGTGAAGAGCGGCTTCGAAGAGGAGATGCTCGCGCGCATTTCCTCCGTCGTAGACCCCGCGAAAATCGACGTCATCATCTCCAACCACGCGGAACCCGACCACAGCGGCGGCATCCCCGCGGTATTGAAGCTCGCCAAGAACGCCAAAGTCTACTGTGCGGCGGGCGCGGGCGTGAAAGATTTGACCGCCTATTACGGCGATTTGGGCTATACCGGCGTGAAAGCGGGCGAGACGCTCTCCCTCGGCAAGCGCTCCCTCACCTTCGTCCCCACCCCCATGGTGCACTGGCCGGACAACATGGTCTCCTTTATGGCGCCCGACAACATCCTCTTCTCCAACGACGCGTTCGGCCAGCACTACGCCTCCGACGAGCGGCTGGATACCGACTGCGATTTGCCCGAGGCGTTCATCCAGGCGCGCAAGTACTACGCGAACATCGTACAGCCGTACGGCATGCAGACGGGCAAGGCGCTCGCCGCGCTGCAGGGGCTGCAAATCGATACCATCTGCCCCAGCCACGGCATCATCTGGACGGAGCACATCCCCGAAATCCTCTCCCTCTATCAATCGTGGGTTTCCGGCGAATACGACGACACGGCGGTCATCGTGTACGACACCATGTGGCACTCCACCGAGGCGATGGCGCACGCAATCGAGAACGCCTTCCTCGCCAAAGGGCTCAAACCCCGCCTGTACAACCTGCATTACAGCCACAATTCCGACATCGTTTCCGATGCGATGACGGCAAAATACATTGCCGTCGGCTCCCCCACCCTCAACAATAACATGATGCCCTCCGTGGCATCCTTCCTCACCTACTTCAAAGGTTTGAACGGGAACAAGAAAAAATATATCGCGTTCGGCTCGTACGGCTGGGGCGGGCAGTCGCCCGACCAGGTGTTCGAGGCGCTCAAAAGCCCCAAATGCGAGGCGCTTTTGCCCGCAATCCGGCAGGCGTACAAACCTTCGCCGGAGGACTTGGACGGAATTGCCGCGAGCGTTGCCGAAGCGCTCGAAAAGGATATGCAGGCATAAACCGCAGGGAACCGAACCGCCGTGCGCGATAAGTTCCGCGGCGGCGCGCTTGCAGATAAAAACCCCGCGGGGAGCTGTACGCTCCCCGCGGGGTTTTTCCGCACTACTTGCCCTGTACCGACACATCGCCGAGGAGAGACGTGAGAAGATTCCCCTTCCCGACGAGGCGCATGTCCTTGTCGTACGTCTTGTCCCTGCCCGGGTAATAGTACCCGAGCACGCGGTAATCGGAATCGAGCACGGAGAGCCGCCCCGCAGCCCCCGCAGACAGATAGCCCACGAGCTGCATATTCGAATCGTACAGCCTCTGCATGGTATCACCTCCCGACTCTATCATACCGCGGAAAAGCGGCGCATGCAAGCCGAACGGACATATTTTTTGGCGAGCAAAAAGCCGTACGGGGAAAATACCGTGCGGCTTTTAATGCGGCGTATTCGTTTTTTTCGCCCCGGCGCGCGGGCGGACGAGCGGGATGCCGGCACGCACGCCCGTGAGCATGCTGTTGCCGAAATCCTCCCGCTGCAGCGGCGCGCCTTCGGCGGCGGCAACGGCAAACTCTTTCAGCAGGCGGGCGCACTCCCCTTCCGCGCGGGCGAACAAATCGTCGGCGCTCTCGCGCGAGACGTCTTCGGGCGAAGACGGGTTGCGCCATTCCGCGTGCGACAGGTTCAGACAGCGCTCATCGTAATCGGGGCGGCGGTACATGGAGGAAAACAGGTGCGGCACGTGCAGCGTGCGCTCCGCCCCGCCGAAAAACCTGCGGCGGCGCAAATTTTCGTCGGTAAAGAACCTCCCGAAGCGGAAAAAACGGTCGAGCGCGGCGCGCAGGGCGCGCTCGGAAAAGGCGCGCTGACGGGAGTCCGCGCACATCCGCGCCACAATCGCATACAGCTTTGCGACGCTCACATGCCGCTCCACGCGCGGAAAGGGATAATTTTCCACCGATACCCCGCGGTATTTCTGCACGAAATAGCTGTCGAGGTCGTTTTCGATGTAGGAATGGCGGCGGCCGCGCCATTCCGGCTCGTACTCGTTGAATATATCAATCATGCCGTAGACGAAGGGATGGAACACCGTGTCCGCGGCGTAATGGGTGATGTACCCCGCGGCGTAGGAGAAGGCGAACCCGTCCTCTTTCGATGCGGCGAGCAACGAGCAAAACCCTTCGTAAACGCCGGCGCCGTGGAAGTACGAGCCGAGGTTTTTCTCCTTGCCGCGGCGAATGTGCAGAAAGTACAGGATGTCCGCCCCCTGCGCGCCGAGATAGTAAGCGGGCAGCGAGTCGATTTTCCGGCGGATATCTTCGGGAAGCGCGCGCAGAGCCGTTTCCGCAAGCAGGCGATGCGTAAATTGTGCCGGCATATTTCTCCCCTCCCCCTGCCGCGCGTCAAGGCGCGGGCAAATTCTTTCTGCTACACAGTATACACTTTTTTTCGGTTTTTGTGTATCGTTTGAAGCGATTGGAATAAAAAAGTTTCCGCCGCAAAAAATTTGATTGATTTTGCCGAAAAAATTTTGAAAAACCCCTTGATTTTTGCTTGCTTTTTATTTTATTATTTGGTATAGTATATAAGCGTTCGAACGGAAGTTTAGCTCAGTTGGGAGAGCATCTGCCTTACAAGCAGGGGGTCATAGGTTCGAGCCCTATAACTTCCACCAATTTTTGATAATAATATTGATAAATACAGTGCGGAATACACATGCGGGAATGGCTCAGGGGTAGAGCGTCACCTTGCCAAGGTGAATGTCGCGAGTTCGAATCTCGTTTCCCGCTCCACTCAAAATTCCGCACTTATTTTTTGGCGCTATAGCCAAGTGGTAAGGCAAGGGTCTGCAAAACCCTGACTCCCCGGTTCAAATCCGGGTAGCGCCTCCAATCCGTTCTCCGCTTCGCTAAAGCGAAGCGGAGATTTCTTTTACGGCTGCAGATTTGCGCTTGGGCGCAGGGATGCACGCCCCTGCCCTGCCGTAAATTTTTGAAAATTTTCGATATGAAAACGATTTTGGAAACACAGCGCTTGATTCTGCGCGAAATGACGCCCTCCGACCTTTCCGCGATTTGCCGCGTTTTACAGGACAAGGAGACGATGTACGCATACGAACACGCCTTTTCCGACGAGGAGGCGCAGGCATGGCTGAACAACCAGCTGCGGCGCTACCGCGAGGACGGGTTCGGGCTTTGGGCGGCCGTGTCAAAAGAGAGCGGCGAAATTATCGGGCAGTGCGGCATCACTTTGCAGGATGTGAACGGGGAATGGGTTCCCGAAGTGGGGTATCTGTTTGAGCGCGCGCATTGGCACAAAGGGTACGCAACCGAAGCGGCTGTCGCCTGCAAAGAATACGCATTTCAGGTTCTGGGGCTTGAAAAAGTCTATACCATCATACGCGACAACAACTTTGCCTCGCAGAAAGTCGCTGAGCGCAACGGCATGCACGTGTGCGGAAAAATCGTAAAGCACTACTACGGCATGGATATGCCGCACATCATATATTGCGCCGAGCGCAACGCAAATTGACACAATTATTGCAATACGTATAATATTTTTTTGCACCAAAACAAAAAATGTTTGCTACGTGCCCGACAATTCGATATTCCATTCATGCCGCTGTGGCGAAACTGGCAGACGCAAGGGACTTAAAATCCCTCGGAGTTAACCCTCCGTACCGGTTCGAGTCCGGTCAGCGGCACCACAAATCAGACCTGCTTTACCGTAATGGTGGAGCAGGTCTGATTTTTTACATTTCAAAATCGGACTTTCCTTTCGGAGCGAGCAACGATCTTTCATGCGGATTATCAGAATCCGGTTGTAACGCTCTGAGCGATCTTATTTTCATCATTCTCGTTGATAAGATAATAAATATCAGGACGATTAATCCCTGTTATTTTCTTAGCATCTGAAAGAAGTGGGCGAGGAATGACATACGTTGTCATTTGCGAAAGGTGACGCCTGATCAAACGAATCCCATCCGGCTGTCCATTGTGATAAATAACTCTAACTTTTTACTGGTTGCCATCCCCCTCGTCCTCCTCGTTGATGATCTCTATAATATCCGATATATCACATTTAAGCACTTTGCAAATCCGAAGCAAAACATCCATGGAGACGGTTTCGTTTTTGCCAAGTTTTGCGAGCGTAGTTGTCGATATATCCGCTTTGATACGCATTTCCGTCTTCGTCATTCCTTTATCGATAAGCAATTTCCAAAGCTTATTATAACTTAAAGCCATAGAGTCACCTCTAAAAATTATTACAAACCAATTATAGCATACTCTCATGCTCATTTCAATACTTTATCAGGATTTCTAAATAATTTATCCGATAGATTTAACTTTCTTTCGATAAAAAGGAACGGCTAACAAGTTATCTGCCATTCCTTTTTATTTTTATATTAAATGTAGCCCACTGTTAAAGCTATAATTCCCCTATAAAATTGATAAATTTACTTATTAGATTAAATAATATTCTGCGATAAAAGTGCTGTTCCCAAAGCTTCTTTCTTTGCTATATTATCACAAATAACTTGATTTGTTTTTAAAATTTCTCTATCAAATTCGTTCATTAGTTTTCCCTTCTTTATTCTTACTTTCAATTAATTTTGCCGATAACGGCAACCAAATAATTTCTTATAATACTTAACGATCAATCCGCGCTTTGATTTCTTCCATGATCTTGCGGCAGGTTTGTAAATTCAGCTTAAAATCTTCCGCAAGTGCAAGAATATCGTCGTCTGTCGGATTTCCTGCGCCGTTTACGGTCATTTCATGCTCGAATTTTCCGGCCGTTCTCGTCAGATCATATGCCAGCGAAAGACAATAGCCCCCTCTCTCTTCATCATACAAAAATGCAAAATTTTTACTATGATCGTCCTTATTGCCGTAATAAACATTGAAACACATACGGCGGAATACTTCGTACATCTCCCCTTTTTCGGCACAAATGTTTTCCGTCACGTTAAACAGATGCCCATAATCGAGATTTGGTTGGCGATGCGTCGTTTCCAAAATCGCGGCAAGCGACAAAACATGAATCCGCCTGCCGTTCTTCCTGTCAAACCGTTTTGCCCCGAAATATCCCGAACAAATCCGCGACGGAAACAAACAAAACTCATTGACCGCAATTCCACACTCTCGCGCCACAGCATTTGCTTTGTATTCCTGCTCCCCGATATTTTGCGGATCGATACGGCAGGGAAATTTTACGATCCAATCTTGCCCGTCGATACGAACATGCGCTTTTGGCCGTGCGCCGCCGCTCGAACCGCCCAAACGATAAACGGCGTCCAAATCGTCCGTATCCTCATCATTCAAAATTCTTTCCACCTCTTGCGCAAACGTATCAAAATCGTGCGCCTCCGCACTATCAGCCGAAAACTGCGACGGCTCATAGCGCAATCCGCCCAAACCGTTTTCCCCGATCAGCGAAAGTTTTGTAAGCGGCGAAAGCCTGTCATAATTGATTCCCTGTTTTGCAAGATACCGCTTGACGAGCAATTCGCCCCATCCGTCGGGCAGACCGTCCCAAAACACGCCGTACAACCCGTCAAACTGTTTTCTTTTGCTTACAAAAATTTCTTTGCGCAGCGGCAACGACAACGGCGAAATCGAAAATCCGTTTTTCAGCCATTCATCGTCATACTGAAAACCGACAACCCCCTCTTCAATTTGCGCAAGATACCCGACGATACGCCCGTTATAATATACGGTAACCTTTTTAATATCTGCAATCATCCTTGAAACTCCTTTAAGTCAACAATCCGTTTTGCCCGAAAGAGAGCGTCGAAATCTTGCATACAATCAAGTACCTGCGCAATACGCATGAGCGAAGAGAGTGAAATTTCCCCTTCCGTTTCAAACCGACGTACGGACGCGTAGCTTACCCCCGAACGCGCGGCAAGCTGTTTCTGTGAAAGGCCCTGCTCTTTCCTGCGCGCCCTGACGCGCTCTACAAGAGCTGAAAGCACCGATTGCCTTGTCGGAACATCGACAAATTCACGAATATCATACTTCTGTTTCATAGTGCTATTATTTTAGCACTTTTTTTCTATTCTGTCTATAAATTGCTTATATATTAGCAATAAAATTAATTTTTTCAACATAAAAAACAATCCCCGGGAGACAAATAGTCATGCGGGGCTGACGTTGATTTTATCCCTTTTCCGCTGCTTTTTAAAAAGTGGGGAACGTTGGGGAACGCAATTTTTAACTTGCAAAAAAACAATGATTTTTCTATAAAAACTATGCAAAAAAGCAGCTTTTTTGATGATTTTTTCGGGGCCTCGGCAGACTCAAAATCCTGAGCCGTGACAGTCGTATCGGTTCAAGCCCGATCGCGGGCACCACGGAAAAACCACTCTATATGGTAGATTCTCAATCAAATTTGCTGCATATTGTGGTTTCTCTTTTTGCGCTTTTTAACTTCAAAATCCCCTCCCCGTTCCCCAAAAATCAAAATATTCAATGTTTGGTTCAAACACGGCAAATTCACAAAAAATGCCGCTAAAATCACTGAAACATCGACTTTGGGGAAGGATTTGGGGAACAAATTGTTTGCTTTTCACATCTTTTCGGTTTGTTTACAGAGCGTAATCAAACTTTTTTATCTCTTCCTGCTGAATCTGTTCGTTCTGCTCCAAATGCGTATAGACGGTAGTCGTAACGCTCGAATCGGGCGCATGCCCTGCCTATAATGAAACGATCTCGCGGCGGATCGCAACTTCCTGCGCGCGCGTAATAAACGTGTGGCGCAAGTCGTGCATGTGATGCCCTTCAAAATAATCGCCCATCCGGAAGAAAACATCATTGTCTTAAAGAATCTTGCCCGCTTTCATTTTTCGCCTGTTAACCTTTGCTTGGATTTGAAACGCAAAGTCATTTGTCTTTTGGAGCAAGTGTTTCCAGAATACGAAACTCTTTTCAGCGACGTTTTCGGCGTTACGAGCAAACAATTGCTTCTTTCATTTAATATCCCCCCCCCCCCGAAGATTTTGTCGAGATCTCTACCACGAAATTAACCAACTTCTTGCATAAAGCCAGTCGTGGAAAATTGGGCAGAGAAAAAACACAATCCATTAAATCTGCCGCCGAACAATCCATCGGCATTTCTTTCGCATTAAATTCTTTCTCTTTCCAAATCAAACAGCTCGTTGAACAGATCGATTTTACCGAAAAACAAATCGCTGCGTTGGACAAGGAATTCTTCAAACTGTTCTCCGCCACTAACAGTGCCGTAATTACTACCATTACGGAAATAAGCAGTGTTCTCGGCTCTGCCATCGTCGGCGAAATCGGCGATATTTCAAGATTTCAACTCGCACCCAAACTCGTCGCTTATGCAGGCTTAGACGCTTCCGTGAAACAATCCGACGATTTCGCACGTAAATATAAAAGAAACCCAAAAGCAAATTTGCTTTTGGGTTTCCTGTTCGATTCATAACTCTAAATGTAGAGTCCCTTAAATTCAGTCAGCCTTCTTTTTTCTGCGCAGCAGAAGAATTGCCGAAACCACCACTACGGCAGCGCCGAGCGCGCCGACGGAATAGTAAACCGTTCCGGAGCATCCGCCCGAATTGGAAGCCGCCAGCTCGCCGAAATCTTTATCCGAAGATGGACGCAGAATCAACTCGGGGTCTTCCAGCGTTCCCATATCGGCGTCTGCAGGAGGTTCAGGGTATCCTTCGAACGCAAAGTCTGCATAATCTTCGACTACGAAGTAGTCAATCGATACATACGCCAACGCAGGCACGGGGTTGTATTCTGTTTCGATAACGATGCGCACCGTATGGTTGACGTTCGGTTCGAGATCTTTAACTATAAACAGAGGAGCCTGCGTAGCAAAGGCGTCATCGCGCGTATTAAAAGTACCGTAAAGCTCTCCATCGACATAGACGCTGCCGACGCCGCCGTCGGAGCTCTTGTTTCCGTGAATGCGGAGCAGGGTGCCCTGGAACTGCAGCTGGATATACGCACCGTCTTGGTTGCTGAACAACACGTCTCCGCCGTAATAAGTATCCGCATAGTCCGTCCCCATCAAATAGCTTGTGACGCTGTAATGATCGTTGTTCAAAAGCTGAGATTTATCGACATCATTCTGAATGCAAATTGCATTGAATCCGCTGACGACAATGTAATTTCCCGTGGAAGCAAGCGCGTGTTCGGAAAGGATAACCAAGCGCACCTGATGTTGGGTGTTGCCCAAATCGGTCAAGCGGACTAAAACCTGCCCGGTCTGCGGCGTTGCGGAATAGGTATTGACGTTGCCGTACAGAGCACCGTCGACATACACCGCAATGCGCCCTTTATCCGGGCCCATGTCGCCCACCACTTCAACGCCCGTGCCGCGGAAAGTCAGCGTAATCTGCCTTCCGGCAGTAATGTCAACCCAAGCGGTTCCCGTAGTGCCGAAGTCAGAAGTTACGCGCTCTGCGTCGTTGAAAGCAATCGCGCTTCTTTCCTCGTTATCCTTCAGCGTATAATCGCTGACAGGGATATCGTCGTAGGCGGGGTCCAAATTGTCCTCATCCGTACCTTCGGCGCGGAATACGTTGAACCCGGTAATCTCCAGGCGGCTGCCCGTCGAGTTGATGCTGTATTCTTCGATGCTGCGAATTTCGACCGTATGAACGCCGAGCGAAAGTTCGCCGCTGTGATACACGACCACATCCGCGCCGTCCGTTGCCGCAAACGTATTCACCTTTGCGGAAGAGGCGTTCGCGCCGTCGATATATACCTCGAACTTACCGAAGGAATCCGCCTTGTTTGCGCGAATCTGGAAACCGACGCCGCGGAAGGTATATACGATGGACTGCCCCTCTTCGGTGGAGACGAACGCATCGCTTTCCTTAGTAAAGCCGTTCAAGGTAATGTTGGCAGCGTTGATATCCTTTTCCACCAACTCACTGCCGGCAGGGGCGGAAATATCATCCGGCAAAACGTAGTCGAACAAGTCGATATCCGCTTCCTGCTTATACGTTTCGATTTGCAGGCCGTAGAACTCAAAATACAGGCTGGTATCCGCGGTAACCACTTCGATTTTGATTGTATACTCCGCATTCGGGTCGAGCGCGTCCCCGTTAATCGTATACACGGGGATATTGTCTCCGACCGGCGTCGGAACCTTCAAATCCAGCGCTTCCTCCAACACCGTATCGTTGAGGGAGATTTTGATTGTAGCGGAGTCGATATGCTTTTTGCTCATAATCGAAATCGACTTGATATTCGCCCCGCTCAAAGTATAGCTGACAGATGCACCCTGCGAGGAGGAGAAGTATCTTCCGCCCTGGCTGATAAACTCGCCGGTGTAGGTAAAGCCTTCGTCTTCCACCGAGTCCTTCGTTTCACTGAGAGTACCAATCGATTCCGCCTGGTAATAGACGCAATCCAAGCGCAGCGCTCCGCCCGAAACGCGCTCGACAACGAGCGTGTGCTCCGAAACATCCAACTCCGCGGTCTCAATTATCTCATACCCGTTGATATCCTTTTCGGCGACGGTTGCTCCGTCCAACGTCACTTTTACGCGGGCGCTCGAGCTTGCGCTGCCCAAAGCTACATAGGCTTTACCGCCCTTATACGGCGTGAATACCACGGTGGCCTTCGCCCCGTCGGCGCTCGTGCTCTTGTATCCGCCGCGGATATAGCCGGCATCCTCTCCGCCCGTCCAAGTGCCGGAGTACTCAATTTCCGCGCTGTCCTCGTCCACTTCTTTCAAGCGAACCTCCGCTTCCGCCTTCTTTTCGGAGTATACGCGGAAACTCTTCAGGGAGAGCCATTTTGTCGTATCCTCGGTCGTCGTCGACAGCAAAATGGTGTGCGGGCCGTCCGACAGTCCTTCTGCCGTAAACAACACCTGGTCGGCGAGGTCTGCTTCCAAATCCTCGCGGAGAGTATCGACGCTGCCGGCAGGCTCGCCGTCGATCGTGACGTCGAATGCGCCGCCGTCCGGCTTTAATTTGCCGATTAACTCGATTTTATTGCCGCTGAACGAAAAGGTAACCGTGCGCGGGAATCCCGGCCAAAACGAACAGTTGGAATACCCGTCGCCGCCGAAGCTCCAGTCACTATCATTTTTTAATTGCACGCGTTCATCGCTGAGCATTACCTCTTCCGTCATCTCGTATTCCACTTCGTCGCCCGGAGCCGTGTAGCGGAAGCACTCGAAGTTCAGGTACTGCTCGCCGACGCCTGCCGTGTACGAAGTTTCGACTTTAATTGTGTGCGAACCTTCCGTCAAATCGGACACGGTATACAGCACCGCATGCTGCGTGCTCGTTTCCGAATTGGTGTCTATCCCTTGCGCAACGGAATTTCCGTCGATATACACGTTAAATTTGCCCGTATTGGAAGCCTTGGTTCCGACTAAGGAAATCGAAGTGCCGCTGAACGTGAATTGGACATAACGAACCCATGTTTCATTAATCGGAACAAACATCCCACCTTCCACGCCGGGATCATTTTGCCAATCGCTCGGGCCGTACTTTTCCACGGAAGCATCTTGCATGTAGACGGTCGTCTCTCCTGCGGCAAACACTGCCGGCATAAAGGAAAGCCCGGAAATCAGCAAGCAAAACGCGGCAAAAAAGGATAAAATTGTTACTACAAACTTTTTGCGCTTAACCATTTCCCTCTCCTCTTAATTTTATTCTTTAACACCCGTTAAAGTAATATTTTCAATAAATACTTTTTGGCCGCTTATGAAAATAATGAGCGGCAGCAGCGTCATAACCGAGCAGGCGGCCATGAGCAGATGCGTCTTTGTGACGAGACCGGAATCGTTGGTCTTAACGATGTTGGCAACGCCCAAAGCAAGCGTCCAGTTCGATTGCGTGTTGATGTACAGCAGCGGCGTAAAGAAGTCGTTCCATACGCCCATCGTCGTATTCATCGCGATATACGCAATAATCGGAATACAGCTCGGCAGCACGAAAATAAAAAGTTTCCGCAGATGCCCTGCCCCGTCGATTTCGGCGCTCTCCAAAATATCCGTGGGGAATCCGCGCATAAATTGGCGAAGCAAAAACACGTTCATCGCGCCGCCGCCGAACCAAACGGGCAGCCACAGCGGGAGCAGCGTATCGTACATGCCGAATATTGTGTATACGCGGAACATCGGGATCATCGTGATGGAACTCGGAATCATCATTGTGCCGAGCAAGATGGCAAACATGGGGCCCTTTCCTTTGAAGTTTATCTTGCTGAACCCATACGCTACCAGCATAGAAGACAGGAGCGTCCCCAAGACGTTTAACACGAGAACGAGGATCGAGTTGCCGAGGTAGATGAGCATATACGGCGCGCCGACATTGCCGAAATCATCGACGTAATTGCCTGCAAGGGTGAAACATTCGATAAAATTCTGAAATTGCCAATGCTGCGGAATAACCGGCTTCGGTATATAAGAGACCTCTTCAAAGGTCATCAATCCCTGCAAAAACATGTACAGAATCGGGAATACGAAGATTACGGCGATAATCGTTAAAATAATATACAGTACCGTATGGCAGATGTATTTGGTCGCTTTGGAGGTCATGTTTTGATTTTCCTCCTTTTCTTATCTTCATCCCCGTAATATACCCAGCCGCTGGACAGAAAGGCGAGCGCCGTCAGAGCCATGATGACAAGGAACATAATCCACGCCATGGAAGAGGCGTATCCCATATTGCCCTTGGTGATGCCAATCCTGTAAATATGCAGCGCCAAAAAATTCGTTGAATCTAAAGGGCCTCCGTCCGTAAGGAGATAAGCGGAGCCAAAACTTTGGAATGCGCCGATAATGCCGACAATTAAATTGTAAAAGATGACGGGCGATACCAACGGAATGGTGATGCGGAACATCTTCGTCAAAGCGTTCGCCCCGTCCAATTCCGCCGCCTCGTAATAGACCGGCGAAACGGAATTGAAGCCTGCAATCCACATGAGCATGTTGCCGCCCAGCCCCCACAGCGAAAGCAACACCATCGTTCCCAAAGCGGTATCTACGCTGCTGAACCAGGTGAACGGGCCCAGGCCGAACACTGCGAACATACGGTTAATCAGGCCGGCATTCGTTGCATTGAACAAATCCTTCCAAATCGCCGCACTGGCCACCGCCGGAATGATGCAGGGGGTATAAATCAGTACGCGGAAGGCTTTGATTCCCTTTAATTTTGTATTCAGCAACAGCGCCAAAACAAAGGAAAGCACCAGCGAAATGAATACGGAAACAAATGCAAACAAAAACGTCAGCCGGAAGGAATCCAAGAATTTTTCGTCATGAAAAATATTGATGTAATTGGCGAAATTGTTCCAAACCAGGGGTGCGTTGAATTGCAGAATCTGATAATCCGTTAAACTGTAGATGAATGACAATATAATCGGAAATGCAGTAAAAAAGGCGAGCCCCAAAACGCAGGGCGCAATAAATAGCCAGCCCGCAATATTGTCCTTGGATGATCTTGTTAATTTCATAAGCAAATCCCTTTTGGCAGGGAAAGCCATACGGCTTTCCCTGCCGCCATATTAGGTGTTACTGAAAATTGTTTCCAGTTGGCTCTGCGAATACTCCATAGCCTCCGCTATCCCCATATCTCCGTTCAATAGCGCGGGAGTCACATATCCTTTCCAGACAGATTCAAAGTTCTTGACTGCATTCAGATTATCAAATTCATATTTATACGGGAGCACGGAGTCCTCATCATCGCCATATAAGAAGGCGTCCTGGTTGATTTCGCGCTCGGGATACTGGCGCCACATGGCGTTTTCATCCTCCGCAAGACTGCGCATAATCGGAATGCAGTTGCCCGTTTCCATAAAGAGTTCTTGCCCTTCTTCGCTGATGATATAGAACAGGAGCGTTGCCGCAAGTTCTTTTACCTTGCTCTGCGCATTGAGCACATACCCGGATGCGCCGGTCGGAATGGCACCGTCCGGCAGCGTCGGGAAGGAAACAACATCCCATTTGCCGGAAAGGGCGTCTGCCTCTTCCATGGTGCTCGTCGCCGGGCGGGAGTTAAACATCATGCCGATACGGCCGCTGAAAAAGTCGCCTACGTCGGGCAGAATTTCGTTGTTGAAGGCGCCGGACTCGACCAAATCTACGATTTCCTGCAAAATTGCCTGGTTGGTCGAATTGTTGAAATCGATTCCCTCCTGGCCGTTCGACTCGCTGCGGATGGTACCGCCGAGCGAGGTGAATATAATCGGGCCGCTGGAACCCCAGCTGAAACTGATTTCCGCGCCGCGGCGGACAAAATTGCCGTCCTGCTTCTGCGCAATCATCTGTGCCGTCTCAACAAATTCTTCCCACGTCCAGCCGTTGGCGGGGTAGTTCGTGCCCTCGCGCGGGGTGAAGGGAAGCTCGTCGCGCGACATGCTTCCGAATACCGTGTCGAAAATCTGCGTGTTGATGTATACGACGACCTTGTTGTATTCGCGGGGCATCAAGTATAAACCGCCCTCATATTCGCCCAAAGCGAACATGGATTCGTAATAATCAGATTTATTTACGCCGTACTTTTCAAAATACGGGTTGAGGTCCTCCAACAGACCGTTGGACGCATACGACTGCACTTCATCCGTCCAGAACACGTCGGGTGCGTTCCCCGCCGCAAACTGGCCGGCCAATTTTTCCGTCCAGCTGCCGGCAATCGGTTCATATTTGATCGTAACGTTCGGATACAGCTCTTTGAAGCCCTTCGCAAACATTTCAATTTCATCACCGAACTGCCCTTCCGGCGCGGCGAAACGGATGACGAGCGGCTTATTCATATTGATGTTGCCTTCCTCGTCGAGCGATTCGTCGACAAGTCCGCCGCGATTGCACGCGACGCCGCCAATACCGATTGAAAGCGCCATTACAATCGCAAGAAAAACCATAGCTACGCGTTTAAACATTCTTTTTGTCTCCTTTTTGTATCAAGATAACCACCGCGGCCACAATCAATACTGCGCCTCCGATAGCTGCCCAGACGCCGCCAAGCATCATACTGCTGCAGCCGCCGCCCGTTGTATCGCTCGAAGAGTCGGCGTCAGCATAGACGAGCGCGTCCGCTGCGGCCAAATTCGCCGTTGCATCGCCCAAATACTGGATTTTGACGTAGCGCGCGTTGGTAAGATAGTTAAATTCATAATACTGCTCCACAAGCGCGGCTCCGACTTTATCGTAAGCCTGCTTTGCGACAGCCGTATAATTCGTCCCGTCGTTGCTGACTAAAATCTCGAAAGCAGTCGGATAGCCGACGGGCATGCCGTTCTCCAACTGCGGCGTAAGAGCCACACCGGCAATCGTCTTTGTTTCACCCAAGTCGATAACCGTTTCCGTCGTGCCGATTGTAGCCGTGCCTCCCGCTTTGGCAACAGCGGAATAATAAATGCGCAGTTCCAATTCCGTGCCGCTGATACGCAGACCGTTCAGATAAGTCGTCGTATCGCTCGTTTCGCCTTCCGGCACTTCATGATAATATAAGCCCAAGATATTTTCCGGGTTATCGCACTGTACGTCAGAAATCACGAACAGATAATCCCCGGCCGGGAAACGCTTCGCCCCCAAATACAGCGCCGTGCGGTCGTATACATTCTCCGCTGTGCGCTCGTAAATCGGCCCTGCCGCGATATTGTCGGCATAGTTCTTTGTCGAATCGTACTGATAGAGTGCCAAATGGAAGCTTGAAGGCGTACTGAATACTGCATACGGCATCAAATCAACGCCGACAAAATCATGTTCCGCCGTGAATCGTACCGCCGCCGTTTCGCCGTCTCCGATGGTTACGGCGTCGCGCGTCGCGGTTTCATCGTACATGTTTACATAGCCGGGAGTCGTATCCGATACGGAATATTCCTTATATTGATAGTTGAAGCGCGCATTGGGAGCCGCGTCGCCCGACAGATAGAACTCCAGCAAATCCCCTTCGACGAAGGGTACGGTCAGCTGCGAAGAATCGCTCGTTTCCAGCATATCGAAGAACTTAAACTGGAACTCAGGGTTGCTCGCGTCCAATCCGAGGTCAGAGAAAGCAATCGCAAACTCCAACTTGTTTCCGCTCACTTTATACGGAATTGTCTTTACCCTTTCCCAATTATAGCCGCCGGTGCTGCGCTCCAGCACCATTTCCGTCGCCGTCGTTCCGCTGCGCGACAGTGCGTAATCGTAGCCTTCCCAATTCTTATCGCTGCCCGTGTTAAAGAAGGATGTCATCCAGAAATTGGAAACGGGGTCGGAGATAGTGTTTGTAGTCTCCACGTAGAAGTATAAGTTTTCATCGTCGCGCGCAACTTTAATCTGTTTGAAATCGTTGCGCCCCGTCTTGTTGACGTAATGGTTGCTTCCCATACCCTGCGCGTCGCGGTTCGCCTGGTCGTTCAGGGTATCGCGGAAGTACGCCGTCACATTGTCCCAATCGCCGAAATCACCGTCGACGCTAATCGAGGCTTCCTGCCGGTAGCTCGGCGTACTGCGGACGCCCTTGAACAGGCGGATATTTTCAGCGAGCTGGTTATAGAAGTTGTCTCCCAGATTGCCTTCGCGCGTCATCTCGATATCGCGCGAAAATTCGGTGGTAAATCCGTCGGCAAAGTTCGCCATGTTGGGCAAATCATTGCCCGTGCCGGCCCAGCCCAAATTCTGCAGGAAACGCGCCGCAATCCACTCGTTCCAACCGGTAACGAGCAACATATCGGGGTCAAGGTTCAGCGCACGGTTGAACTGCTCCTGGAAATTGAAGCCGTATTCCGATTTATACTCCTCGCTAATCGGGTCGGAAAGCATCTTGTGGTTCGTGCTTGTCCAGCTTCTGCCGCGCGCGATGAACCGGCCGTAATCGTCTACCGTCGACATGAAGGCCAAATCGTCCGTCCAGTTCTGCGCCACGCCGACCGCCATTATTTCCTTCACACTGCTCTCCGACGCGCCGATGCCCTGCGGATATGTCGCAAGCCACTGCCAAGAGTCTGTCGAGTTCGTGTATGCGGAGTTGACGGTACGATAGGAGAAGAAGTCGCGAATTTCCGGGTCGGAAATATAATCGGGGTTGCCGAGAATAAGCGGCTTACCGTCGAGACGGAACCACAAATCGCTGTATTCGGGGTTCGAATAAATCTTTTCGTAGATATACGTAATCGCCTGGCCGTTGCTGACGGGATTCCATGTGGTCAGCATCGTAATCTGCGGTACGTTGTTCCCTTCCTTCATCATCTGCAGATACACATCGCAGATATTTTTGATGGTCGTCCAGTTGTCCGCCGATTCATTGTAGTAGCCGGAGCCGTAGAAGTTGGTCATATCAAAAACGATATAATCGATACCTGCGTCGTACAGCTGCGTGGCATGCGCACGGACGACATAATCATCATACAGCAGATTATAATACCCGTACAGCGGCTCGCCCCAATAGTGCATCGTGCTTTCCGGGCCCCATAGTCCCGCATTAGTCAGCCAATCCTCGTTGTTCTCAATAATCTGCGTAATGTTCCTGGGCGCTTCCGAATCGACGGAAGAGGCTATCTCCATCAATTCGTTGTGCCACACAAAATAGAACATGCCTACCTTTTTGTTCCCACGTACCCCGCCAGCGGTGCTGGCGTCAGCAGCGGTCCTGCCAAGAGCATCCGTCAAAGCCCATGTGTCCGAATATGTATCCCAATTCCCCGTGTCGGCGGAACTTTCTTCCGCAAAAACAAACGGAATTTGGCTGCATATAATTGCAGCACAGAGCAATGCGGTGCAAAGAAATTTGAAAAATTTACTTTTCATCTCTTCCTCCTTTAAAAGATTTTTGAATTAAACTTCGTTATCGAGTTCGACTAAAACGCCGTGCCCATATATCAGTTTCGAAAAAGAAGTGGAAAAACAAAATACGCCGTTTTTGCGAATCAATTTGAATATCAAACGGTTTTTCCCCTTCCGCAAACGCACTTCCGCGACATTGTTCAACGGCATCCAATGCAAATATTCGTCATTGAAAGACACCAATTCTCCGTTCAGCCACGCGCGATAAGGCGCGGAATTCCCGCAAAACATATGCACCGTCTGCTCTTCGGCACTGTATATGTCGCGCACGAGATAAACGCAGCACGGGCCCTGATATGTTACATTTTTTTCGACGGGAAGAATGTCACAGCCGCTGTAAAAATACGTGCCCTCATATTCATCCGTCTTGTTAATATCCAAATATTCGGTGCGCATGCTTACAAAACCGTTGAACATGGGGAATATATCCAAATTCCCGTTCAAATCGCGCTGCATACATTCGCCGTAAATATCGTGGTCGTATTTTTCCGTGTCGTAATTGTCGAAAAACGGTCCGATTAATTTATACTTGGAAGCCCCGTACAGACCGATTTCAAACTCCTTTCCGAGTTCGCCCGCCTGCAAGCGCGCCATGATAACATTTTTGACGGGCAAACGTTCAACTCCATCCCGCACGGCTGCAGTAAAGTGCACTTTAGCCGTGCCGTGCGGTGCAAGCTCCACTGCCAAATCGGAGCTGTCCAGCGATAACTGTGCGGGCGGCTCGAGCTTCAGCCTTCCTTTTACGGCGGAATCGGTTTGGTTGCAAAGCGTCACGATGACGGAAGCAGGACGGTTTGCGCTGACCGAAGGCTCCCCTTCGTACTCCACCGTAACTTCGACTGCGGGCCGGTAAGCGGGAATCGAGCACCGGAAAACCTTCGGAACATTTTCAAATTCCAAATCAATCAATCCGTCACGCGCAGCGGCATAGCAGGCGGCAAAGGTATCCTTCGTCAATGCAGTCAAGGTGCTTTCCTTGCGCTGTACGTTCACTGTGCCGATAACGAATACGTCTCCGACCTTCTCCAGCCATTCCTTCGGCAAATTGCTCTTGCCGCGCAAAATTCCGATAATTGCCCCGGCCGTAGCAGAAGTACAATCGGTATCATATCCGCAGTTGACCGCCGTAAGCATAACCTCGTTGAAATCTTTACCGTGCAGCAAAGCAAGCACGATAATGCCTATATTCACGACGGAATACGAAGCGTCGGACGAACCAAACCGACGGATTAAGCGCTGACGGATAATGCGATAATCATCCGTTTCTTGCACCTGCGCGCGAACGAAGCGGACGCATTCCGCGATGCGGCAGTTTTCCGGAATTTTCGAAAGGCCGATATCGAACAGGCGGTTGAGGTCGTTTTCAAAGAATGCCATGCTTTCGACCGTTGCGAGAAAAATTTCCGCATAGATACTCTCCGTCGTATGGTCGACGGAACCGTCCAGCCGCACCAATTTTTCTGCAAATTCCGGATTGCCGGGCGCGATGAAAGCCCACAGCTCACTGCGAATCGGGCAACCCATCGAGTTTTTGAAAAAGTCGTTGGAAAATTCGCCCGATGCGGGAGGATAAACGCCGACGTTTATGTTTTTAATCGCCACCCGGTATTCGTTCGCCCAGCATTGATTCCACTCGGCAAACGCTTTGCCGATTTCCTGCGCGCCGAAATTGAAGCCCAACTTTTCAATCAGCTCTGTCAGATACAAAATCTGAAGGTCAAAATCATCGTTCGGGGGAATCACATCGGGGAAAACATTGTCAAAGGTATAATGCATCAAAGACTTGTTGTTTTCCTGCTTGGCGCCGATTAAACCGCCCGCACACTTTCCTATCCATCCGCCGTGAACCTTGTCGAGATACGTACGATAGTCGATTTTCATTCCATCCTCTCCATTTCGATACAAAAATAATATTTTGTATGCTGTGTTAAAAAATAGATTAAGCAATTTTATCCTTGCATAGATAATTTTAACACCAAGAGTTTGCCTTTTTCAATAGCAGATTTTTGGAAGGTATTATTCGGCTTTGGTAAATTTTTAGAATCTATTTTCCCCGTTCATCTTGCAAAATCAAACGGTTTGTGTTATACTATGTGCATGAGAAGTATCCCGGTTGGAACAATTAACGAAAACGAAAACATCCGAATCTATAAGCATCTGCATACGGAGCCGGAGCCTATACACGTGCACGAATTCTTAGAAATCGCCTATGTATACAAAGGCTGCGGGTGGCAAACTGTGAACGAAAACACGTTTTTTGTCAAACACGGAGACCTGTTAATCCTTAATATGGAGGACAGGCACTCTTTCCGCCCGGAAAACGGATGCATGGGGATTACCAACTGCCTGATTAAGCCCCAATTTTTCGGCGAAACATTGATTGACTGCTTTAATTTTTCGGATATTCTCTATCTGACGGCATTCCGTAAATTCTCCGACCTCGAACAGCTGCAGCCGCTGGTGCAATTCAGTAAAAAAAGATTTTTCGAAATCGAAAATATCCTCGATGCCGCCGAAAAAGAATTCAACGAAAAACAGCGCGGTTATTTAGATATCGTGCGCAACTATATTGAAATCTTATTGGCCAAAATCTTCCGCGAATTGCAGAAGACGGACGAGCACGTATATCAGGAGAGCACCGAAAAAATTGCGCCGGAAATATTGGCTTATTTGGAGCAAAATTACAACCAAAAAATTTCGCTAAAAGAATTGGCGCAGCGTTCCTTTTATAATCCCGCATATTTTTCCACAATCTTCAAGGAATGCTTCGGCAAAACGCTGACACAATTTATCAATGAACTGCGAATCAATGAAGCAATACGTCTTCTGAAAGAAACCAACATGCCGATTGAAGAAATCGCTTCCAAAGTCGGCTATCACGATTGCAAAAATTTCTATATCACCTTCAAAAAAATTACCAACCAAACACCCAGCACTTATCGCTCGAATATAAATAAAGTAAAGTTTTTTTGACCTACAATCTTATCTACACATTGTATCTGACCGCTTTAAAATATACAACATATAGTAAATTTTGTCAATACTGAAAATTTTGGAAAAGCTTACGTTTTTTACATAGATACCGAAAGTTTTTTCTTATGCAAGCAAGTCTCAACGGAAATCAAGTGGATAATATACAATAGTCAATGAGTCGCCGCACGGGATACCGATGCGGCGACTCATTGATTATATTCTAAATATTCTTTAATCAATCGGTATTACCCAACTGTTTTCCCCTCTATGTATTGGGTACCGTTTGCCCTGCACCAGCAAATCTCCGGCCACCGCCGTAAATACAGCAATCTCCACCTCGTTTCCGCGTCTTTTCCACGCCGTTCGAATGACACCGCGGCAGCTCCGATAGGAAACGCTCGCCTCTCCCAATCCGGCCGGAAATACGGGAGAAACCTGCAGGCGGCGAAAACCAGCCTGCGCCGGACGGATGCCGCCGATATATTCGACTATCCAACGCAGGGGCGATGCCTTAAATTGATGATTCAGGCTGTCTCCCTCCTCTGAAGAATTCATACCTTCCCAATATTCCGTAACCGTTGTTGCACCCGAAGCATACATGCTGCCCCACGAAGGATAGCTTTGATTGACGGCAACCGCATATGCCGCGTCCTCCATACCCGCATCACAGAGTACCGGCAAAAGTTCGGCAGCAGATGCCGCACCGCAATCGACGGTATACCCGTTCATTTCTAGCCGCCGCCCGAGCAACGTCTGATAGACGCGTGCATCTTCCGAATCAAGTATTCCGAATGCAAGGGGGAAGATAAACTCCCCTAACGCTTTGTCCTGCCAATTCTCCGTTATTTTTTCATAAAAAATTTCCCGATACCGACATTTAGCTTTCGATAACAGGGCGAAATAGCGCTCTTGCTCCGCGTCTTTACCCAGCACAGCACATATTTTGCCGACGATATCGAGCATGCGGCAATACCACAGGTGAGAAAAGCTCGCCTGCTCCATCGCCTTCGCGCGCGGCGGATAGGCATAATCTCCGAAAAACGTGAGACCTTCTCCGTCAAAATAATCATCTTTCGTTGCGGCAATCCTCTGTTCCGCCAGCGCCTGTATCTTTGCAAAATTTTCACGCAGAACCTGTTTTTTTCCATACGTTTGATAGAGAACGTACGGCAGAATATACTCTTCGTCCCGCCAACAAACGGCATCGGAATTAATTTTTCTACCCCACTTTGTCCAATACCGCAATGTATCGTAGCAGTCAGTCAGATAGACGGACGACGGAGCAATGATGCAGGCGTCCCCATTCCAAAAATTTTTTTCACGCGTAGGGCAGTCAATTGGGCCGCAAATTGTATTGGCCAAAATACTCCGGCTACATATTTCATATACGCCGTTTAAGACGGAGTTATCGCTCGAAAACTGCAGCGCCGTTGAATCGGCCGTTCGCATCTTACGGGCGATCACGCGCACCTCCGCCCCTTCCGCGCCGATTAGCTCGATATAGCGAAACCCGGTGAAGGCAAACGACGGTTCATAAATTTCCTGCGCCGCACCGGAACATACATAGACGTCGAAACTTCTCGCGCCGTATTGCGCAACGCCGTCTGCATGCGTATCCTTCGCAAAATATACATCGTGATAGGGCCCGCCGCACAATTCGCCGTTCGGCAACCGTCTTTCTCCGTAATGCAGAATCAAAATTTGCCCGCGCCGCGCCCCTTGCACCACGAGATTCCCTCGTCCTGCCATATTTTCGCCGAAATCGAATATTTCCCCTTTCAAACTGTCCGAATCGGCAATCGGCTCGATTTCTTCAACAACTTTTACCGCAGGAAAATTCTGTTTTCGCACCGTCACCGCCGTATCTGTCGGAACCGCTCTCGTCCAACGAACAGCCTGCGCCGCCTCTTTATCCCTTTGAATATCTAAGCGCGCATCCCATCTTTCACCCCACTGCAAATCATTTTCCAGCAGCGGAGAGGGCGCCGTTTCCCACGTTGCGTCGGTACGGATAAGTCGGCGGCCGTTCCCGAAGGATAAGTGCAAGTTCATGGCCACCTCGTTGGGAGCAACCCGCACCACATTAAACCCCTCGCTTGCATACCACCCGTTGCCGCTCAACAGTAAAATTTCATTTTTTCCCTCTCGCAAATAGGGCGCAAGGTCGTACTCTTGATACAAATCGCACTTTGCGGACTCATACGGAAACCCCTGTACGGGCGCTATATTTACGCCGGGACTCAGCACTGTGTCGCCAAGGATATCCTTCCCGTTCACATACAGCCGGTAAAAACCTCTTGCCGTTACTTCTGCAACCGCTGTCTCCGGCTTTTCCGAAAATTCCAGCACTTTTCGAAAATAGTGTGACCGCAAAATGTCACACGGAGATACATCGCATACTTTGGCATAACATTCCGTATACCCGCCGGTCTGCCACCCTTCTGCCTCTTTCTCCGTATAAAAAGCGGCAAATGTAAATGCACCCCACGTTTTATCCGTCTGCGCAATCAGTTTTCCGCCGCAGGCAATTTCAGCATGCAACGCCGGTAAAAAGCGCAGGGGTGTATTCGAAAGATAGGCACGTATCGCTATTTTGGTTACTTCGGCAGTCGGTAAAAAATGAATCTTTTCCCCTGTGCGGGCAGGAATTAACTGCCCGTCAATAAAAAGCTCGAACGCAAACGGATAATCGATTTCGATTGTATGGTCGCTGTGTTCCAATACAATGTCTTTTCTATAATAGTATCTCGTCAAAGTCTCCGGCATCAAATATGTTCTGCCCTGTGGAGAAAAAGACGCCCGAATGTATTGAAATTTCATAATATGCCTCCATCGGTCTTTTCTTAAAGAACCGCCCACTATTGCAGTATCTCTATTATAGAAAATTTTTCGGATGGATTCAATGGTAAATTTTTTGATTTTAATCGATTATTTTTTGTTTTTATTCAGTAGGAAAGCCCCTCTTTTGACGACTGATGGGTAGCATTTTATTGTCCCCGCGACTATCGCAGAATTTTCGTTATATAAGATAAGAACCCGGCATTTAAAAACGCCGGGTTCTTATTTTGCTTTATCATCCCCTCAGGATCCATTTTAGCTAAACCGCTTTGCTTGTTACACTTAATTTGACAATCCCTTTTGTCAAAACTTTTTTTGACAAAATTTAAGGGTATACCCTTTCAAAATTTCGATATTTATTTGTCTTTCTTTTTTAGCGCCTGTGTGCCGATTGCCGGAGAATTATTCCTGCGGTCTTTCATAATAACACAGCAGCGCCTCTAAGTTGATACCGCTCTCCCACGGTCTGTACCGGGTATTATACGGTTTCCCTTTTACGTAATATTCCGACCATGCCCCGACGTCGTCCACAACGTCCAACGCCGTTTTCGCAACCGATTGCTGCATCTCCTTATCCGCTTGAATGCGCATTAAGGCAAACAGCAAATATCCGAATTCGTAGCCGACTCTGTCCTTCCCTTCCAAGCCATACCTTTTATAGTCTGCGATTGCCTCCTCACAGAATCCCCGCATTTCTTCCGGCGAAAACATCTGCGCGCCGAGGTATGCCGGCACCAACGATACGGCGGACAGGAAATGCCGTACAGGCACATAAGAAAATATTTTATCTTTGCAGTTTTCGCAGACGTCGTAGCCCTGCGGGTTCACCGTCAAATCGCCGAAGGCGTTGCACCCCACGCAGACCCCGTGCCTCTTTTTCGGATACGTTAATCCCTCTCGCCTTGCGGGGTTGTTGCACGCGAGCTTGCCGCTGACGACGAAATTTTCGCGGTACGCCTTGCGCGCGTTTTCGACATAGGGCTTATATTTTTCCAAATCCATTTGGAATTTCGGAGCGATTTTAAACAGCTTTTCCGCACCCAATATGAATAACAACGTCGCCTCCGCCGAGCCTTCATCCATTACGAACCGATTCAAAAATCCGCCGGCAATGTATGTTTCGTCCCCGTTAAACGGCAGCATGTTGTTATGCATCGCCGAAATCTGCCAATCCAGGCACTGCACGAGCAGAGACACCATGGAGCGGAAAAATTCCTCGTCTCCCGTCTCTTCGTAGTACTGAATCGTCTGCAGAATCAGATACCCGGTGATTTCGACCTCGTCGTTTTCATGCACGTGAAATACGCCCGTCACACCCGATGCCTGAGCATTGTGCAGTTGTTTGGTTTTTTGATATACGTCCCTATAAAAAGTGAGTATTTTCTGTGCCTCCGGGTAGAGATGCAGTTTCATCAAACAACGGAATGAACCGAACTGGTCGCGGACGTACCCCAGATGATAGTTGTACCCCGCCAACACGCTCCCTTCCCGCGATTGCTGCGAACGTATCAAAACCGCCACATCCTCTACCGTAGCGAGCAGCCTCTCCAAATCCTCCGCATCCTTTCGGGGCGAAACCTGAATTCGAGAAATGTACTTCTCCCAATCCTGCTCGCTCTCCTTTCGAATCAAAGAAGCCGAGTGTTTTATCGCGGATTCGAGAATTTTCCTCGCTTCGGCGACGGTTTCGGCGGAAGCGGCCCAAAAAACGCTCCTGCCTTCGGGAATTTGTACCCTGCCGCCCTGTATTTTTCCCCTATCCGCGAAAAATACGATTGCGGTATCCTTCCGGCTGGGATATTCCATGTAGATAACGGAGCCCTTCGGGAGAATGGCGGCATCTTCGCCCGCAAAGACGGCGCTCTGCGCCAAATCGATTTTCCATTCCATCCCTTCGGTCAAATCCATCTCCCGCACAAATACGTTTTGCGCGGGAGACACGAAATCGGTTATCGTGCCGATTTTTTTCTCCCTGCGGAACAAGGTATGCTTCCAAGTATTTGTGCGGCGGACGCGCTCGCTCTCGGCCGAATAGCCCTCTCCCGCTATCGACAACCCGGCGACAGTGCCGCAGCCAAAGGGAGGCCCGAATATTTGCAAAATTTCCGGCCCCTTTTCGTAAATGCAGATATCTCCGTTGCTCAAGCAATGGACGCTGTTCGATAAATCCTGTGCCTGTTTCCAGATTCTCATGGACGCCTCTTACTGTTTGTTAATTTATATCAATTTATTTTAATGATAAAACACATTTTATTATAAAGCACATTCAAAAAACAGCAATAGCGTAAAGCGATTAAAAAGATGGATAAAAACGACATTCACAGTATCGCACCCTTACGGCCCCGAAGCCCAAAACCTGCGCGCCGTTGCAGACGCTCTCGCAGAACGGGCAAATTCAATTTAAAAGTCTATAAAGAGGGGGGGACTGCCGGATAAACCGGCAGTCCCCCCTCTTTTTTAGCGCCTTCGTGCTCCGTTCAGCGCATTCAATCGGCGTTCATTTCCACGATATTTTTGCGGAGTTTTAAAATCATCGCGGGGGATACGGACAGCTCGTCGACTCCCATGCGGATAAACTCCCTCGTCAGCGATAAATCCGCGCCGAGTTCGCCGCATATGCCCACCCAGATGCCCGCTTTGTGCCCGTTTTTCACCGTCATCTCGATGAGGCGCAGAATCGCCTCGTGGTGCGGGTTGCAAAACCCCTCCAGCTTTTCGTTCTGGCGGTCGGCGGCGAGCGTGTACTGCGTGAGGTCGTTGGTGCCGATGGAAAAGAAATCCACATGCTTTGCCAGCTCGTCGCTGATGACGGCCGCCGCGGGCGTTTCCACCATAATCCCCTGTTCGGGGACGGCGAAGGGAATCTTTTCCTCGCGCAGTTCCTCCTCGACTTCCCGCGCGATGGCGCGGATTTTTTCCACCTCTTCGACGGAGGTAATCATCGGGTACATCACGGACAGATTGCCGTTGCGCGCCGCGCGGAACAGCGCCCGCAGCTGCGGCTTAAAAATTTCCGGCCGGGTGAGGCAGATGCGGATGGCGCGGAAGCCCAGGGCGGGATTTTCCTCCCGCTCGAGGCCGAGATAGTCCGCCTGTTTGTCGGCGCCGATATCCAGCGTGCGGATTACGACCTTTTTCCCGGCCATAATCTGCAAAACCTGCTTATACGCCTGGTACTGCTCCTCTTCGGAAGGGGGCGCACTCCGGCCGATATACAAAAATTCGCTGCGGAACAGCCCGATGCCGCCCGCGTCGTTCTCCAGCGCGTACGCGACGTCGCTCACGCTGCCGACGTTGGCGTAAACCTCGATTTTCTTTCCGTCCTTCGTGACGTTTTCCCTGCCCTTGAGCGTTTGGAGCAGCGCGTCGTTTTCCCGCTCCTGCTCCAGGCGTTTTTGCACGGAAGCGAGTGTTTCCCCGTCCGGCTCGGCGATGAACTCGCCCCGATACCCGTCGACGGCGGCGAGCGCGCCCTCCCGCAGCATGCCCGCTTCAAACGGCACGCCGATGAGTGCGGGGATATTCATCGTCCGCGCCAAAATCGAGGTATGCGAATTAAAGGAGCCGTGCGCGGTGACGAACGCGAGAATCTTGCCCTTATCCAACTGCACCGTTTCGCTGGGCGTCAAATCGTCCGCGACGATGATGGAGGGCGGCAAATCGGCGCCGCTCTCGCCCCGCTCTCCGCGCAGGCAGCGCACGAGGCGGCGGGCGATATCCCTGACGTCGGAAGCGCGCGCCTTCATGTATTCGTCGTCCATGCCCGCAAACATCTCCGCAAAGTTGTCTCCCGTGACGGACACCGCGTATTCGGCGTTGACGGACTCCTTTTCGATGAGGTTCTGCACGGCGGCGCGGAAATCCTCGTCGTCGAGCATCATCCGGTGCACTTCGAAGATGGCGGCGCTATCCTCCCCGACTTCGGCGGCCGCCTTATCGTACAGCGCCTGCAGCTCCCCTTTCGCCGCCTCGACGGCCGCGGCGAGCCGCTCCGATTCGGCGCGGCTGTCGGCAATTTTCCGCCGCTTAATCGGCGCCTCCCTCTTAAAGAGGTGTATGGGGCCGAGCGCGATGCCTTTATAGACCGTTTTGCCCGTATAGATATTCATTTTTCCGCCTCCGGGAACTTAGCGATATAATTTTCCATGCTCCGCTCTATGACGGAAACCGCCTCCAGCGGGCCGCCGATGCTGGTGACCACGGTATCCTTGCCCTCCTGCTGTTTATAGACGGAGAAAAAGTGCCGCAGCTCGTCGAATATGTGCGCGGGCAGCTCCTTGACGTCGGTAAACGACGTATACGTAGGATCCCCGTAGGGAATGGCGATAATTTTTTCGTCGCTCATGCCGCCGTCCTCCATGCAAATCACGCCGACGGGGTAGCACCGCACGAGCGAGAGCGGCGCGATGGATTCGGAGCAGAGGATGAGCACGTCCAGCGGGTCGCAGTCCCCCGCGTAGGTGCGGGGTATAAACCCGTAATTCATCGGATAATGCGTCGCCGTGAACAGGATTCTGTCCAACCCCAGGCCGATATACGCGCCGAGCGGCCCCAAAATGATGAGCGCGACGGGCGCGGATATCAGGATAATGAGCATCGGCTTCAAAAAATTCTTTGTAATCGCGGGCGTGATTTTGTCGACGCCCTTTTCTATCCAAGACATCGCGTACGCCGTCAGAAGCGCGGGCAGAACGGTCGACGAATAGGAAGTGTTCAGAAGCGGAATCCCCAAAAACGTCGCCCACTCGTCGGTGGCGTTGGTCACGGCGGCGATGATGTTCGGGTGAATGAGCACGCCCACGACGGCCGCCGCCAGGTACGGGTTCGCGCCGAATTTTTTGCCCGCGGAAAAGGCGATGAGAATGGGCAGAAAGTAGAACGCGGCGTCGGCGATGGCGTTCAAAACCGTCATCGTGTTGTTTTCGGCGGGAATCCAGAAATTGAGGATAATATACAGCACGCGAATCATGCCCACGCCGATGATTGCCGGAATAATCGGCGCAATCGAGCCGGAAATCGCGTCTAACACCGCCGAAACGGGGTTGATTTTCCTCTTTCCCTTGGCTTTTTTGGCGCCCGAAGCGGATTCGTCGGCAAAGTTTCCGAGCTTGTTGAACTCCGCAAAGCACTTGGCGACGTTGTTGCCGATAATAATTTGGTATTGCCCCGATTTGCGCATGACGCCCACGACGCCGGGGATGCTCTTGATTTTTTCGTCGTCGACGCCGCTCTCGTCCTTTAAAACGAGCCGCAGGCGCGTCATGCAGTGGGTAGCCGAAGCGACGTTTTGTTCGCCGCCGACCTACTCTAAAATTTCCCTCGCGGTAACCGCATAGTCCATCGAATTTTCCTCCTGTTCCTGTATTGAACCGCCGCAGGCGGGAAGAGCAAAACCCTGCCCGCAGGGCAATTCCCCGCTTGCAAGCCCATTATAACACGGCTCTGCGCGGAGCGGAAGTTCAAATAAGTTTATCGTTTGTACCAAAAGTAAATGCAAAGCGCCGCGTACAAAACCGAATACTACTATTGTGCTCTTCCGCGGCAAAATTATATTTTTTTGCGGAAAATCGTTAAAATTTTTTTCGGGAACGGCGCAAAGAGCGGCGTTTCGGTGAGCGCCGATAAGTTTTGCATTGGCAGAAAAATTTTCGTAGTCAAGGTATCATTTTTAGAATTTTAAGCAATTCTGCTTGACATTTCCCCGCGATTATGGTATCCTATCATAGCATTGTGTGTTTACATGCGATGCGGATATAAAAGGAATACGGCCCCATGGTCAAGCGGTTAAGACATCGCCCTTTCACGGCGGTAACTCGGGTTCGAGTCCCGATGGGGTCACCAAATTGGAACTATCCGAACACCACTATCACAGAAAAGTGGGTTCG
>CAKNLK010000015.1 GCA_930989535.1 uncultured Clostridia bacterium | reverse complement strand
GGCTCATCGAGGGCGCGGCGGAGGGCGCGGGGCTGGGGCACGATTTCCTGCGCCATATCGAGCGCACGCGCATGCTCGTACACGTCGTCGATATTTCCGGCGTCGAGGGGCGCGACCCGTGGGAAGATTTCAAAAAAATCAACGCGGAACTCAAGGAATACAGCGAAAAACTCGCTTCGCTTCCGCAGCTGGTCGCGCTGAACAAGTGCGACATTTACGGTGCCGAGGAGAATCTGAAGACGTTTAAAAAGAAGTGCCGCGGCAAGTATAAACTGTTCCCGATTACCGCCGTCACGGGCGAGGGCACGCGCGAGCTCATCGAGGGCATCTTCGAGGTGCTGGACACCCTGCCGCCCGCCGAGCCCGTCCCCGCGGACGAGTTCGAGTACGAGCGCGCGGATGTGGGCGAGTTCTTCATCGACAAGGACGAGGAGGAAAACGTCTGGTACGTTACGGGCGGTTTGGTGGATATGCTCGAGCGCAACGTCGTTTTGAACGACCCAGATTCGATGGCGTATTTCCAAAAGGTGCTCAAGGACAAGGGCGTCATCAAGGCGCTGCGCGAGCGTGGCGTCGCCGAGGACGATACCGTCGTCGTCGGGGGCGTGGAGTTTGCGTTTAAGAATTAAAAGGTTCACGAAAAAAGTTTTAAGCTGAAGGTGCGCGAGTCTTTCACTTGCTTGCAATAGCGAAAACGAGCGCACCGCAATCGCTTATGGCGATTATGCCTGCGATTTTCTGCGAAATGGAGGGCTCTGCCCTCGTTGCGCGATATATAGGGGCACACATATAATAAAATCGCGCAACTTCACCCGCTCAGGTCGCAGGTATGCGACAAATTGGGTGCGCTTAGGCAAAAGCGTGGTTTTGCCACGCGCCATTGGTTATTGTGTTTCACTCCCTTCCGTGAGCCGAGGTATCGGCAAATGGAGTGCGCAGGCGCAGAAATGTGATTCTGCTTGCGCAAGAGATTGTTGGCGCGGGAAATGTCATTTCGAGCGGAGCGCGGCGGGAGCCGAACGGAGTGGAAGGCGAAGCCGCGCGCAGTCGAGAAATCTCTTGAAAAATACTGTCGTTGCAGTACTTTTCCGCGCATTGGCAAAAAAACAAGGTCAATATTTATTACAGAGATTTCTCCACGCGCTTCGCTTGGTCGAAATGACAAAGAAGTCGGTTTTTTGATTGGCTTTCGGCTATGCCGAAAGCGGTGCGATCTCTTTTGCGAGATTCGCGCGAAGGAAATTTTTTAATTTGGAGTACAGTATGCTGACAAGTAAACAGAGAAGCAATTTAAAGAGCATTGCGGCGAATATTCAGCCGGTGGCACAGCTGGGGAAGGGCGGCATCAACGAAAATATGATTCGTTCCCTTTCCGACGCGCTCGAAGCGCGCGAAATTATCAAAGTCAACGTGCTCACCAATGCCGAGGACGACGCTAAGTTTTTGGGCGCCGAACTCGCCGAAAAACTGATGGCGGAGTGCGTGGCGGTCATCGGCCGCAAGGTCATTTTGTACCGCCGCTCCTCCCGCAAAAATTTCGAGCATATTCAGTTTTGATACAGCAAAAAATCGACGACTTTATTACAAACGGGTACTGTACTGTTTCTGTAAAGTTATTTTGACCCGGAAAGTTGAGAAGGGAGAAGTATGAAAAGAGGGGAGCTTTTATCCGATAAGCGGATAGAAAAGGGGTTTTCCGTTTCGGCGCTCGCGCAAGAGCTGGGTGTGCCCGCCGAGGAGGTTGAGCGGTGGGAGGCAGGCGAGCTGCCCGATTCGGAGCACCTGTTGGCGCTCTCCGGATTGCTGGAAATTTCCGTCGAGGATATCCTGCGCGGCGGGGACAATGCGGACGGCGGGGAGGAAAACGCCGATTCGCACCGCTTCGATTTCGGCGGGGTGCGGAAAGAGAGAGGGGAGAGTTTTGCGCAGGAAAAGGCCGCGCCGCAGGAGAGTTATTACGAAAAATTACATAAAAAAATCCGTTATTCCGACAACCCCTCCGGCCCCGATTATCGGATTGGCGGGGGCGAGTATAACGGCTATTCCAAGGGCGAGCGCCTATTCGGGTACGTCGTTTTTGTCCTTTTTACCGTCGTCATCGTCATCATGCTGGCGGTGCAGTTTACGGGATGGCTGGCCCGCCCGCGCGCACTGACGATGGAAAACTACCGCGATTTTATTGAAATAGATGTCGTCCCCACGGAAAGTTTCAACCCGGACGATTATGTTCTGCGCGTTACGGCGAAAGAGTATATTACCGACCTTCGGCTCACGGTGCGCGTAAAGTTTGGGCATTTTTATGACGATGATTTTTTTGAAACGGTTACTGTTTCCGCCGGGGTATTGCGCAAGGACGATACGGCGGAAGAGACAATCCATATCTCAGAAATAGCGTTTGATCGCGGTTTCGAAGTTTTGTCGATAGAGGGGGATTTGGCATAATGGACGAAAAGAACAAGAAGGATAGGATTTTTGTGATTTGTCAAATCGCCGTTGCGGTACTCGGCGCTTTGGCCATCCTTATCAAGGGGAACGCCGTCCTGCTCGCGGCGTATATTCCGCTCATGCTGATTTCGATTCCGACTCTGTACTTCAATTACAGCCTGTGCAAGTGGGAAAACAAGTGGCACGCCGCATGGCACGAAAAAAATCCCTGCGACGGCGAACCGAGCGACTTTCGTTTGATTACGGGTAAGATTGGAGAGTGGGCGCTGTTTATAATAGCCCTCATTCTGGCTGTCTTGCCCGCGGGGTTGTTCTGACGGTAGGGAAAACAGACAGAAAAGAGCGCGCCGCCGAATTTTCGGCGGCGCGCAAATTTTGCATACGTATATGCGTTTTTAATCCTTTTTTCCGAAAAACCGCACGGCGGCGGCGACGGCGAGCAGTATCCCGCCCGACACGACATAGTAGACGGGGAAGACGGTAAAGAGGGAAAAGAGCAGCAGAAACACCCCCGAAAACAGGTAGCCGCGCCACGCGCTTTTCCGCACGCGGAAGGAGAGTTTTGCACGGAAACCGCCCCTCTGCTCGGGCGGGGTGATGAGCTTTTCGGGCATGCAGCCGCTGTCTTTCACGAGGGTATACACGTCCGCCGCGCTCTTCAGCGTCACGCCGAACGCTTGGGCGAGCTTTTGCGCCTCGTCGGTGAACGCCGCGCCGAGCACCGTCTTTTGTCCGCCCTCGGCGCGGATGATGGGAGAAAGTTCGTCCGCCGTCACCGCTTCGAATTGGAATTTTAGGTAGGTGCTCCCCGCTTCGGTGTCGATGCGCCCGCCGCGAATTTGCGCGAACGGCGCGGCGGCTTCCTCCGCGGAATCGGCCGCGGCGGTCTCGCTCTGCCGCTGTCCGGCTGTTTCGTCCGCGCTTGTTGCCGCCTTTTTGGCGGCGCTTTCGGGTTGTTCCTCCTCTTTACCGCCCGTCTCTTCCGCCCGTTCGTGTTCGCGGGTGAGGCATCGGGCGATGAGCTCGGCGTTGTTTTCGGGGGAGTCCATCGCCAGGTGAAAGGCGAGTTTGCCGATTTCTTCCTTTTCGCCCTCGCTCGCGTGCCTTTTTTTTCGCCGCGCGCGGAGAAAGAAAAAGAAAAGTGTGCCCGCCGCTCCGCCCGCCGCGAGGGCGCACAGCAGCGCCGCCCACAGGCCGTTCAGGTAAAAGCGGAATATGCAGAAAAAGAGGAGAAAGGCGATCGAAAACACGAAAGCCGTATCCGACCAAAGGGGAAAATCGAAACGCTTCATACCATATGTGCCCGCCGGAAAAGATTGCGCCCCTGCGGAAGGGGACGGGCGGCGCCCTTCGCGGCGGCGCGGAAAGAGGATTTTTCCGGATTGCCGCGGAAAAAAGGCGCGCCGGGGCGGGTATATGGATTTTATCCGAATTTTCTCATTTTTAAACATTGCGCGCGGAGAAAAGATGTGGTATACTATTAAAAAAGGCAGTTTTTGGCAGAAATCGGGTATAGAAACGCGCCCGATGTGGCATACAATACCAAGGCGGAGCATTGCTGGGCGGCGCGCCCTTCCGCTTTGGCAAAACGGAGCGGAAGATGAAAATTGCGATATTCGGCGGGTCGTTCGACCCCGTCCACGCGGAACACGTCAATTTGGTGCGTTCGGCGGCGGAAAAATTGGAAACGGATAAAATTATCGTCGTGCCGGCGTTTGTGCCGCCGCATAAGCAGGGCAAAAACATGGCGCCCGCGCAGGACAGGCTGAACATGGCCAAGCTCGCCTTTGCGGGCGTCAAGGGCTGCGAGGTGAGCGCCTACGAGCTGAACGCGGGCGGCACGAGCTATACATGCCTCACGCTCGACTACTTCCGCGGCAAATATCCCGACGCGCAGTTTTATCTGCTCGTCGGCGCGGATATGCTCAAAGATTTTTATACCTGGCGGGAGCCCGAGCGGATTTTGGAGCAGTGCGAGCTGGTCGCCTGCCGCCGCGAGGGGGAGGAGCTGAACGTGCGCGCCGAACAGCTGCGCTTTTTTGCGAAGTTCCGCAAGCGCTTTCAGCTGCTCGAATATACGGGGCGGAACGTATCCTCCACCAAGGCGCGCGTGCTGTGCGCGTTCGGCGAAGACGTAAAGCCGTACCTGCCCGCGGACGTAATCGAGTACATCGAGGCGCGGGAACTGTACCGCGTCGAGCACGTCAAGGCGGCGCTGCGGCTCATGACGCCCGCCCGCCGCAAACATTCGGTGCGCGTGGCGCTCATGGGGACGGCCGTCGCCGCGAAGTATAAGCTGAACGAACACGACGTGATTCAGGCGTGCGGCCTGCACGACGCGGCGAAGAACCTCGATTTATCCGCGCCCGAGCTCGCGGGCTTTTCGATGCGGGAAGAGGTGCCGCCGCCCGTTTTGCACCAATACACGGGCGCGTACCTCGCCGAACACCTTTTCGGCGTTCAGAACGAGGACGTGCTGAACGCCGTCCGCTACCACACCTCGGGCAGGCCGAACATGAGCATGCTCGAAAAGGTGGTGTTCCTCTCCGACATGCTCGAAGAGGGCAGGGATTTCCCCGGCGTCGATAAATTGCGCAAGCTCTTTTACGAGGATATCGACGAGTGCATGTTTTTCAGCCTCAAGCGGGAGCTGAAACACCTGAAAAAGAGCCGCCAAAACATCTATCCGCTCACCGAGCGGGCGTTCGAATACTATCAAGAAAACAGGAGCTAACGATGGAAAGCAAACAATTTACCGAAGAAATCTGCAAATTTCTCTCCTCCAAAAAGGCGGAGGACATCCTCATGATTGACGTGCGCGAAAAGACGGTGCTGTGCGATTACTTTGTCATCGCGAGCGGCCGCAACACCACGCAGGTCAAGGCGCTGTGCGAAAACCTCGAGGAGAAATTTTCCAGGGAAGGCATCGAGCCCCGCCGCACCGAGGGCGTGCGCGACGGGCGCTGGGGCGTGGTCGACTACGGCGACGTCATCGTGCATATCTTCAACGACGAATCCCGCCTCTTCTACCACCTCGAACGGCTGTGGGAAGAGGGGGACAACGTGAAGCGGTACGAGTAATAGCGCCTTTTTCGGCGCGGGCTATCAAGGATAAATAGGACTATTTATTGCAGAGATTTCTCCGCGCGCTGCGCTTGGTTGAAATGGCAGGGGGGAGGCGGCTATTTGGTCTTCGCCCTTTCCCGCGGTTTTTCCGCCTTGTCATCCTCCGCGCGCTCGAGGATATAATAGATTTTTTGGGCGCGCGGCCGCGCCGCCTTCCGTTTGGCGGGCGTGCGGGGCGGTGCTTTCGCCGCGGCGCGTGCCGGCTTGGGCGCGGGGGCCGGTTTTTCCTCGTCTTCTTCGGCGGAGTCGGGCTTTTCTTCCCGTTCGCGCAGTTTGCGGTTGATGGTTTTTACGCCGACGACGGCGCCGAAGCACAGCCCGAACAGCAGGATCAGATACGCCGCGCCTTCGACGGCGCTCGATAAAAGGTTGAGCAGCATTGCAGTATGTCCCCCAAGCGTTTTCTGTATAGTATCACGGCGGGGAGGAAAAAAGAGGGCATTTTTTGCCGCACGGGGGAGGTTTTTGGCGAAATGAGGGCTTACGACATCATCGACGCGAAAAAGAGGGGTGCCGCGCTTTCCGAAAAAGAAATCCGCTTTTTTGTGCGGGGAGTTGCGGACGGGAGCGTTTCGGACGCGCAGATTGCCGCCTTTTGCATGGCGGTGCTCCTGCGCGGCATGACGGACGAGGAGTGCTTCGTTCTGACCGACGCGATGGCCCGCAGCGGCGACATCGCGCCCCGCCCGAACTTTACGGGCATATGCGCGGATAAACATTCGACGGGCGGCGTGTCCGATTCGACGACGCTCGTGCTCGTGCCCGTATTGTGCGCCCTCGGCGTGCGGTGCGCCAAGTATTCGGGCAGGGGGCTCGGCCATACGGGCGGGACTTTGGATAAGCTGGAGAGCTTCCCCGGCTTCAACGTCAATCTGACTGCCGGGCAGTTCGAGCGGCAGGTGGAGAGGATTGGCGGCGCCGTCGCGGGGCAGACGAAGAGCACCGTGCCCGCCGATAAGCGCATGTACGCCGTGCGCGACGTGACCGCCACCGTAGACAGTATTCCGCTCATCGCCTCGTCGGTGATGAGCAAAAAGCTCGCCTCCTTTGCGGACGTTATCCTCTTGGACGTGAAATACGGCGACGGGGCGTTTATGCAATCGCCCGCGGAGGCGGAAAAACTCGCGCGGCTGATGGTCTCCATCGGCAGAAAGGCGGGGCGGAAGATGTGCGCCGCCGTCACCTGCATGGATGCGCCGCTCGGCGACAGCATCGGCTGCAACGCCGAAGTGCGCGAGGCAATCGAGGTGCTCAAGGGCAAGAAAAACGCGCTCGCGGAATTGTCGGTTTTTCACAGCGAAAAGCTCGCTGCGCTCGCTTTGGGCATCCCCGAAGCGGAGGCACGCCGCCGCGCGGAGGAGGCAATCGCCTCGGGTGCGGCGCTCAAAAAACTCGCCGAAATCGTCGGGGCGCAGGGCGGAGACGCGCGCGCCGTGTACGACGAATCGATGCTTCCGCTCGCGGGGAACTGCGAAATTCTACGCGCCGCGGGGAGCGGCCGGCTGAAAATCTCCGCCCTGGCGCTGGGCAAGGCATGCTGCGCTTTGGGCGGCGGGAGGCAAAAGGAGGGCGACGAGATTGACCATACCGTCGCAATCCTGTTAAAGCGCCGCGCCGGCGATTTCGTCCGGGAGGGCGAAACGGTCGCGGAAGTGTATTTCAACAGAGAGGATAACGACGCCCTCGCCCTGGCGCGGGGCGCATTCGAAACCGTGCAGACGTACGAGCCGCAGCCGCTCGTGTACAGCTATATCGGAGAGGAGGACTGAAAATGTTTAAGTTCGGAAAAAAGAGGGACGAAGAGGCGGAAAAGGATACCGCGGAGAAAAAGCCGCTCGCGGCGGCCGCGCCGGCGGCGGGCAATTTGGAAATTTCGGCGGACGAGCGCGCGGAGTTCGAGGAGTTCCGCCGCCAGAAAAAACTGCTGGAAATGCGGCGGCTTCTGCGCATGATTGACCACACCCTGCTCAAGCAGACGGCGACGCGTTCCGACATCAAAAAACTGTGCGACGAGGCGCGCGAATACGGGTTCTATTCCGTCTGCGTGCAGCCGGTGTACGTTTCGGCGTGCTGCGAGTTTTTAAAAAATTCGCCGAGCATCAAAATCGCGTGCGTGGTCGGCTTCCCCATGGGCGAAAATAAGACGGAAACCAAAGTATACGAGACCAAGCGCGCCATCGCCGACGGCGCGGACGAAATCGATATGGTCGCCTGCATTTCCACCATCAAAAACGGGAACTATGCGTACGTGCGGCGGGAAATCAAGCAAATCGTCAAGGCGGCGAAGGGGAGCCCCGTCAAGGTGATTTTGGAGACCTCCCTCCTGACGCGCGACGAGATGGTGCGCGCGGCGCTGTGCGCGCGCGACGCGGGCGCGGCGTTCGTCAAAACGAGCACCGGCTATTTCGGCGAGGGGGCCAGGGCGGAGGACGTGAAGCTGCTCAAACAGACGGTGGACGGCAAGTGCAGCGTCAAGGCGTCGGGCGGCATCCGCACGGCGGAAAAATTCCGCGAGATGATTGAAGCGGGCGCCGACCGCATCGGCACCAGCGCGGGCAAGGATATCGCCGAAACGTTGCAGCGGGAGATGAAATAACGGAGAAATGGCTCAAATACGCGCAAACGGTTGCATTTTTCAGTACCGTATGGTACAATAGAAGTGCTTAGCAGCGAACTTTATAGGAGGAAAATTCATGAACAAGAGCGAATTTATCGCAAAGCTCGCCGAAGATGCGGGCTTGAAAAAGGCGGATGCCGAAAAGTTTTTCGATGCGTTTGTCTCCAACGTCAAGGAATTGATGGCGAACGGGGACAAGCTGCAAATCGTCGGATTCGGTACCTTTGAAGCGAAAGACCGCGCCGCCAAGAGCGGCGTCAACCCCGCGACCGGCGAAAAAATCGAAATCGCCGCCTGCAAGGTGCCGTCCTTTAAGCCCGCCAAATCCTTGAAAGACGAGATGAATAAATAAATCGGCTGTCGGGAGAACAATCCCCGCCTTCATCGGCGGGGATTGTTTTATCGATATTTAGTAAACTACGGTTAATTCAGTTGACGGGAGAAAGAAAATCGGGTATAATAGAGTAAACTTCGGTTAATAAATAACCCATCTTGATTACTCCATTATAATAACCTACCGATATGACGAAAGGGGGCGCTTCGCAAGAAGCGCCCCCTTTCGCGCGCATTGTGTGTAATATCGCATAGGCGCGGTACCAAGTTAAGAATATGACGGCGCACGGCCGCGCGCGCGGTGCCGCATAGGCGCGGCGAAGGGTGGACGGATATTCAGAGAGCGCGCCACCTGACATTCCGCCTACGGCGCCGGGAGATGCGAGGGGTTACAGGTATACCGCCACGCCCGCCTGTTTGAGCCGCTCTTCCCATTCCCGCTTGGGGCGGAGATTGGTCACGACGGCGGTGACGGCGGAAAGCTCGGCGATGGTATAGAAGGAGACGACGTCGAATTTCGAATCGTCCGCCAGCAGGTAAGATTTTTTCGAATTCCCGATTAAGATGCGCCGCATCTCCGCCTCGTTGATGTTGGAGTCGGTCAGGCCGAAGCGGAGGTCGACGCCGCGGCAGGAGAAGAAAGCCGCGTCGAAATGAAAGTTTTTCAGAGTTCCGATTGTCTCGCTGCCGATAAACGACAGGCTGTTTTCGCGCAGTTTGCCGCCGACGCAATAAATTTCGCAGTCGGTGAGCTTGGAGAGCATGAGCACCGCTTTTGCGCCGTTCGTGACGATGCGGAGCCCCTTTTTCGAGGCGAGCCGCGGGATGAGGAACGCCGCCGTCGAGGACGAGTCGATAAAAATGGTATCGCCGTCCTTGATAAATTCCGCGGCACATTCGCCGATTTGCTTCTTCGCGTCGGCGAGGCGAACCTCGGCGATTCGCTTGCGGCAATCAAAAACGCGTGTTCGAGGATAAAACGCTGACGCAGAAAGAACTCTGGTACGCGCTCGAGCCGAAATTGTTCGGCATCGGCACGGAGAGCTTCGTCGTAGGCAGCCTCGAATTTTACCTTTCGTATGCGCTTTTAAACAAAAAACTTCTCTGCCTCGACATGGGGCATTTCCATCCCACGGAGCTTGTCAGCGATAAAATCAGCTCGATTCTTACCTTCTCGGACGAGCTGTTGCTGCACGTCAGCCGCGGCGTCCGCTGGGACAGCGACCACGTCGTCGCGTACAACGAAGAGCTGCAGAGCGTATTCAACGAAATCAACCGCGCGGAGGCGTTTTCCAAGGTCAATATCGCTTTCGACTTCTTCGACGCGAGCATCAACCGCATCGGCGCCTGGGTAATCGGCGCGCGCAACACGCTCAAAGCAATCCTCGTCAGCCTTTTGGAGCCGGTGGAGCTTCTGCGCAAGGTGGAGCGCGAAGGGGATTGGGCCGGCCGCCTCGGATATTTGGAGGAGCTGAAGAGCCTGCCGTTCGGCGCGGTTTGGGACAGGTATTGCGAGATGAACGGCGTGCCCGTCCGCGATAAATGGATTTCCGAAATGCGCGTTTATGAGAAAGACGTTTTGTCCCGCCGCTGACGGCGCGGGGTGCGTTTGACAAGAACACAGACAGTGCGGCCTCCGGGAGAGTTTAACTCTCCCGGAGGCTTTTAGCGTTTACGGCGAGCGGAGTTTGGTTGCGGTTGAGCGTGCTGTTCGGAGGAGAGACCGCCGGGCATGCCGAAAAGCCGTTCGGGGACGGACGGCAAAAACGAAGCGGGGCGGTTCATCAATCGTTGTCGTCGAGGTTTTCCAAAAAGAACATGTCGGAGCTCATAAACTCAACCGGCTGAATGCGGAACCCTCTGCAAATGTTTAAAATCGTATCAAAATTGCAGGACTTGCATTTGCCGAGTATGATGTTGGAGAGGGTGGAATGGGGCAGGCCGCATTCGAGGGCGAGCTTGTAAGCTGACCAATCGCGCTCGTTGAGCAGTTGGATAACGCGGAATGAGATGGCATGGATGGATTGCATAGAATATTTTCTCCTCTGTATTAAGATGAAAATATTCTATCATTCCAAAAAATGGCAATAATCCCAAATTTTGACAGGTTGAAGACTTGCGCAAGACGGGGCACAAAAAAATAAAAAAAATTTTAATTTTTTTAAAAAACTTGACAGTATATGTCAAGTTTTATGTGCTACAATGAAGAAAAGGAGGGTAATATTATGCTGTGGCTCATCGTGAACATTTTATTGGATATAGAAGATATTTTTTACAAAGTGTTTAAAATCGGAAAGCGGAGATAAAACTCGGATTGAGAAAATCTGGCTGTAAAACGGCATAAATTCCCATAATTCGACATAAACTGTAACATCGCCGGAAAGGGGGTGTAGCAGAGTGTGGGAGTATATGGAGCGGCGCGTACGCAAATGCGCGGAATATATTTTGGAAACGGGTGCGACCGTGCGCGCCTGCGCCGAGCATTTCGGCATCAGCAAGTCGACCGTACATAAGGACATAACCGAGCGGTTGGCGGAGATTGACGGAGAGCTGTGCGAACGGGTGCGGAAAGTGCTCGATTTAAATTTGTCTGAAAGGCATATCCGCGGCGGAAACGCCACAAAGCGAAAATACGCCGCGCGTTGAGTGTGCCGCGATGTTGGCGCAAAACTGCTGAAACGGTATCGTTTTTTTGTGCAAAAGCGCTCCCTGCGGCGGCGTATAACCGCGCCCGATTCGGGGTATACTGTATGCAGGAGGTGGTTATCATGAATAAGATTAACCAGGCAATCGGCTGCGAAGTTTCCGACTGCATGTATAACTGCGACGGAAAAAATTGCACGCTCGACAGGATTACGGTGGGCAACACCTGCGACTGCGACGCGGAAAAATGCACGTGCTGCGAGAATTATCGCTGCAAATAAGGGAAAGAGCGGAGACCGATTGCAATCGGCCTCCGCTCTTTTCGTGCGATTTCGTTTCTGTGCGATTTGCTTTTCCGATAGCCCGTCCGGCGGCAGCGCCTGCGTTCGCGCCGGCGCAAAGCGCGCGGCGAAAGAAGGGCCGAAAAAAGAGACCTGAAAAAGTATCCGAAAAAAAGGGGCCGAGCGATGGGTGGGCAAGGGATGAGGGAAAGTGTGAAAAAGCGCGGCGGGGCGGAAAACGGTGTGCCGAAAAAAAGGACGGCTGCGCGCGGCTGCCGTCCTTTTCCCGAAATTAAATTTTGCCCTTTTTCAGCTCCGCCACCGCGTTTTTGAGGAAAAACTCCGCGGTGGAGTCGTGCAACACCGTTTCGAGCGCTTCGTCGAAGGTGCACCACTTCGTTTCGGATATTTCGTCCTCGTTCGAGCGGATTTCCCCGTCGGAAACGACGACGATAAAATTGAGCATCAGCACATTGCGCGGCTCGTGATAGCGCGAGCTCATGTACTTGTATTTGACGGCGTTCAGCCCCGTCTCCTCCTTGATTTCGCGCACGATTGTCTTTTCCGCGGACTCGCCCTTTTTCACGTAACCCGCATACAGCAAGTAGTTGCCGTTGGTGTGTTTCGCGATGAGAATGCGGTCTTGCGCCCGGTTGACGACGACCATGCTCACGGCCGTTTTAAAGGGCGGAAATTTAAATTCCCCGCATTCGTTGCAGTAGGGGACGAGACCTTCGTTTTCGCAGAATTTCAAAGCAAGTTTGTTGCCGCAGTCTTGGCAATACATAACAATCCCCTCCATGAAAGATTTTTATTTCAAATAGAATAATCCATTTTTGCGGAAAAGTCAATATTTCTTGAACAATTTTTTCAAATTTTCCAAATTTTTTACATATGTAACGCAAAATTGCGCCGCTATTCCTCGTTTTTGCGGCAAAAGGGCGCCCGTTCCTGCGAATGGGCGCCCTGTATTTTTGTTTGTCAGCCCTGCGGGGCGGTTTCCGCCTTCTGCCCGGCTTCCGCATGCGGCCGTTTGGCGAATACGGCGCGCACGGTGGCGGTATACGTCACCTTACCCTCGCCGTTTTCGGCGCGCGCGCAGGGATAGCAGCACTGCTCTTCAACGCGGACGAGCTCTCCCTCCGCGCCGAGCGCTTTCGCCTTCTCGCGCGCGTTTTCAATCGCCTTTGCAAGCGCTGCGAGCTTGTGGCCGCCGTCCTCCCGGCAGACATAGCGCACCCCGTCCAGGCAGGTGACGCCCGTTTTGGCGAGCGCGGCGCGGATTTCGGCAGCCTTATCCACCATGTCGGTCGTGAACGACAGATATTTCGTCGCGGTATAGCCGCCGTTGCACGAGGGGTACGCGGAGGAGCTTTCCTCGCGCAGCGAGCCGTAGGCGGCAAAGATATCCTTCACGGATTGCAGCATGGCGGCGCAGGTCTCTTCGGCGGCGCGCATGTCGTTGCCCACCGCTTCGACGCTGCCGCTGAAGATGCAGGCGTCCGCCGCCGCCTCGACGGAAGCGGTGCCCGTGACGCTCAGGCAGGCGCCGCCGATAGGCTGCGTTTGGGCGGCCGCGCAGACGCTCCCCGCGCCGATGCAGGCGAGCATGCCGAGTATGGCGGCGGCGATGAACAGTTTTTTCGGTTTCATGGAATTTACCTCCTTATTTGCCGCGGCCGGGGCGGGTGCCGCGCCCGCGGTTTTCCATTATTTTCCCGCATTGACAAAAAATTATGCGCCGCTTTTTGAATTTCGGCGGGGGTGCGGATTGTGCGCGGCAGCAATAATTTTTCCGGCGCGGATACAAACTAATCGGAGAGTAAAAGGAGGCATAGCGCATGAAAGGAATGTTCGGCGGCTGCAGCGCCGTGATCTGGGAGAGCGAGGATAAAAAACATTTTTGGGGCAGGAATTTCGATTTCAACCGATTCGATAAAGGGAGCGGGGTGCTGTATCTGCCGCAGGGCACGCCCGTATGCGCCTTCCGCCGCGAGGGGGAAGCGCACGGGGAAACGTACCCCGCGAAGTACGCCGCGCTGGGCATGGGGACGCTGTCCGTTCCGGGCGCGCCCGTGCTGTACGACGGCGTAAACGAAGCGGGGCTTGCGGGCGGCCAGCTGTATTTCCGCGAATTCGCGCATTACGAACGCGGCGCAAGGCCGGGCACGGTGCCCGTGCAGGCGGGGCTGGCCCTGCCGTATATTCTCTCGCAGTGCGCCACCTGCGAGGAGGCGGCGCGCGAATTTTTGGGCGGGCTGACGCTCGTTGCCGAGCCGCTGTTCGGCGCCGTTCCGCCCCTGCATTGGAGCTTTACCGACAAAACGGGCGAAAGCATCGTCGTGGAGCCGCGCGAGGGCGGCGTGCGCGTATACAGGAATACCGTCGGCGTTATGACGAACAGCCCCGATTATGAGTGGCACGAGCGGAACCTGCTCAACTATGCGCACATGCGCAACCTGGACTACGACGCGGTTACCGTGTGCGGCAGGCGAATCGAACAGTGCTTTTCGGGCAGCGGCGCGCTCGGCATGCCGGGCGATTGGTCTTCGCCCTCCCGCTTTGTGCGGCTGTGTTTTTTAAAGGAGCACGCCGTGCGGGGAAAGGGGGAGGAGGACGGCGTGACCAAGATGTTCCGCCTGCTGGGCAGCGCGGCGTTTCCGCTCGGCGCGGTGCGCGTGAGCGACTTTTCAGACGTGACCGAGCACGACGAGGAGGTGCTTCCCTTCGATTACACGGTGTATACCGCCGTCGCCTGCCTCGAATCGCTGCGCTATTATTGGACGAGTCACGAAAATCTGCGCGTGCAGTTCGTGCAGATGCGCGACTTCGCCGCCCTGCGGAAGCCGGCGCTCCTCGATATATCCGCGCGCGCCGATTTCTGCCGCCGCGCGGGCGGGGAGGGCGCGGATTGCGGTAAAAATATCCAAAAGTTCACCGATTTTTAACCGAAGCGTAATGATTTTGATTTTTTTGCGCGCTATACTATTGCCGAAAAATAAAAATTCGGAGGAATTTTTTATGAAAAGAGCGGGCAAATGGCTGCTTGCGTTCCTTGCGGCGGCGCTCCTGGCGTTTACGTTCGCGCTGAGCGGGTGCAGCAGCAACCCGAGCGTCGTTTCCATCGAAAAATCGGATGAGCGCGGGTCGGAAAACGTGTATATCATTACGTATTCGGACGGCAGTACGTCGGAGCTGGTTATCGAGGGCGGAAAGGACGGGCAGGATATTACCGCCTCCGATTTGTACGATACGTATGTACAGGAAACGGGCGACGACATTTCCTACGAAGAATTTCTGGAAAAGTACCTCACCTTCGAGTCGGACGACAATTCTGCGGTCATCGGCGAATCACTCCTCTCCAGCATGAAGGTGTATACCGAATTTATCGAGAGGCAGGGGAATATTTTTAATCCCTACGAGGATACTGCCGTTTACACGGGCGGCGGGGTTATTTACTCGATGGATGAGGAAGATACGTACATTTTGACCAATTACCACGTCGTATACGATGCAGACGCTTCGAGCGGGAACTCGAATGAGAACGGCGCGAACATCGCGCGCAAAATTGTCTGCTATCTGTACGGCAGCGAGAGCGAGCCCGAGCGAATCGGCCGCGGCTCGGACGGCTATACCGCCGTCGATTACGGCAGTTATGCCATTGAATGCGACTATGTGGGCGGATCGGTCGTTTCCGACATCGCGGTGATCCGCGCGGATACCGACGATGTGCTCGCCGTCAATGAACAGGCGCAGGCGGTCAAAGCGGCGGACGGGTATTCGGTGGGCGACGCCGCCTATACCATCGGCAACCCCGAGGGCGAGGGCATCAGCGTGACGGAGGGGATCGTCAGCGTGGCGGACGAATATATCTCTCTGAATATTGACGGCACCACACGGCAATACCGTTCCATCCGCATCGATACGCCGCTGTATCAGGGCAACTCGGGCGGCGGGCTGTTCAATACCGACGGCGAACTCATCGGCATCGCCAACGCCGGCAATTCGACGGAGGAAAACATCAATTTTGCGATTCCGATTTCGATTGTGACGGGCACTGCGGACAATATCATCTATTTCTATGAGGACGGCAACGAATTGACCAACGGGGTATATAAAATCGATTTCACGCAAACGAGTTCGCTTGTGTCGCAGAATTCCCGCTACGTATACGACGCGGATACCGGCAAAGGGGAAATCGTCGAGGACGTGGTTTTGGGTACGGCTACGGGAATGGCTTCCGAGCTCGGCCTGGAGGCGGGTGATATCGTCAGTTCCTTTGTTATCGGCAGGAGCGGGGAGGAAATCGAATACAGCGTCAACCGCACCTTCGATATTTCCGACATTTTGTTTGCTCTGCGCCCGGGCGATACGCTTACGGTAAAATACGAACGCAGCGGCGTATCGAACAAAACCGGCAATTCCGTCACTTTGGAGTTGGCGGACTTTTCTTCCGTCGCATGAATTGCAATCGACATATAAAAAGGGCGGCTGCGGCCGCCCTTTTTACGTATCCGACTGCCATCGATCGCAAAGCAGAGAAAATTTGCGGGAGAGGAAAGGGGACAGTCCGCAAACGAAAAAACGCCGGCAATGCCGGCGGAGATTATAGGGGGGGGGGAAGTTATTTTGCTTCCGCCGCGGCGGCTTCGGCAAGCGCCTTCGCCCGCTCGTAAAAGTAGTAAAAGAACTTTATGTATCGATTTCTGTAGCGGTTGCAGGTCGTGTCGCTGCTGTTGCTTTGTACGCTCAGCTTCCAGCGCTCCTGCTCGGTGCGCTCGAGGTAGATGGCGCTGATCAGCGTCGGATGAATGGTCGGCCGCAGGTTGTCGTCGCGGTCGAAGCGGATAAACAGGTGTTCCAGCGCCTGAAGAGCGTACGGATCTTTCTTGTCGAGCATTCGGCAGATGGTTTTTTCTTTTTCGATAACTGTTTGCATACGTAAGTCCTCCCCTTATTATCATAAAAATGCAAAAAGAGAATGACTTACCAATATTTGACAAATGCCAACAGTCGGAAGAAATCTAAATCAACATTCTGAAAAAATTTTAAGGCTATAATTTTTGGGTAGCTTTCATAATACCATTGAAACAGAAATTTAGCAAACGGTTTTGAAAATTATTTCTGCATGGTTTGCCGTTTAAGCGCATTTTTTCCGATTGCCGCTTTGAAAAAGGAGCAATCCCAAAAGTGATTTATGCTGGCGAATGTTTTGATAGCGGCATGGTCATAATTGCTTTGTTTTTGATAACAATTTTAGTAACAAAATACACGAAAACCCGGCATAATGCAAAAACTTTTTAAAGAAAAAAGCCGTTTTCGGAGCATTTTACCCCAAAACGGCTGTTTTTTGATTTTGGCGCAGAAGTGCGGCATACAGCCGAAACCCCGGAGGGGCCCCCTCGGCTGAGCATCGCGGGCGCGGCCCGCTCGCGTGAACCGACGCGCGGTCGGGCAGAACGCCGGCTGCCGTCTTTGCTGTCGCGCGTGGTTCAATGCCTCTGCATAACAAAAAGAGCTATCCGATTTCGGATAGCTCTTTTTGTGGCGCAGAAGGCGGGATTTGAACCCGCGCTACGGTTTCCCGTACTACTCCCTTAGCAGGGGAGCCCCTTGAGCCACTTGGGTACTTCTGCACTCTGCGCTATATGGCTCTTCTCGCATAGCTAATTTATAATACCATAAATCGGCGGGAATGTCAAAGTATATTGCAGAAGTTTTGCAAAAACTTTTTCGGGAAATATGAAAATTTATATTTCCCCTTTTTGCGGCATAAAATTTTCGGAGAAGCCTTGCAAACGGGCGGTTTCTGTGTTAAAATAACAAAAAAGGGGTTTGAAAATGAATATTTGGCACGATATCGCCGCCGAGCGCATCCGAGACGAGGACTTCATGTGTTACATCGAAATACAGAAGGGCTCGAAGAGCAAGTACGAATTGGATAAGGGGACGGGCGTTCTGCGGCTGGACAGAATTTTATATACGTCCACCGTGTATCCCGCAAGTTACGGCTTTATCCCGCGCACGCTCGCCGACGACGGAGATCCTCTCGACGTCCTCGTGCTGTGCAGCGAGCCGATTTTGCCCGCTACGCTCGTGCGCTGTTATCCGATCGGCGTCATCAACATGGTCGACGACGGAAAAATGGACGAAAAGATTATCGCCATACCTTTCCGCGAGCCGACCTACAACATTTACAGCGATATCGGGCAACTTCCGCGCCATATTTTCGACGAAATGATGCACTTTTTCGAAGTATATAAGGTGTTGGAACACAAAAAGACGTCCGTGCGGGAAATTCTGTCCCGCAAGAGCGCGGTCGGAATCGTGCGCAAGAGCATCGACGCGTACAATAAACATTTCGGGGGAGCGGAAAAATGAAAATCGTATTTCTCGGCGATTCGATTACGGAGGGCGGCCGCGACAGAAGCGACCCGGCGAGCCTCGGCAGCGAATACGTCGAACTTTTTTACAATAAATTGCGCAACCTGTACGAGGATATCCCTTTCATCGTGCGCAACCGGGGCGTTTCCGGCGACTGTGTGGCGGACATGCGGGCGCGGCTGGAGGCGGACGTCCTCTCCGAAAAGCCGGACGTCGTGGTGGTGCTCGCGGGAGTGAACGACGTCGTGCGCGAGCGAGCGCCGGGCGAACCATTCGACGCGGACGCCTTTGCCGCCGATTACGAGGATATCCTCCGGCGGGTGAAGGAGTGCGGCGCGAAGCTCATCGTCGCCGAGCCCTTTCTCTTTGCCGTGCCGGATAAAAAGCGGTTCCGCCGCAATTTCGACGCCGCCCTCGCCAAAATACGGGCACTCGCCGCGCAGTATGCGGACGCGCACGTCTCGCTGGACGAGATTTTTGCGGGCGTCAGCCAGAACGCTGGCATCGCCGCCTATTCGCCCGACGGCGTGCATCCCACCCACCGCGCCGAACGGCTCATTGCGGACAATATCATCAAAAAATTGGCGGCGTTCCTATGAAATCGTGTAAAAAATTGCTCGCCGTAATCGACATGCAGGAAGATTTTATCGGCGGCGCGCTGGGGACGGCGGAGGCGAAATCGGTTTTGCCGCGCGTGCGCGAGCGGATTGCGCGGGCGAGGCGCGAGGGGTATTCCGTCGCCTTTACGCGCGATACGCACGGGCAGGACTATCTCTCGACGCGGGAAGGGAAAAACCTACCCGTGCCGCACTGCATCGCGGGCACGGCGGGTTGGCAGCTTGCCGAAGGGCTTGCGGAAGAGGGGGATGCAATTTTCGACAAGCCGACGTTCGGCAGTGCGGCGCTGGCGGAGTATGCCGCGGCGGAAGGGTTCGGGAAAATCGAGCTTGTCGGCGTATGTACGGATATCTGCGTTATCTCCAACGCGCTGCTTTTAAAGGCGTATTTGCCCGAGGCGGAAATTTCCGTGCGGGCGGACTGCTGTGCGGGCGTAACGCCGGAGAGCCATGCGCGCGCCTTGGGCGCGATGGCGGCGTGCCAGGTGGAAATTTTGCGGTAAGCGGGCGCATTTGCCCGAACAAAGGCGGCGGAACGGAGGATCGGAGGCAAATGCAACCGCAGGTTGTAACAAATGCAACGGGCGGTTGTGCGATTCAACGTTTCGTCGCTTGTTTTTCCGTCGCTGCCGCCGTACAATGGGCGTATAAAACAGGAGGTGCTTGTTGTTATGAAGACCTTGGGCGAACGCATCGCTTATTACCGCAAAAAGAGCGGGCTGACGCAGGAACAGCTCGCGGAAAAATGTTCCGTAACGCCGCAGGCGGTTTCCAAGTGGGAAAACGATTTGTCCGCGCCGGATATTTCCCTGCTTGTCCCGCTGGCGGAATTGTTCGGCGTTTCAGCGGACGAACTTTTGGGCAGGGAGAAATGCAGTGGCGCGGAAGAGGATGCCGTTGATTTGGGAAATTATATCCTGCATATTCGCTATATAGAAAATGGTGAAACCTATCAAATCAATTTGCCGCTCTCGGAAGCGGAAACGTTTATAAACGGGGGTATAATTAATTTCGGAAAAGGAAACTTGAAGAAAATCGATTTTGCAAAGATTGCGTCCTGTGTGCGAAGCGGGAAACTCGGCAAGCTGGTCGAGTTTGAGGAAGCCGACGGCAGTAAAGGCGAAATCTGGGTGGAAGGATGAAGCCGGGAAATAATACAGAAGGGGAGCGCCGCGTTTGTCAAACGCGGCGCTCCCCTTCTGTCAGAAAAATTCCGATCGTATTTGGGCGGATGCCATGATGGGGCTTTCGATGGTGTTACGCGCGGGGTACGGGCTTGCCGTCCGCGATCGCGTTCAGTGCCCGCAACACGCCGTTTTCCGCGTTGGACGGCACGATGACGGCGCCCGAAAACAGCTCTTTCAGCCGCGGATAGGCGTTCGTCGGGAGATAGGGATGCCCGCAGGCGAGCAGCATCTCGTAGTCGTTCATGTGGTCGCCGAAGGCGGCGCACTCGTCCGCCGCAAGGGAAAACTTTTCCTGCAAAATGCGCATGGCGTTGCCCTTGTTCGCGCTCTTTTCGCTGATATCCAGCCAATTCCCGCCCGACTGCGTGAGCCGCACGTCGGGGAGCAGGGGCGGCAGAATCTGCATGCTGTTGTTTTCCGGCCCGCGCTCGTCGTATACGGCGATTTTGCAAATCGGCTCGTTCGCCGCGTCGTACAAATCGCGCTGCCCGTTGGAGATGTAGGAGAGCTGCACGTAGCGCAAAAACGGCTGCGAGCAGTCGCCGTAGTACGCCTTGCCGGGCGTGCAGAGCAGGGGATGGGCGCCGGGCACGCGCTCAATCGCTTTCAGCGCGCGCAAAACTTTCTCTTCGGAGAGAGTATCGGTGTACAGCGTTTCCTCCCCGTAGGCGATGAGCGCGCCGTTTTCGGCGAGGAATACGATTTTATCCGCAACGGGGCGGAACAGCGCCTTCAAGCCCGCCAGCTGCCGTCCGCTCGCCGCGCAGAACAGGATTCCGCGCCTGTGCAGTTTTTCGATTGCCCCGAAAATCCCCTCCGGCATGTGCCCGCAGGGGTCGAGCAAAGTTCCGTCCAAATCGGTCGCTATCAATCGTATCATAGTCGGGAGTAATTGTGGGGGTGCTCCGCCGTTCGCCGTGCGGGGGCGGAAAAAGGGGGATATATTACATCAGAGGCGCGAAGATGCGCAGCACCGAGCGGTAGATGAGGCCGAAAAATCCGACCTTGATTTCCTCCTCGGTGACCAGGTGGCTCTCCTCGCAGGTCTTTAAGTAGTCCTCGTGCAGCTTTTCGCTCATGCGCTCGTCGAAGAACATCGCGTTGCATTCGCAGTGCAGGTAAAAGCTGCGGAAGTCCATGTTCGACGTGCCGACGATGCAGTATTTTCCGTCGCTGACGATGCTCTTGGCGTGGATAAAGCCGGGCGTGTAGCGGTAAATTTTGATGCCTTCCTTGATGAGCTGGGAGTAGAATGCCTTCGTCAGCGCGAACACGTATTTTTTGTCGGGGATTTCGGGGACGGTGATGCGCACGTCCACGCCCGAGCGCGCGGCGGAAATCAGCGCGCGCTTCATCTCCCCGTCAATGACGAGGTAGGGGGTGTTGATGTACACATATTTGCGCGCATGGTAGATGATTTTCAGGTACAAGTCCTCGCACAGGTTGTGCTGGCCGTTGTCCGTGCTGTCGTCGAAGGGGGTGTCGCTGAAGGGAAGGCACAGGCAGTCTCCTTCGGGCGCGTCGGTGATAAATTCCGAATAGTTGTCCTTTTTGTCCCCCTTGAGCGTCCAAATCTGCAGGAACATGGCGGTAAAGTTCTGCACCGCCCGCCCGCGAATCATGACGCCGGTATCCTTCCAATGCCCGTAGGGGTGTGCAATGTTGACGTATTCGTCCGCGAGGTTGATGCCGCCCGTGAAGGCGGTCAGCCCGTCGATGACCACGATTTTGCGGTGGGTGCGGTTGTTCTGCGCCACGTCGAGCACGGGGCGGAAGCGGTTGAAGCACAGGCATTTGATGCCCAGCTTTTCCATCTGCTTATCGTAGTCGGAGGGTACTTTGAACATGGAGCCGATGTCGTCGTAGGTGAGGCGCACGTCCACCCCTTCGGCGACCTTTTGTTTCAAAATTTCGAGTACGTCTCCCCAAAATTTGCCCTCGGCGATGATAAAGTATTCGAGAAAGATAAACTTTTTCGCCTTTTTCAGCTCCTCCAGAAGCCGCTCCGCGTACGCTTCGCCGCAGGGGAAATACTCCGCCTCGTAGCAGTCGGCGGCGGGGAGCAGGCACTCGCGGCTCACGTATTCGGCGCATTGGGCGGCGAAGTCGCTCTTTTCGCGGTACTTCTCCATCATGGGGATGCTCTGCGAATACAGGCAGTCGACGCCGTGCAGATTGTTCATCAGTTTTTTCAGCTTGCGGCGCGGCGTCTGCCTGCGGCGCAGGGCAAGGTACAGGATGCACCCGACGAACGGCAGAAGCAGGATGGGCACGATCCACGCGATTTTGTACTCCGCATTGATGTCCGAATTGATGATGTACAGCACGAGCACGATGTCGATAACGGCGAGCACCACGGTCAGAATCGGCGTCAGGTTGAGCAGATACGACGCGCCGATGATGAGCGCGGGGATGAGCGCAATCTCCAACAGCAATAAAAGACAGACGAGCAAAAATTTGCTCGTCAAAAGTTTCAGGAATTTTCTGAATTTCATGCAAGCCTCCGGCCTGTTACAGCATGTTGACGATGCAGCACTGCATGCGCTTGCCCGCTTCGGCCTTTGCGGCCTCCTCCTTGAAAATGTCTGCCAGCTGCGCGGCGGGGCGCTTTTGCAGTTGGAAAGGGGCGAGGTTTACCGCCTTGTTCACGAGCAGGTTGATTGCCGCAGCGTCGCCCGTGCGGTCGTTGGCGACGGAAGTGATGGTCAGGTGTTTGTCCAGCGCGGCTTTGAGCTGCGCCGATATTTCGGGGAAACTGTAGCCGGTATACACGACGATGCCGCCCGCGGCGGTGATGCCGAAGGGCAAATCGGGCGCGAGCCCGCAGAAGCTGGAATACACGCTCCCCGCCGCCATTCTGCCGCCGGTGATGCGCGCGATGTTTTCCTCCATCGTCTCGTCCGCTTTCACCGTGTAATAGATGCCGCATTGCGCGGCGACGGCGAGCCGCTCCTCGTCCGAATCGATGAGGATGGGCACCGCCTGGTGGTAAATCAAGAGCTGCGACAGGATATTGCCGATTTCGCCCGCGCCGAGCACCGCCACGTGCATGCCCTTGGAGACGTTCAGGCGGTCGATGACCGCCTCGCCCAGCGAAACGATGCCGATGAACAGCGCCTCGTCGTCCGAAACGGAGGGGGGCAGGGGGGAGAGGTTGCTCTCCTCGCTCACCACAAAGTCGCGCATGTATCCGTCCATATTCACGCCGGCGGTCTTGGGTTCGGCGCAGTCGTCGGAATCGCCGCGCAGGCAAGCCGGGCAGCTGCCGCAGGGCGTAAAGTCGCGGAAGTATACCCGCTCGTTTTTCTCGACGGAGCAGCCCGCGCCCGTTTCGCCCACCACGCCCACGGCGTAGCGGCCGGGCACGACGGGGTATTTCGGTTTGGGGTGGCCGAGATAGGCGGAAAGTTCCGTGCCGGTGAACAGCACCTGCGTCACCTTCACTTTCGCCTGCGTGTCGGCCGTGATGTTGTCCGGCCTTTCCTCTTCGGTAAGCACTTTCGGGGAAAGGATTTTCCAGGTCTTCATAAAACTCCTTTGAAAAATCATCCTCGTGCCGCAGATTTTTGCGGCGCGGAACATCTTAGTATCGTTCATTATAATGCAATGCGGTGGAATTTGCAAGCAAAATTCGCACAAAAAAGAGCGTCCGTGCCCGTCAAAAGGCCGAAAATGTCCGGCAGGCGCCGCCGCTGCGCCTGCTCGCCGCCGTAAAAATTCAAAAATTTTTGCCGCACAATTTCAAAAAGCCGCCGAAATCTGTTTGACTTGCCGGCCGAAATAGTATATAATGATTCAGCATCTTGATAAAGAAAGTAAGCGTAAGAGAGGTGATACGATGAAACCCGAAATACATCCCGACTATCACGAGGTGACGGTAACGTGTGCATGCGGGGCCACCTTTAAGACCGGCACGACCAAAAAAGGCGATACCATCAAAGTGGATATTTGCAGCAAATGCCATCCCTTTTTCACCGGTAGGCAGAAACTCGTAGATACAGGCGGCCGAGTCGATAAGTTCAAAAAAAGATACGGAATTTAGCATGTGTTTCAGCTCCGAGTGTATTCTTGGGGCTGATTTTCTTTTTTTGCACCCGAATCGCCCTCTCCGGGCGGCAATTAAATCGAAATTTTTACGGCGTGTATTCCTATGAGCAGCAAAAAAGAACATAATAAAAAGGAAAATCGTACTTATATCGGCGGCCAGGCGGTACTCGAAGGGGTGATGATGCGCGGCAAAACGGCGTATGCCACCGCCGTGCGCGACCCCGAGGGGCGCATCCAGGTGGAGAGCCGCCGCCTCAATACTTCCAAGGGCATGAAGCGCGTGGCGAAAATCCCCATCGTGCGCGGCGTCGTCAACTTCGTCTCCTCGCTTGTGTCGGGCTCGAAAATCCTCATGCGCAGCGCCGAAGTGTACGGCGACGAGGCGGAGCAGTCGAAGTTCGAGCGTTGGTGCGAGCAGAAACTGCATCTGAACGTCATGTCTGCCGTGTCCTTTATCGCGACGCTTTTGGGCATTGTTCTGGCGGTGGGGCTGTTCATCGCCCTGCCCATGTGGCTTTCCAACCTCATCTTTTCGGAGGAGAGCGGCCTGCGCTATACCATCGGCTACAACCTCACGCAGGGCGGCCTGCGCCTCGCTATATTTATAGTGTATATCGTCGTGATTACCGCGATGAAGGATATCCGCCGCGTATTCATGTACCACGGCGCCGAGCACAAGACGATTACCTGCTTTGAAAAGGGATTGGAGCTCACCCCCGAAAACGCGAAGACCTGCTCGCGCATCCACGACCGCTGCGGCACAACCTTTCTGTTTTTGGTGATGGCGGTCAGCATCGTCGTGTTCTCCGTCGTCAACTGGGTGTGCGACGAATACCTCGACTTTTTCGTGTACGGAGAGGTCGTCAATTATCTCATTCAGTTCGCCGTCAAAATCTTGTTTCTGCCATTCGTTGCGGGCATCTCCTACGAGGTTTTGAAGCTCCTCGCCAAATCGCAGAGCAAGATTCTTCTGCCCATCAAGGCGCCCGGCTTCGCGCTGCAGCGCCTCACCACCCGTGAGCCGACCGAGGATATGCTCGAAGTCGCCATTGCCGCCTTCAAAAAGGTCGCGGAAATGGACGCCGACGCGAGCGTGCCGGAGACGGATTTCATCGTCTCCAAATCGGTGAAAAAGTACACCGAGGAGCTGAAGGCGCTGTTTTCTTCCGAGGGCATCGACGAGAGCGACGCCGAATGGCTGGTATCCGTCAAGGCGGGCGTGCCGCGCGGCGAGCTGGATAAAACGGAAAAAATGCTCGTTCCCAGCCAGGTGCGCGAGATGGACGCCGTCGCGGGGGAGCGGCTCAAGGGCCGTCCGCTTTGGTACATCCTCGGCGACACCGAGTTCTACGGCTATACCATCAGGGTGGACGAGCGGGTGCTCATACCCCGCCCCGAAACGGAGCTGTTGGCGGAGCTTGCCATCAAGACGGCTGCGGAAGGGGATAAAATTCTCGATTTGTGCACGGGCAGCGGCTGCGTCGCCGTCGCCGTGGCGAAGGAACTGCAGGGCAAGTACGTTTCTGTAACGGCGGCAGACGTCAGCGCGGCGGCTTTGGAAGTCGCGCAGGACAACGCCCGCCGCAACGGTGCGGACGTCAAGTTCATCGAGAGCGATATGTTTGCGAATGTAAAAGGGAAATTTAATATCGTCGTATGCAATCCGCCCTATATCAAGCGGGGGGATATCCCCGCGCTGCAGAGGGAAGTGCGCGATTTTGAGCCGCTTTCCGCTCTGGACGGCGGAGAGGACGGGCTGGATTTCTACCGCCGTCTGGCTGTGGAAGCGCCCAAGCACCTCGTGCGCGGCGGCACTCTCCTGGTGGAGTGCGGCATCGGGCAGGCGCAGGAAATCGTAAAACTGTTCAAAAAATTCGACTACACGATGGTTTCGCGCGACTACAACGACGTCGAGCGGTTCGTGCGGGCGGTGCTGTGAACAGGTTCTCACTTTTTGTTTCGAGCTGACGAAACAAAAAATCGAGATTTTGAGGACAACCCCACGGCACGCGGCAAAGCCGCTGACCGTCGGAGTTTTCCTTTGCGGCGCGCTTTTTAAGGGCACGCCATAGTATGCGCGTCGCATTCACCTTTCCTGCAAAAGCAAAAGTGTTTGCAAATGGGGTGCGCTAACGCAAAAGCGCGGTTTTGCTTGCGCGAGTAAATATTCGGCTCGCGAAATTCTCGCCGAGCTGTCGGCTGCGAATTTCTGCGAATGGAGGGCTCTGCCCTTTGTGCGCGCTTTTTAAGGGCACGCATATTATTAACTCGCGCACATTCACCCGCGGAGGTCGCAAGTATGCGACAAATTGGGTGCGCTAATCCAAAATAGCGATTTTGGAACGCGCAAATATTATTAAAATGATCTTTCGCAAAAGCGAAAACCACGCTTTTTGCTTTTGCCCTCAATATGCCGAAGGGCATACGCGGAAAGAGTGAATGCGGCGATTAAAAATTGAGAGAGCCGTAACATATCGCCGCAGAGAGAAAACCGAACACAGAGCCGCAGAAGTGCGGCGAATGTTGGGTTTTCTCTAAAATCAAGCAAAAGCTCTCATCTCTTTTGAGAGATTTTGCGCGAAGCTGCTATTATGATTAAAAAATTAGAAGACATCTTAGAAAAATACAATAAACTGTCCGCGGAGATGGCTGACCCTGCCGTCATTTCCCAGCCGGAAAAGTGGACGCAGTGCGCCAAAGAGCACGCCGACATCGCCGAAACCGCCGAAAAGTATCTCGAATACAAAAAGACGGAAAAGGAGATGAACGACGCTTTCGCCGCCGCTGAAACGGAAACCGACCGCGAGCTCAAGGACATGCTCACCGAGGAGGGCTACGCCTGCAAGCAGAAGCTCGAGGAAATCCACGGCGAGCTGCGCATCCTTCTTCTGCCCAAGGACAAGAACGACGAGCGCAACGTCGTCATGGAAATCCGCGGCGGCGCGGGCGGCGACGAGGCCAACCTGTTCGCGGCGGAGCTGTATTCCATGTACTGCCGCTACGCCGAATCCATGCGCTGGAAGACGGAGATCATCGACTGTAACGAAACGGAGCTCGGCGGTATGAAGGAGGTCGTGTTCACCGTATCGGGCAAGGGGGTGTACAGCAAGCTGAAATACGAGAGCGGCGTGCACCGCGTGCAGCGCGTGCCCGAAACGGAGTCGCAGGGGCGCATCCATACTTCCACCGTCACCGTCGCCGTGCTCCCAGAGCCGGAGGACGTGGACGTGGAAATCAACGAAAAGGACTTGAAAATCGATACCTACCGTTCAGGCGGCGCGGGCGGCCAGCACATCAACAAGACGGAGAGCTGTATCCGCATCACCCACCTGCCCACGGGCATCGTCGTCACCTGCCAGGACGAGCGCTCGCAAATCAAGAACCGCGAAAAGGCGATGAAAGTTTTGAAGAGCCGCCTCTATGACTATTATAACAGCAAATACCAGAGCGACTATGCGGAGAACCGCAAGAGCCAAATCGGCACGGGCGATCGGAGCGAGCGCATCCGCACCTATAATTTCCCGCAGAACCGCGTCACCGACCACCGCATCGGGCTCACGCTGTACTCGCTCGATTCCTTCATGATGGGGGACATCGGCGGCATGCTCGAGAGCCTCGCCATTGCGGACAGGGAAGCGCAGTTGGGTTCACAAAATTTGTTTTGAGCTGTCAAAACAAATTTTCGTGAGTTTAAGGACAACCCCACGGCATGCGGCTATGCCGCTGACCGTCGGAGTTTTCCTCGCTACGGCATTTTTAAGGGCACACATAATATAAAATGCCGTGGCTTCACCTTTCCTGCAAAAGCAAAGGTGTTTGCAAACAGGGGTGCGCTGCGGAAAAACGAGGTTTTCCTTGCGCGAGTATTATAAAAGTTGAATGCGTTTGCCAAAACCACGCTTTTGGCAAAAAGCCCCCAATTTGCGCGATAAGCGCATCTGCCGTTTCCCGTAAACGGGAACCCTCGGCAGGGCAGCAGGCTACGCTTTCGCGCGGGCGGAAAAGGTGAATGCGCCGCATCAATAATATGTGAGCACTTAAAAGCGGCGCAGAGGAAAAACCGAACGCAGAGCCGACAAAGGTCGGCGAACGTTGGGTTTTTCATGATAGTCACGAAAAATTTGCGAACTCTTTTCGCAAATTTTTGTGAATACATTTCGGTAAAAATCTTACGAGGTACATAGATATGAACACCACAAAGAGAATTTCTTCCATTTCTCCCTCTCTGACCCTTGCGATCACCGCCAAGGCTAAGGCGATGAAGGCGGAAGGGAAGTCCGTCATCGGCTTCGGCGCGGGCGAGCCCGACTTCAATACCCCGCAGCACATCATCGACGCGGCGAAAAAGGCGCTCGACGACGGCTGCACCAAATATACCCCGTCTTCCGGTCTTCCCGCCCTGCGCAAGAAGATTGCCGAAAAATTCAAGGAGGAGCAGGGGCTCGACTACGATATGTCGCAGATTATCGTGTCCTCGGGCGCGAAACACTCCATCTTCAACGCGATGTTCGCGCTCGTCGAGGAGGGGGACGAAGTGATTATCCCCGCGCCGTATTGGCTCACCTATCCCGAGGTCGTCAAGGTCTGCGGCGGCGTGAGCGTGTTCGTCGAGGGGCACAAGGAAAACCACTTTAAAATTACGCCCGAAGACCTCCAAAAGGCGATTACGCCCAAGACGAAGATGCTCATCTTCAATTCTCCGTCCAACCCTACGGGCTCGGTGTATACCGAGGCGGAAATCCGCGCCATCGGCAAGGTCTGCGAGGACGCGGGCATCTGGGTGCTCTCCGACGAAATCTATTCCAAACTCATCTACGACGGCGTGAAACACTTCTCCATCGCGCAGGTCAGCGAAAAGATGAAGGAGCACACGGTCATCATCAACGGCGTTTCCAAGACGTATGCGATGACGGGCTGGCGTATCGGCTGGCTCGCCGCCCCGAAGGACGTTGCCAAGGCCATCGACTCCTTCCAGAGCCACGCCACGAGCAACCCGACGAGCATCTCGCAGTACGCGACTCTCGCCGCGCTCAACGGCAGCGAAGAGGAGCTCGACAAGATGCGCGCTATCTTCAACGACCGCCGCAAATTCATGATTGAGCGCATTCGCAAAATCGACGGCTTAGACTGTATCGAGCCGGACGGCGCTTTCTACATCATGCTCATCGTCGACAAGCTGTACGGCAAGCGCTTCAACGGCCGCAAGATCAGCGGTTCGATGGACGTGGCGGACATGCTCCTCGAAAAGGGTGTGGCGGTCGTGCCCGGCATTGCCTTCGGCGACGACGAGTGCGTGCGCCTCTCCTATGCCATTTCCAAGGAGGACATCGCGACCGGCCTCGACCGCATCGAAGAGTTCGTCAAGGAGGTCTTCTAAACCGTGATTTACTTCGACAAAAGCAAAAACCTGCTCGAAGAGGATAAATATCACTATCAGCTGCAGGACGTGCCCGAGCCCGAGCTGTTCCGCGACATTTATCCCTACGAGGAGATTCCGAAAGTGGTGTTCAACTACCGCCACGTTCCCATGGATATGCCCGCGGAAATCTGGATTACCGATACTACTTTCCGCGACGGGCAGCAATCCACCTCGCCCTTTACGGTGCAGCAAATCGTCGATTTGTTCAAGCTCATGTCCCGCCTCGGCGGGCCGAAGGGCATCGTGCGGCAGAGCGAATTTTTCCTCTACAGCGAAAAAGACCGCGCCGCGCTCAAAGCCTGCCAGGATTTAGGGCTGCAATTTCCCGAAATCACGACCTGGATTCGCGCGAACGAAAAGGACTTCGAGCTCGTCAAGCAGGCGGGCGTCGCCGAAACGGGCATTTTGGTGAGCTGCTCCGACTATCATATCTTCAAAAAGATGAACCTCACCCGCGCGCAGGCGATGGACAAGTACCTCGGCATCGTCAAGAGCGCGCTCGCGCACGGCATCAAGCCGCGCTGCCACTTTGAGGATTTGACGCGCGCCGATTTCTACGGCTTCGTCGTGCCGTTCGCAAACGAATTGATGAAGCTCTCGCGCGAGAGCGGCATCCCCATCAAAATCCGCATGTGCGACACGATGGGCTTCGGCGTCAACTACCCCGGCACGAGCGTGCCGCGCAGCGTGCAGGGGCTGGTGTACGGCCTGCACCACCATGCGGAAGTGCCCAGCGAACTGCTCGAATGGCACGGGCACAACGATTTCTATAAGGTCGTCACCAACGCCACCACGGCGTGGCTGTACGGCGCGAGCTCGGTCAACTGCTCGCTGCTCGGCATCGGCGAGCGCACGGGCAACTGCCCGCTCGAGGCGATGGCCATCGAGTATGCGTCCCTGCGCGGCACGGCCGACGGCATGGACCTTTCCGCCATCACCGACATCGCGAGCTATTTCGAAACGGAGCTCGGCTACATCATCCCGCCGCAGACGCCCTTTGTCGGGCGCGCATTCAACGCGACGCGCGCGGGCATCCATGCGGACGGCATGCTCAAAGACCCCGAAATCTACAATATTTTCGACACCGAAAAGATTTTGAACCGCCCCGCGCGCGTATCCATCAACAATGCGAGCGGACTTGCGGGCATCGCGTACTGGATTAACGACTATTATTATCTGACCGATGAGCACAAAATCGACAAAAAGGACGCGCTGGTGCTGAAAATGAAGGAGATTATCGACGCGGAGTACGCCGCGGGGCGCAACAGCATCTGGGGCGACGACGAGCTGGACAACATGATTCGCCAGATCGACAAGGACAGGCATCTCGAGTTCGAGGCGTTCGGGAGAGTGAAGAAGGGCAAGTAAAAAAACTCGCTCGCAGATTTTGTTTTGAACTGACAAAACAAAATCTTGCGATTTTGAGGGGAAACCCGAGCGGTTTTCCCCTCATCGATGCGCTTTTGAATGGCACACCACAAATATGCGCATCGATTTCACCCTTTCCGTAAGGCAAGGGATTGCCAAATTGAGTGAAAAAGGCAAAAGCGTGGTTTTGCCTTTTTCGAGAGATTATTATAAAAATATAAAACCATAGAATCACGGCAAATCGCGACGCGGTGAGATTTTCGTGGACAAGGCGGCAAATGAGTCGGGCGGCGTCTCTTTTCGCGCGGCTGTCGCAAAATTTTTCAGAATTTTTTCAAAAAGCTATTGAAAAGAAAATAAAAATAGTTTACAATAGATATACAAAAAAAGATATTGCGGAGGTTCCTATGATTAAAGTAATTTACGGCCCGAAAGGCACCGGCAAAACAAAAATCATCATCGACGAGGCGAACAGCAAGGTGGCGGGCGCCAAAGGGCACCTGATTTTCATTACGAACACAAAGCGCTATATGTACGACCTGCACAGGGATATCCGTGTAATCGATACGAACGACTTTATGGTCGCTGGCGAAGAGGCGCTCATCGGCTTTGTAAAGGGCGTCGTGGCGGCGAACAACGACAACGAGTACCTGTTCATCGACGGTGCGGCGCGTATCGCCGGCAAGGAAATCAAGGACATGGCGGCCTTCTACTATATGCTCGATAAACTTTCCGAGCAGACCGGATTGACGATTTACGTCACGTGCAGCTGCGCGAAAGAGGAGCTGCCCGACTTCGTCGCGAAATATCTGTAAACAATTACGGCGAGAAGCCTCCCGCAGAGCCGGGAGGCTTCCCAAACGGTTCCAAAGTTTTATAAATTATTTTTGAACGCGCCCGAAAGGGGAGGCGCGCGTTTTCGCGTGTTTTCAATTTTTAGGGCAGGAGGAGTTATGAAGTTCATCAGTACGCGAGGGGGAGAATGCGTTACGGGTGCGCAGGCGATTGCACAGGGCATCGCCAAGGACGGCGGGCTGTTCGTGCCCGAAACCTTCCCCTCCGTTTCCGAAAAGGAAATGGAGGACATGCTTACCATGAACTATGCGGAGCGCGCCGCCTGCGTGCTCCATAAATATCTCGACGATTACGACTTCGACGGCCTGAAAGCCGCCTGCGAAAAGGCGTATTCCAAATTCGAGGAAGGGGACGCCGCGCCGCTGGTGAAAATCGACGATTCCCTCTATATGCTCGAGCTGTTCCACGGCCCCACCTGTGCCTTTAAAGACCTCGCGCTGACGCTTCTGCCTTACCTTCTGCGCGAAGGCTGCAACCTGAGCGGCGTCAAGGAGCAGGTGCTCATCCTCGTCGCCACCAGCGGCGATACGGGCAAAGCCGCGCTCGAGGGGTTCAAGGACGCCGAGGGCGTCAAAATCATGGTGTTTTACCCCAGCGAGGGCGTCTCCAAAATGCAGAAATTGCAGATGGCGACGCAGGAGGGCAAAAACGTCAACGTGCTTGCCGTGCGCGGCAACTTCGACGAGTGCCAGTCCGCCGTCAAAAAGATTTTCACGAGCGAGGAGTGCAAGGAGGAGCTGAAAAGCAAGGGCGTCGTGCTCTCTTCGGCAAACTCCATCAACTTCGGCCGTCTCGCCCCGCAGATTGCCTACTATTTTTCCGCCTATCTCGACCTCGTTTCCTCCGAGCAAATCAAAATGGGGGACGCCGTCGATTTCGCGGTGCCGACGGGCAACTTCGGCAATATTCTCGCCGCCTACTACGCAAAGCGCATGGGGCTGCCCGTGGGCAAACTTATCTGCGCGTCCAATAAAAACAACATTCTCACCGACTTTATCCGCACGGGCACGTACGACAAGCGGCGCGAATTTTATAAAACGATGTCGCCTTCCATGGACATTCTGATTTCCAGCAACCTCGAGCGGCTGCTGTTCGAGCTGTCGGGCAGGGAGCCCAAGCGCGTCAAAATGCGCATGGACAAGCTCGCGGCCGAGGGCGTGTACGAAATCTACGACGAGGAGCGCGAGGAGCTGGAAAAACTGTTCTGGGCGGACTTCTGCGGCGAGGACGAAACGGTCGAAACGATTTACGAATTTTTCGAGGAATACCAATACCCGATGGATACGCATACCGCGTGCGCGATGTACGCCGCCGCCAACTACATGGCGGGGGAGGAGACCAAGGACGGGAATCCGATGGTCGTCGTATCCACGGCCAGCCCGTACAAGTTCCCGCAGGACGTCATGTACGCCGTCACGGGCAACGACATCAAGGACAGCTTCAAGGCGATCAAGCACCTGAACATCGCGACGGCGATGAAAGTGCCCGCAAGCCTTTCCAAACTGCGCGACAAGCCCATCCGCTTCAAGGAGACGGCGGACAAGGACAAGCTGTACGCAAAGGTTTTGGAGTTTATCGACAAAAAATAATTTTACGGTTCAGAAAGAGTTCCCCGTCGTGCAGAACGGGGAACTTTTTTTGTATAACGAAAACCCCGCGATAGTCGCGGGGTTGAGAGAAGGCTAAGCCGATGAGGATGACAAAAGGACTCCGATTGTGTAAAATGAGAACTGACCTGCCAGTCAGAAAAAGAATACACAATCGGAGGATATCATAATGCAGGAGCAAAACAATATCGTAAACAGTTTAGCACATACAAAATGGAATTGCAAGTACCATATCGTGTTCGCGCCAAAATACAGAAGGAAAGTATTTTATGAAGAAAAGCGAATGGAGATACGAGAGATACTGAGAAAGCTGTGTCAGTGGAAAGGAGTGGAGGTGATCGAGGGAGAGATATGCCCGGATCATATCCATATGCTGGTAAGTATCCCGCCCAAAATGAGCGTTGCGGGATTCATGGGGTATTTGAAAGGGAAGAGTAGTTTGATGATATATCAAAAATGGGGAAATATGAAATTTGCATACCGCAACCGCGAATTTTGGTGTAAGGGATACTATGTAGACACGGTAGGAAAGAACACGGCAGCGATAAAAGAATACATAGCAAACCAGTTGAAGAAGGATAAGGAAAGCGAGCAGTTAAGCATATTTGACCCGCGGGACCCGTTTACGGGTAGCAAGTAACCAATGCATGGCTGGCAGGCCAATAAAAAGCGCACTTGTGCGCAGCCAGTAAAGTTTAGGGTTATACCCGAAAATGAAATACCCCGCGTTTCCACGCGGGGATTTTTATTTGTTTCCGCAAAGATACGCGGGGCGGTTTTTTGCGGGATACGCGCGCAAAGATACGCGGGGAGGTATTTTGCGAGATATGCGGGGCATTTTTGTTGTTGCTTTTATTCTTCGGTTGTGTTATACTGTAATCGGCACAAAACTTCATAATTCCTTATAACGGGTACGAACAGGCATTTCGTATCTCTATTTTCCGTTATAAGGGAAGTTTTGTGCCAACAATCGGAGATACAGGTGCAGGGCGTGTCTTCGGTTGAAGGCACGCTTTTTTGTTGTTGCTTTTCTTTTCCGATTGTGGTATACTGTTACCGTCACTCAAACTGAATAATTTGCACAATGGGTACGAATAGGCATATCGTATCTCTATTTTCCATTGTGCAAATGGTTTGAGTGACATCAATCGGAGATACTGATGCAGGGGCGTGTCTTCGGTTGAAGGCGCGCCTTTTTTTGCCCTTGCGAAAAAAATTTCGGAGGCAGAGGAAATGAAACAAAGGGTTTTAGCGGCTATCGCGGTGGCGGGGTTGGCGGTATGCTTTGTGTTCGGGCTTGCCGCCTGCGGAGGCGGAAACGATAACAACAACGAGAACGGCGGCACGACTACCACGGAACACACGCTCACGGAGCATAAGGCAAAGGACGCGACCTGCACCGAAAACGGCAACCTTGCCTATTGGGAATGCACCGACTGCGGCAAACTGTTTTCGGATAAAAACGGCAAAACCGAAACCACGCTTGCGGCGGTAACGATTGCGGCAAAGGGGCATACGCTGACAAAGACGAACGGCAAGCCCGCGACCTGTAAAGACGAGGGCGTTACGGAATACTGGACTTGTACGGTTTGTGAAAAACTGTTTTCGGACGGCGAGGGCAAAACGGAAATAACGCAAGCGGACACGGTCATTCCCGTAACGGATAACCATACATACGGCGAGTGGGAAAGAGATAACGGCGGGCATTGGAAAGAGTGCGAAGTATGCGGCAAAAAAACGGAGAAAGCCGACCACGATTTCGGGAGCGGCTTGACCTGCACGGAATGCGGCTATAAGTACAACCCTGCGGAAGATACCGCGCCCGCCACGCTCGACGAGCTTTTCCCCGACGAAACAACCGCCACCGCCGTGGAACTCGCCCGCGCGGAATATTATCAGAAAGTAGTGCAAGAAAATTTTGAAATAATTTACAATTACATTAAAAGTAATTATATAACTAAAAATGCTGAAACAATAAGTTACAAGTTTGATTTTAGTAATAAAAATATTGATATAATTGACACCGCTCAATTTTCTATTCATTACAATGATAAACGTACAAACAATCTCGCTTATATGGTTTGGGATATTTCCTTTCCCGAACCTTTAAGTGTAGCAGATTTATATAATGAAACAATTATCGCATCGATTGAATTTGAAGAAAGTTATAAAGATATAACGCAAAAGTATTCGTACATTTACGCCCCCGATACACAAGGCGACAAAGACGAATTTATAAAGGCGGTGGCGGATAAACTTGACCCCGATTTCGACTACTCCGCCCCCGAAACAATGTGGCTTTATACGGATATTGGCTCGCAACTTGATAACGATTACGGTCAAGGGCGTTTCTTTTCTGTTGTACTTATCAATAATTTTGGCGTTAGACGGTTTGTCGTTATTACCCCTAATATTCAAGACAACGAACTTGTCGAGTATATACAAAAAGACGAGTTCAAATTAAATGGTAAAGCCGAGATTGATTTCAGCAAGTATCAGATAAACGTAGATTTGGCGGGGCAACCCGCGGCATAAGCGGGAAAAGCGAAAATTTCCCCGCCGTGCGCACGCAAAAAACAAAGAGAAACGCATAAAATAGCAGGGCGTCCGCGCATATCCGCGCGGGCGCCTTTTCCGTGACATTTTGCTGAAAATTGTAGCGGTTTTATTAAAATACCGTTAATTTTGGCAATTTTGGGAAATAACGCGGAAACTCGTTTGCTTTTTATTGCGCAGTATGGTATACTTTTCTACGAATATTCTTAAATTGATTAAAGGGTGTAAGAGAGTTTATGGAAGAATCCGCAGCAAAGAAAAAACTGTTCTCCGCCGTTCAGCCGAGCGGCTCGGTCACCATCGGCAACTATATCGGCGCCATCCGCAATTTCGCAAAGTTGCAGGACGAATACGAGTGCATCTATGCCGTCGCCGATTTGCACGCCATCACCGTCAGGCAGGAGGCGGCGCAGCTGCGCAGAAATACGCTCGAGCTGATGGCGCTGTTCATCGCCTGCGGCATCAACCCCGAAAAGTGCGTGCTGTTCGTGCAGTCGCACGTGCCCGCGCACTGCGAGCTGACGTGGGTGCTCAACACCATCGCATACCCCGGCGAACTTTCGCGCATGACGCAGTTCAAGGACAAGAGCGCCAAGCATGCCGAAAACGTCAATATGGGGCTCATGGACTACCCCGTGCTCATGGCGTCGGACATTCTCCTGTACCAGGCGGCGCTCGTGCCCGTCGGCGCAGACCAGAAACAGCACCTGGAGCTGACGCGCGATTTGGCCATCCGCTTCAACAACCGCTACGGCGCTACTTTCACCGTGCCCGACGGGTATATCCCGAAGGACAGCGGCGCGCGCGTCATGAGCCTTGCCGATCCTTCCAAAAAGATGAGCAAGTCGGACGAAAACCCCAACGGCTTTGTCACCATGTCCGACGATAAGGACACCGTTATCCGCAAATTCAAGCGCGCGGTGACGGACAGCGACAGCGTTATCCGCTACGCACCCGAGGAAAAGCCGGGCGTATCCAACCTGCTGACCATCTATCACGCGTTCACGGGCAAGAGCATCGCGGAGGCGGAAAAGGAGTTCGAGGGCAAGGGCTACGGCGATTTCAAACTCGCGGTAGGGGAAGCGGTCGCCGACGCGCTCGCGCCCATCCAGGCGGAGCGGGCAAAGCTGCTTGCGGATAAGGCATATCTCAACGGCATCATGCAGAGGGGCGCGGAGAGCGCCGCGCGCATGGCGCGGAGAACTCTCTCCAAAGTGTACCGCAAGGTCGGATTCTATTCGGGGGAGTAAAGAAAGTTGTTCGGGTATATACAGCCGGATATTCCCCATATGTACGTGAAGGACGGCGTTCTGTACAAGGCGCTGTACTGCGGACTGTGCAAGAGCATCGGCGCTTCCTGCGGCCAGCGGGCGCGGCTCGGGCTTTCGTATGACATGACATTTTTGTCCGCCCTTCTGCACAATATAATGAATACGGATGTTAAAATCGAGAACAGGCGCTGCGCCCTGAACCCCGTCGTCAAGCGCCCGATGGCGGCGGACGACGACATCACCCGCGCCGTCGCCTGCCTCAACACCGCGTTCACTTACTATAAACTCTGCGACGACGTGGAGGACGAAAAGAAGGGCAGGTTCAAGCGCTCCCTCTTCAAAAAGGGGATGAAAAGGGCTTCCGCCCTGCACCCCGAAATCGGCAGGATTATCCGCCGCAACATGCAGGCGCTCGCCGCTTTGGAAAAGAAGAAATGTTCCAGCCTCGACATGGCCGCCGACCCGTTCGGCAGCATGATTGCGGAGCTTTCCGACTACTGCCTCGGCGAATACGCCACCGAAGCCACGCGCGGGCTGTGCTACGGCATCGGCAAGTGGGTGTACCTCATCGACGCGCTCGACGACTACGACAAGGACGTGAAGAAGGGTAACTACAACCCCTTTTACGAGGCGTTCGGGGAGAAAACGCGCGCGGAGATGCTGGCAAAGAACGGCGAGGAAGCGGATTTCGTGTTTAAGAGCGTGTTCGCGACCAATGCGGAGAACCTCAAAAATATCCGCTTTTATTTCAATCACGATTTGACGGACAACATCATCCTGCGCGGATTGCCCGCCGCCACACAGCGGGTGAAGTGCGGATGCAAAGATAAAATCCGGCCCGAAAAGGCGCGCCTGCGCTGATTGGGCGCAAACGAGCGTAAAAGGCTGACAGCCGAAGGAAAGACCATGAATAAACAATATTACGAACTCTTGGGCGTTTCCGAGACCGCGACCGACGAGGAAATCAAGGCGCGTTACGAGGAACTGAAAAAGAAATATTCGGAAGAGCGTTTCCTCGAAGGGGAGGCGGGCAACGAAGCGGCGCGCATGCTCAACCGCATCGACGTCGCGTACAACGAAATCATGATTGAGCGGAGCGAAAAGCACTCCGCCGAAAACGCGGGCTCGTCTTACGCGAAGGTGGACGAGTACATCCGTGCGGGCAAAATCAACGAGGCGCAGGCCGTGCTCGACGAGTTCAACGAGCGCCCCGCCGAATGGCATTACCTGCAATCGGTCGTGTTTTATAAAAAGAACTGGATGAACGAGAGCAAAAAACAGCTCGAGATTGCCATTCAGATGGACTCCTCCAACGAAAAGTACCGTACCGCGTACAATAAATTGAAGGAAAAAATCGAGTACGATAAAAAGCAGGCGGAAAACCCGCAGCAGCAGTCGCAGGGCGGCTATGCGCAGAGCGGGCCGCAGCCGGGGTACGACGAACAGCAGCAGATGGGCGGCGGCTTCTGCGAGCAGTGCGCCACATGTTGCGCTTGCAATATGCTCTTGAACTGCTGCCTCAACGCCTGCTGCAACTGCAGGTAGAGCGGCGCGCAAGGCTATGCGAGGGAAATCTTTTTCGATTGCGCTGTCCGCCGTGTCGTGCGCACTCGCCACTGTCTTTATGAGCCTCGGAATCAACATACCCGTGCTGGTACTCACGGGGTATGTATTTGCGTCCGTCGCGCTCATGCTGCCGCTCGCCAAGAATTTTCGGCTGGGCGGCTTTTTGGCATATATGGCAACCTGCCTGTTGTGCCTCGCATTCGGCGGAATCGCCTATTTTTACAGGCTGTTTCCGTTTGTTGCCTTTTTCGGCCTGCACCCGCTCGTCAATTCCCTGCAGAGGAAATACAGCGTCAAAAAGTGGGTTGCCTGGTCAATCAAGGCAATTTGGTTTGACGGAATGCTGTGCGCCACCGTCGCACTGCTGTTTACCTTCAACGTCGAAATCACGATGCCCTTCGGCTGGTCGGCCGCGTGGATCTATCCCATCGTCGTCGTGCTGGGAACGCTCGTGTTCCTGCTGTACGATTGGGTGATGTTCCGCTTCCAGAAGTTTGCAGACTATTATGTCGGCAAAATCGAGCGGGGCAGGGGCGGCAGGCAGGCGGGCGGCGCGCCCGCGCAGAGAGCCGACGGTTTCGATCCGTTTGCGGACGATGCGGACGTTGCGCCGGAGGAAGGGAAGGAGAACGCGGAGCCGGGCGGCGTGTGCGCGGATAAGGATAAAGCGCAGGATACACATTCCGAGGAGGACGAGACGGGCAAAGACGGGCAGGCATAGCGGGAGAAAGTGAAAAACGAGAGAGAATAGCGGAGAAAGGAAGATGACGGAAGATATGCAGATCGTGGAAAAGAACGGCGAGTTTACGGGGTTGGTCGAGTCGCTCGGGAGCAACGGCGAAGGAATCGTACATATGGGCGAAACGGTGTTTTTTGCGCCCTTTACCGCCGTGGGCGAAAAGGTCAAGTTCAAGGCGTTAAAGGTCAAAGACCGCATCGGTTACGCGAAGGCGCTGGAAATACTCACCCCCGCCGACGAACGGGTGCGGCCGCGCTGCCCGCTGTTCACCAAGTGCGGCGGCTGCCAGCTGCAGCACCTGCGCTACGGCGCGCAGCTCAAACTCAAGAGCAAAACGGTCAAGGACGCCCTGCGCAAGATTGCCGGCATCGATATGGAAGTGCCGCTCGCCGTCAAGAGCGATTTCCAATACGAGTACCGCAATAAATTGCAGATTCCCGTGGGCGTGGACAAAAACGGCGAGAACGTAATCGGATTTTACGCCGAACGCAGCCACCGCATCGTGCCCGTACAGCGCTGCCCCATTCACCCGTATTGGGCGGAACAGGTTGTTTCCGCCTTTTCCGCGTATATGGAAAAATGCGGCGTGCGCGGATACAGCGAGGCGGACGGCAGCGGCGTTCTGCGCCATATCGTCGTGCGCGAGGTGGAGGGGAACTTCATCGTCACCGCCGTCACCGCAAAGGACTGCCTGCCGCGTTCGGACAGGCTGATTGCCCTTTTGGGCGAAAAATTCAAGAGTTTTTCCCTCTGGCAGAATGTGAACAAGGGGGACGGCAACGGCGTATTCGGCAAGGATTTCCGCCTCTTGTACGGCGAGCCGCGCTTCGTCGGGCACGAGTGCGGCGTGCGCTTCGAGGCGGGGCCGAACACCTTTTTGCAGGTCAACCGCGGCGTATGCCGCAAGCTGTACGAGCGCGTTGCGCGTTACGGCGTGGAGAGCGGCGCGGCCGTCGCTATCGACGCGTACAGCGGCGGCGGTATCCTCACTGCGCTCCTGGCGCGGCAAATCGGAAAGGCGTACGGCATCGAGGCGGTGTCGGAAGCATCGGCATGTGCGGACGCGCTCGTCGAGCCGAATAAATTGGAGGGGCGCATGTTCAATATCTGCGGCCGCGTCGAGGACAAGCTGCCCGAAGTTTTGAGCGAGGCTATCGCCAAGGAGACCTTTTTGGTCGTCGACCCGCCGCGCAAGGGCGTCGACCGCGGCACATTGCGCGCGATTCTCCATTCGGGCATTCCGCGCGTCGCGATGATTTCCTGCAACCCCGCCACGATGGCGCGCGACGTCGGTATTCTCACGGGCGCGCTCGTTGAGGAGGGGAGTGAACTCAAAAAGAACCCGAACTTTGCCTCGGGCTGGCAGGAAGGATTTTATTCTGTCATATCAATACAACCTTTCGACATGTTTCCTCAAACGAAGTGGATAGAAACCCTCGTATGCCTGGAGAGGAAGTAGCTGTTTGGATTAGGGAAAGAGCACCGATGCATGATGGAACTACATGCAAAACGCATTAAAACTGTACTGTCCGATACCGTATAAATAAAAAAGGGGAGGGGCTTGCCTATGCTGTTTCGGCAGATGAAATATTTTGTTGCCATCGCCGACTGCGGCAGCTTTACCGAGGCGGCGGAACGGTGCTTTATCTCCCAATCGGCGGTTTCCCAGCAAATCGCCTCGCTCGAAGCGGAGCTGGGCGTAAAACTTATCGAGCGGGAAGGCCGAAAATTCCGCCTCACCCCCGCGGGCGAGTACTTTGCCCGCCGCAGCCGCGCCATCCTCGCGGACATGGACGAGATGCGCGAGGAGACGGTGCGCATCGGCTCGGACAGCGAGCTGAACCTGAATATCGGCTATCTTTCCGGCTACGACGGGCCGGAATTGCAGCGCGCCGTCGTGGCGTTTTCGGCAACCTATCCCGAGGTTGTCGTCAGCGTATTCAAGGGCACGCACGAGGAGCTGTACCGCGCGATTTTGAGCGGCGAGGCGAACTTTTTGCTGAGTGACCAAAGGCGCGTCTTTTCCGACGAGTGCGAAAATTTTATCCTCAGCCAAAGCCCCGCCTATATCGACGTCGCCGCAGCTCACCCGCTCGCGGGCAGGGGAATCGTTACGAACGACGAGCTGGAAAAATATCCCTGCATCGTCGTTTCCGACAGGGCGGAGGAGGAGACGGAGAAAAAATATTACGGCGAATATCTCGGCATCGGAAAGCAGTTTCTCTTTGCCGCGAGCCTGGACGAAGCGCGTTTGCTGGCGATGAGCGGCCGCGGCTTTCTGCCGGTGGCGAGCGCCAAGCCGACGGCCGCGCCGCCCCTCGTGCGGCTGGAAGTGCGCCGCGCGGACGGCGGGCGCATCGTGCGCACCTACTGCGCCTTTTGGCAGAAGAAGCGTTCCAACTACTATCTCGAGGAATTTGCTGCCATTCTGCGCGGCCAATTCGCCGAAAAAAATTAATATCGCAATAAATCGACCTCTCCGAAGCGTTTCGGGGAGGTTTTTTTATCGATAAGTTTTACTTATCGAAATGCCCGAAAAACAAAATTGCTCCGCCGCGGAAAGGGTGGTATAATGGCGGCGAAAAAAGGAGGCGGTATACCATGAATCTCATCGTCTATTATTCGCGCAAGGGCGAAAACTATTGGAAGGGCACCATCCGCGATTTGCCCAAGGGCAACACGGAGATTGCCGCGGAATTCATTCAAAGGGCGGTCGGGGGCGATTTGTTCGAGGTGGAAACAGTCAAGGAGTACCCGAAGGACTACTATGCCTGCACCGACGAGGCGCAGCGGGAACTGCGCGAGAAGGCGCGCCCCGCGCTCCGGGCGTTTCCCGAAAGTATCGGGCAATACGATACGGTGTTTGTCGGTTACCCCAACTGGTGGGGAACGATGCCCATGCCGATGTTCACCTTTTTGGAGCATTTCCGCTGGGCGGGGAAGAGGGTGATTCCCTTCTGCACCAACGAGGGCAGCGGCATGGGCTCGAGCGAGCGCGACTTGGCGAAGGTCTGCGCGGGCGCGACAATCGCGCGCGGTCTGTCAATCCGCGGCACGGAAGTGGCGCAGGCGGAAGATAAGATTGCCCTATGGGCGAAACAGTCGATATAACGGAGGATAAGATGATGGAAATTTCTGAATTTGCAGAACAATATCAACAAAAGATGTTCGGGGACGAAAAATCTTCGCTCGCGGAAACGGATCCCGAATTTATCGAACGGTTCAACAATTTTGCGTTCGACGAGGTGGTAAGCAGCGACGATTTGGACGATAAAATCCGCTTTTTGGCGATTCTGGCGGCGCTCCTCGGCTGCCAGGGCATCGACGAATTCAAGGCGATGCTTCCCGCGGCGCTCAACTTCGGCGTCACGCCCGTCGAGGCGAAAGAAGTCGTCTACCAGGCGGTCGCCTACCTCGGCATCGGCAGGGTTTTGCCCTTTCTGAACGCAACGAACGAAATTCTGCGCGCGCGGGGCGTACAGCTTCCGCTCGAGGGGCAGGCGCACACGACGACGGAAAACCGTTTGCAGGCGGGCGAACAGGCGCAAATCGACATCTTCGGCGAGGGGATGCGCGGCTTTGCGGAAACGGGCAGGGAGACCAACGGCCAGGTGAACAAGTGGCTCGTGGACAACTGCTTCGGCGATTATTACACCCGCGGCGGGTTGGACTATAAGCAGCGGGAGATGATTACCTTCTGTTTCCTCGCAGCGCAGGGCGGGTGCGAGCCGCAGCTCACCTCGCACGCGGCGGCGAACATGCGCGTGGGCAACAGCAGGGAATTTTTAATCAAAATCGTGTCGCAGTGCCTGCCGTACATCGGATATCCGCGCAGCCTCAACGCATTGCGGTGCGTAAACGAGGCGGCGAAAGCGCAGGCAAAATAAAGGAACACGGCAAAAAGGAGGATATTATGGATTACAAGGATTTTGAAAAGAGCAATATTTTCGGCAAAGGGCAGGAGAATACAGCGTTCGCGCAGTATTTTATCGGAAATTCCTACCTCAACCCGCTCACGAAGCCGGGCGACGGGCTGGCGTTTGCGAACGTCACCTTCGAGCCGGGGTGCCGCAATAACTGGCATATCCACCACGCCGAGAGCGGCGGCGGGCAGATTCTTCTGTGCGTGGCGGGCAGCGGCTGGTACCAGGAGTGGGGCAAGGAGGCGCGGAGCCTGAACCCCGGCGACGTGGTCGTCATCCCCGCGGGCGTCAAGCACTGGCACGGCGCCAAAAAGGACAGCTGGTTTTCGCACATCGCGGTGGAGGCGCCCGGCACGGATACGAAAAACGAATGGCTGGAGCCCGTCTCCGACGAGCAGTACGGCCGCCTGCAATAGGGAGGTTTTTATGGAATATACGAAACTCGGAAACAGCGGCATCGAGGTTTCCCGCCTGTGCCTGGGGTGCATGAGCTTCGGCGACACCGCCAGCCAGATGCACGCGTGGACGCTCAACCCCGAAGAAAGCGAAAAAATAATCAAACACGCGCTCGATTTGGGCATCAATTTCTTCGATACGGCCAACTGCTATTCGGCGGGCACGAGCGAGGAGTACCTCGGCCGCGCAATCAAAAACAACGTTCCGCGCGATAAGGTCGTGCTCGCGTCGAAGGTGTATTTCAACGACGGAAACCTCTCGAAAGGGGCAATCAACCGCGAAATCGACGGCACGCTCCGGCGGCTGGGCACCGACTATCTCGATTTGTATATCATCCACCGCTTCGACTACGGCACGCCGATTGAGGAGACGATGGAGGCGCTGCACGGGCTCGTAAAGGCGGGCAAGGTGCGCGCGCTCGGCGCTTCCGCGATGTACGGCTACCAGTTCCACAACATGCAGATTTGTGCGCGCGACAACGGGTTTACCCCTTTCGTCTCCATGCAGAACCACTACAATCCGCTGTACCGCGAGGACGAGCGCGAGCTCATCCCCGTTTGTAAGCAAATGAACGTGGCGCTCACGCCGTACAGCCCGCTCGCCTCGGGCAGGTGCGCCCGCCCGAATTGGGAGGCGGATACCCTGCGCAGTAAGACGGACAAGGTCGCCCGCGGCAAGTACGATTCCACCGAGGAGGCGGACAAGGCGATTGCCGCGCGCATCGCAGACCTTGCGGAAAAGTACGAAACTTCGATGACGGCCGTCACCTTTGCCTGGCATTTCGCCAAGGGCGTCGCTTCGCCTATCGTCGGCGCGACGAAGGCGAAATATCTCGACGACGCGGCGGGCGCGTTCGATGTAAAACTCACGCCCGAGGACGTCGCGTATATCGACGAACCGTACACCCCGCACGCCGTCATGGGCGCGCTGCGGCAGAACGGCGCGATGGGTACCCTCCGCTGAGCAAATCCATAATAACGCTGAAAAGAGCCATACTGTCCTTGCTGGGCGGCATGGCTCTCCTTTTTTGCATACGCTTGCGGATATTTGTGCCGTTTCGGCAGGGACGGCCGCACCCGCGCTCGTCGGCACGGCGCACTTCATGCAGGAGACGGCGCGCGGCTCTATGCGCCAGCCGGTATTTAAGGGCGTCCGCACGGATGGCTGAACAAAAAGCGCCGGAACCGACAGAGGTTCCGGCGCTTTTTGCGCGGCGAAAAGGGATTAGCGATTCTGATTGGACTGCCACTTTTTGCGGAAGGACAGGGGCGTGAGGTGCTCGTAGCTTTTGAACAGCGCGATGAAGTGTTCGTCGTTCTCGTAGCAGAGCGTTTCCGCAATTTCCGAAACGGGCTTGTCGGTGAACCGCAGCAGCTCCTTGGCGTAGGAGATGCGCTTTTGAATGATGTACGTCTTCAGCCCCAGCCCGACGTATTTTTTGAAATTCCTCGACAGGACGTAGGGGTTGACGGAAAATTTTTTCGCGAGGGATTCCAGGGAGAGGCGGGAGCAGAAGGAGCGGTCGATTTCGTTGAGAATGTCCAGGATAACTTCGGGTATCTCGTTTTTCGTGTAGGCGGGCGCGGCTTTGAGCAGGAACAGTTCGGAGATAATCTGCGACAGGATGCGGAAAGACAGGATGTCCGCCTGCGCGGAGGGCGCCTTGTTGATGCGGTTCAGGCGGAGCAGGAGCCTGCGGACGGAGTCTGACTGCGTTCTCGCCGCAACGCCCTGGTTCTGCGCCAAAAAGTAATGGAAGCACGCCTGCGCGTTCGGCCCGTTGAAGTGCACCCACTCGAACTCCCAATTTTCGCCGCCCGCGTTAAAATATTTATGTTTTTCGGTGCAGTCGATAAAAAACACGTCGCCGGCGTTTAATACATACGTTCTTCCGCCGTAGAGCAGGTTGCCCGTTCCGCCCGCGGTATGCAGGATTAAAAAGGAGTTCAACCCCATGCGCTCGGCGGAATAGTTCGGATAGGTGGAAAAAACGCCCACTTCCTGCACGTAAAACAAAAAGTTTTTCAATTCGTTGAGCGGCGTGACGAAATTCCGCTCCGAAGCCGCCGTCCAGGAATTGCTCAGATTTTCAAATAATTCGCTCATGGCCGCATTATAACACAGCTTTTGCGAATAGTCAATAAAACTATATTTTTAATCAAAAATCGAACTTGAAAACCCGCTGAAAATATCGTATAATGGAAAAAAACAATGCAAAGGAGCAATTGGTATGAAAGCGAGAGTCGGTATCTACAGCGTGGGGCTGCACACGTATTGGGGGCAGTTCCCCGAGCTTGAAAAGCGCATGAAGATGTACAATGCGTTCATCGCGGAAAAGGTTGCCGGGTTCGGGGCGGAGGTGTACAATTTCGGCCTGGTGGATTCAGAGCAGAAGGCGAAGGAGTGCGGCGAGTACTTCAACGCGAACAACGTGGACATCATCTTCCTGCACGGGGCGACGTACGCCACCAGCGCGGCGATTGTTCCCGTACACAGGATTTGCAAGGCAAAGACGATTATTTTGAATTTGCAGCCCTGCCGCCGCGTCAATTACGAAAAGACGACGACGGGCGAATGGCTGGCGCATTGCAACGCGTGCGTAATTCCCGAAATCAGCAACGCATTCAACCGCTGCGGCATCGAATACGAGGTCATCAGCGGACTGTTGGGGCTTTCGGAGACGCCGTATATGTCTTTGACGGACGAAAACACGGCGGACGCGCCCGAAGCGATTCGCGCCTGGCAGGAGGCGGAGCAGTGGGTCAGGGCGGCGGGCGCCGTGCGTACCCTGCAGAATACCCGCTTCGGCTTTTTGGGCAATACCTATTCGGGCATGCTCGATTTGTACAGCGATTTCACCATGCTCACGGGGCAGAGCGGCATTCACGTGGAAGTGCTGGAGATGTGCGATTTGAAGAGCGTGTTCGATACCGTCACGGAGGAGGATATCCGCGAACAGCGCCGCAAAATCAAGGATTTGTTCTATATCAGCGGCGATTCGCCCGCAGAGCCCCTGGCGAAGAGGCCGAGCGAGGAGCAGCTGAATTGGTCGGCAAAGGTCGCCGCGGCGGAGCAGAAACTCGTGGATAAATTCTCGCTCGGCGGGCTTGCATACTATTACCACGGCATGAACAACAGCGAATACGAGCAGCTGCAGGAAGGGTTTATCGTCGGGTTTTCGCTCCTGACGGCGAACCACGTGCCCTGCGCGGGCGAGGGGGATTTGAAGACCGCCGTCGCAATGAAAATCTGCGACTCGCTGGGCGTGGGTGGCAGCTTCTGCGAAATCGTTACGACCGACTACGTGGACGGCACCATCCTCTTGGGGCACGACGGGCCCTTCCATATCGCGATTGCGGACGGGAAACCAATTCTGCGCGAGATGGGGCTGTACCACGGCAAGCGCGGCTCGGGCATCTCGGTGGAGGCAAAGGTGAAGCACGGCGACGTGACCAACCTCGGCCTGACGCAGACGGTGGACGGAAAGCTCAAGCTCATCATCAGCGAGGGCGTGGCGACGGACGGGGAAATCATGCAAATCGGAAACACGCAGACGCCCGTCCGATTTACCGTAGATCCCGATACGTATATGGAAAAATGGTTTCGCGAGGCGCCCACGCACCATTTTGCGATGTCGGTCGGCAAGAACGCGAAGCTGTTCGAAAAGGTCGCAAAATTGCTGAACATCCAATATGTAATCCTTTGATTCCGGTTGGCCCTGCAAACAACCAAAGGGAGGGATTTTCCCGAAAAGGAGCAAAAAGATATGGAAGCGAACAAAAAATATTATCCGCGCCCTCTCTGGTTTTGGAACGAAAAACCGACGAAGGAGAGTATTCGCGAGGTTATGGAAAACTGCGCCCGGCAGGATAAGTATGCCGGGTTCGGCATCTTGCCGTACGACGCCTGCAAGCTGGACTACATGGGCGAAGAGTATCTGCGCCTGTACGGGTTCGTGCTGCGGGAGGCGAAGCGCCTCGGTTTAAAAATCTGCCTCTACGACGAGTGGTGGTTTCCGAGCGGCTGGGCGGGCGGCATTCTCCAAAGGGAGCACCCGGAGGCCTGCGCGAAGCGGCTGGATATGGAGGAATACACCGCCGAGGGGAAGCGCTTTTCCCTCGCTCTGCCGCAGGACGGAAAGGTGATGGCGCTCGTCGGCATGAAGGGTACGGAGCGAATCGACTTGTCTTCCTTCGCGGCGGAGGGGCGGCTGGAATGGGAAGCCCCCGCGGAAAATTGGATTGTACTGTGCTTTGTTCTGCGCGATTCCGGCTGGAATCATGTCGATTATCTGAGCGCGGAGGCGGTGCAGAAATTCATCGATTGCACGCACGAAGTGTATTACAGGCACTTTTCCGAATATTTCGGCAACGTGATTGACAGCGCCTTCTACGACGAGCCGCAATTTTACGGCGCGGAAGGCAGGATGTGGACGGAAAAGTTCAACGAGCGGTTCGAGCAGAAATACGGGGAGTCGCCCGCGGTGTATTATCCCGCGCTGTTTTACGACATCGGGGAAGACACCGCCTAATATGTGAATTTCAGAAAGGTTGAGCCGAATATCATAAACCTTGAACAACGGCAAAAGGGCTTGCGGATAACCGCAAGCCCTTTGTTTTTATTCAATATGAATACATTTTGATGTCCACCCCCAATGCGGTCCTATATTAACTCTAGCATCTTTATGTCCATTATCAATAACTCTATTAGTGATCGTTATTCTAAATTCATTTTGTTTTTCATTGCCATTAAGAATGTCATGTAAAAACAATAAATCATAGGGGGTTTTTATTTGTTTATAATTTTTATCATTTAAAGAATTAAAACTTATATATTTAATTTTCTTAGCTATGATACCTGCATTAAAGGGTTGTAGAACTAATTTAATTTTTTTTATTAAACACTCTAAATCAAAAATAACGGCAAATTTACCTAAATCATGATGTTCTTTAGGAATATTGTAACGTATATTATTATCAAAAAATATAGTATTGCTTTTATCCAATAATGTACAACAAAAAATAGGTACTTGCTTAATCTCCTCATAACTAAACATATATGGAATAAATAACTCATGGCCATCGATCCATATTGGTTGATCGTTAATTAAAATCGCTCCTTCATCGTATTTTCGTTGAGTATCCGTAAAATTATTAAATCGTCCAGCTGCACTAAAATAAATATGGCCGTCGATAAATTGTTTTGCATAATCTTCTTGTTCAAAAATTTTAATTGCAAGCCTGTTCATCATCATTATTATTTATATTATTAGTAAAATACTTTTTCATTAAATTAAAGAAATTTCTATTGCAGGCACAACACCCGTCAATCCAGTAATTTCACGGGCATACCATCGACTAACTTCTAAACATGGAAATGCTATATAATTTTCCTCATAAAAACACGGGGAACGTAACATCCATCCTCCATTTTCTGCTTCACCTTGAATAATAGAATAATCCGTTTTATTTTTAATCAAATCTTCGCTACTATTAAATATATCATAAACATCCTTTCTAGATAAAAGAAAAATTTTATCTTCTGTATTATTTTGACAACTGGCATATTTATTAGTGGAATCATAATATGGCTCATAAGGAGGATAACTTATATTTTTTCTATATATTCCACCAGTTGTTTTATTATCTAATATTTTGCTTTTAATTCGTTCTTGTTGTAGGGAATCAAATGCAGTTTCAAAAAAATTATTATTAAGCCAGTTACGTATAGAGCTATATTCCCAATTATTTGAATAAATAGTTTTACCTTCAATTTCCTTAGACAAAGTTGTTGTATTAAATTCTTGAGAATCTATGATAACATCACTTACCAATAAAGCTTTATCGTTTGTTTTTTCTATAATTTTCCACTTTATTGGCTCATACTTAAACCAATAAATTTTTTTTGTTTCATACTTATTATATTGTTGATAAGGTCTGCGATAATTTCCTAAATATACCCCTCTATATTTATTATAATTATATTCAATATCAATATAATACATATAATCGCCTAAATTTACTAGCTCTTTGTTTTGATAACTTAAGTAACCATATGATACCCAATCTTTTTCTATTATGGGGTAATGTGTGGCAACCAATTTGTTAAGCGAATCTAAAATTAATTCATCTGTAACTTCTGATTGTGGATAACTACCTGTATAAATATAGTTATTTTCAATATGTAAGTAACCTTGTTTACATCGGATACATTGAAAATCTTCTCCGATTTGATGAAACGCTTTTTTGCATTTTATACAAACACAATAACTATCCAATATGTGTTCACATTCATCATCAGTTGTTTCATCATCATCGGTATTATCATCTACTGATACCTTTATAAAAGAAACATTAGTATACATAGATAATTCTATGTGATATTTTTCGGGTATGCTTATCGTTTGACTATTACCATAGCTTCCTGTTTTAAATGTGTAAATTTCTGTATCAACATTTTCCCAATATCCTTCTTCGTTTTGATACATTTCATCACTTTCAACATAGATAATACCTGAATTTCCATTGTTCACAACATTGTATGTGCCATAGGGAAGATAATAATAAATATAAGAAACACCATCTATAATTTTTTCTTCACCGTATTGACCTAATTGTCCATATTTTAGATTTATACCTTTGGATTCTATAATATCTTTACCTGGATATTTAGGAGTAACTTGCTTCCGTTGTTCAGATGGTTGATATTGTTCTGTTAAATCAAGTTTTATATTGCCATCAATTTTGAAATAGATGGTTTTATAATTAGTGTTTTGATCTATGTAAACACCCGTTATAAAATTTATTTTATCTTCAATCCCAAAGGCATTTGAAGCTTTAACCCAACTTTCCAAATAATAAAGATTATTATACCGAGATACTGCCCATTCACTGCTAACTAAAGGGAATTTAGCTGTAGAAGGATAGCTTAAATATGATTTAACGATATTTTGAGTATAAGGTATCAATGCATCCAATAGGGATGATTGATAAATATAGTTATTGATATTATAGGACTCAAATCCTCTGTAATAAATTTTTTCGTCATTATAATTGATAGATTCAACTGTTGAATTTAAATTACAATAAACAATTAACTTTATTTTATCTGCATATGTAAAACTATATTTGGGTCCTGCAACCCAATCTTCAAGTTTTTCAAATGAAGTTATCTTTGTCTCATCAACATTGATTTCATTTAACGCATTAATCAAATCCATTGTTAAATAAGAGTCGTTTAGTATAGCAAACTTATCTTGCTCGGTACTATTATCAATAATGTTATCATTTTTGTTATTAGAATTTTGACAACCAACACAAGCACTGATAAAAAATATTAGTATGAGAACCATGGACAAAAATTTAGTTTTCATAATAATCTCCTTTATTATTAACAAAAAATGCGTCCCTATAAGAGACGCATCGAAAAACGCATCTCTTCATGTTGCGACACATTTCCCTAAAACCAGGAAAGAGCATACGTTTTTACCGAAAGTATGCCCTGATTTTAGGATATTATAATGTGTCGCATTATTAGTATAGCATATATAACACTTAAATTCAAGTGTTATATTAAACCATATATCATATTTAATTTTAGATAAAGGGCTTGCGAGATTCCGCAAGCCCTGTGGTTTTATCCTAATTGTAAAAAATAATAAATCCGAACCAATCGGTTGTTACCAAAAGGTTCGGATTATTTTGACTTGGTGGAGATGATCAGACTCGAACTGACTACCTATACGTTGCGAACGTATCGCTCTACCGGGTGAGCTACATCCCCAATCCGTTTTACTTATAGTATTATACAGGGAAAATAAAAATTTTTCAATCGTTTTTATACCGTTTTTTAAATTTTTTTTATTCTTTTTTTTGCCGCTGCGGCCGCACTCCCTCCGAATGAAAAACGAGGAAAACAGACATACTGTCTTATACGGCGGCGGCGCTGCGCCTTTTGCGCAAAGTGCGGATAAAAATGCAAATCCGTTTGACGGATTGCGTGTATTCGTGCTATAATCGAGTCGGACAAGAGCGTCGGCCGCCCGTTCAGAAAAAGGAAGGGTGGTCTATGAAAATCGTTGTCGCGGGAATCGGGTACGTCGGGCTTTCCATCGCAATTTTGCTCGCGCAGCACAATGAAGTTGTGGCGGTGGATATCTCCGGGGAGAGAGTCAGGCTCCTCAATGAGCGCAGGGCGCCGATAGCGGATAGAGAGGCGGAGGAATACCTCGCGGGCGCAGAGCTGAACCTGCGCGCCGTTTCGAGCGCGGACGAGGACTATAAAGACGCCGACTTTATCGTGATTGCAACGCCGACCAACTACGACGCGGAGGCGAACGCCTTCGACACTTCGTCGGTGGAAAATATTATCGAGACGGCATTGCCCTTGCAGCGGCGCGCGTGTTTTGTAATAAAATCGACCGTGCCGGTGGGGTATACCGCCGCCGTGCGCCGGAAATACGGGCTCGAAAAAATACTGTTCTCCCCCGAATTTCTGCGGGAGGGGAGGGCGCTGTACGACAACCTGTATCCCGCGCGCATCGTCGTCGGGGCGGACATGAAGAGCGAGGAGTCGGCGGGCCTTGCCCGCACGTTCGCGCATCTGTTGGAGCAGGGTTCGCGCCGAGAAAGCGTGCCCAAACTCATCATCAACGCCACGGAAGCGGAGGCAATCAAGCTCTTTGCGAATACCTATCTGGCGCTGCGCGTTTCCTATTTCAACGAATTGGACACCTACGCCGAATCGCACGGGCTGGACAGCAGGGCGATTATCGAAGGGGTGTGCCTCGACCCGCGCATCGGCGACGGGTACAACAACCCCTCCTTCGGCTACGGCGGCTACTGCCTGCCCAAGGATACCAAGCAGCTGCTCGCCAACTACGGGGATATCCCCGAAAATCTGATTCATGCAATCGTCGAATCCAACCGCACGCGCAAAAATTTCGTTGCGGGGAGAATCATGGAAAAGGCGGGGTATCCGCACAAACGGGACATTACCGTCGGCGTGTACCGCCTGACCATGAAGAAGGGTTCGGATAATTTCCGCCAGAGCGCCATACAGGGCGTGATGAAGCGGCTCGAGGGGTACGGGGCAAAGATAATCGTCTACGAACCCGCCGCCCGCGAGGATTTGTTCCGCTACGATTTTGTCCGCGATTTGGACGAGTTCAAGCGCCGCAGCGACATTATCGTAGCCAACCGCGACGCACCGGAACTTGCGGACGTGCGCGGAAAATTGTACACGCGCGACATCTTCTGCCGCGATTAAACCGCCATTGAAAAATTGCCGGGGAGGGATTCCGGATGGATAAAATCAACAACGTCGCCGTGCTCATCGACGCGGAAAACGTCGGCGCGCAGAACGCGAAACAAATTTTCGACGAAGCGTCGAACTACGGGAATATCGTGGTCAAGCGCATCTTCGCCGATTGGTCGAAGGCGTCCGTCAAGGGCTGGAAGGACGAGGTCAACCGCTATTCGATGACCGCCGTGCAGCAGTTCGAAGTCACGCCCCGCAAAAACACCATCGATATCGCGCTCATCATTCAGGCGCTCGTAATTCTCTTTGAAAAGGACGTAGACGTCTTCTGCATCGCCGCCGGCGACAGCGACTATACCCGCCTCGTGCGCGAACTGCGCGAGCGGAACAAGGCGGTCATCGGTTTGGGCGGCCGCAACGTCAACCAGAGCTTTGTGAACGCCTTCAACGAGTTCATCTACTTCGACGAGGGAGAGGAAAAGGCGTCCAACCGCCGGAAGGAAAAGGGGAAGGCCGTCGCGGCGAAGGCGCCCGTGCAGCAGCCCGCCGCCCCCGCGCAGGAGGAGATACTCGACAACAAGCGCAAGAGCGATTTGCACAACATCATCGACCGCTTAATCGACAACAACGGCCGCGCCTTCTTCTCGCAGGTATCCTCGGAGATGAAGCAGAAATATTCCGACTTCATTCCCAAGAACTTCGGGTGCAATTCCTTTAAAAAGATGATGGAAAAGCTGATGCCGTACCTCAAAAAATACAGCATCGGCACGGCGGCGGACGGCACGAGCATGTACCTGTACCGCAGCGCCAATAAAAAATAACGGAGCGCCGCGCTGCGCGTTTGCGGCGGGTGCAATTTCGGGAGGAAAGTATGTCCGAAGCAGATTTGTATAAGTTGTTTTCGCAATACGACGGGGAGGCAGACCTCTCCGATTTTACGCCCGACGAGCTGGAAAATCTCCTCGGCGAGCGCAAAAAGAACGAAAAGGAAAAATATTTCGAATACTATGACGACGTAAAATCGAAGTCTTTGAAAAAGCAGGATTGGTGAGCGGAGCGCCCGGGAACGGGTTCTCCGTTTTTTTTCGCTTCGGCGCGGCGAAAGCGGCGGAAAGTGTACAAAATAAAAAAGGCTGTGATATTGCCGTGAAATTTGAAAATATGCCCCGCAAACGGTTGACTTTTGTTAAGGAAATCACTAAAATAGTTAATAATTTAAAACTTAACAAATCGTAACGCTATCGGAAAAGGAGAAAAGAGTTATGGAAGCGAATCGGTTAATGCGCGAATTGTATGATATTGCGCGGCGGTTGGACAGCGTGCAGCTGTTCAACCATGCGTTCCCGTTCAACAATACGGAGATGCAGCTGATTAAAGAAATTTTGCAGGCGAAGGAGGCGGGGAAGAAAATCATCTCCAGCCGCCTCGCGGAGGCGCTGGGCATTACGCGTTCGGCGGTTTCGCAGATGGTCAATAAACTCGAGGCGAAAAACGTCGTCAAACGCGTAGCCGACGATAAGGACAGAAAGATCGCCTACATCGAGCTGTCCGATTCCGCCCGCACGCGGTATGAGGACATGAAGGAGCGGATTAACGCGATTTTGGGCAGCGTGATTGAGGAGCTGGGCAACGACAAGGTAGAGACGTTCGTCAACAGCGCGAACGAGTTCGTCGACGCGTTCGACGGCGCCGTGGCGAGACAGACTGCCGGCGACGGGCAGGATTAAGAGCCAATCCGTAGTGCGGCGCGCCGCGCCATTCGGGCAAGGAGTTACAGAATATATGGCACAGGCAATGTTGAAACTGGAAGGCATCACGAAGGAATATAAAGTCGCCGATACTTCCGTACATGCGCTCAAGGGCGTAAGTTTAAATTTCCGCAGAAAAGAGTTCGTTTCCGTGCTCGGCCATTCGGGCTGCGGAAAGACGACGCTTCTGAACATCATCGGCGGACTCGACCACTATACGAGCGGTGACCTCGTAATCAAGGGCGTATCCACCAAAAATTATAAGGACAGCGATTGGGACGCCTACCGAAACCACAGCATCGGGTTCGTTTTCCAGTCGTATAACCTCATCCCGCACCAGACGGTGCTGGGCAACGTGGAGCTGGCGCTCACCCTTTCGGGCGTATCGCCGCAGGAGCGCAGGGAGCGCGCCGAACAGGCGCTCAAACGCGTGGGGTTGGAAGAGCACCTGTATAAAAAGCCCAACCAGCTTTCGGGCGGGCAGATGCAGCGCGTGGCGATTGCCCGCGCCCTCGTCAACAACCCCGAGATTTTGCTCGCCGACGAGCCGACGGGCGCGCTCGACACGGAAACGAGCGTGCAGATTATGGATCTCATCCAGGAAATTGCCGGCGAGAGGCTGGTCATCATGGTCACGCACAACCCCGAACTTGCCAGGCAGTATTCCTCCCGCATCGTCGAGCTCAAGGACGGCTTGATTGTCAGCGATTCCAACCCCTATAACCCAGAAACGGAGGAGGGGAGCGGCTATATTCCCGAACCCGCCGAGGCACAAAAGGGCAAGCGGAGGAAAAAGGACAAAAAGAATAAGACGAGCATGTCCTTCTGGACGGCGTTTCTCCTGAGCGGGCGCAACCTCTTGACGAAGAAGGGGCGCACGGCAGTCACGAGCGTGGCGGGCAGCATCGGCATCATCAGCGTGTGCCTCGTTTTGGCGCTCTCGAGCGGCTTTTCAGGCTATATCAACCAGACGGAGGAGGATATGCTCTCCTACTATCCGCTGGAAATCACCGAAACGGCGCTCGACCCTGCCGCAATCATGTCCGGGTTCGCTTCGGCGGGGGAGATGCCCGATCTGTCCGAGCTGGACAACGAGGTGTACGTCAATTCCTTCCTCACCAAGATTGCCCAGAACATGACTGTTTCCAACGACATTTCGCAGGACGGGTATCTCGATTATATCCAGGAAATGCCCGCCGAGTTGTTCAACGCCATTCGGTTCGATACGGGCGCGGAACTCGTCAATAACCTGTTCACGACGGTCGACATCAAGGACGGGGCGGAAAAGGAGAGCACGCACTATATGTCCCTCTCCGCGCTGAAACAGTACTATATCAATGTTTTAAGCCAGCAGGAGGAGCAATACGCGCAGCTGGCGTACCTGGTCGACTACCTCGGCGACGTGGTGAGCGTGATGCCCGGCACCTCGGGCAATTTCGATACCGAGCGGTATTCCGAATTTGTCCTGTCGCAGTACGACATCATCAACAAGGACGGCTATTTCCCTCAAGAGGCAAACGAGGCGGTCATCGTCGTGGGCGGAAATAATGACATGACCGACCTTCTGCTCGCGCAGCTCGGGTTTATTTCGGAGGAGGACTTCCTCGGCCTGTTCGATTTGGGCGGCGGCGATATCGGCGATTCGAATGCCACAGAGATAGGCGAGGAGGGCATGCGTATTCCTTTCGACGATTTGACGGGCAAGGAATATACCCTGTATTTCAACGACGCCGTGTACGAGCGGAACGAAAATTACAGTTACAGCTATACCGGTACGGATACAGCCAACCAATATCCCTTCCGCTACAACAGCGAGCGGGGAGACGAGGAAGGGGAATCGGCCGACCTCGAGGTGACGGACGGCAACGGCGTGAAAGTGAAGGTGACTGCCGTGCTGCGCCTGAAGGACGGTTTGACGTACGGCTGCCTTTCCGACGGATTGAATCTGACGGAAAAACTCATCGAGGAGTATATCCAAGAGAACAAAGATTCGCAGATTGTGCAGTGGATGAATACCGAAGTCGAATTCGGTGTGAGCGATTTGATCGGCTCCTCGGTGGAAAATCCGGATCCGTCAAAAAATTTGGGCGGGAAATATACGGTCGGCGACTCGGTTTTGTACCGCGCCCCGGTAGAAGGGCTGAACAGCAGCTATTATTCCCGCATTACGAAGGAATCTCTGCCGGAAGAAATGCAGGGCGTGTACGAATTATTGCAGCCGTGGGTCAGAAATATGTTCGTTACGAACAGCATGTACAACGAGAGTACGATTCGCATGCTCGGCGGCGAGGATACGCCCAACGCCGTCAGTATTTACCCGACCGACTTCAATACGAAGGAAGAGGTTATCTCCTATCTGGAGGGGTGGAATACCCTCGCCCGGCAGGAATTGCAGGCGTATAAGGACGCGCACGGCGGTTCTGCCGACGGGTATGCAGGGAAAACGGAAGTTACCTATACCGATACCGTCGGCATGCTCATGGGCATGGTGCAGACCATACTCGACGCAATCACGTACGTGCTCGTCGCCTTTACGGGAATATCGCTCGTCGTTTCGACCGTCATGATCGGCGTCATAACCTATGTTTCCGTCGTCGAACGAACGAAGGAAATCGGCATCCTGCGCGCAATCGGCGCGCGAAAGAAGGACATCAAGCACGTGTTCAACGCCGAAACGTTTATCATCGGTTTGTGTTCCGGCTTGTTCGGCGTGGCGGTGGCGTATATCTTGCAGGTCATCATCAATCTGATTCTGACGCCGCTGACCGGCATCGCAGGGCTGGCGTCGCTGCAGTGGTACAGCGCGCTCGTGATGGTCGTCATCAGCGTACTGCTTACCCTCATTTCGGGCCTGTTCCCCGCTTCGGCGGCCGCCAAGCGCGATCCCGTCGTGGCGCTCAGAACGGAGTAACGTATCGCAAAATCGGGGACATTTTCCCGAAAAAATCGCATCGAAAAGGCGCCGCCCCGCGGATATTTCCGCGGGGCGGCGTTCTTTATCAAAGGGCCATGTTTTCATCGATGGGTATTCGCAAGGGCGGCGCAATCGGTTCGGCGATGACATACGCACCGAAGCAGGCGAGCGCGACGCCCGCGGCGAATGCGAGGAGCAAAAGGAGGATGTCCTGCTTTTTCAGGCGGAAGGAGCGGCGGTAGACCACGTACAGCACAAAGCCGAGCACGAGGATGAGCGCGGAGAGGATCCAGAACATGCTCCCGCTGTCGGGGGAGTTGCACGCCGAAAAAAAGAATATGTACAGCGGCAGGAGCGTTTTATATCCCCAGGGGGAGTCGGATATCTGCCCTGCGCTTTCCGCCCTGTCTCGTCCCGCATACAGGAATAGTCCCGCATAGGCGGCGACGCCCGTCGCCGCCGCAACGGGGAACATATATGACGCTTCGGCGAACGCTTCGGCGTCGCCGCAGATGAGCCCGTCGAACCATACCGCCGCATAACCGAGGGGCGCATAGGTGATGAACGCGTCAGCGGAGACGTATTTCGAAAAAGAGTAAATGTATGTGTTCAGGTACAGGAAGGGCATGGCGAGCAAAAAGCTCCAGCCGAGCAGGAACGCCAGCCCGTCCCATACCGTATTCGCGCGGGAAAAGACGAAGGAATTGATTCCGAACAGCAGCGCGCCGAGGGGCAGGGAGGCGAGGTAAAATGTCAGGTAATGCACGAGCTCGAAGGCGTTTTCGCGGCAGACGAGGATGACGAACTGCACCCAATAGGCGGCCGTGTAGGGGATAAACGCGAGGAGAAGCCCCGCCAAAAGCCGCACCAGCAGCTGCCGTTCCCTCTTTACGGGCAGGGAAAACCACAAATCGGCGCTGCGCGTTTCCATGCGGAAGGAAAACTGCATCACCGGCACGAGTGTGCAGAGAATGCCCAGGATGACCGTCGGTGTGCTGATGACGGAATTGACCGCCCGCAGCGTTCCCTCCCAAGAAGAGACGATGTAGCTCGTCGCCCCGAAAATCGCGCAAATCAAACAGGCGATTGCCGTGAACGCCGCCAGCGGCAGAAGGTTGCGCTTCAGCTCGTATTTCCAATACTTTTTCATTGCAGGTACCCCCTCGCCTTGACTTCGCACAGGAACAACTCCTCAAAATCGACGGGGATTTCCTCGACGAACAGGGGCGAGAGCGGCGCGATTTTTTGCAGGAATTCTTCGCGGTCGCCCCGCGCGATAAATTTTGCCACCCTTCCCGTCGCCTCGAAGGAGAGGCAGTCGAAGGGGAAGTCTTCCCGCTTCGCCTCCCGCGGCAGCGCGACCTGGAATTTGTGAACCTTTTCGAGCGCGCCCTGTATGTCGCCCGCGTCGGCAACTTCGCCGCCGTCGAGCAGGGCGAATCCGCTGCAGATGTCCTCCAGCTCGCGCAGGGAGTGGGAGGAGATGATTGCCGTGCAGCCGTTATCCTCGTTGAGCGCAATCAGCCCGCGCTTGAATTCCAGCCGCGCGAGCGGATCGAGGCCGTCGAACGCCTCGTCCAACAAAAGACAGCGCGGGCGGCACGCCAGCGCGAGCGCGATGAACAGCTGCCGCTTCATGCCCTTGGAAAAGTTGCGTATCGGCGCGCGGCGGCGGATTTGGAATTTTTGCTCGTATTCCGCGAATACGGCGCTGTCGAAATCGTAAAAAGCAGAATATAAATCGATGAGCTTTTCCGCCGTCGTACCCGTGGCGTAATACGGGCCGTCGGGCAGAAAGAAAATTTCCCGCTTCTTTTTTTCGTTTTCAAAGATTTCCTCGCCGTCAAAGAGTATCTGCCCGCCGTCCGCGCGCAATACGCCCGCCAAAAGGCGCAAAAGCGTCGATTTTCCCGCGCCGTTGATGCCCACCAGCCCGAAGATGCTCCCGTCGGGTATGGTCAAATTCACCCCCGAAAGCACTTTCTTTTCTCCGAACGATTTTTGCAGTCGGATAAGTTCTATCATGTTTCTCCCTCGCTTTTGCCGTAAATTTGTTCCGCCAGCGCGAACAGCTCTTCCTTGGAAAGCCCCGCGCCCCGCCATTTTGCGATTTGCTCCTCCGCTTCGGCAAGGAGGGCGCGCGCCGAGTCGCCTTGTTTTGCCGCGGCGGTGCGTGGCGGCCCGTTTTCCGCTGCCTGCGCGGCGGGGGAAATGTCTTCCGCTACGAACGCGCCCTTTTTCGGAATGGCGACGATGAGCCCCCGCCGCTCCAATTCCGACCACGCCCGCTGCACGGTGTTGGGGTTGATTCCCAGCTGTTCCGCGAGCCGCCGGCAGGAGGGGAGCGCCTCCCCCGCGCGCAGCGCGCCCGTGCGGATATATTTGGTGTATTCTTCCACGATTTGCTCGTAGACGTTCTTTTTCCCGCTCAAGTGCATGGCTTTGCACCGCCTTTGTTTAGTCTGTATTCCTGTCCGTTCTGTATTATCTGTATTAAGTATAACATCACAATATGCATCTGTCAAGCGTTAAACGAAAAATTTGTAAAAGCGGGGGCGGGCTGCGGGTGAACGGGAAAAGGAGGGTGCGAGAGGGGAGAAGTTGTTGTATTTTCAGAAAAATTGAAAAATTTAAAAAAATTTTATTGCTATTATCAATTATTGCTACACTTATATGTTATAATGGCAAAAAACATAAACGGAGGGGGAATTCAATATGAATGCAGCTTTTAATCTGGCAAAAAACGAGTATGAAGATTTAGTGGGCGCTTTGAATATTATGGCGGATTTTTTAGAGGGAGTGGCGAGGAAAGGCAATATATCTTTCAGTAAAAGAAGGTTTTTAATGCAATACGACTGTATGCTGCAATATTCTCTTATGCAGTTAGCTGTAAGCGACGCATCTTTGGACATCGATGAGTTGTATTTTATAAAGGATATAACGATATATTCGGATTTTATCGATTATATCAATCACGAATATCAAACAAATATATCCTGGCAGACGATTTGGAATAGCAACGAGGGTGAAATTAGCAGTTTTTTACATAATATACGCTTTGAGATGGACAAAATTAAAGATGAATTTTGTGCTGCCTTTGCGTTTTACGATTATTTGGACGAAGAAAATGATTGTTTGGAAATGATAAAAAATAAAACGCTGCTTATATTGGCACATTTATCATGTGTGGACGGAAATCTTAGCCCGAAGGAAGAAAACTCCGTAAAAAATAATTATATAGTCGACATTTTAATGGGGATTCAAAACGAAATTCAACATTACACTAAAAACGCGCAAAATCCGAAGAACGCTCCGTGCGAAGACGGTTCGTTGAAATCACTCTATAAAAATAAAGTAAAAAAAAACTGACAAATACCAAAAGCACTGCACTGTACGGAAATGCTGATTTTTTGAAAGGCATAGTGTATATAGAAACAGAAAACGGCTCGGGAACGGGGTTTATCGTCAGTTCTTGCGGCTATTGCCTGACTTGCGCGCATGTTGTAAAAAACAGCCGCGAATTTTATGTAAGAATATCGGGCAATAACTCCTTTGATATATTTCAAGCGGAGTTGTTTTCCGTCAATGAAAACATCGATATGGCTGTTTTAAAGTTGGAAAAGGGAAAGTATCAAAATTGCGCCTTGATGGACATACCGCAAAGGGAGATAGGAAACGATATTATTATTTTAGGCTATCCTTTTGGCAAAATTGTCAGCGATAATTACGATTCTCTCTCGCTGAGTTTGACGAAGGGATATGTTTCAAGCTGGCAGAAGAGAAACAATTTAGAGTATGCTTTGCTCGATATTTCTGCGAAGGCGGGAAATTCGGGGAGCCCGGTCGTCGATTTAAAGAGCGGCAGAATTATAGGCATTCTGTGCGGAAGCATTATTCAGGACAGCGGCAACCTGAGAGAAGAAATCAATTATATGTATCCCATATCTTATTTTTACAGCGAATTGACAGAAGATTGAAAAGAAGATTGAAGGGGGGCTATCCGGCAGCGGATAGCCCCCCTTCAATGCATGGTTCGGGCGGACGGCGGGATAGCTTGGGGGATAGCTTGGGGGATAGCTTGGGCGAAAATTTTCGGCAAAAAGCGGTTGACAAGCGGGGCTAACGTGTGGTATTATAAATTCAATCAAACGCTACGACGGGGAGGAGTACCCGCAGAGTTTTCGCTTCAGAGAGAGGGCGGCCGGTGAAAGCCCTTGCGAGGTTGCGGCGGAAGGTAGCCCCCGAGCGGCGAACCGAAAGGGCTTTGCCTCAGTAGGCTTCGACGGTTGTTTCCCGCCGTTATACGGGAACCGATATCGACGCGCACCCGCAACATTGCAGGGGCAAAAAGAGTGCGTCTGCATCGGGCGGAGTGCGGAAAGGAATTTCCGAATTTCGGGTGGTAACGCGGTTTTTCCGTCCCGAACGGCCGAAGGGCTGTTCGGGGCTTTTTGTATATTCCGGCGGCGGGCGGCGGTTTCGCGCGCGGTTGCCAAAACAGGAGGTCAGGCAAATGAAAATCAAGGGAACGCAATTATTCGTCAAGGCGCTCATCGAGGAGGGCGTGGATACGCTGTTCGCCTATCCGGGCGGCATGGCAATCGATATTTTCGACGCGTTGTACGGCGAAACGTCGTTCAACGTCGTTTTGCCCCGCCACGAGCAGGGGCTGGTGCACGCGGCGGACGGGTACGCCCGCGCCACGGGCAAGACGGGCGTGTGCCTCGTAACCAGCGGCCCGGGCGCGACCAACCTCGTCACGGGCATCGCCACCGCCAATTACGACAGCGTGCCCCTCGTCTGCTTTACGGGGCAGGTGCCCACCAGCCTCATCGGCAACGACGCCTTTCAGGAAGTGGATATCGTCGGCATCTGCCGCGGCATCTGCAAGTACGCCGTAACGGTGCGGCGGCGCGAAGACCTCGGCCGCATCATCAAGGAGGCATTCTACATCGCCCGCACGGGCAAGCCGGGGCCTGTGCTCGTCGACTTCCCCAAGGACATCCAGAACGCCCTGGGCAGCGATGAGTATCCGCAGGAGGTTTCCATCCGCGGCTACAAGCCCTCGACGGGCGTGCATATGGGGCAGCTGAAAAAGGCGGCGGATATGCTCGCGAACGCCAAGCGCCCCCTCTTCCTCGTGGGCGGCGGCGTGAACATCGCGGGCGCGGGCGAGGGGATGACGGCGCTCGCCGAAAAGCTGGGCGTGCCCGTCGTCACGACCATCATGGGCAAGGGCGCGCTTCCCACCGACCACCCGCTGTACATCGGCAATATGGGGATGCACGGCAACGTCGCGTCCAACACCGCCGTGTCCGAGTGCGATTTGCTGTTCTCCATCGGCACGCGGTTCAACGACCGCATCACGGGTAAAATCAGCGAGTTTGCCAAAAACGCGAAGATCGTGCACATCGATATCGACGCCGCGTCCATCTCCCGCAATATCGTCGTGGACGTGCCCATCGTGGCGGACGCGAAGGAGGCAGTCGAAAAGTTTTCCGAAATCGCCGTGCCGCCCAAGCATGCGGAGGGCTGGGCGGAGCGCTTGCAGGCGCTGCGCGCGGAAAAGCCCATTGCTATGCCGCGCGAGGGGGATTTGACGCCGCAGGACATCATCGAGGGAATCAACGCGCAGTTCCCCGAGGCCATCGTGACGACGGACGTGGGGCAGAACCAAATGTGGACGACGCAGTTTTTGCAGCTGCGCGGCAAGAGCAAGCTGCTCACCTCGGGCGGCCTGGGCACGATGGGGTACGGCCTGCCCGCCGCCATCGGCGCGGCGCTCGGGCGGCCGGATATGCCCGTCGTCAGCGTTTCGGGCGACGGCGGATTCCAGATGAACGAGCAGGAGCTGGCGACGGCCGTCTGCCAGGAGCTGCCCATCACCGTCTGTATCCTGAATAACTCCTACCTCGGCAACGTGCGGCAGTGGCAGGAGATGTTCTACGGCGGCAGATATTCGTGCACCTGCCTGAAAAAGCGCAAGGGGTGCGCGGCGTGGTGCTCCAACCCGAACGCGCAATGCCCGCCGTACATTCCCGATTTCGTCAAGCTCGCCGAAAGCTACGGCATCGAGGGCATCCGCGTCACCAAGCGCGAAGAAATCGCCGCCGCGTTCGAGCGCGCCAAGGCGAACAAAAAGGCGCCCACGCTCATCGAATTCATCATCGACAGAGAGGCGGACATCCTGCCCATGGTTCCGGGCGGCAACGCGCTGTCGGAAATGGTCACCGAATACAAAAAGGAGGGCAAATAATCATGGATACGGCGAAAAAGCGTTGGCTTTCCCTGTACGTTGAAAACGACGTGGGCGTGCTCGCGAAAATTTCGGGGCTGTTTTCGGGCAAGTCGTACAACCTCTTGAGCCTCACCGTCGGCGAAACGGAAGACCCGACCGTGTCGCGCATGACCATCAGCATGGTCGGCGACGACAAGACTTTCGAGCAGGTCAAAAAACAGCTGAACCGCTCCGTCGAGGTCATTAAGGTGCTCGATTTCACCGATTTGCCCATCCACAAAAAGGAGATTCTGTTCATCAAACTCCGCGCCCTGAAGCGGGAGGAGATGGAGGACGTATTTCGCTCCGCCGCGGTGTTCGGCGTTGCCGTCACCGATTACGACCGCAGTTCCCTCATTTTAGAGAGCGTCAAAACGGAGTCGGAGAACGACGACATACTGAAATACTATAAAAAGCATTTCCTTTCGCGCATGGAGGCGGTGCGCGGCGGCGCGGTCGCCGTCGAATCGGTCAGCCGCAGCGACAGATAACAACCAAAATATAGAAAAGCGCACCTTGTTCGGGGTGCGCTTTTTGCGTATAGGAAATTTACTCTTTGAGTGCAGGCACGGGAAAGATGAAGGCTGCTGTTGTCATTTCGACCAAGCGAAACGCGCGCAAACAATAACTGCCTTAAATAACGAACTTTTAGCACGGTAATGACGGAATTTATTGAGAGATTTCTCGGCTGCGCGCGGCATCGCCTTTCACTCCGTGCGGCTCTTGCCGCGCTCCGCTCGAAATGACAGAAGGGGGCCGTGCTTTTGCGATAACAAAGTTATCGCGCAACTCTGTCAATTTTGATTCAATGTCCGCAAGCGGACGTTTCGCAAAATAGACTGAGGTAGGTGCGCAGCGCACCCCAATTTACAAATCCTTTTGCTTTGGGGAAGAGGGTGAATTTAAATAATCACTCGAAAAAGGCAAAACCGCGCTTTTGCCTTTTTTCCCCGATTTGCCGAACGGCTTAGGCAGGAAAGGTGAAGCCGCGCGATTTTGTAATATGCGTGCCCTTAAATCATCGCGCGGCGAGGAAAACTCCGGACGCAAAAAGGCGTACCGATTACCGCAATTCTGATAGGGAATTTTGATAAAGGTCGCCCTTTGAAAAAGAGAGCAGGCGTGGCGTGAAAGCCACGCCTTTTCTCATGTCCTATGTTATGCCCGCATCAGCGGGCTATTTTTAATAGCTCAAACCGTCGTACTCATCGTCGTCGAGAAAGTCGGGTATCTCCACCGCGCCTATAAAGTTATACACGATTTCGACTTCCTGCCTGTAATGCCCGTTCTCTTTCCGCTTTTCATGTACGATAATTTTATCCACAAACGAGCGTATGATTTCGGGCGTCAGTTCTTCGACGCTACTGTACTTCTCCACCAAACACAAAAAATCGAGTATTTCGTCTTTCTCTTTCTTGT
>CAKNLK010000014.1 GCA_930989535.1 uncultured Clostridia bacterium | reverse complement strand
TTCGCCCCGTCGACGGCGACGTTTTCGCCCGCCGCGACCGTTGCGCGGACGAAGGCGTACGTCGGTTCCAGATCTTCGCCCACTTTGAGCGTGAACGTATTGTAACCGCTCTCTGCAAGGGAAAGGATATATTCTCCTTCCGTCAAAGCTCCGCAATCGACCTTTCCGTCTGCGCCCGCCGTGAAATCCAATACGGCGCCCGTGCGGGAAGATTTCAGCAGCACCGCCGTTCCCTCGGCAACGGGCGGCTGTGCCGCCAGCGCGTCGGTCAGCGTGATCGTGAAGGAAACTTCCGCCGCAGGGAGTTGCTCAAACGTTACGGCGAGCGCCGCAGTTTTCTCCGCCCAGGCGGGGAGAGTGATAATTGCGGTTTCCCCTTCGTATTCGATCGAAGAGCCTTCATATTCGGTATACGCTTTTCCGTTTACCGTGAGCGAAACAAAGGAATACCCTTCCTCCGGCGTCGCCTCGATGACCAGATCTCCGCCCACTTCGATGCGGTCGGAAACCTCGAGTGTGCCGTTTGCCGCATCTTCCGCGCCCGTTACGGCGATATAGTCGATCGGCTTGAACGCCGCCTCGATGTCCGCGCGGCTCGCGTTCCATACGGGGATCGTGACCGTAAGCGTTTCTCCGTCAAGCTGCGTCTGCACGCCGCTGTACGATGTATACGCAATGCCGTTGATCGTAAGCGTTTCCACCCTGTAACCGCTCTCCGGCGTTGCGACTATTTTCAGCTCGCTGCCGACCGCCACACTCTGCGAAGTGACTTCCACGCTGCCGTTTGCGGGGGTGTTGACGGTATATTCGGCATCGAACAGCGCGGAAACTTCGCTCCCCGTGCAGAAGGAAACCTCCAGCAGGGTGCCGCGGGTATTCGGGGCATACTTTCCGAGCGTCAGCGCGCCGCTCAGCTTTTTCATCTGCGAGCCGTCGCCGGGGATAATGTTGAACACCTTCGTGCCGCCTTCCTTCCAGGCGCAGAGGAACAGTTTGTTGTCGATCCTGCCGAAGCCGAACCAGACTTCGCCGTTCTTCAAATCTTCCCTCGTCGCCGGAATATCCACCCACGGCCAGTTGCCGTCGCTCTGGCCCGCCCACTGCAAGCCGATGTTTCCCTTGCCGTCGTCCTTCAATGCGCCGTGCGCGCCCGATGTATCGTTATCGGTAGCCCACCAGTCTTCCCAGATACCGGCCTGCCACACGGAGAACCCGAGCCAGCGCTCGCCTTCGTCGTTCCCGCTCGTGTTGAGCAGAAGACCTTCGACCCTGCCGCCGATGAAGAAATCTTCATTCGCCGCGACGTTATAGCTTTCCGTATCCGTGCGGCCGATGGGCATTTCGTTGTTCCATTCGCCGTTGAAGGTGACCCTGCCGATTTCGGGAACGTCTTCGCCCGTTTCGAACAGGATGCGCGAAAGGGTGACCTGCGCCGTGCCGTTGGTGAACATATGCAGCTCGTCGATCGCATTTTTCGTGATGTCGCTCGTGAGCAGGACGAGGTTGACAAAACGGGTCATCTCGCATTCGCCCGAGCCGTCGTCAATGCCCGCCGCGAGGAAGAACACGCCCTGCCCTCTGCCGAAGCCGATGCGGAGAGTGCCCGCCGCAAACGCGTCTGCATATTCCTGCGGCAATGTATAGCTTTCCCACCAATCGCCGTTGAATTTGAGGATCACGCTGCTGCCGCTGATCTGAATGCCGCCGCGCACCTGGTTTGCCGAATTGCCGTTGTCGTTGGTAATGTTGCCGTCGCCGATGAGCGCATAGAATCCCATGTTCGCATACGACGGCGCGCCGTCTACCAACGCAAACGGGGATACGACGGTACTGATCATGAAATCTTCGCCGCCGCCGATGTCGCGCAGGACGACCTCGTCGCACCAGTTCGCATTGTAAACGATGGTGCCTTCGTCCGCCGCAGACATATCCACGTTGGGGTTCGTCGTCGCAATGAGCGCCCGCTCGAAGGCGTATTCCGCGGCGATCTCGCCGCCCACTTCGACGGTGTAGGTATTGTATCCCGTTTCATCGAGCGCAAGAACGTATGTGCCGTTTGCCACTTCGCCGAAATCGACGTGTCCGCGGTTGTCCGTCGCACCCTCGATAATGTATTCCTTGCCGTCGCGGAGCCCCGTCAGCGTGACGGTCATGCCCTCTGCCGCGGGCGTCGTATCGTTCGCGTACACGTCGGTCAGAACGATGTCGAACCCGACTTCCGTTTTGCCGAACTGCGCAAACGTGACCGCAACGTCCGCGTGCGTCAGACCCCAGTTTTCAAAGCTGACGGTGACCACGCCGTCCTCGTTGGCGACCGTGTATCCGCCGAACGTGGAGTAATCGCGCCCGTTGATCGTGAGGGTATCCACCGAATACCCGCTTGCGGGCTTCATCTCGACGGTGAAATCTCCGCCGAACACGGCGCTCGTGACTTTCGCCGTGCCGTTTTCGCCCACGGTTATATCGTGTTCGACCGCCGCCTTGTAACCGACGTTGCGGTATACGCCGCGATAGCCCCACGTTTCCAGCCCGGCTGCCACGGAGCCGCTCGGATAAGCGCCCCAGTCGGGTCTGTACGTCGTGAACACTCTGCCGTTGAGCCAGACGGTATAGGTGCCGCCCTCATAGCTTACCGTAAAGGAAAGTTCGCCCGCCGCGAGCAGCTCTTCATACTCTTCGGGCAGCGGAGAGGTGGTGTTGTGCCAGGCGGTGTTATTCCATGTGCCGTTCGCGTTGCCGATGAACTGAACGCTGTATGTGCCGTCGGCAGGTTTCCAATAGATACAGACAAATTCGCTGTTGCCGTTCGCGTCGATGAAGAAGAATCCGACGCGCCTTTCCCCCGCGCCCTGCGGGAGCAGGATGTCCGCCGATACGGTGACCTTTTCGCCGAACGCCTCGCTGTAAACGGCGCGAACGTAGTTATCCGTCGCCGCGGAGCGTATGATACCCGTCAGGGAAGAGGAAGCGATGCTCCACTTCGACAGATCGCCCAGCGAAGTTTCGGAAACGCCGCCGAGATTTTCGTTGCCGCCGTAGGTGAGCGCCGTCATGTCAACGGACGCGTCGCCGCCCTGTGCGGTGAGGTTTGCCGCGGCGTCAAAGAACCCGTCGCACGAAGCGACGATGCGCGTTCCCGCCTGCGGCAGCGTATATGCGTAGGTGCTGCTCCCCTGCGGGATCGTTGCGAGCGGTTTGCGGCTCAAGCCGTTTTCGGCGTACAGCTGCACTTCGCCCGCCGCCCCGTTCACGGTCAGCGTGCCGCTCATCGTCTGCGTCGGATATGCCGCGAATTTTGCTTCGATCGCCTTGTCCTCGGCGGCATTGCTGACGGTGTATGTGACCGAACCGTCGTCGTTGCAGGTGAGATACAGCGCATCCGCCGCCTCTCCGTTCACCGTGAGCGACTGCACGTAATAGCCGTCGGCGGGGACGACGTTGACCGGTTCGTCGTAATTGCTCATCGCAAACCCGCGCGTTTCGATAGTGCCCTCGCCGGCGGAAACGGTCGCCTCGATGTCGTACGCCGCGAGCCCCTCTCCGTTGAAGCGGTACCACCCCGCGCCGCTGCCCCAGCCGGCGCCCATTTCGTACATAGCGATGTCGCAGAAGGCGTCGCGGGAGTTGTTCTCGTCGCGGTTGCGGTTGTAGGCATAATCCACGTACACTTCCGCAGGCTTTTCCGTGATGCCGAGCGAAGCGTACGGCACATACAGCTCAACCGAGAGGGATTCTGCCGTGCCGTTCAGCTCGCCGCCGTTCACGGAAGCCGCAGAATAGACGGTTGCGGGGAATGCGCAGAAATTCGCGCCCGTGGCGACGTTCCCCGCCACCCACTTCTGCGTCTTGTTGTCGCCGACGCCGTCGACCATGATCTCCCAAGCGCCGCCGTTGTCGTTGAGCAAATCCGGTTCCAGCGACAGGAATACCTCGATGCCGCTGTTGCCGTAAAACTCGCGCCCGTAGGAAGAGTAGGTGAAACTGTCGTCCCACACCTGCACGCCGAAGAGCAGACCGTCTTCGGCAAACTGCATCGTCATCGCCACCGAAACGCCGTCCTGCATCTGCCAGGTGTTGGTGTTGCAGACCGCATCCGTCGAATGCCAGCGCTTTTCCGACCAGAACGATTCGTCGAACTTGCCGTCCAGCGTTACGTCGGCAATGCTGATCTCGTTGCGCTGGTTTTCATACTCGTAATCGTTGAATTTGTAATCGGCTGCATCCTTTGCGCAGGCGGCGGCAAGCCCGAGCGAGAGCGCCGCGCCGACCGCGCAAAGAACGACCGCAATCTTCTTTTTCATAAATTTCCTCCCCTTATTTTCCGAGCACGACGATCTCGGCGATTGAAAGCGTTTCCACACCGTCGATCACATACCCTTCGTCGTCCGCCAACACGAGCCTGTCGAGCTCGCCCGTCGTTTGCCCTTCTTCAAAAACTCTCGAAGTTTTCGGGTCGACCGTGATGCGGATTTCGCTGACCATGAGAGGGCTAAACGCGGCGACCGCGCTGCCGCCCGAGCGCATGGATTCCGTTCCGGGCGGGCAATACCTGTCCCAATCGAATGCAAGGTTTTCGATATACGCCGTACCCGAATAGTTTTGCTCCGTATCCGTAAAATCGAACTCGATGCGCGCAATATTGAAGAACGTGTTTTCAAAGTAGCGGCTATTATAGAACATGATGCCCGTCACTTCGCGCGGCTCGGCAAATTTCAGCGTGATGACCGCCCGTTCCTGCGTCTGATATTCCTTCACATAATCGATAAAGCGATATACGGTGAACAATCCGTCCGTCAGCGCACCGGTGTTTTCGCCCGCGGAAACGCTGACTTCCGCTTCGCCCGCAATGTTTTTGTATTCCGTATCGTCCAGCTTCGGCTGCAGACCGACCGTGGGGCCGTTTACATACAGCACGGGCAGCCCGTCGTTGTTTTGCACGATATGAACGCGGTCTGCCGCGGCTGCGCGCTGCCCGCCGCCGTTCGGATTGATATGCTCATGATAGACGACGAACATCTCCTCGCCGTTGCTGACGAAACTGTGATGCCCCGTACCCGAAAGGTAGGTGAACTCCATCGCCGTCAAAAGCCTGCCGCCCTCTTCTTCCGCCAGCTTGCGATAGCTGCCGAGAGGGTCTTCGCTTTCGTTGATCGCCTGCCATACGCCGTAATTTTTCGCCGCATAGTTATTGATCGAGAAGGTCAGCGAATAATACGTTTTCCCGTCCACCGTATAATCGACGAGGAAGGGGCCTTCGTTGATGTGCGTTTCCTCGTACGAATTGCGGTTTGCGGGCGTCACGTCGTCCACCGTATTGTAATAGGTCTCCGTCAGCTGCCTGAGCGAGGAATAGTCCGGCTCCCACCATTCGTTCATCTTCATCCCCCACACCGTCGTCGTGCCGACGCTGCCCGTTTCGTTGCGGTTGAACAAAAGGTACTTTGTACCGTCGGGCGCAATGTACGGGGAGGGGTCAATGTCGCAGAAATAGGCGTGGCCGTGGTCGGGATCGCTGTAAGAATACGGCTCCTGCGAAACCATGTACTCGGCGCGCGTTTTCGCGTCCTCTTCCGTCGCGCCCTCCGCGATATACTCCGCATACCAATATTCGTAACCGCTCTCTACGCGCGCTTCCTGTATTTCGGCAAATACCTTCCGCGCCTGTTCCATCATCTTGTCGTTGTCAAAGAGGGGCGTCGCCGCGGCGGACTTTTCTCCCGAACGGCCCGTTACGTTGGAACGCGCGGCGCTGTCGTCCGCGTCGTAATCGTACGGCTCGAACGGCCCCCACGGGCATTCGGAAACGGCAAGCCCCAACAGAGGCATGGCATGGTTGCTGTTCCACGCCGCCTCCGTCTGTACGGCGCGCCCGTTCAGGTAGTTCTGCACTTCGGAGCCGGGCACATTGCAGGAGTAGAACATATAAAATTTTCCGTCCTCCCCGTCATAGACGACCTCAGGCGCCCAAAGGCTCTCGAATCCGTAGTGGTCGGAGGAAGGCTCAAACGCGCGGACGCCCGTCGTTTCGGTCATGTTTTCCCAATTGACGAGGTCTTTGCTCCGCCAGCAATCGTAAAAGCGCGCCCAGCCCGTGTAATCGGTGGTGGCATACATATAGTACCAGCCGCCGTACTCGCCGCTCTCCTCTTCGCTTACATAGATGACGCCGGGGTCGGCGCATTCCGTTTCCAGTTCGTTGCGGTAGAACAGGCTTTCGTCGTATTCCCCTTCCGCATTGATCATATCGTCGTACGGCAGCGCGAGAGCGCCCTCCGTTTGCCCTTCGGGAAGCTCCTGCGAGCACCCCGCAAACGCAAACGCGAGCGACAGCAGCCCCGCCGCCACGGCAACTAATTTTTTCCTCATGATTTCCTCCTTTTTACAGTCTGAAAAGACCGTTTTCTGCTCAACCCGAAAGACGGGTCTTTACTCCTTGACGCCGCCCGCCGTCAGACCGCCGACAAAGAACTTATGCCCGGCAAGGTACAAAACGATGATCGGGATCAGCGCGACGACCGCGCCGGCACAGCTGATCGCATCCGAATTTCTCTGCCCGCCGTAGTAGCTCTGCAACTCCACGAGCATGAACGCGAGCGTTTTGACGTCTGTGCGGCTGAGATAGAGCAGCGGCCCCATATAATCGTTATATCCCCCGACAAAGGCGAGGATGCCCTGCCCCACGAACGCGGGAACGGCAAGCGGGATCATGACCGTTATATAGCAGCGCAGAAAGCTCATGCCGTCCATCTGCCCCGCCTCTACGAGCGACTGCGGTATCCCCGAAAAATACTGCGTGAAGAAAAACACCGCCGCCGCGCTGCCGAAACAGCCGGGGATAATGAGGGGAAGCGGACTCTGCGCCCAACCGATGATGCTGTACCACAGATAGCTCGGCATCATCAGCACCGTGCCGGGGATGCTCATTGTGGCGATCGTAACCGCGTACATGATCTTCTTCGCGCGGAAATGCAGCTTTGCGTACGCGAACGCCGCAAGGCCGGACACGAATAAACTGACCAGCATGGACGGGACGACGATCCACATCGTATTCAGAAATCCGACGAGGATGTTGCTCCGCTCCGAAGTAAATACCAGTTCATATGCGTCCCAGCTCGACCTTTCCGGCCACCAGGAAAACACGTTTACGTTCCTGTCCTGCAGAGAAGTCGACACGATGATGAAAAACGGCACGACGACCAGCACCAGCCCGAATACGAGCAATATGTATGCGACGATTTTGAAAACGATCGAACCCGTGTCCTCTTTTACGCGGTTCTTCCGTTTTCTTCCGCCCTGCGGAAATGCGGGCGAAACAGCCATGGAATTTCCCTTCCTATCAGTAGTCATAACTCACCCACAGTTTGGAAAGCCGTTTGTTGAGCGCCAGCACCAGGCTGATCACCACAAACAGGAGCAGGCTGAGGACGGACGCCACAGGCATTCCGCCCGCTCCGGGGTTATTCATCGTATTATAGATATGGAACACGGAAGTGAGCCCCGCATCGCCGGGCCCGGCGGCTCCGGTCACATACCCCGACGTTTTCTGCGCAAAAATCTGCGCAATGTCGAACGTCTGCAAACCGTTCAGAAGCCCCATCGCCAACAGGAAAAACAGCGTCGGGCTGATCGCGGGGAACGTGACCGAGAAAAACTGACGGAATTTGCTCGCTCCGTCCATCTTTGCCGCCTCGTAAATGGATTCGTTGACATTCGCCAACGCCGCCTGCACCATGAGGATACCGTAGCCGGGCGCCTTCCAGGCAATGGTGACGACCAGCATCCACGGGAACCATGTTGCATCGCGGAACCAATCGGGCGGATTCGCAACACCCATCCCCTGCAAAAGCGTATTCAGCACGCCGCCCGCCGGCTTGAAGATCTGTACCCACATAATGGAAATTGCCGCCGAAGAACAGACGTAAGGGATAAAGAAAAAGATGGTGAACAGTTTCCCTCCCTTGATCTTCTGCGAAAGGATCGCCGCCACGACGATCGAAACGAGCAGCCCCACAATGTGCGCAACAGTCATTTCCAGCCCGACGAGCAGAGAGCGCCAGAACGCGGCGTCGGCAAACGCCTTGCCGAAATTTGCGAAATTGTTCCAGCGGATGGTGGAAATATTCATGCCGTCCATATCGCAGAACATCGTTGCGAGCGCAATGCCCACCGGCACGACCGAAAAGAGCAAAAAACCGATCAGCGGAAGGGAGGCGAATACCGTGCCGTAAACCTCCTCTTTCCAACCGTAGCCGCGCTTTTTGGGCGGGCGGAGTTGCGTTGCCGCGCCGCGCTCCGCCCGTTCCTCTGCAGACTGAATGACGGCAGTTTCATCCCTGCTCATAATTCCCTCCTCAGTCGCCGAGTTTATACGCGTGCAAAGACGCAAGCGCGTTGTTCGTCCTGCCCGTCACTTCTGCGAAGAAATCATCCATGGAGAGCTTGCCGTCGCGCACGCCGCCCGATTCGTTCAGCCTGCCCTGCCACTGGTTGATCCACATATCCGTTTCAAGGTAAGACCAGTCGCCCGGCATTGCGTAGCCCGCCGCTGCCAGAAGCACCGCCTTGTTCGCGGGCGTGTTCGGCGCGTCCGTATTCAGATAGGCGTCGCTGTTTGCCACGCTGATAACGGTGGGAACGCCCGCGGGGGAACCGAGGTCGGCGATCTCTTCCTGCACGGCGTCGCTCAGCAAGTATTCGATAAACGTCCACGCCTCTTCTTTATGCGAGGAATAGGCGGAAACCGCATAGCACGAAAGTACGCTGTGCGTCGCTTTTTTGCCCGTAACCGCCGTACCGTTCACCGTTTTCAGCGTTCCGTCCGCATTGTATTCCCTGTATTGCGGCATGGGCGCGATGTCCCATTCGAAGTACCCTTCCGCATAGTCGCCGAGCGTATACGATGCAAAGGTATCCTGCGCGAGCATCGCGATTTGTTCATTGCCGAACATCGCGTTGTAGTCGGTGCCGGACAGTTCGCTCGGCTTGGGCGCAACGCGCGTGCCGGTCGTCATGGAAATATTCAGGAACGCCTCAAATGCCTCGCGCGTCGAAGGCAACTCATCATAGAGCGTGTCGTCGGCGAGCAGCGCGGAAATTTCCGCATCGCTTGCATGTGCCTCGACGTACGTTCTGTCTTTATAGGAAAGGATGTCGCCCGCGCTGTACGGCGTTCCGTTGACGGTCGTATCCTTCGTTACAAGGATATTTTTGCCCTGGTCGTTGAGCGAAAATCCGTATTTATCCGCCTGTACGCTGCCCGCCTGGCTGTTCACGCCGTCCGTAAAGCCGAGCTGGATGCAGTCGCCCCCGACCGACCAGCCCCACGAGAACCACCATTCGGACATGAACCCGTATTTATTGTTCGGGTTGTTGTCGGAAATGTCGCTAAAAATCTTGCCGAGCTGCATGACCTCGTCCCAATTCATCGGGATCTGATTGTTGAATACGCGGTATACGTTCCCGGTTTTCGTCCATTCCGCGCCCGCAGGCTTGTTATCGTCCGTATACTCGTAGTACCCGTGCGGCAGATACCCGTCGGGCAATTCGTCTTCCGCGATCGAGATGATGTTGATGCCTTCCCTCTCGAACCAATCGACGTTATAATAGACGACGACAGGATTGTTTTCGGCAGGAAGCGCATACAAGGGCGAGCCTTCGCCCGTTTTTCCGCTTTCGCTGTCATAACGGAAACGATCGACCGAGCTTGCCCAGATGTCGTTCAAATCCACAGACTCCGACGCCTCGGCATACTCGTCCAGCGCGGCAAGGTACTTTGAGTCTACCGCCGTTTTGAACTGTTTTTCTCCCAATGAAACGATATCCGGCGCCTCGTTCTGCGCGCCCAGCTGCGTCAGCGCCGTATCGCCGACGTCGTCCACGAGCGTGACGTGAATCTTCCCTTCATACGCCGCATTGAACGCATAAACCGTCTGCTGCATGGTGTCTTCGTTGATCGCGTTCAGCGGGGTAAGAAAGGTTAAGCGCACCCTCGCCTGTTCCCTGCGCCCTTCATCCTCCTGCTCCTCCGCGCTTTTGCATGCAGTCAAAGCACCGAATGCAAGCAAACAGGCGAGCAGCAGAATCATGATCTTTTTGACCGTTCTCATCACAACCCTCCGCTTTCGAACACCCGCATCGCGAACCGATTTTTGCGATTAAACATTCTCGTTACGCTGTAACGAGAACAGCCGCGGTTGTTCGATAATTTTAGTAATATAAGTGTAACATATCAAAAATATAAATTCAACGCACATATAGTCAATAAACTGTCAAAAGTATACTTTTTCAGCCTGTTTTATTTTTTAAAGTATTGATTTTCCGATATTTCCGTGTTAAAATGGAACTATGAAAGAAAACAGAAAATACCTGCAATTTCAGTTGGAAACATCGCGCGACCGCCCCGATTATTTCCATATCGAAAAATATCTGTCGGACGGGTACTACGCGCATTTTCACCGAAACCCCGAATTATACTGCGTATACGGGGGCAGTGTTCGCGTTTCCGTCGGAAAAAACGAGTACCCTTTAACGCCGGGCGACGCCGTGTTTATCAACAGCCTGCAGGTACACAGCTATTTGTGCGACGAAAAAGCCGAAATCGCCTTCGTCCTGTTCGGGGAACAGTATCTGCAGCCTTTCCGCCAGCTTTATCCGAACCAAAGCGTCCCTGCATTTTTGAACGACAAAAATGCCAACCGGGAGTTGTTCGCCTATATTGAAAAATACGGGAACCGGAAAAGCGATTTCGCGCCGCTGGAAGCGTTTGCCCATACGAGTATGATCCTGCATATGCTCGTTTCCGCCTACGGAACATCGGAACGCCCCGACCCGCAAAAAAAATCCGCAGACTTTGTGATTGCGGACATCATTCAGTATATCTACGACAACTCTGCAAACGAAATCTCGCTTGAATCGCTCGCCGAACACTTCGGATACAGCCCCATGACGCTGAGCCACCTGATCAGCAAACACGTTAAAATCGACCTTCGCAATTTCATTAACGACATACGCGTTCAAAAAGTCATCGCAATGCAGGCGCAGCCGGAATATAAAAACGTTTCCACGTTGGAACTTGCCTCCCGCTGCGGATTCAAAAGCATTTCCAGCTTCTACCGCGCTTTTAAGCGCAGTTCGGGGAATAAGTAATTTTTAGGCTATATCTTTTTTTATACTTGCACAAATTTCCGATTCCAAAGCGGCGAGGATACTCTCCGCTTTTTCTTTATAGAAATCTATTACAATTACACGGACGAAACAAATCCCGGGGACGGCACTCCTCGGGATACTTATTTACTGTCGGGTTCGGATAGTTCCGTTATACCAGGCGGTCTCGGAACAAATACGAACCCAAACAAAAAGAACTATCCGGGTTCGGATAGTTCCGTTATGGTGGAGATAAACGGACTCGAACCGTCCACCTCTTGAATGCCATTCAAGCGCTCTACCAGATGAGCTATATCCCCATATTCCGTTTGCTTCCGCGCGCACCTATACGGAAAGCGCCGCGCACAACCGCCAAAGCCACTCCCGCCGCAGCGGCCGATTGGCGGTAAATCCCCTTGCGCGGAAATTTCCGCGCAAGGCCGCTGTTTACCTTCCGATTACTCCGGTTTAATCGCGCTGACAGGGCATCCGTCTTCGCAGGCGCCGCAGTCGATGCACACGTCCGGATCGATTTGATACTGGGTATCTCCCTGCGAAATCGCATTGACAGGGCAGGTATCCGCGCACGCACCGCAGGAAATGCAATCTTCCGAAATCTTGTGAGCCATTGTACTCTACCTCCAAATTACGAACTGTTAACGGCCCTTGCCGTCTTGTATATTATACCACACCTTTTGCGATTAGTAAAGGCACAAACGCATTGTTTTGCCGATTTTTTTCGGAATTTTTACCCTTTTTTTCCGAAACGGCTGTGCGCACGGCTATTCTTCGCCGCGCGGCTCGCCCCGCTTCGCTTCCTGCCGGGGCGGATTGCTCCGCCGCTCGCCCGCCTGCGACTCGTTCGGCTTGCGCTCGCCCGAAGGCGCCGCGTTTTCCTTTTTATGCTTCCGGTTCCGCCGGCGCTTATCGCGGCCGCCGCGCTCGCGCGGTTCGCCCTGCGCCGCCTTTTCGGGGGCGGGGGCGTCGGCAGGTTCGCGCTTTTTATTCCGCTCGGGGCGGTTCTGCCGCTCCCGCCGCTCTGCGCGCTCGCCCGCATCGGCGCGGTTCTCCCGCACGTCCGTCTCCTCTGCGATTTCCTCCTCGAAATCTTCGGGCTCCTCTTCCTCCGCGCCCTTTTTGCCGCGGAAGCGGATGCTGTCCAGCGGGTAATCCTTATACGTGAGGCTGCCGTCCTTTTCCTGCTTGACGCGCACGACGAGCTTGAGCATATTCACCGAAGCGACGGTGCCCTTGCCGTCGGGCGTGGAAACCTCGGAGCCGACTTTGGGCATCTTTTTATACACTTCGCTGTAATAGTCGTTTTCGTAACTCAGGCAGCACATCAGCCTGCCGCACAGGCCGCTGATTTTGCCCGGATTGAGCGAAAGCCCCTGCACCTTTGCCATTTTGATGGACACCTTTTTGAAATCGCACATCGCCCCGGCGCAGCAGCACTCCCTGCCGCAGGGCGCGATGCCGCCCAAGAGGCGCGTTTCGTCGCGGATGCCCACCTGCCGCAGCTCGATGCGGATGTGGAAAGCGCTCGCCAAATCCTTGACCAGATCGCGGAAGTCGACGCGGCTCTCCGCCGAAAAATAAAAGATGACTTTGCTGCCGTCGAAGGCGAATTCGCAGTCGATGAGCTTCATCGCGAGGTTGTGCTTCTCGATTTTTTCCTGCGCGAGCTTCATCGCCTGCGGCTTGCGCTCCAGGTTGCGTTTTACCTGCTCGATATCCTTTTCCGTGGCGATGCGGACGATGGGTTTGAGCGGCTGCACCACCTCCGACTCGTCCACTTCCCTGGGCGGATAGGCGACGGCCGCGAACTCGAGCCCCTTGCTCGTTTCCACGACGACCTGCATGCCCGCTTCGTATTCCTCGCCCTCGTTCGGCGCAAAGAAATAAATCTTTCCGCCCTCTTTAAACTTAATTCCGATAACCTTCATCGTCCCTCCAAAATCCCTGTAAGCAGAGCCTCCGTTCCCGCCTGCGCGTTTGCGTTGAACTTCAAATCGCGCTCCAAATCGCCGATGCGCTCCTGCGCGTTGACCAGCGCCGCCGCCGTGTAGCGCGCCGCCGCGCGCCGCAATATCTTTTTATCCCCGCCCGAAAGGAGCAAATCTTCCCGCCCCAGCTTGCACAGGAGGATATCCCGATAGGCGATGCGGAGCATGGGCAAAAACTTTGCCAATTCCTCGCGCGAGGAATATTTTTTCGCCGCGATGGGAATGGCCGCGGGCGACAGATTGAGCGCGAACAGAACCGCGTCCTCCCCCTGCCCCGCGCTTTCCGCCATGCTTTCGGCGACGCCGAGCACGCCGCCCGACGCCGCGGCAATCTCCTGCGCGTCCGGGCGGTAAGGGTATTTTTCCGCGATGTATTTTGCGACTTTTTCCTGCGGGAAAGAAAACAAATCCAGCCGCTTCGAGCGCGATTTGACGGTGGCGAGCACGGGAAATTCGCTCGTCGCGCCGAGCACGAAATACACGTTTTCGGGCGGCTCTTCCAACACCTTTAACAGCTTGTTCTGCGCGGGCGGGAGCATCTCCTGCATGCAGTCGAGCACGAACACCTTTTTGTCCCCCTCGACCGGCTTGATGTAGCAGCCCTCGAGCATGTCCTTGACGTCGGAGACGGCCGTCTTTTCCCCTTCGGCGGGGAAAATGCGGCAGTCGCTGTACATCTCCTCGTCGATGAGCCGCGCGGCGCGTTCGTCCGCGCGCATGATGAGCTTGGCGAGCTCCTTTAGAAAGGCGCGCAGGTTGCGCCCGTCGGGGCAGACGAGCAGATAGGCGTGCGAAACGCCGCCGCGCGCGACGTCTCCCGCGACGATTTTATACGCCCTGCTCTCCGTAAAAAGCGACACCTTGCCCCTCCTTGCTCTCCCTGCGGGCGCTAACCGATAACGCCCGTCTTTTTGAGCAACGCCACGATTTTTTCGTGCGTCTGGAATTTATTGCCCGAACAGTCGACGGGCACCAGCTGCCCCGGGTACTTTTGCAGGAGCGCCCGGTAGCCCTCGTACACCTTTTTATGGAATGCCTCGCCCGCCTGCTCGATGCGGTCTTCCTTATCCGCGCCGTGCTTGCGCGCGAACGCCAGGACGGGCGGAATATCCAAAAACAGCGTTACGTCCGGCATAAAATGATGCACGGCGTAGCTGTTGATGTTCTCCAAAAATGCCATATCCAGCCCCCTGCCGTAGCCCTGGTAGGCGTAGGAGGAGAAGATATAGCGGTCGCACAGCACCGTTTTGCCCTCGCGCAGCGCCGGCCCGACGGTGTCTGCAAGGTGTTGCGCGCGCGCCGCGGCGTACAGGAGCGCCTCGCACTCGTCCGCCATGGACGTGAATTTGCCGTTTAAAATGACTTTGCGGATGGCTTCGGAGATTTCGCTGCCGCCCGGCTCGCGGGTGACGATGTGCGGCACTCCCCGCCTTTCCAGATATTCGGAGAGGAGGCGCATCTGCGTGGATTTGCCCGCGCCTTCGCACCCCTCGAACGCGATAAATTTGCCCTTCATAGCCCTTATTTCCCGCCGATGTTGATGACGGCGACCTTTCCGCGGAACACGCCGAATGTGTGCGCCGCCTGCGACAGCGCCTCCACGACCTCCCCGGTAATCTGCTCGCCCGCCACGACGGTGGGGAAGCAGGGAGGCGTGACGCCCGCGTTGCGCGCGGCAATCCTGCCCGCCGCCTCTTCGAGCGGAACGTATTCCAGCGCGAGCGAATTTGCCGTGAGATAGCTGAATTTTTTGACACCGCAGGCGAAGCCCGCGGGCGGTACATACGTGCCCTTCAGACCGCGCATGCGCGCGACGAAGCGGAGCATGAGTTCCAGCCGGCGCAGATGCACGGGCGGCGTGAGCGGCGAAAAATAGAAGAGGAGATAGCGCCCGTCGCACATCTCCGCATACACGCCGCGGCGGGCGAGTTCCTCCTCCGCCTTATACGGCGAAATGCCCATCGCGCCGAAGTCGATTGCCAAAACGAGCGTTTTGCTCTCCGTATAGAAGGGAATGCCCGCCCTGCGCAGCCGCGCTTTGAGGAGGATGAGTTCGCGGCGGACGGCGTCGATGAGCTGTGCGCCGTTCTCCTCCATATACTTGACGCCGTACTCCACGCTCGCCATAACGGGGTAGGACGGGCTGGTGGTGCGGAAGACGTTCAGCCCCTCCGCCGCGTCGGAGACGAGCGACTCGTCGTTCACGTTGAGGAGGGCGCCCTGCGTGAGGGTGGGCATGGTCTTGTGCGAACCGTCCACCCAGACGTGCGCGCATTCGCCCGCGTACAGCCCGCGCGCGTCCGCGTCGAATTTGAGGTAGGCGCCGTGCGCGCCGTCGACCATAAAAATCTTGTTATAGCGGCGGCAGACCTTTTCGATGGCGGAAAGGTCTGCAATGTTGCCGTAATAATCGGGCGAGGTAATCAGAACGGCGGATACGTCTCTCTCTTTTTTGAGCGCCGTTTCGATATCCGCCGCGGTGGGCGGCAGCAGGAGCCCGTCCTTTTCGTTGTTCTGCACGATGTACGGCTCGACGCCGAGCGCCGCGCAGGCGTTGTACACGCTCTTGTGCGAATTGCGCGGGATTACGACTTTGCCGCCCCGCTTTTTGACGATGTAGAGCATCGCAAACACGCCGCAGGAGGAGCCGTCGGTGAGAATGAAGCTCGCGCGCGCGCCGAGCACGTCGGCGATGTCGCGCTGGGCGTCGTCGATAATGCCCTCGGGGCTCTCCAGGCAGTCGGAAAACGGCAGCTCGGTGATATCGAGCGCCGCGTCCTTGAAGAGCGGAAAGCGCCTCCGGTTGGCCTTATGCCCCGGCATATGGAAGCGCGCGGGGCGCCGCGCCATGTAGTTCTTTAAGGCCCCGTAGATATACAGCTTCATCCCCTATCCTCACTCGCGCCCTCCCGCGGGAGGGCGCGCAATACTTTTTTCAAATTCAATGCTCAGTATTTATTGGGCGCGTACGTTTTGACCAAATATTCCAAAAACGTAATCGGCTCGTAGCGCAAATCCTCTTCGCCCGAACTGCCCGTATTCAGAATGACCATGCACAGCCCCTCTTTGGTACCCGTGCCGTCCTCCGTCTGATAGGATATAAAATCGGTCAAATTATCGATGTTGCTCAAATCGAACGCATACTGCCACTCGACCGTCTCCGGCTCGCCGTCCTCGTTTAAATCCACCAACAATTCCGTCGTTTTGATGCTGATCGGGCTGTCTGCACTGCCGGAAGTGAGCCATTCATTGACCTTCGCATACGCGTTGCGCAGGTTCTGGATGCGCGCCACTTCCTGCTCGCGGCCGATCGCGCGCTGCGCGTCGTTTTTATACCGCTTGTCCCCTTCCGTGCGCTCGTCGAAATTCGCGCGCATGGCGTCTTCGTCCGGCTCGCCGTTCTTCCAATCGCCGTTATAGAAGCGGTTGAGATACGCCTCGCAGTCGGCAAAGTAGTTGGCTTTCTTATCGCCGTTCGGGCTTTCCCACGGCTGGCCGTCCGCTCCCAGCCAGACGGCGTTGCCGTAATAACTGCCGATAAAGCTATCCAGCCCGTTGTAGGCGGTGATATTGTTGTTTTCGTCCCTCGTCGGCTCAATGTCGGCGGCAAACAGAACGTCGCCCTGCCCGGCGGCAAAGTGCGCCGCCATGATGGTAGACATCGTGTTGGACTCGAGGGAAACCGACGAAACGTCGAGTACGTCGTACGAGAGCACGTCGTTTTTGTCCCGCTCGTGCAGCGAAGTTACGTCGACCGAATTGGCAAAGCGAACGCCCGGGTACAGGTACATTTCAAAGCGCTGGCCGTTGGTGGCGCGCGTCGCCATCGTGGTGAACAGGAGCGACCACAGCAACACCGCGGCGACGCAGATGCCGAGGATTTTAAGCCAATCGTATGAAAGGAGCAGGCCCAGCCGTTTTTTTGTGATTTTAGCGTCCATGTGCAAGTCCTCTGCCTCCCCTGCGGGAGTACGTTTTAACGAATTTCTTTGATTTCGACTTCATAATCGAAGCCGCCCGGCGCGTGCACCGTGACTTTTTCGCCCACGCGCGCGCCGACGAGCGCCGCGCCGAAGGGGGAATCGATGGAGATGATGTTCTTTTCCAAATCCGCCTCCGTCGAGCCCATGAGCGTATATGTGACCGTTTCTTCGAGGTCGTAGTCGTATACCGTGACCGTGTTGCCGAAGTGCACCTTGCTGTTATCCGTGCTCTCCTCCATGATTTTCGCGTTCTTAATCATGTTTTCCAGCTCGCGGATTTCGCTCTCGTTGAGTGCTTCCTCGTTCTTCGCGGCGTCGTACTCCGCGTTCTCCGAAAGGTCGCCGAACCCGCGCGCAACCTTGATGCGCTCGGTAATTTCCTTCTTCTTCTGCGTCTGAAGATACTTCAGCCGCTCGACAGCTTCATCGTAGCCCTTTTGCGTCATGATGAATTCTTCTGCCATAATCCTAAAACACCTCACTCCGATTTGTTGTTTCGGGGTATTTCCCCCGCCTATATTTGCAAAAGAGTGATTCCGCGCCTTGCGGGTGCGGAATCACCTTTTATCCCGGTCGTGCGGCCGGCTATGCCGGCCTTTCTTTCTTACCGCTTATCATTATACAGTATTACCGGAAAAATGTCAAGTTATAATTTTGTGCGCCCGCGCGAAAATCGGCGGGAATTATTTCCCCAAATTCTTCACAAAATGCGCGATGCGCTCGGTCGCCGTGTCCAGATTCACCATGCTCGTGGCGTACGAACAGCGCACGTGGTACTTCCCCGCCTCGCCGAACGCGTCGCCCGGCACGGCCGCCACCTTTTCCGCGCGCAGCAGATCGTTTGCGAACTGTTCGCCCGTAAGGCCGGTTTTTTCCACCGACGGGTAAGCGTAAAAGGCGCCGCGCGGCTCAAAGCAGGGCAGGCCGTTGGCGTTGAAAAAGTCGGTGACGAACCGCCGCCGCCTGTCGTATTCCTCGCGCATGGATTCCACCACCGCGAAATTGTCGGTGAACCCGTCCTTCAGCCCTTCCAGCGCGGCATATTGCGCCGCCGAAGGCGCGCACATCAGCGTGTACTGGTGGATTTTCAGCGCCGCCGCGTCGATTTCGGGCGGGGAACACAGAAAGCCGATGCGCCAGCCCGTCATGGCGAACGCCTTGGAAAAGCCGCTGATGACGACGGTACGTTCCTTCATGCCCGGCAAAGCCGCTGCGGAAACGTGTCTGCTGCCGTAGGTCAGCTCCGCGTATATCTCGTCTGAAATGACCAAAAGGTCGTGCTTTTCGATGACGGGTACGATTTTTTCGAGCTGCTCGCGCGTCATGATGCCGCCCGTGGGGTTATTGGGATAGGCGAGCACGAGCGCCTTGGTTTTGGGCGTGATCGCCGTCTCGAGCGCCTCGGGGGTGAGGATAAAACCGTTTTCCTGCACACAGCGCACGGGAACGGGAGTTCCGCCCGAAAGGAGCACGCAGGGCAGGTAAGACACGTATCCGGGGTCGGGAACCAAAATTTCGTCGCCCGGCTCGCAGACGGCACGCAGGACGAGATCGATGCCCTCGCTCGCGCCGACCGTCACGATGATGTGCTCGGCGGGGTATTCGGCGGAAAAGCGCTCCGCCATGTAGCGGGAGATTAGCTCGCGCAGGGCAGGCAGACCGCGGTTGCCCGTGTATTGCGTGTAGCCGCGCTGGATACTCTTGATTGCCGCGTTGCGGATGTGCCACGGCGTGATGAAATCCGGCTCGCCCACGCCGAGGGAGATGGCGTCCTTCATCTCCGACACGATGTCGAAGAACTTGCGGATGCCGCTCGGCTTGAGGTTTTTCGAGCGTTCATTGACAAAACTTTTCATGCGTGTACCGAAATCCTCCGCTCTTTATCCTCTTCCGCGCCGGTAATCGTGCCCTCGATTTTGTACTTTTTGAGGATGAAGTGCGTCGCGGTGGACTGCACCTCGTCGAGGGTGGAGAGGCGCTCGGAGACGAAGCGCGCGACCTCGCGCAGGTTTTTGCCCTCGATAAACACAGCCAAATCGTAGCCGCCGCTCATCAGGTAGCAGCTTTTGACTTCGTCGAAGCGGTAAACTTCCTCGGCGATGGCGTCGAACCCGCTCGATTTCTGCGGGGATACCTTGACCTCGATGAGCGCCTGCACAAAGTCGTCGGAGAGCCGCTCGTCGTTGACGATGGCGGTGTATTTGACGATGATGCCGCGCTGTTCCATGCTCTGTATCGCATCCAAGACCTCCCCTTCCGTCTTATTGAGCATAACGGCGATTTTAGCGGGGCTATAGCGGCAATCCTCCTGCAGGATGTCCAGAATGTCCGCTTCCAATTTTTTCATACATGTCTCCTTTGCGGCCGCCGCAGGGGGCTGCGCCGCGGAAAATCCTTTTTCATTAGTATAATATTTTCTGGGCCAGTATGTCAATTATATTTTACTTTTTGCGGAATTTTCGGTATACTTATGATAGAAAAACACAGAAAAGGAGCGCCGCCCGGCGGCGATTGGCTATGTTTAAAATTTGGGCAAAAATCATGAAAGAGGGCAAAATACAGCGGCAGTTCGTGTACGAAAACGACGAGGAAAAGCTGACCTATTCGCACTTTTTGCAGTACCTGTTCGACATCTGCCGCGAGCTCGACGCTCCCACGCCCGTGCTTTTAAAGACGCACATCTTCAACTTTGCGAAGTTCAACCATGTGCGCTTTCTGCCCCGCGATTTCGTCGAGGCGGTCGATTTCGATTATTTGTTGTTGGAGAATATCATAATTTGAGTTCACAAATTTTCTTTTGAGCTGACAAAAGAAAATTTCGTGAGTTTGAGGACAACCCCAACGAAAACGGCGTACCAAATCGGTACGCCGTTTTGCGTTCGGAGTTTTCCTCTGCGGCGCGCCTCTTCGGAGCACACCATATTACGCGCGCCGCATTCACCTTTCCTGCATAAGCCGCAGGTATGCGGCAAATGGAGTGCGCTTTCCGAAAAGCGCGGTTTTCGGACGCGCTGTTGATTATTTTAATCGCGCGATTTTTGTAGACTACTTTTTCCTACGAGGATTTCGCCTTGGCGAAAACTTTTTATTCGTTCTTTGGGTAGATTTTGTCTGCCAACCAGTATATTGCGTTGGGGTGACGTATTGTTCCAGTGAATCTGCATAATTACGTCTTATATTTACCGTTGTTGGAGATATTCTTATAAGCGGCATCGGTCTCTTGCTTGCTGATTGCTGCTGATACGCGCGCTGTAGGCGCCGATACTCTATGCTTTGTATGATTTCTGTTATCGTAGGACAAGAAAAATTTTCCGGAAGAGGTGCTCCGTACTCTTTCAAAAAGTTAAAATCAAAAATATAACTCCCAAAAACTTTGTTTGGTTTTTCAGCCCAATCAATCGTTTTATAAAACTCAATTTGCTTTGAATCAACTTGTTTCAAAAGAAGCAACACATCAAATTCTTTCTCTGAACTTTCCGCCCCCAAAATGCTTGTTCGATATTGCAAATATATTGTCACATTTTGAGGTGTTTTTATAGAAAATTCTCGCTTCGGTCGTTTCCAGCACAAATCTGTTTCCGCACACGATATCGGATCAATCGTATCTACCGCTGCATTTTTGTTTTTGATTTTTCCTTCGGCATCAAAAACCCAAACCACCTTATGTCCGCATTCCGTGTAAAACCTGTTGCGCTCCGCAATTTCTTCCGCCGCTATAGGACTATGCTGAAATTCGATAACCGTATTGTTGATCAACACATCCGCCCTGTGCTTTATACCGTCTTTCTGTACGACAACCTCCTGACATTCTTTAGGAAAATAATTTTGCCATGCGCGGTGCCAATCACTCATGTCATAATTCCAACTATCGCATTCTGCTTTATTTTTATGGGCAAAATGCTCCCTGACCGCTTCCGAATTTTTTGCCTTAACAATCACCGCGCCGCCGCAAATAGGGCAAAAATACTCGCCGCCCCGTACAGCTTCCTCTATGGCAATCTTATTCCCCTCTTTATCTTTTGCAATAAACACACTTCCCACCGCCTTCTTTTTAATTGCGTTTCTATTTTAACACGCTCTTTCAAAACCGTCAATATCTGTCTTCGTGTTTTAAGCAATTCTTCTTGACAAAATTATAAAAGCATGCTATCATACCGTGCGGTAGGTTTTCGGAAAACACTACCTAAAAACAACCGAGGTAACTGAATAATGAAACGCTTTTCCACCAAAAAGCTGTGCAGGGCAGGCATCATCGCCGCGCTGTACGTCGTGCTCACCTGGCCGCTCGGCTCGCTCGCCTTCGGCACGCTGGGCTTCCAGATCCGCCCCGCAGAGGCGCTGACCATGCTCCCCTTTTTCTACGTTGAGAGCATCCCCGCGCTGTACGTCGGATGCCTGCTCGCGAACGTCATCACCGGCAACGCGTGGGACATCGGGCTGGGCAGCCTGTGCTCGCTCGTCGCCGCCGCACTCACCTGGCTGGCGGGCAAATTCATCAAAAACACCCCTGTAAAGCTCATCGTCGGCGGAATTTTCCCTGTTTTGGTGAATGCGTTCGCAATACCGTTCGTGCTCATTTTGGGCGGAAGCGCCTACGCGGGCTATTGGTTCATGTTCGCGTCCCTCGCGCTCACGCAGGCGGTTTGGGTATACGGCTTGGGCGTGCCCCTGTATTTCGGCATCGGCGCCCTGCGCAAAAAGGGCGTTTCCGCCTTCTGCGACAATCGCATCGGCCAGCCGCTCGAAAGCGACGCCGGCGGGGCGCTCGATAACAATGCTGCCGAGCACAAAAATTAAATACGGCTTGCAATCTCCGCACGGTTTCCGAACGCGCGGAGATTTTTTATTTTTATCGGTCGCGCACCGCCCGTTCGGTTGACATTTTTTGGCGCACGTTGTATAATTTTTGTTGCAAAAGCAACAAAAAGAGGTTGTTATGGCGCAAGTTACGACCTCCCTGTTCGACGGGGTGACAAAGGACGAATACGCCGCGATGAAGGAGTGCTTCAAAGCGACGGTAAAAACGTATAAAAAGGGAGAAGAGGTGCCCATGCCCGAGGGGCGCGTCGGCGTGGTACAGCGCGGCAAAATAAGCGTGCTGCGCACCGACGCGGACGGCGTGCGAACCATCTTCGAGCAGCTGGGCAAAGGCGGCGTGTTCGGCACGCCTATCGGCTACGCGCGCGCGGAGGCGGGGTACTTTCTGCTCGCCGAAGAGGACTGCGACGTGCTCATGATTGACTACGAGCACATCGTGAAGCGGTGCCCCAAGGCTTGCACGCACCACAGCACCGTGGTGGCGAACCTCGTAAGGCTTATGAGCGAAAAGACGCAGGCGCTCTCCGAGCACCTCGAAATTCTGAGCCGCCGCACCACGCGCGAAAAGCTGACCGCCTACTTTTCCATGCTGGCGGCAAAGAACAAGAGCGCCTACTTTACCCTCCCCTTTTCGCAGACCAGCCTGGCCGACTATATCTGCGTCGACCGCAGCGCCATGGCGCGCGAGCTCAAACGCATGAGCGACGAAGGGCTCATCGAATTGGACAAGCGCAACATCAAATTATGCTCCAAAAATCAATAGACCGAAATTGCAACCAAGTTATTCCCTATCAAAAAGATATCAGCTCCCGGCCCGGCGCTTTTGCGCCGGGCCGGGAGCTTTTTCGTTTTACATTTTGTAAAGCATTGCCGGCTGATACGGCGGCGAAGAAGCACCTATGCAACATTAAACCGCCGGCGGGCGAAACTGAACAAAAGTTTCTCTCGCCGGCGGCTGTTTCGTTTCTGCTTATCCTTTCACGGCACCCAGCTGAATGCCGTCGATCAACTGCTTTTGGAAAATGAAGAACACGACCGCGCAGGGCAGCATCATATAGATACCGACCGCCATCTGTACGTTTGCATAAGAATCCGCAGAGGACGCTCCGGAGAACCGCGCGTATATGCCGATTGCCAGGGTGTATACCCTTTCGTCGCGCAAATACAGCAACGGGCCCATAAAATCGTTCCAATTCCCCATAAACGTCTGCACCATAATCAAGACGATAACGGGCATACACATGGGCAACACGATTCGCCAGAATATCATAAATGCGTTTGCGCCGTCAATCTTTGCGGCTTCGTCCATTTCGCGGGGAATACCGCGCATAAACTGCCGAATCAGGAAAATATTGACCGCGCCGCCGCCGAAAAACGCGGTGACCGTAAAGGGCAGCAGCGTATTGATCCAGCCTATCTTCACGTATGTGACGTACAGCGGTATCTGCGTGCAAATCCCCGGCAGCATCATCGTGCTGAGCACGAGCGCAAACAGCGTTTCGCGGAAGCGGAACTGTACTTTTGAAAAACCGAAAGCGCACAGCGCCGCCGTAAACGGCACCCCGATTACCTGACATACTTCCACGATCAACGTGTTCAGCAGGTACCCGACCAGCTGCGCATCCCATGCGCGGACAAAGTTGCCCCAATATATCTCGGTAGGCAATATGTATACCGGGTTGCGATGCAAAACGTCGGCATTCGTCATCAGACTGCGTGTAACCATCACAAAAAACGGAAACAGGAAAAAGAAGCAAAACAGAATCAAAAAGAAATATTTGACCGCCATGCGTATCCGCTTGCGGATGCGCATTTTCCGGCGGACAGCCGAAACGGCTTTCGGATTTCCGATATCGCTCATTGTTCCCCTCCGTAATAAACCCACTTGCTCGTCTTAAACATGATGAAGGTAAGAATACCGATAATAACAAACAAAATCCAAGACAAAGCGGACGCATACCCCATCGCCAATCTCGACGAGAATGCCTGGTTATAGATATTCATAACATAGAACAGCATCGAGTTATCCACGCCTCCGCCGCCGCCCGTTATGACGAACACCCCGCCGAAAGTCTGCAGCGCTCCGATAACGCCCGTGATTAAATTGTAGAAAATGACGGGCGAACACATCGGAACGGTTATCCGAAACAGCTTGACAAAATAATTTGCGCCTTCGATATCCGCCGCCTCATACAACGCGGGAGAAATATTTTTCAGCGAAGCGATCCACAATATCATGCCGCCGCCCAGGCCGAACAGCCCGGTAAAAATGAGCGTCGGCAAAGCCATATTTTTATCCATGAAAAATTTGCTTGCGGGCAGGCCGACGGCTTCGAATATGGCGTTCATGATTCCTCCGTTCGGCTGCATGATATCGCGCCACAGCAAGCCGCTGACGACGCTGGGGATAATTACCGGTAAATAATAGAGCAAGCGGAAAAAGCGCATCCCTTTCGCCTTTTGGTTGAGCATGAGCGCAAGGGCAAAGGAGAGAACCATGTTCAGCGGAATCGAAACGATGCTGTAGACGAACGTAACCTGCAGCGATTTGCTGAATTCCGGCCACCCCTCGGTAAACGGCCGAATATAATTCTGGAAGCCGAAATTCTGAGGAGGGTCGACCACGTTATAGTCGAAAAAACTATAAACGAGCGAGGCAACCATCGGATAAAGTGTAAAAAACAGTATTCCGAGTACCGTCGGCATGATGAAAAGCCAACCGGTGTAATTGCGTTTGATTGCCGTTTTGACGCGGAAGAGCATCGGCGGCTTTTCATTTTTTACCAATGCGGCGCTTTCCTGCGCGCATTTCGTTTCCTCTACCATTTTTCAATCATCCTCTGCTGATTAAATCCTGAATATCCTTGTTCTTGTCTACGATGTAAGTATGGAAATCGGTATAGCCGTCGTAGCCCGCTTCGGGATCCCACTGCTCTGCGCCCTGTATCAACTGCGTGAAACGCGTATCCAAATCGGAATACAGGGAGGGATCGGCGTAGCAGTAATAGTTCAAGAACAAATCCTCCGTTCCGTCGTACACAAAGGCCTCTTGATTCAAGCCCGCGACAGGCTGGTCGCGCCAGGAGGCATCGTCGCGCATGGACTGCAACACGGGAACGCCGTTGCCCGTTTCGCAAAACGCCTTCTGCCCTTCCTCGCTGATGATAAACTTCAAAAATTCCCAAGCCTCCGCTTTGTGCTCGGAATGCGCGTTGAGCCCGTACCCGGAGCAGCCGACGCCCACCACGTTTTCGACGGGCATCGTAGGGAAAGCGACGAAGTCAAAATTCTGGAGCTGCGCCCCGCGAATTTCGGACACGGCCGGGCGAGACATAAACCGCATCGCCGCCTGCTGTGCCTCGAACAGGCCGGATTCGCCCATTATATCGGAACCGGCATAATAGTTGCTGACCAATTGATAAATTTGCTCCAGCCCCGCCTCCACCGCGGTGGTACTGCCGTCTGCGGCTACGAGGGCAGACTGTCCGTTCTTATCCATGTATTCGCCGCCGAATCCCTTGATGATGGTGTATGCGGCGGGCGTCCAGGACAGATACCCGTCCAGAGGATAGAAGGAAGAATCCAAATTGCCGCGGTTTTCGTCCATCGCCTGGCGCAAAGCCTTGCATGTATCCATAAAATCCTGCCACGTCCAATCGTTTTCGGGGTAAGCGAGGCCGGCGTCGTCGAACATATCCTTGTTGTAGGCGATAACCAATTTGTTATAGTCGCGCGGGACAAAGTACATGGTATCCTCTTCGGGGTTGAGCTTTGTGGTCTCAATCAAAGAAGGGTAGATATCATCCAGAAGCCCCGGTTCCTTCTCAAAATATGAATTGAGCGGCTCGAAAACGCCCGCCGCGCTCAGCGGCGCATGTTTATCGCCCGCCGTCCACACGACGTCCGCGAGCGTATTTCCCGCCCAGTCCGTCAGCACGGGAGAATAGTAGGCAGCATCGATGTATTCCGCCTTGACGTCGATGGTGGACTGCGACGCCTTGAAGGCGTTGATGAACTTGGAAATCGTCTCTTTTTCGCTGGAATCGTTGAGCACCGCGACGGTGATGAGCACGTCGCGCCCCTCCTCGGGAAGATCCCGAGGAGCGCACGCAACGGACGCCGTTCCAATGGTCGCAGCGCACAGCAATGTCGCAATGATTGAAGTAATTTTTTTCATGTTTGGTCACTCCTTGTAATTAGCGGATCGAAATATATCCTTCCGCAAACGGCATCGTGATATAGAGATAGCCGTCCTTTTCCGTATAATCGGTCGTTTCGACTCCGTTCACGAGGACGGTGAAACTTCCTTCCGGCTTTTTCAGCTGCGCGGTGAGCGTCATGCCCGATTTCGCGCCGCGTACAGACCACAGTTCGACCGAAGAATTCGTGACGCGCAAGTCATATTTGGCGCTGTTGAACATCAGATTTTCGATTTCCCAGAACTGCTGATCCTGCGGCAGGTTCGGCGCCACCGTCAGCGAGCCGACGCCGTCGCTGCCGAGGCCGAAGAACCCGTAAGGAATCGTCGCATACAAAATGGCGTTTTCGAGGAATTCGGAATCGAGCCCCAAGCCGCCGGCCGTGCCGTCTCCCTGCAGAGACTGCGAATCGTCTCCGAGCTGGTCGTAATATTCGCGGTAGAAGCGGGTTCCCTCGCCGCCGGCCGTCTGCACGTCTTCATACCAGTCCTGTATCTCCTGGAAACGCGCCCATGCGTTCTCTACGCCCAGCACCTTGATGCGGGAGAGCAAATCGTAGAAGGAGGTGTACAATACGGCGCCGCCGTCCTGTACCTGCATGCCGAAGGGAGTATTGAGGGAATTCCAGCCCCAGAAGTACTGCTTTTCGTTGCGCAAGGTCGACGTTCTGGGAGCAAAGCGGAATTTATAGATATCCTCGCCCTGCGAAGTATCGCCGGAAACGATTCTGTCGCCGTTAATCCACGACATGATGGAAGCTTCCTGCTCCGCCGTGGGGATACCCGCGACAATCGCTTCTTGGTTGAAAATGACGTAGCCGTAGTCGATCGGCTTTTCATGGTTCGGATCGTCCAAGTTGTATCCCATGTGGAAGCGGCCTGTCTCTTCGTTCCAGAAGTACTCCTGGATTTCCTTCCTGGTCTCTTCCGCCAACGCGTTCAGCGACTCCGAGGTTTCGGAATACGTCTCCATCGTGCCGTCGTTCTTGCCCGAATATACCTGCACTTCGCCGACATCGATGTCGTTCTGCTCGGCGACGCTTTCCAGATACGCCATCGCCTTCAGCGCCTTATAGTAATACACGTTGGAATAGAAGTCCACGCCGGGGAAGCCGAGCAAATCCCAATATCCGTTGCCGATGCCGTGCCCGTTGGTGGGGCGGCCGCGCTCGTCGAGGACGACGCCGTCGTGCCCGGCAAAATAGCTGACGTCGATGAGTTTGTTTTCCTTTCCGCCCAGCGTGCCGAGCATGAACTGCATCGCCTGGCGGTAACGGGGGAGGTTCTGCTCCAGCGTTTCCAAATCGCCGGTGAACTCCTGATAATTTTTCGCGGCGGTCAGCAGAAGCACCGCGTTGTTCGACTGGCGGGTATCGTAGTTGAAACGCATATAGTTGATATCCGCCTTGATGTTCATCGTCTCGCCCTCTTTGGGGATGACGGCGATTTGAACGGAAGTGATGTTGTTGTCCGTATCCCAGCCCCAATTTTCATGCAGATACATCGGGAAATACAGATGCTGCACATAGGATGCGCCGATGTTTTCGGCGGGGATGGTGGCAAATTCGCTCTGCGAAACTTCGTTCGGATAACCTTCTACGCCCGCCTCGTCGTCCGCCGCCGTCCTCCAGCGAACCACAATGTCCTCTATGCTCGAATTTTTGCCGAAAGCATTTTGGTCTGCAAGGCGGATATCCAGCTCCAGGAAGGGAGATTTCAGGGTATTCAGGTTGATGGTGTCGGGAGAGGTGAAAACGAGTTCGCCCTTGCCGCTGAAGGAGGTCTGCCACAGTCCGCCGTCTACCGTTGCGCTGTTGGCGTTGGTCGTCCACCCCTGCTCGTTCCTGTTAAACTCATATCCCCTGCCGCCGTTCGCATTCGTGTTGTAGGCGGGGAAAGGCCAGCCCTGCTGGAAGAATTGCCCGGCCGCGGAAGTCGTGTCATCCAGGCCGCCGCCCGTAATCGCCCAAACATAGCCGAATTTATCGATGGTTACGTTGGAAATCCAGTTGTTGATTTTCTGGTACCGGTCGTCGGTAATCTCGCCGGAAGAGGTCGTAGAATCGAACCACATCAAAGCGAGCGATTCCCACTCCTTGTTGAACATAACCGAATCGCCGAGGGCGAGAGGCCCGATGCGGTAGTCGTCGTAGCGCAGATGGCGATGCAGGTAGTCGTTGATGAAGTTGTCGAAATCGCCCTGCGTACTTACGAATTTGATAAAATTTTCACTCTCCTTCGCGTTGGTGTTAAAGTCAAAATCGTTCAAATTTTCCGGCTTCTTTTCGTCGGAGGGGGCGCATCCGCACAAAAGTGCGAATGCCCCGATGACGACGGCAAAAAGAACGGCAATCAATCTCTTCATTCTTGCTCTCCTGTATTTAAATTCTGTTGCGGCGCTTGAGAAGAACGGCTGCCGCAGCCACCAAGCCGACCGACAGAACCGCTATTCCGCCGAAAATAGCAGAATTGCATCCGCCGCTTGTTCCCGGCTCCGTACCGCCGCCATTTTCTATTGCGGTAAATTTAGCATAGACGGTTATATCTTCATTGACGGGAGCGGAAGAATCCCATGCCTGCGTGCAGGCGGCGTCGGTGAACCAGCCTTCAAAGGTGTAGCCCTCTTTCCTGGCAATACCCGCGGTAACGGTTTCGCCCTTCAGGCAGCTCTGGGTAGACAATACGGTTTCTCCGTCCATAAAAGTCACCGTAACGTGTACGGGAATATCTTCCACGCTGTCCCCTTCATACCATTGCTGGCTGACGGGATCGTAAATAAAGCTCATGTCTTCCTTCACTTCCTGGCCGAGCGGCGTGCGCAGGCCCGCTTTCACGGTGATGACAAAGTTCTGGTTCAAATCGGTGATGCGGAACGGCAGGTCTTCCGTCGTCGTACCCTCGACGCGAATGCCGCCGATAACGACGCGGAGGGTATTCAGCCCCGTGCCGCCCTGCGCCGAATGAACGACCGCAATGGCGGGCTGTACGGCGAGCGGATACTTGGTTTCGTCCACTTTCATCATCTCGTAAACGGACTTGCCGTTGACGAGAATGTTGTGCGCCATCGAATCGAATACGCCGTATTTGGTGAAGCTGTTGAGCTCCGTCGCGCTGTAATCGCCGCTGGAACCTACGAACGAGCCGACAAACTCGGCGGGCATGGAAATGTAGGCATGCTGGCGGTTATCGATGTCCTCGTCGAAATTCAGCACGAACTCGACGTTGTAATTGGCTGCCGCATCTTTCATGATGGGCGCGTCTACCCCGACAAACGCAACGGGATCAAACGAGGGGGCTTCCTCGCCGGGCGCGAGCCAGAATTTCAGATCCGCGTCGTACGTATAGGTAATGTCGCTGGAAACCATCGCCCTGTCGCTGTGGAACCCGGACTTGACGGTAAGCGTCACATCCTTCGACAAATCGACCAATTTGCTGGCCTGCTTCATGACGATACGGACGGTGTTGTAAACGTCGTTGCTGCCCTCGACATGCACGTCCAATTCGCTCGCGGGATCGTCCGGATTCGTGGGGTTCTTCAAGATATCGTCCATAATCTGCCGAATCGTTTTCCCGTTGATTGCCAAGTTGTTATAAATCGAATCGCGCAGGCCGTTCGCCTTGACCGCGTTGAGCACGGCCTGCCCGGCCGCACCGCCGCCGTTCTGCGCAATGACAATCTGTTCATTGTCGCGGGCGATATAGAGTACGCGCGTAGCGCTGATAGCGTTGCTGAAGGTGATCGTGATTTCCAAATCGGTCGTTCCGTCTTTATGAACGACGTTGGAGACGCTGACTTCCTGCTGTTCGGCGGGCTCTTCGCCTTCCGCATACCAAGCGCCGTCCACATAGGTGTACAGAATATCTTCTGAAACGGTCACAAGGTCGGAGCGGAACCCCGCCGCAAAGGTGAGCTCCAAATCGTCGGCAAGGGCGACGGAACCGCTGAAATCCTTTTTGATATGGATTTCCATTTTATTGCCGTCCGCACCCGCTTTCACGTGCACGTCGACCAAACTGTCGTAATCGCCGTCGGGAAGGTCTGCCTTCGCCGCCGCCATGATTTCCGCGATGGTTTTGCCGCCAATCGAAATTTTATTCCAAACGGATTCGCGCAGGCCGTTCGCCTTGATGTTGTCCAGCTTCGCCGCGCCGGTTTCGCCGCCGCCGTTCACGGCGATAATCGTCGCCTCCGATTCGCGGGCCATATGGTTGACCGTCTCCCTGTTGATGGGCTGGTCAAATTCGATATAAATTGCAATTTCGTTGTTTGCGGTATCGTCTTTCGAAGTGACCGAATTGATTTTCAGCTCTTCGCGCACGACGGCGGTGCCTTCTTCCGCCCACGTGCCGTCCGTATAGGTATAGGTCACGTCTTCGTTAAATTTACCGAGGTCGGAACGGAATCCGCCCAAGAAAGAGACCGTCGTCCCGTCTTCCAAAGAGATGGAACTGTTGAAGCCGTTCTTGATGTGGATTTCAATCGAATTGTTGCCCTCTTCCGCCTTTACATGCACGTCGACGGCGCCAGCCACGTCGCCGCCCTCGGGAGCGTCGATTTTCGCGTCCTGCATCAGCTGCCAAATCGTATAGCCGTTGATGACGAGTTTATTCCAAACGGATTCGCGCAGGCCGTTCGCCTTGATGTTGTCCAGCTTCGCCGCACCGACCGCGCCGCCGCCGTTCACGGCGATAACGGTCGCTTCCAGCTCGCGCGCCATGTGGTTGACCGTCTCCTTGTTGATGGCCTTTTCGAACTTGACGGTGATGCTGACTTCGTCGTTTTTCGTATCGTCCGCTATAATCGAAGCGATCTTTGCTTCCTCAGCGGTATCGGCAACCCATCTTCCGTTGCCCGTATCGGGGACAAATACAAACGAAACGTCCTCTTTTACCGTCTTGCCCATGGCGGTAAATCCGGCCTTGATGGTGACGGCGTTGTCGTCCGTGGGGCGCTTCGTCTCCGCGTCGATATTAAAGAAGCAATCGGGCAAAGCGGAATATTTGCCTTCGTTTACCGTCTTGTTGTTTTTGCGGAAACTGAACTGCAGGTTGTTTTGCTCGCCCTGCACGTGCACCTGTAAAATCTGGTCTGTATCCGCCTTGCCGCCGTTGATGGCCAGAATGCTGTCCAGCAAATCGCCCAACGTTTTGCCGTTGATTACGATGTACTTCAGCGCCGACTGCGTCACCTCTTCCTGAATAGAGGCTTCGCTGCCGAGCAACACCGTCGTATTCGAGGAGCGAATGGCGTCCGAAAACCAAATCTGCATACCCATATCGGTAGCGTTGTCAATCCCGGTGAACCCGGTCGTTTTCGCTTGTTCCGCGTTGCCGCCCCAGCCGACAGCCTCCACGGTAAGCGTATCGGCATCGCTGCCGCTATCCGTACCCGCCGCAAACGCCGCGCCGAAGCTTACAGACATTACGGCAAGCAACAATACACAAAGTATTGTTACAAGTTTTGTTCTCATACTTATCCTCCTATATTTTTTTATCCGAATAGATTCGGAAAAATTAGCTGTTAAATGGTTTTCTTGTTTGTTGAACAAACAAGAAAACGGGGCCCCGTTTTCTTTATTCGGTTTTTACTTCCGTACAGGGCCTGTCGAATTGCGCACAATCAGCTGCATCGGTACAATATATTTTCCCGTTTCTCCCCGATCGATATCTTTATACAGAGCCTCGAATGCTTTTGCCCCGTACGTTTTGCCGTCCTGCGCGATGGTGGTAAGAGACGGTATAAATTGCTCGCTCGCCTGAATATTATCTACGCCGATGACGGAGATATCTTCGGGAACGCGCAGGCCTGCCTTGCGAATTTCTTTAATCGCGCCCATCGCCATTAAATCGTTCGTGCAAATTACGGCGGTAACTTCAGGATGCTGCTTCAACATCACTTTCATAATTTCCCGCCCGCTCTCTTCGGTGCTTTGATAGCACAATACGCTGCCGTATTCCACAATCGGCTGATATACCCCCACGATTTTGCGCATCGCCGTTTTAAAGGCAGAGAGACGGAAATCGTAATAACAGGTTTCATCAAAAGCGCTCACGTATCCGATCTGCGTATGCCCGTTTTCATAGAGATAGCGCACCGCCTGCTCGAACCCGTTGAACATATCCGACATAATATACGAAACGCCGGGAATGTACGTATTTCTCGCAAAATCTGCCAGAATGCAGATTCCTAAATCGCGCATGCGCAACAGATCTTCGTCCGTAAACGAGTTCGGCGCAGTCAGCACGTATACCCCTTCCGGCGCACAGTCCAAAATGTGCTGCATATATTTTTTAGAATCGTCACGGGTGTCGAAAATATGCAAAAAATAATCCTTTTCGAGTGCGGCGCGGCGGAAGCCGTCAATCGCTTCCAACTGGTACACGTTGAATAAATCTTCCGTCAGATAGAAAATACTCCGCGAAGAAGGAGACGGATGCCCTGCCTCGCTCCGAATCGGATACCCCAACGAAAGCGAAGCCTCTTTTACACGCTTTTCCACATCCAAAGAAACCCGGCGCGAACTATTCAATACATAGGATACTGTCGCAACGGAAACCCCCGCAAGCCTTGCCACATCCTCTCTTTTTACTTTTTTAGCCATGCTTTCACCATAAAAATGTAGTCAACATTTTTTGATTTTTATTGTCAATGTTATTGTAACATGTAAACTACTATTTGTCAATACCTATTTTGAAAATTCTTGAAATTTTTATCGGAAAAACTTAACGGCAAAAATACATAGTAAATACCTGTTAAAAAAGCGTGCCCCATAAAGAGACACGCTTTTCCTTTTTACGACATATTTAGTTGCAATCTTCGCCAAACATCTGCGCCCAATTGTTCATTTTACCAGGCCCTTTACATAAGCGCTCGGAGATGCTCCCTCCTTTTGCTTAAATAGTTTGCTGAAATAGGACACATTCTCGTACCCGACCATGTAGCATACTTCCTGCACCGTATAGAGCCGGCTGGAAAGCAGCTTTTTTGCCTGCTTCAGGCGGTACTCGGTCAGGTATTCGACGGGCGTTTTATTGGTAACTTTTTTAAAAATACGGCGAAAATAATCGGGCGAATACCCGTTTTCAATCGCAAATCGGCATATATCTATCGGCCGATCGTAATGCGCGGTGATGCTGTTGATAAAATTGTTGATTACAACGCTCGTATTCAGATTGGTTTGGCAATCGCTTTCCGTCTTTGAAATTACGTCGACGATATCCGCCAAAAGGCAAAGCAATTCCCCTTTCGTCCGGAACTCGTTGCCCAGCCCTGCGGAATGCTCGCATATATACAGCCGGTCAAACTGTTCCGACATTTTTCTTCCTTCATCAATGTGAACCTTATACGGGAATTCCAAAGAGCCGATGGTGCCTACGTCTCTGTTTTTCAAATCCTCGTTAATCGGCATGACGGAAACTTCCGGCGAACAATAGCGGGAATATTCCGTCACCGCCGAAAAATCGGCCGTATCTTCGTCATAATAGAAGTCGAAATGCAGGCAATAATATTGGCAGAATTTATTTTGCGGAATATAGTGCCTGTGCTCTATAAACGGCGGTATGATATGGAGGTCGTACTGCTGCAGATGAATCTCTTGGTTTGCAATTTCAGCGACCAGCTCCCCTTCCATTATAAAAATCATCTCGTAATCGTAAATGATTCTCTTGGGCACGAAGTAATTTTTTTCAGTATACGGGCCTAATTTTTCAATAAATCGAAGGTATGGATTAACTTCCTGTGGATTCAACTTCTTCGTTTCAGACATGAATGGCTCCCCTGAAAAAATTACTCCGTTTCCCCATTGACGATTGCGCTATTCGACATCGTATAAGAACAATACAGAAAGTATCGCCTCGGCGAATTGCTCGTACGACATGCCCTGCGGCAATGCGGAAAATATCTGCTCCGCCTTGCGGCAGAACGCCGAATTTCCCGCCTTGGCAAACATTCTGGCAAAACACACCGCTGCACCTTCGCCGCTGACCGCAATGCCGTTCCCCTTCGGAACAGGCAGGCCGAACGCCCGCGACAATATCTTTTTCATTTTTTCGGCGCTTTCGACAGCTTTGCCAGGGTCTGTTCCTCTTTCATACACGCCGCAGGATACCAAGCGCGCGCTGTTCGGCGCCCTTTCCGCCAATTCCGGTGCGCGTATATCCGCCAGGCTGCGGGATATCGCCGACAGATACGCAGGTTCTCCGCCGTTCTGCTTATCGACCACGGTCGGGCAGATATATCCGCCCTCGTCGTGTTCGTTCCAGGCATATATGATGACGGAGCTGAAGCTCTCGTTTCCGTGTTTGCAGGCGTACGAAATTCCGTCCTTCAAATGCGCGGCGAGCTCTTCCGGCTTTGCGGTCTGCACATGCCAATCCCAAAGTTCGGGGGCGACATCTTTTTCCCACAGCACCGGGTTCTCCGCACGCGGCCGTTTATCCCAGCCGGCTGACACGCTCGGAACGATATCCTTGCCCGTATATTCAAACTCTTTCCATTTATCCTGCTCCAGGGCGCGCAGCTGCGCATACGGCGCACCGAATTTGTCGCCCGTCGAATAGCGCGACCACGCGTCGATTCCGAGCTGAATGCCCCATTCGCCCGCATGCTCGGGGAAAAAGGTCATGCCGATTACATACAGTTTCCTGCCGCATTTTTCAAACAGCTTTTTCCTGAGCAGCGTCAGAGCGATCGAACATTCGGGGCGGATGTCGAAAAAGTAAACGATAGGCTTTCCGTCGTCCGTCTTTTGATAGATGTCCTGGTCCATATCGAACACGGTTTCTTCCAACAGCTTTTCCGCTTCGTCGCCGCCCTCCTCCACGGTGGAACACCAGCCGCCGCCAAGGATATGGCACCATTTAATGGCAGATTTTTCCATGCTCGCCAAATACGCCTTGCGGCATCCCTCCATTTCGGGATCAAATTTGCCGCCGTACCAAAGGAACGCAAAATAATCTACGCCCGAAGCCTTTAAAAACCGAATGTCGTTATCGATAATTTTCTGGTCGTCGCCGTAGCGGATTATCACCTCGTTATCGGACAGGATTTTCCCGAAATACGGCACCCTGTAGTGATAATGTTTCGGGCTCAAACTCCGCTCGACCTCCAGCCCTTGATACCCGCGGTCGCCTATCCATGCGTCCCAGCGGATTGCGCCTACCTTTACTTTATCGGCCCTCATGTTGTCTCTCCTAATTTATGATAACCACGAATAGTTTTTATACGGCATTTCCAACACATCCAGAATCATCTGGGCGGCAGCCCCGCGCGTGATTTTCCCGTTATAAAGGGCGTTATCCACCTTCGACGAAACGAACTCCGCTCCCGCTGCGTCCGTTTCCGCCATGCCCATCACTTTTACGCAATTGGACAGGATGGATTTCGCCTGCGCGGGGGAAATGCGCCTGGTCAAGCGGATGTCAGCGTCGCTGATAACCGCAGAATCCAAAATTTCGAGTTCCTTTGCGAGCGCGACGTCGTCGTTGAAGAAGGTTTCGGCATTCTCCGTAAAATCTTCCCCGATAAAACCGAAGGCGCGCATCGTCCAGCAGATAAATTCGGCGACGGACACGCTGCGGCCGCTTTCAAACATATCTCCGTTGACATTTTCGAATACATAGCTGTTCGCGAGCGCCTCGATGGACTGAACGTATTTTGAATTTACGATATCCTTATAGCGCACGCGGTGGTCGGCAATTTTATCGCGAATCGCATCCAACCGAAGCGGCCTGCCCTCGTCGCGCATTTCAAACAGCGTCGGGTTAATCCAGCCGCCCTCGTCGTTTTCGTTCCACGCATAGAGCAGGACGGAGCGGAATTCATATTCGCTGCCGTTATCTTCGACGAAGTCCATTCCGTTCGACATATGCTGCGCAATCTGCTCGGGCGACCCCTGTTCCACCCATTGGTCTTTAAAACTATCCGCAGCACTGTATTCCCAAGGATTCGGATAATCATAGCGGGGGCGCTTATCCCAACCCGTCGTGATGGGAGGAACGACGTCCAATCCGAAGGAAGCATAGCTCTCCCAGTTGTACGCCTCGCTGCTCATATGCTCTTCGTACGAAATGCCGCCCGAATGTCCCGTTGCATACGCGCCTACGCCTTCTGCCTCAATCGCCTGTAAGCGAGGCAAAGCCGACGATGCAGTCGTGTCGAAAATAAGCCCTACGACGTACGGATCAATCCCCTGCTTTTCGCACTCCGCATAAAATTTGCTGTAATGCTGCGTCATCCACGTTTCCGGCTCGAAAACTTGAACGACAGGGCGGCCCGTTTCCGTCTTGAGGTAATTGTCCATCTTCATGGATTCGATGACAGACTGAATATATTCGTTGGTGTCGGCGCTGCCGCCCGCCGCGGCGGTCGCAAAACCGCCGCCGAGGATATGGCACCACTCCATCGCATTGCGCTGCAGGCTGGAGAGGAACAAATCCCTCTGCAGCCGCATCGCGGAATCCATGCCGTAGTCGTACCACAAAATTGCCCAATAATCGATGCCGCTCGCCTTTGCGAAGCGAATCTCCTTATCGATTTCTTCCTGCGTGGTCGCGCTCGCCGTTATGCTCTTCGAGGCGAGCGGAGAAAGCGGATCGTTCTTCGGAAATTCGTCGTTGTAAGTGAAATAATCGTTATCGCGCGCATCCTCGTGAACGGCGGTAAGGACGGGTTCGTCCAAAATTTCGCCGTACCAAGGGATGCGGTAATGGTATTTTTCGGGCGAAAGCGAAACTTCAACTGTTTCGCCCTGCGCCGGGCTGACCTCGCCTATCCAAGCGTCCCAGCGAATCGCCCCCACTTTTACGTCCGTTTCATAGGAAGGAGCTTCCCACTGCGGTGCGAGCAATTCTTCCGATTCAATCACCTTCGGGGCGCACCCCGCGACTGCCGCAAACAAAAATACCGAAGATCCTAAACATGCAAATAATTTTTTAATATTCATTACTGATTCCCCCGATGTTTACTTTTTTTTGCGTAAAATCCATGCCGCAGCCGCCCCGGTAGCCAAAACAGCAGCCGCCCCGGCCGTGCCGAAGAGAACGTTGCCGCAGCCGCCCGTCTGCTCCAGAGCGCTGTCGATGCTGTCGGGATCTTCCGGAATTTCCTGGTCTCCGCCCTCGTTTCCGCCGTCCGTTTCATCTCCGGGATACACGATAACGCGGCAGACTATGCTCTCGGCGCCCACGGTCATGATAATCGATGCCTGCCCTTCTTTGACGGCGGTAATTTTACCGTTTTCATCGACGCGGACAATCGAATTGTTGGAAGACGACCAAGTCGGGATGACCGTAGCCGGGTCGACCGTATACGTCATCTGATACGTTTCGCCTGCCTTCATTTCCAGGCGCTCCGTTCCGATTGTGAAAGATTTGACGTTGATAGTGACAGAAATTTCCAATACGTCTCCGTAATTCGATTTCACCGTAACAGTCAATTGACCGAATTTTTCCCATGTCGGCTGAATCAATCCGTCCGCAGTAACCGTGGCGAGCTCCGTATCCGACGAAGTATACGTATATGCCAAATCGTTCGGCAACGTCTGCCCCGGATACGCGATACCGCTCACATTGAGCTGATAATCCGCATTGATATCGATAGCGGTGCTCTCGACGGAGATACCGCGCACGGGCGTATTGTAAATGTTGGAGATTGCCATATCGACGTGATGGTACTTGCCGTTCGGAACTTCGTTGTAATTCGCGTCGAAGTTGTATCCGCTCGCAATCATCGCGAGGTAAGGCTGCGTCGAAAATCCTTCTTCCGGGTTTTTGGGGTTGAGGTTCGCGTAAGCAAATTCCAAGACCAGCGGGTCGGTCAGCCCGCTGTCGGTGTAAGCGGACATCTCGACCACGTAAACTTTCTTTTCATCGTTTTCATAGCACCGGAAATGGACGGGCAAACCGTCGTCCATCGCCGCCTCTACCGCCGCGCCCGCGGCTCCGTATTCGCGGAGTGTCGCGTACGCAAGGGGCAGGCTGCCGTTTGCAAAGGTTTCCATAAATACCGGGCCGTCCTTTTCGAACTGTTTGAATACGAGCTGTATTCCGTTTGCGGCCGCACCCGTCCAACCCGTATAGTTGGGGTAGAAATAGGAATAATCCAAACTGCCGTTCGCCATACGGACGGATTCGTTCAGCATAATACCGACCTGAATCGCATTCCCGTTCAGCTCCGTTCCGTTATTGAAATACGAATCGTCGGGGGAGAGCAAGTCGACTGTAAAGTCGAAGGTGAGTTCCTGTTCGGTTTTAATGGCATCATCGACAATCAAACGGCTCCGGCCGTGGCGGATATCGCCGAGCACGCGCACGCCGTTTTCGATATTGATGGCCCTGGTCGAATCCAGGCCTTCGCCCGTGTCACCGAAATAATAGTCGAGGCTCTTTTCATATTTATCCCGCACGTCGAAGGAGGCAGCAAATTCCGAAGTAAGGCCGCCCGCATCCGTCGCGGTATAGATGATTCGGTACGTGCCGTATGCCTCCGGAACGAATTCCAAATCCTCGCTCATATCGTCGAATACGATATATTCGGGAGAAGTAATCTTCGCACTGATGGAGACAACGCCGTCGTAATTATCCTCTACAATCGGCTTGGGCAAAACCATCTTTCCGAATTGCTCCAGCCCCGTGCCGAAGGCCGGCGCCTGAATGGCGGGCGCTTCCCCGTCGTTGACCTTGATTTCGTACAGCGCCTGCGCGCCTTCGTTGGTGGAAACAACGATGTTGGTCGTACCGCTGCCCTGCGCCGTAATCAAACCGGTTGCGGAATCGACGGTGGCAATATCCTCGTTCTCGCTCGCATAGGAGAGAACGATGTCGTCAAAGGGGAAAGTCGCGTCCGGATTTTCGACAGCCTCGGCTTCCAGCTGGAAAGTATCCTGCACCGAATTGTTGCGCACCAAAACTTTGCCCGCGGCGCTCTTGATGGAAATTTCGTGCATCGTCGAGGTAACCGTGACGGGCACGCTTACCGAGTAGCCCTGATTGCTCGTGACGGTCACCGTGGTTTTGCCGCTCTTGACGCCGGTAACGGCGCCCGTGGCTTCGTCCACCGTCGCAATCGCCGGGTCTGCAGAGGTATACGTATAGGTCAAATCCGCCGGATTATTATCGTCGACGGGTTTGGTCACCTGCGGTACCAGCTTGCCCGTTCCCCCTTCCTTCACGGACAGAGCGGGGACTTCGAACACGTCCCAAAGCCCGTTCTGCATCCTGGAAAGTTCGACGGTGAAATCGTTGTTTCTTTCGTCGCCGGAGATGCCGCTCGGGTCATTGTACGCCGTCAGGGCGAGATAGGGCGCGCTCGTGTAGCGGAAACCGGGGTGTGCAACATTCCCATATGTGCCCGCTTCCTTATAATAGACGAACGTAAAGGAAGTATAGATGCTCTCATACTGCACATTTCCGCTCTCGTCGAGCGCATTGAACTTCAAATTGTACTTTTCGGCGTCCTCCGTGAGTGTCACGCGGATGCCCTTTGTCCCCTCGTACAGATTTTTAACCACTTCCGCGCCGTGAGCAATCATCGGGTGGTTAATGCCGGCGTGACCGCTTGTAAACACCGAGCCGTTTACCCCCAAAAAGCTGTGCGCATAAAAAGTACTTGTGCCATTATAATAGTCATTCTGATTCATGCCGCCGAAGCCCGCCTGAATGCCCGTGCCGGTGCCGCCCGCGGTCAGCGCCGGCCCGAACAGCGCCACCTGCGACGGGTCTCCCGTATTCAGCGAGATGCCGACGGAACGGGCGAAAGATTGGTTCCACATATCCGTTCCCTCACCGTCAATCTTCAATTTGATATCGAAGCTGACGCCGTTCTCCACCTTCAGGGGTTGGTTAATCACCATCGCGAAGCTGCCGCTTTCGAGCGAACCGGACGCGCGGAGGGTATCCCCCTCCTCCGTCACGGTAAAGCCGTCGGTAACATAATATTTGGCGTCCGTCGCCGCAGTCGCAATTCCGAACGCGGTCACGGAAAACAGCATTACTACGCTCAGTAAACAGAGCAATATGCCTTTTTTCATCTTTTTTCCTCCTATTTTCATATTTCGGTTCACTATTAACCCTTTAACGCGCCCAGCGCCAAACCGTTGGTCAATTGTTTTTGGAATCCTCCGAACAGTATCAGCGTCGGAATACTGACCAAAACGGACATCGACATCGCCGTCGCAAAGTCGACTTTTCCGGCGTTGGCGTTCATCAACTGCTGTATAACGATGGGGAATGTCATTTTATCCGTATCCTTTAACAGCATGAACGGCCAGAAGAAGTTGTTCCACTGCCCGACGAACGTAAACATGGCGATTACGCTGAATGCCGGCAGCGACATTGGCACATAAATTTGTACAAATATTCGCATTCGGCTCGCGCCGTCGACGTCGGCCGCCTCGAACATTTCTCGTGGTATCTCGTCGAAAAATCCTTTAAACAGCACGATATTCGTCGTACTCGCCAACGCCGGTATGATTACGCCCCATAGATTGTTCGTCAGCCCCATCTGCATCAGTAATATGTACGTTGGCAGCGTCGCCGCGATGCCCGGTATCATCATAGGAACGATAAAGTACATCAACAGCGGCTTGGATAATCGTCGCGGCACAATTTTGGACAGGCCGAAACCGGTCATGCCGTTCAAGAGCCAGTGCAGTAAAATACAAGCGATGGCGATAAACGCGCTGTTCTTCAAAAAGCCGAAAAAGCCTACACCGTCCATCTCAAAATTCCGCCATGCGTTGTACCAGTTGTTGAAGATGGCACTCGGCTGATTTTTATACCCGGCATACAGGACGGTGCAATCCATCGACACTCTCTCATTGTCGTTCAGAAAGCCCTCGTTGTTCGGGTCTATCATCCACGTCGCCGATTCAAACAGCTTTTCGGTACGGCCGTCCTGCTTGTACGTCTGCACCGGCTCGGCCAGGCCCGTAATAAACTTTTTATCGACGTCCTGAATCTGCAGCATCGCGTCCATCTTCTTTTCCACATCCATCGCCGCCTCGTTCAAATCGCCGGGGAATAAATCGTAACGCACATTGCTGAAGGTCATCGTCGAAATGCTGTTCTCGGCGACGACCAACCCGTCGCGCACCAGCTGAACGGTAAAATCGCTCGCGTTTTCACCCAGCTGGCGCTCGCACATCATCCAAAGCATTTTCGTGGAATCGACTTTGAAATCTTCTTCGGTATAGTCGTCTCCGTTCGCCTCCACCTGCACGAACATATGTATCGGCATCGTCGGCGTGAAGCTCGGCGGGGTTTTGAAAGCGTCGGTGCCGTCTTTCAGCGATGAAATGATGAGCCAATACGGCGGGATTAAGAGGAAAAATATCCAAATAACGGTAATCGTAAGGCAGAAAATCTTGAAGATTAAATCTCTCCCCGTGATTTTCATGCGCATATGTCCGACTTCCGCTTCCGTTTCCGCCTGAAGGTTTTCCTCCTCCGCTGCGGGTTCGGTTTCCCTGTTCTCGTCGAAATTTTCTTCCATCTTCCCCTCCTTAACCGTCGTTGTTTCTTCTCTTAACGAAAATCTGCAACGCAACAAATATCATCGTGATTAACGTTAACACAACCGACATGGCCATACCCTGCCCGAAGTTCAGCTGGCTGAACGATTTCGTATAGATATTCATAACGACCGTCGTCGATGCCGTGCCCGGCCCGCCCTTCGTCATGATGTACACGTCGTCGAAAGCCAGCAGAGCGCCCGTCAGCGACAGCAAAAACTGCAGCTTGATCATGTAAGCAATATTCGGCAGCGTAATTGCAAAAACGCAGCGGAACAGGCTCGCGCCGTCTACCTTTGCGGCCTCATAAATTTCCGGGTTGACGCCGTTAATGGCCACCGAATACAGGAGGATATTCATTCCTCCGCCCAGCAGCCCGCCGATACGCAGGCACCAAAGCACCTGCGTTTCGCTCTGCAGCCACAGCTGCGGGCCAATGCCGAACCAGGAAATAAACTCGTTTGCGAGTCCGTATTCGGGGTTCCAGATATAGCTCCAAACCGTCATGTTGGCGATGCTCGGCAGCGCTGCGGGCAGCACGTAGAGATAGCGGAACACGCTCTTGCTCTTTTTCCCCAATTCGTTGAGGAAAATCGCCTGCACAATCGGCACCCAAAAGCCGAGCAACACACTCAAAAGGAACAGCTTTGCGGATACCCAAAGGGACTGCCAAAATTCGACGGACGACAGAACCGCCGCATAATTTTGAAAGCCGATGAACGTTCCGGGCGGATTTCCGTAGTCAAAGCTGAACAGCGAATAGAACAGCGACTGAAAATTGACGATGTATCCGAACACCAAAAAGAGGATAAACGTCGGCCCGACGAACAGCAGGCTGAGCAGGAGCGTCCGTATATTTTTCATCCTCTTCGAATTCTTTTTTTCGCTGTGTTCGGGCAGGACGGCTTCCTGCGCTTCGACCGATTCAGCCGTTTCAGCAAATTCTCTCATTGAAACTCCCCTTTCAGTTTTTCGGAACATATTTCACGACCGTATTTTCACGAATCGCCACCTCCTGCTGTTCGCGCAGCGACTGCGCCACATCTTCCAGCGTGGGATAATACGCCTCGTTTACATAGCGGGGCAGATAGGTAGTCAGCGCCGTCATGTATGCCTCGGAATTGACGGTGATATAGAATCCGTTCTGGCGGCCGTTGTTGAGCGCAGTTTCCCAGCTGTCCGGCAGAATCTCATAGACGGGATCCATCGAAACGCTGTCGAGCGTGGGCACCATGATATCCACAATGTTTTCCTGCAGAGCGTAATTGAAGCGCGCCTCCCAGGCATCTTTGCCGTACATGAACTGCAGATATTTGACGGCCGCTTTCGCCTCGTCTGGTGTGGCGTGCTTGCTCAACACATAGCTCGATGCGAACACGAGATTGGAAGGGTCATCCCCATTCGCCAAAGAGGTAGGCCCCTGCGGGAAGGGAATGGTGATAATATCGCTGCTGGAAAAGCCGTTGCCCGAGAACCAACTCGCGTACCAAGAGGGATAGAACAGGAAACTTGCGACCTGGTCTTCGAAAATCTTTCCGAACAATTCGTTCAGGGTGGATTCCGGCTGCAGGGTGTAAATGCCCTCCTTTTTCAGCTCGCGGAAGAACTCGAACGTCTTCAGAGCCGATTCATTGGCAAAATCGAGGGCGATGGAGCCGTCGGCATTTTGCTCCGCCATGCCCCAACCGTTCGCCGCATGCCATACGCCGAACCCGAGGTGATAGCTCGATACCCAGACACCCGCGCCGCTGATTGTCGTCGTGGTCAATTGCTTAGCGACCTCTTTGTAGTCCTCCCACGTCTTAATCGCCATAATTTCGTCCGTCATATCCTGCACAAACTGAGCGCGCAGCGCGTTCCGCTCCGTCGCGTCCGGATAATCTTTATCGGTGTATTTGTCGACGGCGATTTGGCGAAGCACTTTAACCGAAAAGCCGAGCATAGGCACGTCGATAGACGTGGGCATACCGTACAGTTTTCCGTCGATGGTCAGAGAATTTAAAGCGTCCTCATTGATATCTTCATAATCTTTATAGAAACTGACATAGGGGGTATAATCCTGAATCAAACCGGTCATCGCGATGGTGCGCGCCGTATTGTTTCCGGGGACAGGCAAAAGCGTCGGGGCATCGGAAGGCGTCAGCGTATTGACGACACTTTCAAAGCCCTTGATATCGTCACCGCCCGCCGTAGGGTCTTGAATCGTCTTTAATTCGATATTTTCCCCGTACTGTTTCCGGAACGCTTCCTGCCGGGCAACATACCAGCGGTTGATACCGTTCTGGCTGCTCGGGCGATCGGCGACCGTGATATAAATCTTTTTGGTGCCGCCGTTGATATCGCTTCCGTCATCCTCAGGGTCGATATCCCCTGCAATATCACCATCGTCTCCGCCGTCAATGATATTGTCGTAATCCGTCCCGCCGCATCCGACAATGGATACGATGCTGACGAAACACAGAGCCACTACCAACATCAACATCAAAATCTTTTTGAGTTTAGATTTCATTCAAAGTTCCCTCCTTAAAAGTCTTTTTGATTGCATTGAGATAGCCATACCCGTGGATCATGTCCGGCTCCAGGTAACTCCCCTCCGTCCACTCGTTCCACGCATTTATCGTAAACATCTTTTGTTTCAAAGATGATGTTGCCAAAAACTCTTTGACGCGCGCAAGCGCCTTTCCGAATTCTTCCGGAGTATTGTTTTGCAGAATCGGGCAGAAAGGATACCCGATATTATCGTACCTATCCGACATGCACGTGCGGGGCGAAGAATCCCACCCCATCGACACGTTGGGGAAGTACGGCAACTCGTACTGCTCGGTAAATTTGCTGTAATCGCACGCATTCCTCTTCGCGTATTCGGCGTAATCCTCGAAGGGGAAATGCTCCATCGTTTGGTTGTGCATCCATACGTAGCTGGTGATGCTGTCAAACCCCATCGTCTTCAGGAGCGCGTTGACGTCGCCGGCGCCCTCTTCCCCGGGCAGAATCTCCCTTTCCCATACGACGGCGTTCAAATGCAGCTCTCCCAGTCCCGCCGCCCTGACGCGGTTGCGGAAATCTTCCAACGCCCGCTGTACGTTTTCGGCGCCGCCAAACGAGCGAATGAGCCCGGCTATCATGTAAAAAGAGACGTACAGCCCGCCGTCGATACGCCAATAGTTCGGCCGGCAAAAATACGTTTGAATCATGTGGTCTGTCGCGCGGACGAACGCCTCTTCCGAAATCATTCCGGCGGCGAGCGTATTTACGCCGTGCGAATGTACGCTGCGCTGAGCGGGATGAATGTCCACCCAGTCATGATTCGCCCACATGAGCGCAAATTTCAATTTTTCCGTATTGGGCGCGCCCAAAAAACCCTTTTCCAGGCAATTCTGCAGATACGGGCCGTCGTTGTACCAATACCAATCAAAGATAAAGGAAGTAATGCCGGCATCCGCCGCGGCATCTATCTTTTTTCCCATAACGGCAGGTTCGGCCTCATCCTCATACCCCCACAGGGGAACCTTCGGCTGTTGATGACCTGGGAATCGAGGCTTTGCCAATTTTACCAATTCCCATTCCGTCCAGTCCTTCCCGTGCCACGCGGCGTTGCGCGCGTCTTTGTGATAATTCGGGAAATAGTAAACGCCAATCTCGATGTTGTTTTTCATACAATTCTCCCTATCTTTCTTGCAAATAAATTTTATGAAAGCATAAAATTATTTCAATATGATAAAATTATAAGGCACAATTTTGGCATTTTCAATGAGCAAAACCGTAAAAAAATTGAACTATTCCGTCTTTTTCCATCGAATTTCTTTTGCTGAATACCCCACCCGTTTTTACTGCCGAAACCCACTGTTTGACGCAAATTGGTTCGCAAAAAACGCTCTGTTTACACGCCTATTATCCCATTTGACTCTTTGTTTCGGCGAGTGCGCTTTGAGATTCCATATGCCAGCATAAAGCATTGTTTTGGCTTTCGAATTTCGATGTTTCGAGCTCCTCGACTTTTCCGATTTAATTTTCAATAATGATGAAAACACGAATATTTAACAAGTATCTTGTCAAACAATGTCCCCATGCGCACGAACAGACGGCTTTCCCAGCATACGCGGTAAAGAAAAAGAGGGTAAACCGTAATGGCTTACTCTCTTTTTCTGTCACTCGGCGGCTCAGAATGTTCTCCCAAAAGCAATACATGACTTTCCCGCCACCGTTTCTGCCTACGCCTGCCATCTTTTCTTTTCCGCCTATACAGAATGATACATAAAGCCTTGCAATCTATCTGTATTCCACTTCCAATTGCATTCCATCGGGCACAACGCAGGTGCACGCCTTGGGGCAGACCACTTTGCCCTTGACAGCGCCGCCGACAAGTTCCCAATGCAGGGAAATTTCCCCAAAACGCGTTTCGATTTTGCCGGACGCACCCGTAACGCCGTACACATGCGGCGCGGCGGCAAAGGTTTTGAACCCCGCTTCCAGCGGGCGTAACCCCAAAATGTCGCCGCCCAAAATGTCGTTGACTCCCGAATCCGGATGCGATAAATCGCCCCAATCGGTATTGTTTCCGGAAGGCGCCGGCGGGAAATGCATGCATTCCATCGTAGTATGCGGGTAATCCTGCGAATCGACCATATCCAGCCAGCTCACATGCGCATAAACCTCGCCGTTGTCGAAGCGGAAGGGCTGCGGCGTTGTGAGCATTTCAAACGCCAGTTCGTCATAGCCGTATGAATACAGGCCGTGAATCATTAAAGACAAAATCTTTCCGTAACCCTTCGTATTGCCGAGCGCGGATTTGGAAATTTTTTCCGCCTGCTCCTTGGTTACCAGTCCTTTGCCCATAGCAAAGGCGTTCGCCATGTCGCAATACACTTCGTTCCCCAACGTTTTAATAAAGCCGCCGCAACGGCCGCTCCAAAGCAGCCGGAAGATGCCCTCCTTCATGCGCTGCGAGGTCGAAGCATACAGTGCCGCGTCTTCGCGCTCGCCGAGCAGTTCCGCCAGCATCTCGCCCGTACGGAAGCACTCCCATATGATGAGGTTGGTATAGCTGTTTTTGCCGAAATCGCCGAGCTGGTGATCCCAAAGCCCTTTGCTCGTTTCGTAGCGCTGGTTGAACAGGCCGTCCGCCTCGATGCTCCGAAGGAAATACCCCAGCCCCGCACGCACGCTCGGATACAGTTTTTTGGCGAGCGCAACGTCGGCGGTGTAGCGGTAATACGTACCCAGAGCCACAATGTACCAAGCGGAGAACATGTCCGATTCATAGTGCCCGTATTCGCGGGAACGGTATCCGTCCTCGTATTCCGGGTAAAAAGTGCCGAACACATAGCCTTCCGGCGTTTGATGTTTGGCGAACAATTCGAGCGTTTCCGGCATGGCCGTCTTTGCCCCATGCGAATAAAACCCGCTGCGGAACGCCCAATCGATATCCCCGCTCCAAGGGAGCCGGTCGCGTTTAGCGCCGTCGGAAATAAAAGGCGGCGTGCGCACCATTTTATAGCCGGAGAGGTCGGAAAAATCCTCGTCCAGCAGGAGCGATTCGCCGCTCCAAACGCGCACGCGCTTCGCAAACGCCCACTTTTCGCACATCTGGCAGAAACCGAAACTGCCGGAAGCAAACGTGTCATCTCTAAAAGAGAGGATTTCCTCCCCGCCCAAGCGCGCTTGGAAGGAGTTCCCCTTGCACTCGACGCGCAAATCGTACAAAACGTTGTCGGTGAGAGGGTGTATGTAACGACGCACAAGGAAGCGTTCCACGCTGTCCTTGCGGATATATGCGGTGACCGTGCCGTCTAAATCCACGCTGAGAACGTATCCGTTTTTGCGGTCGGGCGCGCGGAAATACAGACATATTCCCGAAGACGCATGCGGATTATACGAAATGCCGAACCGGACTTCGTACACATAATCGGTAAGTTCGCAAAACTCTCTGCGGATTACGCCGTTTTCCCCCTGCGTAAGCCCGCGCAGCAGTGCGGTGCCTCCGACGGAACCGATGGTCTCCGCGCGAATCGTTGCGAGATCCAACGTATCTGCACACGCCTTAAACAGGCTGTTCAGCCGAGCGTCCGAACATTCGAACGAACCGCTGCGCTCCGGCGCCGGCACGGGATTGTAAATGTAAAAATTTTCAATTTCGACTTCGCAATTCTCCCCTTCCGCCTCGATGGCGACGAAACGCTCCTGCCCCTGAATCAACGGGAACAGATAGACGCCCTTACGGGTAATTGCATATTCCTCGAAGCGGCCCGGGTTTGCCGGCATTACGGGAAGTTCTACGCCGAGATATTTGCAGCACCCCCGGATAAAATCTCCCTTGCGCATGGACTCAATCGTTTCCATCGTGCCGTAGCGGTCGCTGTAACTGATCCGAAGGCGCGGATTCCCGCCATAGCTCTTCACCGTGAACACGGGATACCCGCCGACAGATTCTTCGCCCATGTCGAAAACGGCAAACGACTCTTCCTCTCCTCTCCGCAGGCGCAGCGAGCGCAAATTTTCCGCAATCTCCGCGGACTGCGATTTCCGCAACGCGCGCGGATAATTTTTTATTCCTTTTTCATTCTTTGCAATATCCATGCTAATTCCTCACTTCTGCGTTTTCCAATCCGCCAATTTCAGCGGCGCCGGCCGCTCTCCCTCGGACGGAAACGGGCAGTTTTACCCGGCTATATAAGTTGCGCGGCAGCCAGCAACGACTGCCGCGCCCCAGCGTAACGCAGATTCGATTTACTTCTTCTTTTTGACGACGAGTGTGCAGATAATGCCTGCCGCGCCGCCTGCCAACAGAACTGAACTGATGGCAATCAAAACCGTCTTTCCCGCGCCCTGTTCAGGCTGCTGAACGGAGAAACTGCCGTCGCCGTAATCGATGGGTTCCATCAAATCGCCTGCGCCGATGGATTCAAGCTCGATTTCCAACTCGACCGTTTCGGTAAATTGGCCGCAGCTGATTTCAATTTGTACGCGCCCGGAACGAACGCCCGTGACTATGCCGTTCGCATCGACTGTCGCAATTTCCGGCGCGAGGGAACGGTAACTGACGACGGCGTCCGCCGGCGATACCGCAGCTTTGAGCGAGAGCGTTTCGCCGACATTTAATTTGGCAGCCGTCTCATCGACAGACATCGACTCGACGGGCACGGTGATTTCCACTTCGCAGTAGGTGCCTTCCGCGTTTGTCGCGCGGATAATCGCGTTGCCTCCCTTCTTCGCGGTGACTTCGCCGTTTGCGGAGACTTCCGCAACCTCCGGTTTATCCGAGCTCCAAACGATTGTTTCGTCCGGTATGGGCGTGCCGCTTATCGCAGGAGTCAGCTCGGCCGTGAATTGCGCCTTGCTCCCCGCTGCGAGAGAAACTTCGGAAACGACTTCTCCGTTCTGCTTGATTACGGTATCGGCAATATAGCCGTTGACGAGGTTTTCCACCGTATAGTTGAGGTTGCACGCCCGGCTCGCCGAATTGTACATAAGGAAGCCGAGGTACGCCTGGCCGTCTTGATAATCCCTCCCGTCACCGATTTGGTTGACGGGACTCTCATAGACGAGGTCTTCCGCAGTGACGATATATTTGCCTGCCTCCTCGTCCTTGACGACCTGGATATGCACGCTTTCGCCGGCGTTCAGTTTTTCCCAGAAATCGCTCTCCAGTGTTTCGCTCTTTACATAGCCCGTATAATTGTTGAAAGCGTTCATGCCGAACCGCGGGTTTGAATACCAATCCGCATTGCTCGAAAAATTGATTTGCATGCCGACCTTCGAGCCGAAAGCCTGCGGCGTCGAAAGCATCATATTCGAAGTGTCGGCCACGCCGTCCGCCGAAATCGTCATTTCATTGAACAAGATGGCAAACCAGCGGTCTGCGCGCACCTCTTCGGTATCGTAATCCATCGAAAAATCGAAGGAGACGATGGTGTTCATATTCAGGGGGGCACCCTGTAGCACGACGAGGCTGTTCTCGTTGTTCGCAACGCCGACCGTACCCGTAACTTGAATGCCGCTGTCCGTTTCCTCTATGACGGTATTCGTAGCGGCGGAAGCGTTGTACGCCTTCCAGTCGGAAATCGAAGCGGTGGCCGCGCCCGCCGACAGAGAAGGGAGAACGGACGCCGCCGTCAAAAAGGCCGATAATGCGATTGCCGCCAGATACTTATGCTTTTTCATCGGAATCCCTCCTCTTCGGCAACACGAATACGACGCCCGCGATAACCGCGACGCCCGCAAGGCACGCGAATACGATGGGCAGAACATAGGAATACTGAGCGGGCTGCGTGCCGAACGACTCGTCCAGCGCCGCCTCTATCCCGTCAATGTTGCCGTATACATCCTCGGAGAACCCTTCCGGCGCATCGCCCCAGTCGATTTCCGAGACCGTAAAGCCGCCCTGCGCCGTCTGGGAACCGGAATTTAAGCCGTATTTCAGGAACATGGGCTGGGCAAAACTTTCGGGGTTGAACTGCTCCGACGTAAACACAAATTCGATTTCGTTTACGTTAACTTTCACTTGGTTTTCGGCAACTTCCATCGTGACGGTAACCCAGGTTTCCGTAGGGTTGCCCATCAGCGTTTTCGTTTCCTCCAATATGCTTTCGCCGCTGTTATCGAAAATATCGACGGCGATGCTCGAGGACTGCTGACGGAGCACGACGGCAAGCACTTCGTTCCCGGCATCCGAATAATATCCGTGGCGCAGGCGCGTCGCGATGATGCTCAGCTGAAGATCGGTGTTGGCAGTATCGAACTTTACCTTTGTGGAAAAGGGATTGAGGAAAATATTGCGGTTGGAAGAGATGCCGTATCTCCACGCCGCGGTGCCGGAAACGGAAATCGAGCCGTCCGCATTTTCCGTCATCGACTGCGAGCCGAATACATTGAAGACAGGAACTTCTTCCCCCGCTTCATTCAGAATTTCCCCTTCCGAAGCCGTTGCCGCAGCGGCGGGAACCGCCGCAAACAACGCAACGCAGAGAGCCAAAGAGAGCAATATCCATAAAATCTTTTTCATTGGTTACACCTCCTCCGGCAATACGATGACAGACTCGATTTGCACGCTGCCGGACGTTGCCCCGACAAATTCAAAGCGCAACTGGCGAACGAAGCTCTTCCATTCGCTGCACTCGCTCAAATCGACGACATATTCCTTGAAGTCGGAATCGCCTGCGGTAATATCGAATGTGAGCGATTTATCATCGTCGTAGTTGATATCGCTGTCCTTGATAAAGGAGAGTTTGATTTTCGTAGCGCTGCTCTCGTTTTTGAGGCGAAGCTTCAAAATTTTACCTTCGCGCGCATCGAGTTTGATTGCGTCGGGCGTGGCAATATAGTTGGTGCCCTCACCGAACGTTGCATTCAGTTTTCCGTCCGCCGCGCTCATGTCGGCAACGGAGGAGTACTGTTCGAAGGACATCGTGTTGCCTTCGCCGCTGAATTCATACGTCCAGTTGGTATCATAAATCATTTCGCAGTTTTCAAACGAAATGTACGGGGACGTGTTTTTGTAAAACGGCACCGTCATTTGCGTACGCGCATTGATGAACTTGCAATTGCGGAACACGCCGGTGCTGTAGTTCGGATGGCCGTCATTGTCGAATACGAGCACGCCGCAGCCCTGGTTGGAGCCTCCGTCGTTCAGCCCGAAATTGGCAAAGGTGCAATTTTCGACCTCAATATCATAGCTCGACTGCTCGGTGTTGTAGGTAATGAACATGCTGCAGCCGTCGGTATTGCGGATTACGGAATTGCGCAGCGTAACGTTTTCCATACCGCCCTCGAAGTCCAAGCCGCACGCGTCAACTTTTTGAGCACTATTGCGGTAATGCCCGTCGATATCCACCCGCTCGATAAGAACGTTTTTATCAAAGCCGAACAGCAATGCGCAGGAGCCGAAATTGTTGGGCGACAAGCCGGTATTGCGCGTAACGATATTGCGCGCGACGACATTCTCCATGAATGTGAAGGAGAAGCCCCACATATTTCCGCGCTCAATGTACAGATTTTCCAAAAGCACGTTGCGGATGATGGCAACGTCGTAATCGGGGACAAATTCCTTGCCGACTTTCCAGCAGCCCCAGAACCCGACTTCGCAGTTATAGAAATTGATGTTGCGCACTATCAGATTTTCCAGCGCCACCTGCTGGGCGGAACCCTTTTCGCGGTTTGCGCGGACGGTAATGCCGCAGGAAGTGTGGTTGTATTCCGCGGGGGACGAATTGTAACTGCGAAGCATGTCGCGGATATACAGGTTTTCGAAGCGGAGATAATTGTTGCCGAAATCGAGATTATATTCCACGCTGATTCCCTGGTAAGATTCGGCGAGTTCGAGATCCATAATCTCGATGCCCTCATTGCCGTCCAAGTAGATGCACGGCTGGTCGGTCGTGCGGGCCGCGATTACGGGAGCGGCTCCGCTCCCGTACGCGCCGATTAAAATCGGATTTTCCTGCGTGCCGCTGCCCTGTACCGCAAATGTTTCGTTGTAGAAGGCGTCTCCCCTCTTAAAGAGGACAGCGTCCCCTTCCTGCAGGGTGAGCGTGTTGAGCTTGGAAATCGTTTGGAAAGGCTTTTCCTCGCTCAAACCGTCATTGGCGTCGCTGCCGTCGTTGGAGATATAATAAGTTTTGCCGGTACGCTCCTGCGCAGAGCTGTTTGCCCCGCCCGACAAATTGCCCGCAAACAATGCCGTGAACAGGCCGACTAAGCCGAACACGATGGCGAGAGCAAAACAGCCTATGGCAATTTTTTTATTTGACATGTCTCTATAATACCTCGTAAAACAGTTTTCGTCTTGTCAATCTATTTTTATTTATTCGCCTTTTTCTTCGCGCTTACAGCCGCCGCGCAAGCCGCCAAAGACACAACGCTCAGCGCCGCAACGCCCGCCCCGATGCCCATCGCACCGCTGCAACCGCCGTTGTCGGCGGGTTCCTGTCCGTCGCCGTTGTTGTCGCCATCTCCGTCGCCGGGATCCGTCGTCGAGCCGCCGTCATTCCAGGTAACCGTGACCGTGCAGGTCGCCGTATCCCCTTCCGCCGTCATCGCGGTAATCGTAGCGGTACCCGCCTTCTTCGCCGTCAGAACGCCGTTTTCTACCGAAACCACGGAGAAATCGGAGGTGAGCCAGGTGATGGTCTCGTCCGCGCCGGAATGGTCAACGCCCTCTTTCCACTGGATGGTCGCCTTCAGCGCAGCGGAAGGATTGTCCTTGCTCAGCGCAACTTCCGTTTTATCCAGGGTAACGCCGCTCATCAAGCCGTTTTCGAGGTTGGAAACGGTGAAATCGACGGAGGCAGCCGTATCGGTGCCGTTAAACATTTTGAATCCCAAGAACACTTGATCCGCCGCGGAAAAGTCGCCTTCGGCAGAGAGCTCGGAGTGCGGAATTGTCAGCGTCTGGTCGTCCAGCGTGACGACGTACGCCGTCTCCGTGCGCGTGATTTCGACGTGAATCGGAGCGCCCGCCCAGAAGTTTTGCGCGAGTTCGGAATTTACCGTATCGGTGGAGGGAAGCGTCGCACCGCCGTACTGGCCCTTGTAACCGTACGTTACCACGTTGACCGCCGTATAAACGCCTGCCCAGCTGGGAGCCGCGTCGAGCGTGATTTGGAAGCCGGACTGCTTCAGCCCGCCGATGGCGCTGACGTTCATATCCTCCAGGGAAGGAACGCCGTCCGTGACAGCTGCACGGTTAAAGCAGATGGCAAGCCAGCGGTTCGCTTCGGCGCCGTCGTAATTGACGGCAAGGTCGAAGGAAAGCTTGGAGGCGGGCTTCATGCGCTGCGTGATGACCGCCATATCCTGCAGTGTTGCCGACTGACCGGACGCGGGCGCGGGAATTTCGCCTGCGATGCGCGTTCCGTCTTCCGCCTCATAGGCCGCCAGATAGCTGTTCTCCGCAAAGGTCCAGCCCGAGGCGGGGATGCGCACGTCGACGGTGCAGGTTGCCTTCGTGCCGTCGGCCAAAGCCGCGGTGACGGTGGCCGTACCCGCCTTTTTCGCCGTTACGACGCCGGCGTCGGATACCTCTGCGACGGCAGCGTCGGACGACGTCCACGTGACGTCTACGTCCGCGGGAGCGTCTGCGGCGAGGTCGGTAATCGTCAGTTCTTCGGAAAGATCGAGCGTTTTGCCGATTTCATCCAACACATAGGAGGAGGAATCGAACGCCATGGAGTAGGCGGCGTTGCTGAAGTTTGTAACTTCCACGCCCATGGTCGTCGCGGTTGTGCAGTTCCAGTTCAGGAAAGAGAACGCCAGCTGCACCGTCTGGTCAGCCTTATACCCCGCGCTCTCGACGGGGATATCGAAGGTGAGTTCCGCAGGGCCCCAGCCGCCGGTAATCGTGCCGACACCGTTGAAGCGGAGCTGGTACGCGTCGTCCGCCTTGTCTACGGTCACGCGCACCGTCTGCTCTTCGTACAGCATATCGGAGATTTTCAGCGTCGTATCCCCCGCGGTGCCCGTCCAGTTTCCGCCGTTGCCGTTTTGGGAACCACCCGCCCCGTTTGCATTTTCATAGAACATCGTGACGTTCGTCGCTTCGGGTGCCCCTGAAGACAGCCAGGCAGATTCAGACGTAAAACGCACTTGGAAGCCTGTAACATTGGGGTTGATTGTCTTCAAATTAAACTGCGAAAAATATTGACCGTTCGCAGTGTCGGTGATGTCCGCCCCGTTGATAGCCATCACAAATCCGCGGTTCGGAGAAGTATCCTCCACACTCGTGCGATTGTAATCGATTTTCATGTCGAAGGAGAGCGGCTGCTCGAGGTTCAGCGGCAGCTGTAGCACGGCGGTGCTCTCCGCGTTGGTGCCGCCTTGCGCAGCGGGGAGCTCACTCGAAAGTTTCCAGCCGTTCTCGAGCGCCGTAACCGTCGTCACGGCGCCGCCGACTTCATTTTTTGCCCAATCCTCCGCGGCAGGAGCCGCGGATACGGATACCGCCGCCGCGCCCAGGCTAGCAACCAGCGCCAACGACAATCCCAATGCCCAACATTTCTTTGATTTCATTGTAAAACCCCCTGAATTTAAATTATTTTACCCTTTCAGCCCCGTAAACACCATGCCTTCCGTGAGGTATTTTTGGAAAAATAGGAATACGATAAATATTGGCACAGCCGCAATAACGGACATCGCCATCGACAGCGGATAATCCCGCAGTCCGCTCGACCCCGGCGCGTTCATCAATGCGTTTATGATAACCGGCAGGGTCATATATGGCTCCTGATTCAAGACCAAACTTGGCCAGAAAAATTCGTTCCATGCGCCTGTAAACGTGAGCATCGCGACGACACTGAATATCGGCACGGACAGCGGCACGTATAGCTGGAAAAAGATGCGCAGCTCACTCGCACCGTCTACACGCGCCGCTTCATTGAGGTCGTTCGGTATCCCCTCAAAGAAGTTCTTGAACAGGAATAAGTTCATCGCACTCGGCACTGCCGGCAGTATGACCGCGATTAGATTGTTCTTCAACTGCAATCGCTCTATCATGCCGTACAGCGGCAGGACGATAACGATTGACGGAATCATCATCGTCAAAATCGCAAACACCATCAAAATGCGCGATGTTTTTGCCGAGACCAACCTCGCCATTGCGTAGGCGAACATGCCCGTGAGCAACCATTGGAGCAGTACGCCGGCTATCGATATAATGAGTGAGTTCTGTACAAAGCGGAAGAATGTATATCCGCTCGTTTCAAAGCGAAGCCACGCTACGACGTAGCTGGAAAACATTCCCGAAAAGCTCCGCTGCGTGCCGACCGACGATACCGTCGCCTTGATGGAAGCCTCCTCCGCAAACCGGTTGAGATCCGCCTCCACCGCATCGCTGTACTCGTTGCCGCCCCGCTGGGCATATACCCCGGAACTGTTCAGGCTGAACATCTTTTCGCGATCCATCACCGACAGCACTTTCTCCATCGTGTTGCGAATAATATTGACGCTCACCGCCCCCGGGAAAAGCTCGCTTTTATACAGCTTAAAATCCGACGAAGATATCTCGCATTTGTATTGAATCATTCCGTTATACCCGGCCATGATTCGTAACCCCGCAAATCTGCGGTTTGTGCATTCATTCGCCACCGGCCACGCCAGATACGCGCTGTCCTCCCGGAAATCCTCGGCGGTATACCCGTCGGGAACTTCGAGATAGACTTCGTACGTGTACGGCATTGTCGGGAACATCTCCGGCGGCGTTTCGTACGATTGCATTACATCCTTTGTAGACGTAGTAAACAGCCAATAAATAGGGAACAGCAGCATTATCAAAAACAGAATCGTAAACACATACGCAACAATGCGCAGAGACATATCTGCTTTCCCCAATTTCATGTGATTTTTCATGGATTACCCCTTGTTGTCGCGGTACTGCAGTTTTATCTGCACAATGCTGACCGACAGCGTGATGAGCATGATGACGACGGACATTGCCATACCCTGCCCCATGTTCAGCTCCGAGAACGCCTTGCGGTATATTCCCATGACGACCGTCTGCGAACTTTCGGCACCGCCCGTCAAAATATACACGTCGTCGAAGGTGAGCAAACTGCTCGTGAGCGTGAGCAGAAACTGAATGCCGATTGTGCCCAAAATGTTCGGAATCGTGATGAGGAACATCTGCTGCCAGCCGTTCGCGCCGTCAATCTTCGCCGCGCTGTATATTTCGGAATCGATGTTGTTGATGGCCACGAAGTAAATCATCATGCCGAGACCGCCGCCCAGGATACACGAAAAGCGCAGCGCAAACAGGGCAGTATTCGGTTCAAACAGCCAGTCGTGCGTGCCGAAACCCAAGGCGGAGGAGATGACGTTCGCCAAACCGCCCTGCGGATTCCAGATATATTTCCACACCGCGAGCGTCGCGATAGACGGTATCCCCGCCGGTATCAGGTACATATAGCGAAAGGTCGCTTTTCCGCGCTTGATTTCCGCCAAAAACAGCGCCTGCAGTATCGGTACGAGAAACCCGAACGCGAGGGAGAGCAAAAACAATTTTACCGTCGTCCACAGCGAAGTCCAAAACACCGAACTGCGGAATGTGTTGATATAATTATCAAACCCTGCCCAATCCCCCGGCGGATTCATGTAATCGTAATGGAAAAAAGAATAAAACAACGATTGCAGGAAAGGCCAATAGCGAAAAATCACATAGAAAGCGGCGCACGGGATTATGAACAGGCAACACACGGCAAACTTGCGGGATAAGACTTTTTTTCGGATTGCCTGCAGCCTAATCATTGTCCCAAGATGTCCTTATTGTAATTGTTCAGCCACTCGTTTTCGGCTGTGGTCTGCGCTTCGTTCAACAGAGAAATAATCGTATCCCTCGACATCGATTCGGTGTCGAGAATTGAAATGGACTTCGCGTTCAGATAGGTAACGTAGTTGTCCACACTCAATTCGGTAGGTTTTGCGTCTTCCATCGCGGTGAGCGTCGCGCTCTTCCAATCCGCAGGCATCATATCGGTCATATCTTCAATCGTAATCGTCTTATAAGGCGGGAACACGATTTGCATGATTTCATAACTGTCTGCAAAATCGATGCGGTCGAGCCAGGCCTCTTCACTGCACATGAATTTGACGTATTCTGCCGCGGCTTCCTGTTCCGCCTTCGACTTTTTGCCGTTCAGAACATAGGAAGTGGGATAGAATGCAGCCGAATATTCCGCCTCATGCCCGGTATTCTTCGGGAAGGGCATTACGTAAATGTTGTTGATATCATAGTTGACGCTCTGGAACCAGGACGCCCACGTAGGATAGAAGGTGAAGCTTGCGACCTGGTCAGACCAAATCAAGCTCATGAAGCTCGCAAGATCGAGGTTCATACTGTGGTAAATTGATTTATACTGGCCGAAACGCATGGAGTGAATGAATTCATACGTTTCAACGGCATTGTCATTCGCAAAGTCCAGGCTAATCGTGCCGTCTTCAGCCTGCGTAGCCAATTTATCGCCGTTCGCCTTCATCCAGTTACCCAGAAACAGATAGTAATCGGCGAGCAGCATGCCCGTACCCGAAACAGGCTTCGAAGGGTCAGTCGTCGCGTCCGTCAAATCCAACGCGACTTCGCGGAAGCCCGTCCATGTTTTGACCTTCTCCAAAAACTCATCGGTGGGAACGCCGTCTTCGGACATATACCCGTTATCTTTCAGGATCTGTTTATTAAAGCCCAAAAGAGGGATTTCCATCGAAATAGGGAAGCCGATGATGCTGTCCCCCATCGCGTAGGTTTCCTTCATCAAATCGGTAAAGTTCGCATAGCCGTCCCAACTCGTCAGATAATCGGACCAGTCGCCGAGAATGCCCGACGCCCAGAGCGTTCTGTTCGAGTTGATGGAGTTGACCTGCGCCAAAGCCGGCGCATCAACTGCATCCGTAAACTGCAGCATAACCGCCTGAATCTCGTCGGAAGAACCGGCGGGAGCGGGCAAATGCGTAACCTCGATACGGTCGCCGAATTGTTCGTCAAAGGCGTCTTGCCTCTGTTGCAGCCACGAGTTAATACCCGTTTGGTCGGTAATCTTGTCCGCAACATACAATTTAACTTTTTCGCCGTTGCCGGTATCACCTGTATTGTTGCAGCCAACCAATACGGTGGATACTGCCCCAACGCACAGAACAGCGGCAAGCACCATACACAGAATCTTCTTAATCATCTTTCCTAACTCCTTTTTCTATTTTTTCTCTCCCGATAGGGAAAGATTTTTCCGAAAATTAAAAAAGAAACGAGAGGTATGCGCGTCTCCCGTTTCTTCTTCACAGAAAGCTACATCCCCTTCTCTCCAATATTATAAAACGATAAATCGCTTTATGTAAATGGAGAATTGAACTGGATAATAGCAAAATTCAATTCAAAATTGCGCAAAAAACTCAATTTTCCGGCAGCTCGGGCGCCTCCTTTCTGTCCGCTTCCGCCTGTGCATACTGCGTTGGACTGCAACCGACTTCCTTTTTAAAGACTTTGCAAAAATAATTGATATCGTTGTATCCGACCATGTATGCTATCTCCGAAACGGCGTAACGGTTGAAATGCAACAGCCGCTTTGCCTGCTCGATGCGGTAGTGCAGCAGATATTCCCGCGGGGTGAGCTGCGTAGCCGTTTTGAATACCTTCCGAAAATAATTGGGCGAAAAACCGTACTCGCGAGCCAGTGCGGCAATGTTGATATCCTCGTTATAATGCTCCATGCTGTAACGCATGAAGGAGACTATTACGTCCTCTTCCTGGAGCTCTTCGCCGTTCTTTTCCATTTCCTCCAGCAAGTCGGACAAAATTTCCAAAAACACGCCGCGCATACGAAGCAGACTCATGCGCCCCTGTCGGTTATATTCCCGTCGGATCGTTTCAAAGCGCTCAAGGTAAGGAACGGGATCCTCAATGCGGTACTTTTCCAGGCGATCGGTATCGCTCATGCCGTAAACAGTGCGATCCGCCAGCCTATCCAACACCTCCGCTTTTTCTACTTTCAATTCACAGGGAACGCAGTAAACTTCTTCCGCCTGAAAATTTTCATTGTCTGCGTCGTAATAGAAATCAAGGTGGAGATTATAATAGGTACAGCTTTTTCCCTCGGGAATCCGCCGCCGATGTTCAACGAACGGCCGCATCAAATGGAAATCCCCTGCTTCCAACAAATATTTCTTATCCTTGCAGACAACCTCCAACTCCCCTTCCACCATGAAAATTACTTCAAAGTCATAGATGATGCGCCAGGGAACATAGTAATCGGCCGCCGTGCCCGATATTCTGTTTGCATAGCGAATATAGGGAGACAGCTTCAACAAATCAAGATTTTGAACAGCATTCATTTTTCTCCTCCTTATCGCAACGCCATCAGTGCAAATATTGTATACCTTATTTATATTATACCACGTTTTTTGATACCATGTAAATACTTAAATTAAAGATTTCCCGTCATTCTGCTGCAAATTTGCCTCTGAATATTCTGTCAACCGCCCCACACCGCTGTAAGAGATACCGGCGCCAACACCGAATAGAAAGAAAATCCGTCTCGCAGCCGGTCGGCGAGCGTATTGCACAGGGTAAACCGAACGCGGCAGACACCGTATTTGCCGTTCAGCCGGATTATCCCCGGCGAAAAAATGCGCATACGCTCTTCCCCGCAGATTTCGACGCAGACAAATCCGCCCGTAAAGCGGACTTTCAGCGCGTCGCAACCCGTCAAATCGACATCCGCCTCCACTTCGGCAAACCCGCTGAAATGCGGGCGGGAAGCAAACAAATCGTTCAAATCGCCGGGCAAAAGCTCCTCCTTCGGAGCCCCTTCCCGTTCATAACAGTACGCCCGCACATTCCGCAGCGCCAGTTTCCGATAAGTGCGAGGCTCCTCTGCTTCGCCGCCGGCAGACAGCTCGAACAACAGCGCCTGCCCCGCCTCCATACGCAGAGTGCACACGCCGCCCTGTACGGGGAGCAGTTCTTCCCTTTCGTTTAGAATATCGATCTGCTTTACTGCCGTACACCCTGCGACCTTCCACCGGATTACTGCGGCAGACGGATGTTCGTTGTGCAGCATATAGATATCCTTGCCGCCCTTGCGCGCCTTCCGCGCGCGGATAAAGGGATACTGCCCCATAAAATCGACGGAAGCCAACCCTATGCCCTGCAAATATTTCCCCAAAGATGCGAGGCGGCTCTCCTTCGCGTATAAAACTTCCGTTCCGGCGGAAACAGTTTCGAGCGCACGGGACAATTTTTCGGGCAGATACTCCCGCCGCGGCACTATAAGCACGGCATAGCGGTTGCCATTCAATTGCAGCGAGCCCCCTTCCTCCGACGAATACAGGCTGTCTTCGGGAATGATGTCGAAATCGATTTGGCGGCGAAGCAATTCCCCCGCGACTTTATCGACGGACATAAATTTTTTACCGCTCCATTCCGCCTCCGCGTGGTAGAGCACGGCTACCCTTACCTCGGCGCGGCTGCCCTCAAAGCGGGCGCACACCTCGTTGATATAGCCGATTACCTTTTTATAGGCAGGATACAACGGATTTTCCCCCGCGCTGTAAAAATGCGGCGGACAATCGGTGCAGGGGTAAAAGGTCGTAAACGCATGCGGAATAAAACGATTGATGCCGCGCACCATCATATGATTGGCGAGCCACAGCATTTCGAAGCTGTCCTCTGCCCAGCCGTACGCGCCGAAAATTTCGCAGAGCGCCCTGTTCTCCTTTTTTTCATCGATATGCGCACAGCTGACCGCAAGTTTTGCCAGCGTATTATCAAAAAAGGTCGGATCGGCAAAGCCGCCGTCGGGCGGATAGATGTGCCCGTACTTCCCCAAATACGGCTTAATTTGATGCAGAACGACGTCGATGCCCGCGGCGTCCGCGCCCTGCTGACTGCGGAAATAGTGCCCCGCGGAGTAATGCGTATGGGTATGCGCGCCGCTGTCCTCGATGATGTGCGAAGCATATTGCAAACCGCGCTCGCGGCACCAAGCGGAGAGCTGTCCGGAAAAATTTTCGCCGTAGCGGCGGGTGATTTCGTCCATATACGCGACGCGCACGCCCGCCGAAACGCCTTTTACATCGTTCCACAGGGATACGATATGTCCACGCTCATATCCCGGAGCCCGCCGCGCGAGGCAGTCGCCCATATCCTCCGCCCAATTGTACGCCAGCCCCTTTTCGCCGGCGTTGCCGCCGTATATTCCGCCGCGGTACAGCGCCCCGTTGTACACGCCGTTGCCGAAGCGGGGTTCATCCGAAAAAAATCCCTCGAAACAGGTGCCCTTGTAACGGGCGTAATGCGGCTCATACACTTCGTCAATCAACAGGCGGACAGAGGCGCGGCTGAGCATATCAATCATCACGCCCGACTCGTCGTATCCCGTGCAGACGCTTACCGCGCATACGCGGAAATACCCCTGCGGCAAATCGACTTTCAGCGTCGAACCGTCCACGACGCAATCGGTCACATCTTTATAATATTCAAAGGTCTCGTTGCCCGTCTGCCGCAGTACAGCCGCGCAGTAAAGGCGGGCATCGGGCCGCGTTTGCAGCAATACTTTCCCTCGGCGCACCGGGCCGCGCACGTCGACCTCGTCCGAAACGATATACTTCGGGCGGAGCTGCGGATTGCGCTCGACGGCGCCGTTCGCCCCGCCGGTCGGGAAATGTTTATCGTCCAAAAGCCAAACCTTCATGCGGAGGCTTTCCGCCTTGCCGACGATAAAATCCATCAATTTCCACCATTCCGCGCCGCAAAACTCCTCATATATGCGGGATTCCACGCAAAAGGCATTCGAACCGCTCTCTTTGATTTTTTCAATCTCTCTGCCGACGGATTCGTAATCGTTGTTGTTCACCCACAAAAACGGCATCGTATAATTGATTCCGGCGGAATACTGTTGTCGAGTAAACATGGCTTTTCCCCAAATCTAAGGCAATAATTTTGTTTTAGTATAACAAATTTCAAGTGCAATGTCAATCATGAATTTAAAATGAGGTACTCCCGTAAATGCTTAAATATTATAGAAAATCAAGTCCGCTGAAAAACGTTCACAATGTTTGTTTCAATTATACCGCTGCATGATGCTTCTCCCGCATATATCCTTTGCTTCAAATGACGCCGCTCCCTTGACTTACCCCCGATTTTAGCATATAATATGTTCCATAAACGGGATATGAAAAATGCTATGTTATAAAAAAATTTCGGAGGCGGAAGTATGCTCATTCACGAAGCGATCGAATTTGCGGCAGTAAAGCACAGAAATCAGGTGCGCAAGGGAACGGACACCCCCTACATCGTCCACCCGATGGAAGTGATGTATATTTTAGCGGAAAACGGCGTCGGCGACAGCGACACCTTGGCCGCCATCACGGGCGGCATCGCGGAGGCATATTTCGGCGCACCCTTCGAGTTACGGAAAAAGGCGGAACGTTACCTCGAAAACGATACCTTCCGCCCGATTTATACCTGGCTCAAACGCTTTGAAAAGATGTTCCCGTAGAGCCAAGCTTGCGCCGAAAAATTGGCGCTCCTGCCCATTGCGCAGATTGTGGAAAATGTTTGAAGGGCGCCCCGAATTGCGGGCGCCCTTGTATTATCAGTCTCGCATCAGCAACAGATGCGCATGGAATTGAAAAATTGCTTCTGCCTCTGCTCCTGCTTCAATGAAAACGCACATAAACTCTCCAAAGGAAAAACCCTATATTTATTTTAATTTTAATTAAAATAATTTGCGATCCGCTTTATTGCACTAATACATCAGAAATATATATTTCGTCATAAATTGTGCTTAATTATGGGGGTGCGCGAAGATATCCCTTGACGTTTCTCCGCCAGATATGCTATACTTTATTCAGTAATTCTATAGGAAGTGTACACATGAAAAAATTTCTGAAGCTCTGCAAAAAAATCTATAAAAATTTTTGGATTCAGCTTATCTTCCTGGTAGGATGTACGATCGGAATCTTCGCGCTCGGGGGCGCGTTTTCCTCTGAAAAAAGCGTCTGGGAAACCATCCTCGAAACCGTGACCGGCACAGACGTGCTCTCCATCTTCCTCGTTGCGGCGCTCTCGCTCATCGTTGCAAAGGTCGTCATCCGCGTGAACCGCGCTCTCGAAGAGTCCCTTAAAATCGAGGACGACCATCACAAAATTATCTCCAAATACAGCGGCCATGCAAAGAAAAAGGCGGACAACGCGCACAACACCTTCCTCTCTGCGGGGGAGTTTATGTATCTCAAGCAGGTACCCGCCAAGCGAAACAGACCTAAAAACATGATTGCGGACAGATACTCGGACGCGTACAGGCGCAGAGAAGAAGAAATCGCCGAGTACACCGACAGCGGCATACTATATCTCTCCAGTATCTGCATTTTTGCAAATGTGGAGGGAAATACACGGGTTCGCTTCGAGGACAGAACGAAGATGGGAGAGTTACCCGCCTTTATCCGCGAAAACGCAGTGTCCCTGTTGGGCGCGCACGGCACCTCCAGCGTACACAATTCGCTGACCATGCGGTTATACGACGCGGACTATGACGGGGAAATACTGACGCTTAAGACGGAGCGCTCGCAGTACTTCTATATGCTCGTTACCAACCGCTGCATGGACTACAAAATGGGCAACGGGCTGACCGTGCGCGAGGTATACGAATACGGCACGCGGGTTTCTCCCCTTGCCGAATCGAAACTTGGCAACCAAATCGGCATCAATGGGCTCATTCTCACCCGCGACGGCTATCTGCTCGTGGAAAAGCGCGGCAAACGAAAGGCGACATGGAAAGACAAGTTCGCCCAGCCCATCTCCCTCGCAATGAAGGAGAGCGACCTCGGGCTGGACGGCGGTACCCTGGGCATCTTGCCGGAGGACGCAGAGGCAGCCCTCAAGAAGATCATCCTGAAAACCATCCGAAAAAACTACGGCTTGACTGAGCAGGATATTTTGCCCTTCTCTCTCCCCAACAACCTCTTCGGTCTTTCTCGAGATCTTTTGGAAGGGGGAAAGCCCAACCTCTACTTTTACGTCATCGCGGATATGAACGCGAAAGAGCTGCAAAAATATATGGAAAAGAAGGCCATGCTGGGCGCCAAAGGAAGCGGAAAGAACCTGCCCGCTCTGTCGAAGGATAAGCTGGAAAGCGACTTTTATCTCGTCGACTACCGCAAAATTGCCGTAGATTTCGGCTATCAGCTAAAGCTGAACGCGCGGGATATTTTGCGCATCAAGCGGAAATATGCGCCCTGCGTAAGCAGGCTGCGTGAATTATTCGACGGCACGGCATTCCGCCTGCGTCGGATGCTCGGGCTCTCCGTGTGCAAGGAATGCGGCGAGGCGCTGCTCGCCTGTATGTACTATGCAGACCTGTGCAAAGCCCGGTTGCGGCGGGAGGCAGAAACGCGCAAGGAGAACAATGTATGAGCGGAAAAATTCTGGCGTTCGGGGAAATTATGCTGCGCCTCGCCGCCCCCGACGGAAAAAGCATACGCGAGAGCAACAGCTTCGGCGCCGTATACGGCGGTACGGAGGCGAATGTGCTTGCCTGCCTCTCCGCCTTCGGGCATGACACAAAGTACTTGACGGCGCTGCCCGAGGGGCCGCTCGGCGAAGCCGTGCTCGACCACCTTGCACGCCTGAAAATCGATACCTCCGACGTGCTCGTGCGGGGGGATACACTTGGGCTGTACTTTTCCGAAAACGGAACGGCGAGCAGAGGGGCAAACGTCCTATACTACCGCAGGCACTCTGAATTCACCCGCCTGGACGAGCAATCCTTCCTCCCCGAAAAGGTGTTCACGGGGGTGATTCTCTTTCACATCAGCGGCATCTCCTTTGCGCTGTCTGAAAGCTCGCGCTGCCTCGCCTTCCGGCTTATGCGCGAGGCGCGGAAAAGGAAAATACCGGTAAGCTTTGACTTCAACTACAGAGCCAGCCTCTGGACGACCGAGATGGCGCGCGGGGTACTGCGCGCTGCTGCCGCCGAGGCAGACATCCTGCTTGCGAGCAGAAAAGACCTCGATGTCTTTCTCCAAATGAACCGGGAACAAGTTTTTCAAGAACTCCCCTGCCGCCTCCTCGCCCTGCGCGACCGCACCGTTCTTTCCCCCAACCGCCACGCCGTTCAGCTCTCCCTGCTTTGGCGGGAAGGACGGTATGACATGCCGGAAGTTTCATTCCCCGTCCTCGAAAAAATCGGCGGAGGGGATGCCTTCAACGGGGCGCTGTTGCACGCGTTGCTGAACGGGAAAACACCCGAAGAGGCTGCGGAGTTTGCAATCGCCGCCTTTGCACTCAAGCATACCATTCAGGGAGATACCTTTACTCTAAAAGAGAGAGACGTAGCGCAATATCAGGAAAAAATCAAGGAGCAAAAGCTATGAACAGACCGCGCATTCTTTTGAGCGTTTCCGCAATGGACGAGGCGTTCGCAGCGTTATATTCCGCCTTGCAGCAGCGCGCAGAGGTGGAAATCGCCGATCTTGAACATTATTCCCTCAGAGGGACAGACATCTTCATTGGCAAAAAAATGCCCGAAGGCAAGCTGGCGGAGGCGGATAAATTAAAGGCGGTGTTTGCCTATAAGACGGGCGTAGATGACTTTCCCCTGCGCGTCTTCAAAGAGCGAGGAATCCTCCTCATCAACTCGCACGTCAACTCGCGCACTATTGCGCAGTACGCCTTCGGCCTCGCCATTGCGCTGGTCAGCCGCATTGCCGAATTCGACCGGAAAATGCGCCGGGGTGACTGGAACAATGACAATCCGTTTTGGAAAAGCCTGTTCAATATGAAGGTAGGGCTGGCAGGCTACGGGCACATCGGCAGGGAGCTTCACCGCCTGCTGCTCGCGAACGGAATCGAAACGTACACCATCGACCGCGGCAAAAAATACGAGGGCATCAAAACGGTGCATTCGCTGGAGGAGCTGTGTAAGGAAACAGAGTTGCTCTTTCTCTCTATGCCCAGAACGAAGGAAACGGACAAGCTGTTCGATAGGGAGCTCCTTCGGCTGTTGAAAAACAAGTACATCGTAAATGTCGGGCGCAGCAACTGCATCGACGAGGAAGCATTGTACGAGGCACTTACCGCGGGGGGCATGGCAGGCGCCGCCATCGACACGTGGAGGGAAAAGCCCAAAACCGCGACCTCGCCGCTTATCCCGTTCGACTATCCCTTTCAGATGCTGGACAACATCCTTCTTTCCTCCCACAAGGCAATGCAACTGTGTGACGGGCATGCGCGCTATGTAGAAGATATCTGTGAACAAGTGCTCCGCTACATCGACGGGCAGCCCCTCGAAAACATCGTAGATTGTTCACGCGGGTATTGAACCGAAGCCCCGAAAGCAACATCGCTTTACGACAAAAAGCCGGAATCTATTTTATCCCTCCCATAAAAATAAGTCCTGACGACAGCCGGGGCTTTATTTTTATACAAATAATTTTATTAAAGTACCTAATCGGTCAATAATTAAATGCCCTATTTTAAAATAAGTTGATTTTTTTACGGTTTGTGATATCATAAAACTGCTACACAACTTACATATCCAACAAATGGGTTACATCGGCATAGGTGTATCCTTTTTCCCCATTTGTTGAAAGTTGTGTAGCGACAATTAAGGGTACATGCAAATGCGGGCGTTCCCTTAATTGGGAACGCCTTTTTGCTCGCAAAGCAACGGCCCGGCGAAACGATTTCTTCCCGCATCTTCGCCTCAAAACGAACCCGCCGGACGTTTGCTTTCCGCGTGGTTATATGAATAACATCATTAACATCGGCATACAAAACAATCTGACGTATTCCTTTGAAAAACATTGCAAAAATGTGTGGGATTGACGACCCTTACTATTTTTCGAGACTGTTTAAAAAATATTTAATGATGAGCCCCGAAAAATACCGAAACCTATAAAATTTTATCCCCATCGGATATTAAAAGCCTTGTCTCTTCGGAAGATACCCCGAAGAGACAAGGCTTTTTAAACTGATATCGGCTTTTTACAGATTTATCCCGAACTCTATGGGCATTACCCCCTCTGAAAGCTCATATTGCACCGAATCTTTATCTTCGAAGAAGACGGAACAAGGTTCACATCATAGGAATGATTCTCCCGATTGAAAGATATTCTGCCGTTGAGGTATACCTGCTTTCCTTCGTCATAACACGCCGGAATCGGAACATTGTCGTACTCTACGCTCCAGCCGTACGGCAGACGCGGTGCAAGAACGACTGTATCGGAATTATGTAAACTCAACCCCGTGCACATGTACAGCGTTTTAATCGTTTCCGCCTGTTGCACCAGATTGCCCAAATCGCCCTGCCTCCGATACACACCTTCCCGCGGCCGAACCGTAACGCCTTCCGGACATATAAACGGATCCGGCAGGCGGGGAGCATAGCATATTTTAATTAAATTGCCGATTAACTGCCCATAGTCTTTCGGACGATTCAATAACATGGCGCTCTGCGTAATCATGTTATGGTCGTAGCCAACCCCTCTCGCCCCGACATAGCTGTTCTTCAAATAGCGATACATATTCTTCGGATAGCCGTTTTCAGAATACCCTAACCACTCGGGCGGCATATTTTGCCCGAAATCGTATCCGAACATATCAAAACACATTGTTAAAACCGGATCATGATAAAAACCGTAGTCTTTCCATTTCCCGTTTTCACTTAACTGCTTTCCGACGGCGCTTTCTATACTATCCGCACAGCGATTCCAGCGCTCTGCCGCATCCGTGTCCCCGAGTGCCCGGGCCATCTCGGAATAGCCCCGCAGCCCCAACATGCAGGGTATATTGGCATACAAGGTATACCCGTTCATCGCCGCCTCTGTTTCGCCGTATAACAATCCGTTCTTTGTAAAAAGCAAATCGCTGTCGTGCTGCCATACCAAAAACTCGGCCGCTTCTTTTATATACCGATAGTTTTCCTCCAGCCACACGGTATCCCGATCCAACGATTTCCACAGCAAGTAGTTTGCCATCATCATCAAGCCGTGGCCGTCCGTCTCCAGATTGCCTAAATTCCGGTATCCGTCGCCGAATTTTTCGCGCGTGAATTGCGTGGGCCAACCCGCTGAGGTTAAAACCGTGCTGTAAATCAAAGGTTTATTCGGAATCACACTGTAATGCCCGCGGACTTTCTGCCCCGAAATATACAGATTGTTTTCGGGGTAATACATCATATAGCCGTTAATACAGCGCACGGCATCTTTTGCCTTTTGAATTTCCCCCATCAACAGCAACGACATGACGGCACGGCCGGCGTCTCGCGAATAAATACAGTCGTAAAACGAATCCATCGCTCTATACGCGCCGAACCCGTCATATATCCAGCTGTACGTACCCTTGCTCGAGGTGTGAAAAAACCCGTCTCCGTCCACCTTTTCGAGCATCTGCCGGCTGTTGTGATACAACACGTCCGTAGCCAACTCGGCCAATGTATCTCCGGAAAATTTTAACCGCCCGGGCGCCTTCGATTGATAAACTTTGGAGTAATCTTCTTCAAAAGTATACAGCGCGAAACGGAGAGAAGAAATCAATTTTGCCGTTTTTTCCGGCACCGCACCGAACGTTTCGATTGTTTTTGTTTGAAAAAACGGTTGCTGCGGCGAATAGATGAGTCTTCCGTCCTCCCCTTCGCTCCGAATTTCTTCCCCGCCGCTATGCAAATACGCGCATCGGAAAACCGGTTTCGACTTTTTGGATTTGTAACTTTTTACGCATATCCATTCCACCGCCTCGTCCGCCAGGCGGATGTTTAAAAAGCAGGTTTTTTGGCGCTCATACGCGCCGTATAAATGCAATGCTTCCCGCAGCGACTCTGCAAGCTGCGCATCGGAGCAGAACGGCTCCATATCGCAATCCCATACGTTATAAAACCACAGCGTGTAACCGAAAACAAGGGGAACCGTATCGATTCTGCCGTTTTGATAGCTTATGACAATATCGCCAATCCGATCCCCGATGAAATTGGAATCATATTTGGATACCGTGCCCCATTCCGTACACCCCCTGTCGAAGGAAGTATACCCTCCCTCGAGCAAAAGATGAGCCGCCCTTTGATTTACCTCTGTTTTCCCGTTTTTCAGCGCGATTTTTACCATACCTTGACCGCCCCTTTCGATATATTTTATTCCCGGTAAACATTTTGTTCCCCATTTAAATTATACGCAATCTTACAATTTTGTAAAGTAAATTCAGATATTGCGCCGCCAACCCCATTCAACACTTACCTGCGGCCGGCCTTCCGTACGAATACCTTTAGTAACTATCCCCCACTAAAGTGGGGGCTTTAAGAAGCCCTAAAGGGCGAGAAT
>CAKNLK010000013.1 GCA_930989535.1 uncultured Clostridia bacterium | reverse complement strand
TTCTCGCCCTTTAGGGCTTCTTAAAGCCCCCACTTTAGTGGGGGATAGTTACTGCTTTGAAAAATAAGGCGGGCCGCGTCAGTGCCCCAAAAGCTCGTCGGACAGGGCGAGTATTTCGTCGGCATATTTGCGCTTGCGCGCGTTGAGCATGGCGCGGTAGATAAAATAATTTGCGCTCACCATCGCGATGCCGACGACGCCGATAACGATGCCGAGGGGCATCATGTTTCCGATTACCTGCATCGCCAGGCACATGCCGACGCCCAAAACCAGCGCCCCGAGAATCCCGAACGTGTACGCGAAGATAGAGGCGGGGCGGCGCGCCGCTTCGTCCAGCTTGCGCAGCTTTTCCAGCTTGCTCTCCTCGGCGTCTTTGCCCGCGTAGGTGCGGCGGATGTTTTCCGCGTATTGTCTTTCCTTGTCCTGCATATTCTTTGTCCTCCTTCCGGAAATCTTTTTATGGCTGTATTGTACCGCCGCCGTATTTCCGAAATGCGAATTTTTTGTAAAAGAAATGTAAATGTTTTGCCCTGCGCCGCCCGTTCAGCGCTTGTTTTGGCCGCCGTCCTCCTCGGTGCGGAGCAGTTCGTCGGAAAGGCGCAGTATCTCCGGCCCGTACTTTTCCTTGCAGCGGCGCAGAACGAGGTTGTATACGGGAATCGCCAGCACCATCGGCAGGATGCCGCATGCGGACAGGATGATTCCGCCCACCCAATTGCCGCCCACGAGCGTCAGGCTCATGCCGCCGCCGAACAGCAGGCACCCCGCAATGCCGAGCGCGCTCGCCGTGCCCGTCGCCGCGCGCCGCACGCGCGCGTTCAGCCGGCGCAGCCGCGCGTATTTTTCGGCGCGCTCGTCCGGGCGGTATTCGGCGCGGATTCGCTCGATTTCCGCTCTCTCCCGCTCGCTCGGCGCGGAGTAGGTGTATTGAAATTTATCTTGATTCCCGTTCATGGCAATCCCTCCGCTTCTGTAATTGATGGGAGCGCACAATCATCCAGATTCCCAGTCCGAGCGTCAGCGCGCATACGCAGAACCCGACGATAGCGTTCAAGGGCAGCAGCCTCTCCTCGTCTCCGCCCGAAAACACGCTCACGAGCGTCGTCTGCAGAGCGAACAGGGAGACCGCCGCGTCCGTCAGGCCGATGCTCCGCACCGCCTGCATAGACGGGTCGTCCAGCCGCCGCACCTTGAGTTGGTTGACGATGGCGAGTGTGATTTTATAGAACGCGTACGCCGCCGAGGCAATTGCCGCGATTTCCGAATGCGGCGTCGGGTCTTGGCGGAGCACCATCAGCGTCACCGCCCCCGCGAGCGCGAGTTCGAGGGGAAGGAGCGCGATGCCGCAGCCGCGGTAAATTTTTAATTTCGCGCCGTACAGCGCCTCCTCGTCGGCATATTTTTTCTTTGCGCCGCGGTCAGCCGCAAGCACGCCCAACCGCATACCGCTCAAAAGCAGGTAGTACAGCGCGAAGACGGCGAACCAAACCGACTGCGCGGCGAGGGCTATCGCGCCGTTGAAGAGGGCGTAGCCGACGTTGATGACGAAGCCCACGACGGCAAACGCGGCGGTGCGGAACCCGTAATCGCTCACGAGGCTGTCGGTAAACGCGTGCCGGTGCGCCCGCGCGAGGATATCCGCCTTCATCTTCGGCGCGAGGCGCACGGCGAGGTAGACGGAGTAGCCCAGCGTCACGGCGGCGAGCGCGTACAGGCAGTAGGGGAGAACGCCCGTAAGTTCGAGCGCCATGCAGGCGACTGCTCCGCCGACAGCCGCGAACATCGCCGCCCACACGATGGCGGCGAAAAAGACGGGCGGCTCCTTCAAAAAAGAAAAGAATGTGCGGCGCATCATGGCGTTTCTCCCAATTTGACGGTAAAGGTGCTGCCTTTGCCCACTTCGCTCTCCACCGAAATTTCCGCGCCGAGCAGCGCGACTACCCGCTTGACGAGCGCAAGCCCCAGCCCGTTGCCCTCCTGCGCGTGCGAGGTGTCGCCCTGGTAAAATTTGTCGAACATCCGCTTTCCCGTCTCCGCGGAGATGCCGCAGCCGGTATCCGAAATGCGCACGGCGGCGCATCCTCCCTCGCGGCGGAGGGTAACGCCGATTTTTCCGCCCGGCTCGGTAAATTTAATCGCGTTGGAGAGCAGGTTGTTCCACACGATTTCCAGGCAGTCCGCGTCCGAATACACGGCCAGCTCCTCCAAATCGCAGTCGAGTTCCAGGCCCTTTCCGTCGATTTTGTCCTCAAAGGCGAGCACGCACTGCGCCAGCTGTTCGTCCAGCCGGATGCGCTCGCGCGCGGGGTTGAGCTCGCGGTTTTCCAGCTTGTTCAGCTTTAAGATGTTCGTCACGAGCGCCGTCAGCTTTTTTGTCTCGGAAACGAGCACGCCCGCGCAGCGCCGCCGCTCCTCCTCGTCCGCCGCTCCCTGTAGCGCCGCCGCGTAGTTCTGTATTACGGCGAGCGGCGTCTTGAACTCGTGCGAAACGTTGGAGATGAAGTCGGTGCGCAGAACCTCCGTTTTGGCGAGTTCCGCCGCCATGCGGTTCAGATTTTCCATGATGCGCACGTAGTCGCTGCGCCTGCCCGCGGCGCGGGGCAAATCCAGCCGCACGGAAAAGTCGCCGCCGGCGATGCGCTCCGTCGCTTCGAGTATCTGTTCGACCGGCCGCTCCGTCGTAACTTTGCGGCGAATCGCGTCGATGGCGGCGCATGCGATGGAGAGGAACACGATAACGGTGAGCATGATGGCGGCAATCGCTCCCCTGTCTCCCTCGAACCGCCGTTCCGCCGCGCCGTACACGAGCAGGGCGACTGTGATAATCGCCGCCACGGAGAGGAACAGGATGCACGAGCCGAGCGGGGAAAACAGCCCGCGCGCGCCGTCTTTTTTGCGCCTGCCGTTCATCGGAGTACCGCCTTGTAGCCGAGCCCGTGCACGGTCAGAATTTCGAATCCGTCGCAATCCGCCGTCTTTTCCCGCAGTTTCGACATATACACGTCCACCGTGCGCGAGGTCGCGGAGGAGTCGAAGTCCCAAAACTCGTCCATCAGCTGCGCCCGCGTAAAGGTGCGCTTGGGGAAGGAGAGCAGTTTGAACAGCAAATCGAATTCCCGCACGGTGAGGGGGAGTTCTTCGCCGTTCAGGTAGGCGGTGTGCTCGTCCTTGTTCATGCGCAGATTTCCCGCCGTCAGTTCGCGGCTGCGCTCGATGTTCGCGCGGCGCAGAAGCGCCTCCACGCGCAGGAGGAGAATATCCGCGTCGAATGGCTTGGTCACGTAGTCGTCCGCGCCCGAGCGGAACCCGCGCTGCTGCGAGAGCTTGTCGTCGAGCGCGGTCATAAAGAGGATGGGGATATGTTTATCCGTCTGCCGCACCTCTTCGGCGAGCCGGTACCCGTCCGCGTTCGGCATCATGATGTCGGTGATGACCATGTCGAAGGGCTGGCGCTCGAATTCCCGCATCGCCTGCGCCCCGTCGAAGCATGCCACCGGTTCGTACCCCTTGTCCGTCAGCATGTTGCAAACCAATTTATTCATGGCGGAATCGTCTTCCGCAACGAGAATACGAATCATCGCAATCCTCCCCGTGGGCATACCGCCCGATTGTTCGGGAACAGTATACCGCGCTCCTGTTTTTAAAATGCTAAAAATTTGTTAAAAAATTGTAAACGCCCGAATATTGCCGCCGTTTTTGCGCGTCGTTCCGCGCGCGGCGGGGCGGGCATTGCGTGCGCCTGTTTTTCAATTATACAATGAACGCGGGGCAAAAAGCAAGCGCAGGCGCAAAATCCGCCCGCGCACAAAATCCGCCCGCGAGAAAAACCCCCTTGACGGCAGTATTTCCGTATGCTATAATAATGTTAAGGGGGAGAGGATTATGGAAAACAAATTGTACGCGGAGCCGCCGCGGAAAAGGGCGAATGTCTGCGGCATCGTGGGGTTCTCGCTCGCCGTCGGCGGGGCGGTTTTGTTTGCTGTTTTGCTGGCGCTGGCGATTATGGCGACGCAGAAGGGGCAGTGGCCGTATCTCATCGCCGTTCTCTTTTTCCTTCTGCCCGTTTGTTCGGCGGCCGCCTTTGCGGGCGCAATCGTCGCGGGCGTCGGGCTCGGGCGGCGGGAGGAGCGGCGGTTGAACGGGTTCGCTTTGGCGGGGCTTATCGCCGGCGTTCTGTTCGGTCTGCCCGCGCTGTTGTTCTTTGTCCTGCTGTTAATCGGGTGAGGCGGAAAGTTCCTGCAAAACAGTTGACAGCATATGCCGTATATAGTATAATAATTGTATCATATCGAAGGGGAATCAAAATGGCTGGCGACGGCGGCGACAGTAGCGCCGATAACCCATATTATCTATTATAATCCGAATGCGAGGCATAACCGTATAGGCTATGTCTTTTTGCGTTATATTAAATTTTAGGGAGGATATCACCGAACGATCTATGGAAACGCAACCAAACCCAAGTAAGCCCTGGCATTCATTGACGTGTGAAGAGACGGAAGCGCTCCTGCACACGAGCGCGGAGGGGCTGAGCGACGCCGAAGCCGCCAAGCGGTTGGCGCAGTACGGCAAAAACAACCTGCGGCAGAAAAAGCCCAAGAGCATCGCAAAGATGATTTGGGAGCAGCTCACCGACGTGATGGTCATTATTTTGTTCCTCGCGGCGGCGTTCTCTCTCATCATGTACTTTGTGAACCCGGGCGGCGGCGAAGAGAGAGACGGCCTCGCCGAGGCAATCGTCATCCTCGTCGTCATCGCACTGAACGCGACGGTCGGCGTCGTGCAGGAAAAGAAGGCCGCCAACGCGCTCGAGGCGCTGAAAAATATGACCGCCCCCACGGCGCGCGTGCTGCGCGAGGGGGAGGAGAGCGTCGTCCCCGCCAGCGAGCTGGTGCCCGGCGACATCGTGTATCTGGAGGACGGCTGCATCGTGCCTGCCGACATCCGCATCATTCAGGATTCCAACATGAAGGTGCAGGAAGCGGCGCTCACGGGCGAAAGCGTCCCCTCCGAAAAGGACGGCCTGACCGTTCTGCCCGAGGACGCGCCCCTCGGCGACCGCGTGAATATGGCGTACAGCTCGTCCATCGTCATGTACGGCAACGCGACGGGCATTGTCGTCGGCACGGGGATGAATACCGAAGTCGGCAAAATCGCAAACCTTTTGGACGAACAGGACGAGACGGATACCCCCATGAAGCGCAAGCTCAATTCGGTGGGCAAAACGCTGAGTTTGGTCGGGCTTATCGTCTGCGTGCTCGTGCTGGGCATCAGCCTCATCCGCGACTATACCAAATGGGTTTCCATGATTATGACGGCCATATCCCTCGCCATTTCGATCATTCCCGAGGGCCTGCCCGCCACGAGCACCATCATCATGGCGCTCGGCGTGCAGCGCATGGCAAAGAAGAACGCGCTCGTCAAAAGCCTGCCCGCCGTCGAAACGCTGGGCAGCGCCACCGTCGTCTGCTGCGACAAGACGGGCACGCTCACCCTCAACAAAATGACGGTCACCCACCTCGCCGTCGGCGACGACTTTTTGCAGGGTGTGACCACAAAAGTGGAGGACGTTTCCAAAAAATACGATTCTTCCGTGTATGAAGATTTGGTTGCGGGTGCGGCACTGTGCATCAACGCGAAGAAAGATCCCGACAACCCGGGCAACATTTTGGGAGACCCGACGGAGGGCGCTCTCGTGTACCTCGCCGAAAAATTCGGCATCGATACGGAGGACTATGAGGATGCGCACCCGCGCCTCTTTGAACAGCCCTTCGACTCCGACCGCAAGCGCATGAGCGTTCTGAATCAGACGGAAGGGGGATACACCGTATACACCAAGGGCGCGGTGGACGAAATGCTGCCGCTGTGCACGCAGTACCGCACCGGGAGCGGCGTGCGCGCCATGACGGACGCCGACCGCGAGCAAATTTTAAAAGTCTGCAACAAGATGAGCGCGGAGGCGCTGCGCGTGCTCGGCTTTGCGGTGCGCACCGTTCCCGCGGTTCCCGAGGAAGAGGGCGCCGACCTCGAGAGCGATTTGACGTTCGTGGGCGTCGTGGGCATGATCGATCCGCCCCGCAAGGAGGTCATCCAGGCGGTGGAAACCTGCCACACGGCGGGCATCCGCGTCGTCATGATTACGGGCGACCACAAGGTCACCGCCATGGCGATTGCCAAGCAGCTGCACATCTTCCGCGAGGGGAATATCGTTATTTCCGGCCCCGAGCTGGATGCGATGACGGACGAGGAGTTGGACAAAGCGGTGGAAAAATGCGTGGTATTCGCGCGCGTTTCGCCCTCCGATAAGCTGCGCATCATCCAGTCTTTGAAGCGCACGGGCGAAGTCGCCGCCATGACGGGCGACGGCGTCAACGATTCCCCCGCGCTCAAAGAGGCGGATATCGGCGTCGCCATGGGCATCACGGGTACAGACGTGGCAAAGGACGCGGCGGACGTGATTCTCCTGGACGACAACTTCACCACCATCGAATACGCTATCCGCGAGGGGCGGCGGGTGTACCGCAACATTCAAAAGGTGATCCAGTTCCTCGTGGCGGGCAACATCGCGGAGATATTGATTCTGTTTATCGCGGTGTGCATCGGGCTCCCCGAAATGCCCATCGAGGCGGTGCACATCCTGCTCATCAACCTGGCGACCGACTCGCTGCCTGCGGTGGCTTTGGGCGTCGATCCCGCCAGCCCCAATATCATGAAGCATAAGCCGGTCAAGAGCGGCACGCTGTTCGAGCGGGGGATGATTTACCGCATCGCGCTGCACGGGGTATTTATCACGGCGGCGGCGTGGGCGGCGTACCTCATCGGGCAGTACTGCTTCGCGCACGACCACGTGCAGGCGATGACGATGACCTTCCTCGTCTTGTCCTTCTCCCAGCTTTCGCACGCGCTCAACCAGCGCTCGAATACCGATTCCATCTTCAAGCGCGGGCAGGGGCACAACAAGTTCTTGTTCGTCGCGCTCGTCTGTTCGGCGGCCATCGTCCTGCTCGTATCGCTCGTGCCCGCATTGCAGGGCTTCTTCGACCTTACGAACCTCACCTGGCAGGAATGGCTCGTCAGCATCGGGCTGTCCGTCTTCCCGCTCGTCGCGGTGGAGATTTCCAAGTGCTTTATCCGCCTGTATCACAAAAAACACGCGGTGCGCATGTAACGAAAAGCAAAAGGGCGGGAGCCTCCGTGCGGAGGCTCCCGCTTTTCCGTCGGCCCAAACGGGGCGATGATTTTTTAGGACGATATTTTTTATAAGGGAGGATTTTATTCGCCCGCCTCGTAGGGCGCCTGGCGGTAGGAACTGTCGGTTCGCTCCTTTTTGCGGCGGCGGTAGTCGCTGGGGGAACAGCCCTCGTACTTTTTGAACGTCTCGTAAAAATTCTGCCGCGTGTTGAAGCCGCATTCCGCGCCAACGTCGATGAGGGGCAGGGCGGTGTTCAGAATCAGCTGTTTCGCCCGCTCCACCCGCAGGGAATTGATGTGCGACAGCATGCTCACGCCCGTATGTTTTTTAAACTGCCGCTCGAGGTACACGGGGTGCAGCTTCATGCTCTCCGCCACGTCCTTGCTCGAAATGCCGTTCGAGTACTCGTTTTCGATAAATTTCATCGCCTTATTGATGATGTAGCTGCTGTCCGCTCCGCCCATGCGCGCGACGCGCGCAATCATCACCAGAAGCTGCGCCAGAAGCGCCGCAATCTGCAAACCGCTCCCCGCGTTGAACTGCGCGCTGCCCAATTCCTCGTGCAGTTTTTTAATGGTCGCGCCCACGCTCGCCGTATCCTCCGCAAAGCATACGCCGCCGCTCAAAAAATCCAGCCCCGCATCCTCCAGCTCCGCGCACCGCAGCCCGCTGTCGGGCGAGAGCGTCAGCTCCAGGTTGAGGATATCGCACCGCCCGCCCTGCGGAACGTACAGCATGTGCTGGGTTTGGGAGGGCAAAAGGGCGAACTGTCCCTTTTTGAGGGGCAGTTTTTTGCTGCTTCCGTTTTCCCGCCAATAAATTTCGCACGCGCCCCCGTCGTTGTACATGATTTCCGCGTTGGGGTGGGAGTGGAACTTCATGTCGAACCCGTGGTAGCGGTAGGCGTAGTAGTTCGCCACGGCGAGCCTGTCCGTCCGCTTCGCCGAAAACCCGAGTATCTTCAACTTGTCCTCCTTTTTCCGCGCGGCAAAAAAATTCCGCGCGCTTTTCTTTTCCCGTCTATTGTAGCATTAGTTTGGAATATTTGTCAATATTTTGCCGAAACAAAACGATTGAGTTTGTTTTCTTTACATTATTTCCGCCCTTCCTTTTCGATATTTTACCTATTTTTCCCACAATCGATTACAATAAAAGAAACGGAAAACAGCGCCGGGCTGCGCATCCCCGTCTGTGGGGCGGCGGCGCGGGCGCAACGGCGGGAGGAGATTATGGCAAACGATTGGAAAAAGTGCATCGAAGAGGGCAGGGCGGCGCTCGGCATCGAGTTCGGCTCCACGCGCATCAAGGCGGTGCTCGCGGACGAGAAGAACGTGCCCATCGCGAGCGGCGCGCACGATTGGGAGAACCGGTTCGAGGGCGGAATCTGGACGTACACCCTCGAGGATATCCGCGAAGGGTTGCAGGACTGCTATGCCAAGCTCGCGGCGGACGTAAAGGAGAAGTACGGCGTTCCTCTCAAAAAGCTGGGCGCGGTCGGCATCAGCGGCATGATGCACGGCTATATGGCGTTCGACAAAGCGGGGAATCTTTTGGCGCCCTTCCGCACCTGGCGCAACAACATCGCGGAAAAGGCGGCGGACGAGCTCACGGAAATTCTGGGCTACCACATCCCCGCGCGCTGGTCGGCCGCGCACCTGTACCAGGCGCTCGAAGCGGGGGAGGCGCACGTCAAAAATATCGATTTCCTCGCCACGCTCGCAGTATACGTGCATTATCTGCTCACGGGCAAAAAGGTCGTCGGCGTGGGGGAGGCCTCGGGCATGTTCCCCATCGACACGAAGACGCGCGATTTCGACGAAGCTCTGCTGCAGAAGTTCGATAAAGCGGTTGAAAAATATAAACTGCCGTACAAATTCAAAGATATCCTGCCGCAGGTGCTCGTCGCGGGCGACGACGCGGGCTGCCTCACCGAGGAGGGCGCGCGGCTCTTGGATCCGACGGGCGTCTTGCAGGCGGGCGCGCCCTGCTGCCCGCCCGAAGGAGACGCGGGCACGGGCATGGTCGCCACCAACAGCGTCAAAAAACGCACGGGCAACGTTTCGGCGGGCACGTCGGTATTCGCGATGATTGTGCTGGAAAAGGAACTTTCCAAAGTGTATCCCGAAATCGACCTCGTCACCACGCCCGTCGGCGATTTGGTCGGCATGGTGCACTGCAACAACTGCACGTCCGACCTCAACGCGTGGGTGAACCTGTTCGGCGAGTTTGCGCAGCTCGCGGGCGCCGATATCCCCAAATCGAAGCTGTACGAACTGCTGTACACGGCCTCGCTCGAAGGGGATAAAGACTGCGGCGGACTGCTCGCCTACAACTGCGTTTCGGGCGAAAACATCACGCAAATCGATGCGGGCCGGCCGCTGTTCGTGCGCACGCCCGAAAATAAATTCAGCCTCGCGAATTTCATGCGCGCGCACCTGTATTCGGCGTTCGGCGCGCTCAAGGCGGGGTGCGACATCATGCTCAAAACGGAAAAGGTAAAGCTCGATTCCATCACCGGCCACGGCGGCATCTTCAAGACGGAAAAGGTCGCCCAAAGCTACCTCGCGGCGGCAATCGACGCGCCCGTCACCGTCATGAAGACGGCGGGCGAGGGCGGCGCGTGGGGCATCGCGGTGCTTGCAAACTACCGCGTGCAGAAAAAGGCGGGCGAAACGCTCGAGGAGTACCTCGACAAAAAGGTATTCGCCGGGCAGGAGGGCGCAACGCTCGCGCCCGACGCGCAGGACGTGGAAGGTTTCGAACGGTTTGCGGCGCGGTACGGCAAGGCGCTGCCCGTCGTGCGCAAGGCGGTGGAATGTATCGATTAAATCAGTATTTTTATCGGGAGGAAATATACTATGTTAGAGGATTTGAAGAAGAAGGTCTTAAAGGCAAACCTTGACCTTGTGAAAAACAAATTGGTTCTGTTCACCTGGGGCAACGTCAGCGCAATCGACCGCGAGAGCGGGTTCATCGTCATCAAGCCCAGCGGCGTCTCCTACGACGACATGACGGAAAAGGACATGGTCGTCGTCGATATGGACGGCAAGGTGGTGGACGGCAACCTGCGCCCGTCCAGCGATACCCCCTCGCATATCGAGTTTTATAAAGCGTTCCCCGAAGTTGGCGGCGTAACCCACACCCATTCCACCTTCGCCACGAGCTGGGCGCAGGCGGGCAGGGATATTCCCTTCTACGGAACGACGCATGCCGACTATTTCTATGGCGATATTCCCTGCGCCCGTTCGCTGACCAAGGAGGAAATCGAAGGGGAGTACGAAAAGAATACGGGGCTCGTGATTATCGAGCGGTTTAAAAAGGACAATTTAAAGCCGCTGGAAGTCCCGGGCGTGCTCGTCAAGAGCCACGGCGTGTTCGCCTTCGGCAAGGATGCCGACGCGTCCGTGTATAACGCGACGGTCATCGAGGAAGTGGCAAAGATGGCGTTTATCACCGAAAGCGTCAACCCGAAGGTACAGCGCGCGGACAAGTTCATGATGGATAAGCATTATCTGCGCAAGCACGGGAAGAATGCCTATTATGGGCAGGGTTCACACAAATAATTTTGAGCTGACAAAATTATTTGTCGTGATTGGAGGGGAAACCCGAGCGGTTTTCCCCTCAGCGCTCGTCGCAACAAGGCGACGGAGGGCAGACGGCTCGCTTTACTTGCCGCCACACCCTCGTGTGCTTGTTGCTCCTTATCCCCAAAAATCTCACACCGCTCCGCGCGTTGCGATTTTCGGGGACCCCGTTTATTTAAGGGCACACCATAAATATGCGCGTCGCTTTCACCCCTTCCGTAAGCCGAGGTATCGGCAAATTGAGTGCAAGAGCAAAAAGCGTGGTTTTTGCTCTTGCGCGAGTAATTATCAAATAAGCAAAAGCCGATGTCGGCAAGAGTAATAATTTGTGTCGAGTCGGCGTTTCGGGGTATGGGGTGGAATACCCCATGAGAAGCCAAAAAACCGACGCGCGGCAGGCGTGGCAAAATGAGTCTGTCCATTCGCGCCCTTTATCAGCTTTTATGATAAAAATTTAAGGAGGGAATATGATTAAGACAGAGTTAATCGGGTACACGCGCAGCGCGAAGGAGCGCGCGTAGGCAATCGAAAAACTTGCCAACGAGCGCGAGGCGGAGGGATATACCCTCCTCAGCGTGCTTTCCACGCCCAACTGCGGCGCAATCCTTGTATTTCGCGCGCCCGAAACCGCAAAATAAAATTTTTCAGAGAGGAAATAAAAATGAAAGAAAAAGTCGTATATTGGATTACCGGTTCGCAGACGCTGTACGGGGCGGACGTGCTCGAGCACGTTGCGCAGCACTCGGAGGAGATGGCGAACTATGTGAACGAGCGCATGCCCGTCACCGTCAAGTACCTCACCACCTGCAAGAGCTCGGACGAAATCGTCGCGGCGGTCAAGCAGGTCAATGCGGACGACAACTGCATCGGCATCATCACCTGGTGCCACACCTTCTCGCCCGCAAAGATGTGGATTAAGGGGCTTTCCATGCTGCAAAAGCCCATGTGCCACTTTGCGACGCAGTACAACGAAAAACTGCCGTACGACACCATCGACATGGACTTCATGAACGAAAACCAGGCGGCGCACGGCGACAGGGAGTTCGGCTATATCGTCTCCCGCCTGCGCAAGGATAACAAGGTCATCGTCGGTTACTATAAGGACGAGGAAGCGCTCCAAGAGCTTGCCGCCTGGTGCAAGGTCGCCGCGGGTTATGCTTTCTCCAAAACGGTCAAGGTCTGCCGCTTCTCCGACAACATGCGCGACGTCGCCGTCACCGAGGGCGACAAGGTGGAGGCGCACATCGGCTTCGGCTGGCAGGTCGACTACTATCCCATCGGCGACCTCGTCGAGTACATCGAAAAGGTGACCGACAAGGAAGTGGACGCCATGATGGCGGAGTACGCGGAAAAGTACACGATGGGCACCAAGCGCATCGACGTCGTGCGCGAGCAGGCGAAGTACGAAATCGCCATCGATAAATTCTGCAAGGACAAGGGCGGCTACATCGGCATCGTCGACCATTTCGGCGCGCTGCACGGGCTGAACCAGCTCCCCGGGCTCGCCATTCAGGATTTGCAGAGCAAGGGCTACGGCTTCGGCGCGGAGGGCGACTGGAAAATCGCCGCGCTCGGCGCAATCATGCAGTACATGGCCGGACAGAAGGGCACGGGTCTGATGGAGGACTACACCTACGATTTGGCGGACGGGCTCTGCCTCGGCGCGCACATGCTCGAGGTTTCGCCGCAGTTCGCCGCCACCAAGCCGGAAATTCAGGTGCACCCGCTCGGCATCGGCGGCAAGTCTGACCCTGCGCGCCTCGTGTTCGAGGGCATCTCCGCGCCCGAGGCGGTCGCCGTTTCCATGATTGACATGGGCGACCGGATGCGCCTCATCGTGCAGAAAATCGAGCTCGTCAAATACCCGCACAAGATGCCCAACCTCCCCGTCGGCGGGCTGATGTGGAAGTACAAGCCCAACTTCAAGGAAGGCGTTGCGGCGTGGATTTACGCGGGCGGCGCGCACCACACCGTCGTATCCTCCGAGGTGACCGTGCAGCAGATGCGCGATCTGGCGGATATGTGGGGCATCGAGTGCGTCGTCATCGACGAGAACACCGAAATCAATCAGTTCAAAAAGGAATTGATGTGGTCGGACGTCATCTGGAAGCGGAAATAATCGCGCGGTTTCATTCCGCTTTCGGGCGGAACGCGCGGCGGCTTTCGAAAATTTCGATACAATAAAATGCAATACAGAGCGGGCGGCGTTCCCATGCCGTCCGCTCTTGAAAACTGTGAGGAATCCGATGTCCTGCAAAAAATACCTCTTCGGCGATACCGCCGCTTATTATGTCATTACGCCCGATTTCGGCGTCGGGCTTGCGCTGCTGCCCGCGGACGTTTCCGCCGACGCCGATGCGCTTTGCTGCGATTCGCTCGTGCAGGTGCGCCTGCGCGGCGCGCGCTCCCTCGTCGACTATTCGGAGGGGATGACCATGCGCAACGCCTCGAGCGTGCTCCTGCGCATCGAGGAACAGTCCGCGGACGAAAACTCCGTCGTCACCCGCCTTTCGGACGGGGCTGGGAACGAATATATCCACACCCTCGGATACGACGCGCCGACGGGCGTGTTTTCCGTTTGGGTGGAATACCGCAACCGCTCGGGGCGGGAGCAGGTGCTCGAAAGCCTGCAGAGCTTTTCAATCAGCGGCATCTTCAACCCCGCAAGGCAGGGCATCGGCACGGAGGGGCTGAAACTCGTGCGCATGACGAGCGCCTGGAGCCGCGAGTGCCGCCTCAAGGAGGACGAATTCTGCGATTTGGGGCTGGATATGAGCTGGGGGCGCCACGGCGTCAAGAGCGAGCGGTTCGGCCAAATCGGCAGTATGCCCAACCGCAGCTGGTATCCCTTCGCCGCCGTCGAGGGCGGCGGCTGCGTCTGGGCGGCGATGCCCGAAGCGCCGTACAGCTGGCAGCTGGAGGTGTACAAACTGCGCGAAACGTGCGCCCTTTCGGGCGGGCTTGCCGACTACGAATTCGGGCATTGGTGCAAAAAAATCGCGGACGGTGCAAACTTTTCGACGCACAAGGCATACCTTTGGACGGGGCGTGGGAGCGCGCAGGACGCCTGCAACGCCTTTGTCCGCTTTCAGGACAACCGCCTGCTCTCGTCGGGCGCTCTGCCCGAAAGCGAGCGGGAAATGCCCGTGCTGTTCAACGAATACTGCACCACGTGGGGCGTGCCGAGCGAGGAGAATATCCGCGAAATTCTGCGCAGTATCGAGGGCATGCCCGTCGAATATTTCGTCATCGACGCAGGCTGGTACAAGCCCGATCACTGCGGCTGGGGCAGCGCCATGGGCGATTGGAACGAGAGCAAATCCCTCTTTCCGTACGGCATCAAAGCCGTCGCCGACGCCATCCGTCAAAGCGGCAAAAGGGCGGGCGTCTGGTTCGAGTTCGAGGTGGCGGGGCGCGACAGCGAGGCGTTCTCCCGCGAGGAGCTGCTCCTGAAGCGGGACGGCGTCACCCTCACCAGCAAAGACCGCCGCTTTTTCGATTTGCGCAAAGCGGAGGTCAAGGAGTATATCGAGCGCAAAATGTGCGCATTCCTGCGCGAAAACGGCTTCGAATATATTAAAATCGACTACAACGACGAAATCGGCATAGGGGCGGACGGCGCCGAAAGTTTGGGCGAGGGCGGCCGGCAGGTCGCCGAGGAGAGCATCGGATGGCTCGCAAGGCTGAAAGAGGCGGTGCCCGGCATCGTCATCGAAAACTGCGCCTCGGGCGGCTCGCGCATCGAGCCGCTGCGCATGAGCCGCGTTTCCATGTGCAGCTTTTCGGATGCGCACGAATGCAACGAGATACCGCTCGTCGCCGCCAACGTTTCGCGCGTCATCCCCGCACGGCAGAGCCAGATTTGGGCGGTCATCCGCGAAGCGGATACCCCCGTGCGCATCGTCTGGTCGATGACGGCGGCGATGTTCGGCCGCATCTGCCTTTCGGGCGACGTGCATAAGATAACCGCGGCGCAGCGGCAGAAAATTGCCGAGGGATTGGAGTTTTATTCCGCCGTCAAGGATATCGTCGCCGCGGGCGACATTGCCGAAGTGTCCTGCAATATCCGCTACTACCGCGACCCGAAGGGCTGCCAGATCTATAAAAAAGTCTCGAAGGATAAAAAACGGATGCTCGTTTTGGCGCACTTTTTCGAAAAGTCGTTCGGCCTCTGCGAAACGGACATCGCGGGCTATCGGCTCGTTTCGGCGTATACGACGCTCGGATATGGCGCAGAAGGCGGGATTTTGCGCCTCAACCCCGAGGAGTACAGTGCGGGCGCCTTTCTATTGGAAAAAGAACAGGAGGACTGAAAAAATGCAGACGGTCGATTTCAAGCAGGTAGAGATCAAGAGCGGCTTTTTCCGCGATTTGCAGACGCTGAACGCCGAAGTTTCGGTGTACAATATTTATAAACGCTTTCAGGAAACGGGGCGCTTCCATGCGATGAAGTGCATCCGCGACGACGCGCGCAAGCCGCACGTCTTTTGGGACAGCGACATCGCCAAGTGGCTGGAGAGCGTTGCGAACATTCTCGCCAAAAAACAGGACGCGCAGCTGAAACAGTGGGCGGACGAGGCGATCGCCGATATCTGCAACAGCCAGCTGCCCTGCGGGTATTTCAACAGCTATTTCCAAGTGTACGAGCCGGAGAATATCTTCCAAAAGCGGCCCGAGCACGAGCTGTACTGCGCGGGACATCTCATCGAGGCGGCGGTCGCCCTGCACGAGGCGGGCGTAGACGATAAGCTGTACGCCGCGATGATTAAGTACGCCGACTATATCTACGAGCGGTTCTACGTCAAAAAGGACGCGGGCTTTTTCACCTGCGGCCACCCCGAAATCGAGCTGGCGCTCGTCAAGCTGTACAATTCGACGGGCGCGCAAAAGTACCTCGACCTCGCCGACTATTTCATCGAGGAGCGCGGCAAACACAACGAGGAGACGTACGCCTTCACCTATCCCATTTACCACCAGGACCACGCGCCCGTGCGCGAGCAGAAGACGGCGGAGGGGCACGCGGTGCGCGCGCTGTACCTATACATCGCCATGGCGGACGTGGCGCGGCTGAAAGGGGATAAACAGCTCGCCGAAACCTGCGAGGCGCTGTTCGAGGATATTATAAGCAAAAAGATGTATATCACGGGCGGCACGGGCTCCTCCTATCATGGGGAAACTTTTACCTTCCCGTACGATTTGCCCAACATCTTCGCGTACAGCGAAACGTGCTCGGCAATCGCCCTGGCGTTTTTCTGCGACCGCCTCGCCAAAATCAAAAACCGCGCCGTCTACCACGAAATTTTCGAGCGCGTCTTGTACAACAACATCCTCGCGGGCGAAAGCGAGGACGGCAAGGGCTTTTTCTACGTCAACCCGCTCGAATTTCACGAGGGAATTTACGACTACAACGAGGGCTTAAAAACCAAGCTGTTCTGCCCCATCCCCGAGCGCGTGGAGGTGTTCGACTGCTCCTGCTGCCCGCCCAACCTCACACGCTTTATCGAGAGCGTCGGCGGCTATATCTACGGCACGGAAGAAGGGGATTGCATTTATATCAACCAATATATCTCCTCGTCGGTACAAATCGGCGGCGCAAAGATAACGATTGACAGCGATATGCCTTACGGCGGCAGGGCGCGCGTGCGCGTTTCGGGCGATTGCAAATTAAAGTTGCGCGTGCCCGCCTGGAACAGCGGCGTTTCGATGAAGGTGAACGGCAAAGCCGCTTCTCCCGCCGCGGAGGAGGGGTATATCTCCCTCGATTGCAGGGGCGAAACGAAGATTTCGCTGGATTTCCATATCAAGCCGAAATTCGTGTACGCCAACGAAAACGTGTGGTACGACAACGGCCGCAAGGCGGTGGAGTACGGCCCGATGGTGCTGTGCGCGGAGAGCGCGGACAACGGCAAAAACCTGCGCTCGGTGCGCATCAAGAGCCTTGCGGGGGCAAAGAAGTCGGTCGGGGAATACTTTACCCTGGAGGTTTCCGCCGAGCGCTTGCGCACGGGGGAAGCGCTGTATTCCTACCAGCCGCCCGTGCCCGAAAAATTCACGTTAAAATTGATTCCCTATTTTTCGTGGGCGAACCGCGGCAAGGGGGATATGCAGATTTGGTTCCTGTAATTTATTGCTTGCCGCTCGATGGCGCGGAGGCGAAAAGCGGCGGCGTGCGGCAGTGCAATCCCTGCTGCAATATCTGCGTAATCTGCCTGGATTAAAGGGGCAGAGCCTGTTTGATCAGGGGCGCGCGGGCGGTTCCGCCCGCGCGCTTTGCCGTGCGTTTATACCGCGCAGGCCGCGTATTTTCGCCCAAAAAACAGAAAAATTTTGAAAAGAGTCTTGACAAATTTCCGTTTCCGCGTTTAAAATAATAGTATGGCAGTGTCATGAATCGTACGGCAATGCCAAACGAACCGCTGCAGGGGCGGTAAAAGGGGGATACAAGATGGATAAAGTAATCACGGTAAGCCGTCAGTTCGGCAGCGGCGGCAGGGAATTCGGCATCAAGCTCGCCAAGGAATTGGGCATTCCCTTTTACGATAAAGACCTCATCTCCTTGGCCGCGGAGGACAGCAACCTCTCCGCCGAGTTCATGAAGCACTACGAGGAGAGCGCGCCGAGCATCTTTTCGCGCACGCTGTACTCCTACTATCAGATGCCGATGACCGACCAAATCTACATCGCGCAGTCGGCGCTCATCAAAAAACTGGCGGGGCAGGGCCCGTGCGTGCTCATCGGCCGCTGTTCCGACGTCATCGTGGAGGACAGCGTAAAAATTTACATCCACGCGCCGCTCGCAAAGCGCGTCGAGCGCAAAAACGAAATGGGGTTGGGTATACCGCCCGAAAAGATGGAGGAGCACGTCAAGGCGACGGATAAAAAGCGCAAAAAATACTACGAGTACTACACCGACCAAAAGTGGGGCAGGGCGGAAAACCACCACCTGTGCCTGGACAGCGGCCTGGTCGGCGTGGACGGGTGCGTCGAGTGCGCGCTCGCGTATCTCAAAAATATCGGCAAATAAAGCGGCTTCGGCGGCGTCGGCACGGTTCGGCGCCGCCTTTTTAATTGACAGCCGCGGCAATTCGGCGGTATAATAAAACGAAACCAACATTTCGGAGAAAAAGCGTGAAAACGGTCGTCGTCGGCATGAGCGGCGGGGTAGACAGCTCCGTCGCCGCCCTCCTCTTAAAGGAGCAGGGTTACAACGTAATAGGCCTGTACATGGTCAACTGGGAAGAGGAGGGGGAAAACGGCTGCTGCACCGCCGAGGCGGACTACGAGGACGTCAGGCGCGTGTGCAACAAAATCGGAATCCCGTATTATACCGTCAACTTCGCCAAGGAGTATGCCGAGCGCGTGTTTGCGCACTTCCTCGAGGAGTATTCCCGCGGCCGCACCCCCAACCCCGACGTGCTGTGCAACCGCGAAATCAAGTTCGGCCCCTTCAAGGAGTACGCCCGCGCGCTTGGCGCGGATTTCGTCGCCACCGGGCACTATTGCGACATTTTGCACCAGGGGGATACCCACTATCTTCTGAAAGCGGCGGACGCGAACAAAGACCAGACCTATTTTCTGAATCAGGTCACGCAGCCGCAGCTGGCGGACGTGCTCTTTCCGCTCGGAAAGCTGTTGAAGCCGCAGGTGCGCGAGCTTGCGGAAAAGTACGGGCTTTCCACCGCGAAAAAGAAGGACAGCACGGGCATCTGCTTCATCGGCGAGCGCAACTTCCGCAACTTTTTAAAGACATACCTGCCCGCGCAGCCGGGGCCTATCCGCACCTTCGAGGGGGAAGAGGTGGGCGAGCACATCGGGCTGATGTACTACACCCTCGGCCAGCGCAGGGGGCTGAACCTCGGCGGCAGAAAGGGCGACGACGCGGAGGGGCGCTGGTTCGTCGTCAAAAAGGACGTAAAGAACAATATATTGTACGTTTCGCACGGCGACGAGAGCGCGCTGTTTACCGGGGAGTGCACCGTTTCGGGCATCAACTGGATACCGCGCGCGCCGCAGGAAACGGAGTTCGTCTGCACGGCGAAGTTCCGCTACCGCCAGAGCGAGCAGGGGGTGCGCGTCCTGCGCACGGGCGAGGATTCCGCGCGGGTGATGTTCGACGTTCCCCAGCGCGCCGTCACGGGCGGGCAGTACGCCGTCTTTTACAGCGGGGATAAGTGTATAGGCGGCGGCGTTATCGACTGAGTTTCGCAGGGTTCTCCGCCTGCGTTTTCGCGCGGGCGGGGCGGCGGCATGCGCGCGCAAAAAAGACGCGGAAATGTTTAAGAGGAAGGCACACCTTGCGGCGTGCCTTCCTCCTAAAACAAATGAGAAAAAATATGGGTAGTGAGTATGAGCGATTTAAATGTGCAAGAATTGATACATTCTTACGTTATTATTATAGTATAACCCGGCCGGAAAGTCAAGCATTTTATCGAAAAAATTCGTTTCGGCAGATGTTCGATAAAAACAGAAAAACTGTCGATAAACGGCCGCGTTTATGCGTTTGCAGGGCAAAAGGAGTACAAAAATACAAATGTTCAACATCGTTTTGGTCGAGCCGGAAATTCCGCAGAATACGGGCAACATCGTGCGCACGTGCGCGGCAACCGGCTGCAAGCTGCACCTCGTCCGCCCGCTCGGGTTCGAGGTGTCCGATAAGTATCTGAAGCGCGCGGGGCTGGATTACTGGCACTTCGTGGATATTTCTTTTTACGACAATATTGAAGAATTGTTCGCAAAGTTCCCGGGCGGGCGGTTTTGGTTTTTTTCCACAAAAGCCGCCAAAACCCACAGCGACGTGCAGTACCGCGAGGGGGACTTCCTCGTGTTCGGCAAGGAGACGAAGGGATTGCCCGAAGAGCTTTTGGCAAGGCGGTACGACGAGGCGGTGCGCATCCCGATGATAGGGGAAATCCGCTCGCTGAACCTGTCCAACTCGGTGGCAATCGCCGTGTACGAGGGCTGGCGGCAGTTCGGCTTTGCGGAGGGGGAAAAGCGGGGCGCGCTCCGCTCCTGCAAGCCGTGCGCGGATTCGGGGCGGGAGAGCAAATTATAGGAAACATTTCCCGTCAATAAATTGACAAAAGCCGCAAAAAAGGGTATCATAATATAGGAAGAGAAAATTCAGCAAAGGAGATAACTGTATGAATAAAAAGTCTATCACCGATGTCGACGTAAACGGCAAGCGCGTACTCGTGCGCGTGGATTTCAACGTTCCGATGAAGGACGGCAAGATTACCGACGAAAACCGCATCATGGGTGCGCTGCCCACCATCCAATATCTGATGGAGCACAACGCGAAAGTCGTGCTCTGCTCGCACATGGGCAAGCCTCACAACATCTTCGACGAGAAAATCAAGCTCAATAAAAAGGAGAAAAAGGCGGTCGAAGCTCTCCCCGCCGAAGAGCAGGCGAAGGCTACCGCCGAATATATCGAAAAGGCGAAGGGCGACGCGAAGAAGTTCACCCTCAAGCCCGTTGCGGACAGGCTCAACCAGCTGTTGGACAATAAAGTCACCTTCGCTTCCGACGTGGTCGGCCCCGACGCGGAAAAGAAGGTCGCGGCGCTCAAAGAGGGCGAGTGCGTCCTGCTCGAAAACCTGCGCTTCTACGCGGGCGAAGAGGGCAGAGACCCCGAGTTCTGCAAAAAGCTCGCGTCCTACTGCGACATCTATGTGAACGACGCTTTCGGCACGGCGCACCGCTCGCACGCCTCCACGGCGGCAATCGTCGAGCAGGGCTTCGTCAAGACGGCGGTCTGCGGCTTCCTCATTCAGAAAGAGCTGGAAGTGATGGCGGACAGCCTCGAGCACCCCGTCCACCCGTTCGTCGCGGTTCTCGGCGGCGCGAAAGTCGCGGACAAGCTCAACGTCATCTCCAACCTTTTGAATAAATGCGATATCCTCATCATCGGCGGCGGCATGGCGTATACTTTCCTCAAGGCGGAAGGGTACGAAATCGGCAAATCCCTCGTCGACGACGAAAAACTCGGCTACTGCAAGGACATGCTCCAAAAGGCGAAAGACATGGGCAAAAAATTGCTTCTGCCCGTCGATACCGTCATCGCGAAGGATTTCCCCAACCCCATCGACGCGCCCATCGAGGTCAAGACGGTGAAGGTCAGCGAAATCCCCGCCGACATGGAGGGGCTGGATATCGGCGAAGAGACGCGCAAGCTGTTTGCAGACGCAATCAAGGGCGCCAAAACGGTCGTCTGGAACGGGCCGATGGGCGTGTTTGAGAACCCGACGCTCGCCAAGGGCACAATCGCTATCGCCGAGGCGATGGCGGAAGCGAAAGACGCCACGACCATCATCGGCGGCGGCGACAGCGCGGCGGCGGTACAGCAGCTCGGCTTTGCGGACAAGATGACGCACATCTCCACGGGCGGCGGCGCTTCGCTCGAACTGATGGAGGGCAAGGTCCTGCCCGGCATCGCCTGCCTGAACGACAAAGAGTAAAAGGGGCTTCGCGCATTTCTCGCAAAAGAGATGCTACGAAATGCTTGATTTGAAAGAAAACCCGCGGGTACGCAGCTGCGGCTGCTAACCGCCGGTTTTCTCTCTTTGCGCTCGTCGCAACAAGGCGACAGACGGCGGGCGGCGCGCTTTGCTTGCCGCCATGCCATCGTGTGCTTGTTGCTCCTTTTCCCCAAAAATCTCACACCGCTACGCGCGTTGCGATTTTCGGGGATCCCGTTGTTTTTTAAGGCTCCCTTAATCAAAATCGCGCAAATTCATTCTTTCCGCATAAGCTTTTCAGCGAATTGAGTGCAAAAGCAAAAAGCGTGGTTTTTGCTTTTGCGAGTAATTGCTTGCGCGAGTTAATTTGCTTTTGCGAGTATTTATTTGAAAAAATTCTGTATTCTAAATTTTTAAATTGTAAAGAGGTCATAAAGTCAGTATGAGAAAACCCATTATTGCAGGCAACTGGAAAATGAACAATACTGCGGCGCAGGGCGTGGAATTGGTCAGCGCTTTGAAGCCGCTCGTCAAAGACGCGGATTGCGACGTCGTCGTCTGCGTTCCCTTCACCGATATCCCCGCGGTAGGCGAGGCTGTCAAGGGGAGCAACATTCACCTGGGCGCGCAGAACGTGCACTTTGCCGAAAAGGGCGCGTACACGGGCGAAATTTCCGCGGCGATGCTCAAGGAATTCGGCGTGGAATACGTCATCATCGGCCACAGCGAGCGCCGTCAGTACTTCGGCGAAACGGACGAAACGGTCAATAAGCGCATGCACGCGGCTTTGGCGGCGGGGCTCATCCCCATCGTCTGCGTCGGCGAGAGCCTCGAGGAGCGCGAAACGGGCAAGACGGAAGCCGTGCTCGACGTGCAAATCCGCGAGGGATTGAAGGGGCTGGACGACGTTTCCAAAATCGTCATCGCCTACGAACCCGTCTGGGCAATCGGCACCGGCAAAACCGCTACGGCGGAGCAGGCGAACGAGACCATCGGCTTTATCCGCAAGACCTGTGCGGAAGTGTTCTGCCCGAAATGCGCGGAAAAAGTGCGCATCCAGTACGGCGGCAGCATGAACGCGAAGAACTGCAAGGAGCTCATGGCTATGCCCGAAATCGACGGCGGCCTCATCGGCGGCGCGTCCTTGAAGGCGGAAGACTTCTCGATTATCGTCAACTACAACAAATAATCGGCAAAAAAATTATCGCCGCCCGAATATTCATTCGGGCGGCTGTTTTTTATAAAAAAGGTGCGGCGGGCACGCGCTCCGGGCGGCGCCTGCGGTGCCTGCCGCGGTAATACTGAAACAAAAATCCCTGCGGTGAAGCAGGGATTTTAACATCGGAAATATCCTTATTTTTGTTAATAGTTAACCCGGTTGATTGTGAGGGTAAGAAAAGATACCGCCGGTAGGGCAGGTACTTTTCTGGTTTTTGCGCCGATTACTTGTTTTCTACGTAAGCACGAACGGATTTAACGATAAAATTCTGTTCAGCTTTCGAGAGTTTGCCGAAGTCCGCGTAAAAATTCTGCAGCGTTTTGCTGTCGGTATAAACGAAGTTGTTTTCCTCGTCCGACTTTCCGAGCAGGTAATCGGTCGACGTGCCGAAGATATTCGAAATTTCGACCAGTTGCTCGAAAGTGGGGCGGGAACGCCCGATTTCCCAGCTGCTGACAGTAGATTGCTTTACGCCGAGTTTATCGGCCAATTCGCACTGCGTCGTGTCGTTCTCTTTGCGCAAAGTTTTCAAAGTTTTTGCAAACATTAGACTCCATCCCGCGGTGCCGGAAATTTTAAAATGCCAAAACATTGCCGTTTTCGGCATAATAATGGAAGCACCGCTTATCTATTCAAGGCTGTTGTCCAGCCCCAATATTCTGTCTGAAGAAGCTCCAATCGCCCGGCAAAGCTCCGCGAACGTGTCAATGGACGGGTATTTCTCCATGCGAACATATTTGCTCACGGTGGAGGGGTGTACCCCGACGCGCTTGGCGATCTCTTTTTGGCTCAGCCCGCTATCCTTAATAGCGGCGCGAAGACGAAGTTTAATATCGTCAATCAACATGATTTCTCCCCATATTCTGTTGCTGCGGAATACAGTCTACGTGTACCGCTTTTTCTCATCCGTTTGGCATATAATAGCACATTGTGCAACTCTTGTCAAGAAAATAATGTCGTTTTTTCAAAAAAAGTTAACTGCAAAGATTTTATCACCGAATCGGCGCCGCCGCTTTGCAAAGAGCCGGCAATTTGTTTTTACTATAATTTTCAATTTCTGAAAGGTGGGCGGCAAAAAGGGGAATGTGCTGCATCGCGGCGAAACCCCGCCGAAAATATCGCGAAAAGGGGCATGCGCAAAGTTGCAAAAAGGGCGGATTTACGGTATAATATTAAATGAAAAAGAGTTTTCAGCGAGGTAATCGAAAAAATGAAAAAACCTTATGCAATCATCATCATGGACGGCTACGGCATCAATCCCGACAAAAAGGGCAACGCCATTGAGCTGGAGGGCAGCCCGAACGTCAAGCGCTACGAGCGGGAGTACCCCTCCGCGCAGCTGGGCGCGAGCGGCATGAGCGTCGGCCTCCCCGAGGGCCAGATGGGCAATTCGGAAGTAGGGCACCTGAACATGGGCGCGGGGCGCATCGTGTACCAGGAGCTCACCAAAATCACCAAGGAAATTCAGGACGGGGAGTTCTTCAAGAACGAGGCGCTGCTCGGCGCTATGGAAAACGCCAAAAAGAACGGCAAAAAGCTGCACATCTGGGGTCTCTGCTCGGACGGCGGCGTGCACAGCCACAACACCCACCTGTATGCCCTCCTCGAAATGTGCAAAAAAGAGGGGCTTGACAACGCCTATGTGCATTGCTTTATGGACGGGCGCGACGTGTCTCCCACCTCGGGCGCGGGCTTCGTGCGTGCCTTGCAGGCGGAAATGGACAAGCTCGGCTTCGGAACAATCGCTTCCGTCTGCGGTCGCTACTACGCGATGGACAGGGACAACCGCTGGGAGCGCGTTTCCAAGGCGTACGAAATGCTCACCCTCGGCAACGGCATCCACGCCGAAAATGCGGCGGACGCCATCGAGGAATCGTATACAAAGGACGTGACGGACGAATTTATCCTGCCGACCAACGTCGTCAAGGGCGGCAAGCCCGTGGCGCTGGTGGAAGAGGGCGACAGCGTCATCTTCTTCAACTTCCGCCCCGACCGCGCCCGCGAAATCACCCGCGCGTTCACCGAGCCGGGCTTCGACGGGTTCGAGCGCAAGACGGGCTATCTCGCGCCCTATTACGTCTGCTTCACGCAGTACGACGCGACCTTCTCGCACGTTCACGTCGCTTTCAAGCCGCAGAGCCTGAAAAACACGCTGGGCGAGTACCTTTCCTCCCTCGGCAAAAAGCAGCTTCGCATCGCCGAAACGGAGAAGTACGCGCACGTAACTTTCTTTTTCAACGGCGGCGTGGAGGCGCCCAACCCGAACGAGGTGCGCGTGCTCGTGCCTTCCCCGAAGGTCGCCACCTACGACTTGAAGCCGGAGATGAGCGCCTACGAGGTCACCGATAAGGTAATCGAACAGCTCTCCACCGGCGAGTACGACGCGATGATTCTCAACTTTGCCAACTGCGACATGGTCGGGCACACGGGCGTTTTGGAGGCGGCGGAAAAGGCGGTCGCCACCGTCGACGAGTGCGTGGACAAGGTGCTCAAAAAGATTTTGGAGATGGGCGGCGGCGCGCTCCTCACGGCCGACCACGGCAATGCGGACAGGATGATTGCCGAAGACGGCTCGCCCTTCACCGCGCACACGACCAACCCCGTGCCCGTCGTGCTGGTGTGCGACGCGCTGAAGAACGCGAAACTGCGCGAAGGGGGCGTGTTGGCAGACCTCGCGCCCACTCTTTTGGACATGATGGGCATTCCCGTACCCGCCGAGATGACGGGCAAAACGCTCATTGTGCACTAAAAAGGGGAATATTTCACAAAAATAGCGGAAAAATACCCGTAAAAAAGTTGAAAATTATCGGGAGCTGTGCTATAATAATATAGCTTGATTTGCGAAAGCAATCCTGCACATGTAAACGAAAAAATTGTTTGGAGAGATTCAGATGTCCGGCATGATGTCGATAATCAGCAATCTGTTGGCTCCGGTTTCCGGAAACGACGTTTATACGCTTTACAGAATAATCACCTTGGTTCTTTTGCTGGTGATGATGGTCGCGGCGATTGTTGCGATTCTCATCGTCTTATTCCAGCCGGGCAATTCCACGGGTATTGACGCGCTCGGCGGCTCGAGCGAAACCTTCTTCGGCAAGAATAAGGGCAGGTCAATCGAATATAAGATGAAAAAGTGGACGGTCATCGTGCTCGTCGTGCTTACGATTCTTTCGATTCTGTTCTTCATTTTGCAGATGGATGCGGTTTGGGGCGTCACTGCATAAACGCAAGGAAATTTAAAGGCGGTTATTCTTACCAAGGAATAGCCGCCTAAATTTTTTGCTCGCGAAATTTGTTTTAAGCTGTTAAAACAAATTTCTGCGATTTAAGGGGAAACCCGAGCGGTTTTCCCCTGTGTCCGCGATATATAGGGGCACACATATTATACAATCGCGGACATTCACCCATTCCGTAAGCCGAGGTATCGGCAAATAGGGGTGCGCGGCGTAAAAGCGTGGTTTTGCTTGCGCAAAACATTATTCAATAGTAGTGCGGCTTAAAATACACTATTCGGTACAATACAAATTTAAGATTATTATGGCAGCAATCGAAAGTATACGGGAAAAATTTCATACGGGCGAGCTCGAATACAAAAAGGCGGGCGATATCTGTCATCTGCTCGGCGTAAACGGGCGCGGCGGCAGGGAGGAGGTGTTCCGCATCCTGCGCGAACTCGAGGAGCAGGGCGAAATCGTGCGCGACGAGCGCGGGCGGTTCGTCACCCCCGCAAAGCTCGGGCTGGTGCTCGGCACCGTGCAGGGCAACGAGCGCGGGTTCGCATTCCTCTTGCGCGAGGACGGGGACGATTTGTTCATTCCGCCCCGCGCCCTGAACGGCGCACTGCACAAAGACGTCGTGTTCGCAAAAATCGTCGGCGGCGAGCGTGGCGACGAAGCGAGCGTACATTCCATCGTGCGGCGGGGCTTGCGCCGTTTGGCGGGCACCTATTATAAGGAAAAGAAGGGCGGGCTGGTCGTGCCCGACGAGCGCAAATATTCGCAGGATATCCGCATTGTCGGGGGTGTGCGTGCCGTTTCGGGCGAAAAGGTGCTCGTCAAAATCGTAAACTATCCCGACGGCAAAAAGCCGGAGGGCGAAATCCTCGAAGTGCTCGGCCGCAGCGGCGAGCTTTCGGCGGAGGAAGACGCGCTCATCGCCGCGCAGGATTTGCCGACCGCTTTCCCGCAAAAGGTGCTTTCGGAGGCGGCGCGCGCCGCGCGCGAACCGGTAACGCTCGCGGGGCGGCGGGATTTCCGGGACGAGCTGGTCATCACCATCGACGGCGAGGACTCGCGCGACTTCGACGATGCGGTGAGCGTTTCCAAGAGCAAGGACGGAAAATATTATTTCCTCTCCGTACACATCGCGGATGTTTCGCACTACGTCAAGCGGGGCGGCTCGCTGGACAAAGAGGCGCTGTCGCGCGGCACGAGCGTGTACTTTCCCGACCGCGTTCTGCCCATGCTGCCCGAATCCCTCTCCAACGGCGCCTGCTCCTTAAACGAGGGGGAAGACCGCTACACCCTCTCCTGCCTGATGAAGGTGGACGAGAAGGGGAGCGCCGTCGAAAGCGAACTGGCGGAAGGCGTCATCTGTTCCAGAAATCGCATGACGTATAACAAAGTTACGGCCATTTTGGAGGGCGACGAAGCTCTGCGCAGGGAATACGCGCATCTTCTGCCTATGCTGGAGGATATGAAGGCTCTCGCCGGAATACTCATGCAAAAGCGGGACAGGCGGGGCAGCATCGACCTCGACGTGCGCGAGGCGAAAATCGTCGCCGACGGCGAAAACATCGAGGTTTCCGCGTACGAGCGCACCATTTCCCACCATATTATCGAGGAGTTCATGATTCTCGCGAACGAAACGGTGGCGGAGTTTTTGGCGGGTTACGAACTGCCGTGCGTGTACCGCGTGCACGAAAAGCCGAGCGAGGAAAAGGCGGCGGGGTTCAAGGCCTACTTGCAGGAGCTGGGCGTCAAGGCGGATTTCCGCCCCGAAAACGTGCGCCCGGGCGAATACGGCAAAATTTTGGAAAAGCTGGAGGACGGCGAGCTGTTCCGCGTGGTCAACCGCGTGATGCTCCGCTCCATGTCCAAGGCGAAGTACAGCGCGGAGAACGGCGGACATTTCGGCCTTGCCTCCCGCTGTTATTGCCACTTCACCTCGCCCATCCGCCGCTATCCCGACCTCGTGGTGCATCGCCTCGTTAAGCTCGCCATCGGCGGGCAGGCGGGCGAGGCGGAGCAGATGGCGGCGTTCGCCGCCCGCGCCGCGAACGAGTGCTCCAACACCGAGCGCCGCGCCGACGAGGCGGAGCGCGCCGTCGACGAGCTGTACAAGGTCTGGTACATGCGCTCGCACCTCGGCGAGGAATTCGATGCCATCGTTTCGGGCGTCACGGCGTTCGGCGTGTTCGCGGAGCTTACCAACACCGTCGAGGGACTTATCAAAATCGAAAACCTGCCCGCGGACGACTATGTGTTCGTCGAGCAGAAGTTTTTGCTCAAAGGGGAGCGCCGCTCCTTTAAAATCGGCGATTCAATCAAAATCAAGGTCGCCGCCTGCGACATCGGCACGCGGCGCTGCGAGTTTTTGCTCGCGGAGTAAATTCGCGGCAAAAGGGGGAATTCGGCAAAAAACGCTTTCCCGCGCGGCGCAAGATGTGCTATAATATCGGCAGAGCGGCGAGGGGAGTTTGTATGGATTTCGAACTTTTGCAATGGGAGCCTTCGCTGGCGCCGTCGCTCGCCGAAAGCGCGAATGATGCGCGCATTTCGCGCTGGCTGCGCGACGTCTTCCCGTATCCCTATTCGCTTGCCGACGCGAAGAAGTTTATAAACTTCGCGCAGAACGCGGGAGAAAGCGAGCTGAATTTCGCAATCGTCGCGGAGGGTAAAGCCGTCGGCGGCATTTCGCTGACGCGGCAGCCCGATGTATATCGCAGGAGCGCGGAGCTGGGCTATTGGCTGAATCCCGCCTGTTGGGGCAGGGGCGTCATGACGGAGGCTGTCCGGCGCGCCTGTGCGGAAGGGTTCGCGCGGTGGAACATCGTGCGCATCTTCGCCGAGCCGTTCGCGGGCAATGCGGCTTCCCGCCGCGTGCTGGAAAAGTGCGGCTTCGCGCTGGAAGGCGTCAAGAAAAGGAGCGTATATAAAAACGGGGAATATTCCGGCAGTTGCATGTACGCGCTCATCAAGGAGTAAAATATGGCGGTCAAAGTCATCGCGGTCAACAAATCGGCGGGGTTTGAATACTTTATCGAGGATAAGTTCGAGGCGGGCATCGTGCTCGAGGGGAGCGAAGTCAAGTCCATCCGCAAGAACAACTGCAACTTAAACGACAGTTTCTGCTTCGTGCGGCGGGGGGAAGTTACCCTCAAAAACATGCACATCGCCGTGTACGACAAGAGCGGCGCCTTCAACACCCGCGATTCGCGGCGGGACAGGCGGCTTTTGCTGCACAAGTCGGAAATTTCCAAAATCGTCGGCAAGGTCAACGAAAAGGGCTATACCCTCGTGCCTCTGAAAATTTATTTTTCGGGCGCGCTCGTCAAGGTGGAGGTCGCCCTCTGCCGCGGCAAGCACACATACGACAAAAAGCAGTCGTTAAAGGAAAAGGACATCCAGCGCGATACGGACAGGCGCATCAAAGAGTACGCCTGAATCTGTACCGCGATTCCGAAAATTGCGGTACGTATCGCAAAAATCGGCACTTTCGCGCGGCGACATGCCTGCGGCGGAACCAATATAGGCAATTTTTTATTACGGAGATAAAGAATTATGAGTTACAAACAGGATACGATATGCGTTCAGGGCGGTTACAACCCGAAGACGGGCGAATCGCGCATTCCGCCCATCGTGCAGAGCACCACGTTCGCCTACGACAGCACGCAGGCGATGGCGGACTTGTTCGATTTGAAGGCGGACGGCTATTTCTATACCCGCCTTGCCAACCCCACGGTGGCTGCGTTCGAGGGCAAGGTCGCGGCGCTGGAAGGGGGCGTTGCGGGCATCGGCTGCGCGTCGGGCATGTCCGCGACGATGCTGCTCGCCTTTACGCTGTGCGGCGCGGGCGATAACATCGTATCTTCCGCGGCAATCTACGGCGGCACTTTCAACCTCTTTGCAGTTACACTGCCCAAGCTGGGCATCCAAACCCGCTTTTTTGACCCCGACGATTCCGCCGAGGACATCGAAAAACTCATCGACGATAAAACCAAACTTATCTTTACCGAAACGGTCGCAAACCCTTCCATCAAGATTATCGATTTCGAAAAAATCGCGGCGATTGCCAAAAAGCACGGCATCGTGTATGCGGACGACAATACGCTCGCAACGCCCATTCTCTGCCGTCCCTTCGAATGGGGCGCGAACGTGATTATTCACTCTTCGTCCAAATATCTCGACGGGCACGCGGCGGCGCTCGGCGGCATGATTGTGGACGGCGGCAATTTCAACTTCAAGGGGAACAAGCGCTACGCTTCCTTCAACGAGCCGGACGAAAGCTACCACGGCCTCGTGTATGCCGACCTCCCCGCCGCGCAGTTCGCGACCAAGTGCCGCGCGCAGATGATGCGCGACATGGGCGCCATCATGAGCCCGCAGAACGCCTTTTTGAGCTGGCTGGGCTGCGATACGCTCGCGCTGCGCATGGAGCGCCATTCCTCCAACGCGGCAAAGGTGGCGGCGTATCTGTCCCAACACCCGAAAATCGATTGGGTTCTGCACGCGTCTTTGCCCGACAATAAATACCATGCGCTCGCGCAGAAGTATATGCCCAACGGCACGGGCGGCATGCTCAGCTTCGGCATCAAGGGCGACGTGAAGCAGGCGGCGAAATTTATGGAGGCGCTTCAGCTCATCACGCAGGAGACGCACGTCGCCGATGTGCGCAGCTGCGTTCTGCACCCCGCGTCCACCACGCACCGCCAGCTTACGCCCGAAGAGCTGAAGGCCGCAGGCGTGCCCGAAAACCTCGTGCGCCTCTCCGTCGGCATCGAAAACCCGGACGACATCATCGCCGATCTCGAGCAGGCTTTGGCGAAGATTTAGTCGCGCACAGGGCAGTCATTTTCGCAAACGGTTCGCAAATTCTGCGCCGTGCGCTGTATCGAACACGAACAAAAGAGGAGGAGAGAGCAATGCCTATCGTTATTTCCAAGGATATACCCGCCTATGCGGCTTTGCAGCAGGAGAATATCTTCGTCATGAGCGACGAGCGCGCGTTCACGCAGGATATCCGCCCGCTGGAAATCGCCATCTTAAACCTCATGCCGACCAAGGTGGAAACGGAAACGCAGTTCATGCGCCTTCTCTCCAATTCGCCGCTGCAGGTAAACGTCACGCTCGTGTACACCGAATCGTACAAGAGCAAGAACACTGCCGCGGCGCACCTCGAAAAGTTCTATAAAAAGTTCGACGACATCAAAGACAAGCATTTCGACGGCATGATTATCACGGGCGCGCCCGTCGAGGTCATGCCCTTCGAGGAGGTCGCCTATTGGAAGGAGCTGACGAAAATTTTCGACTTCGCGGATAAAAACGTCACGAGCACCATCTATATCTGTTGGGGGGCGCAGGCTGCGCTGTACTACCATTACGGTATCGAAAAGCACCTTTTGCCCACCAAACTGTTCGGCATCTTTCCGCATAAAAAGAATATCGACCAGCACGACCCGCTCTTAAAGGGCATCGACGACGTGTTTTATATCCCGCATTCCCGCCACACGACGGTAGACATCGAGGATGTAAAAAAGGTAAAAGACCTGATTATTCTGAGCGAATCGGAGTATACGGGACTGTCCATCGCCAAGTCGAAGGACAACAAAAAAATCTTTTTGACGGGGCACATGGAGTACGACCGCGACACGCTCAAAAAGGAATACGAGCGAGACGTGGCGAAGGGCCTGCCCATCGCACCGCCCTTCAATTACTTCAGCGACGACACGCACACGAGCGTCAATGTAACGTGGACGAGCGCGGCCAACCTGTTTTATACAAATTGGCTGAATTATTACGTCTATCAGGTCACGCCGTTTGCATTTTAATCGAAAATGCAGTATAATATATAGAGGGGATAGCCTTTCAGGTTATCCCGTTATGGGGCAGAACCGGTTTCGATTGCCGGTGCGCGGAAAGGTAAGCACGCAGAGGAACGAGTGGCCTCTATAAAACATTCGGCCTAAATTTAAATGCAGATAACAATGCAAACTACAACGCTAACGCTCAGTTGGCGTACGCTGCTTAATTAGTTAAGCGGTTCGTCCGTACCTCTTTCCCGTCGGGAGGCTGCGGGCGTCAATTCAGGCGGGGAACGGCCGCGTTGCTTTGAAATCGGCAGGGCGGCGGCACTTTGATTTCTGCCGGCAAGTTCCTTCGGCCGCAGAGGGGCTTGCCGTAAGATAATTGCGGCATAAGCGTGTAGAAAGCCTTTTGGCAATCCGGTAAGACGCGAGTTCAACTCTCGCCTGCTCCACCAGTGCCGACAGAGTTTGAACACCACAAAGACGAAATACATTTTCGTCGATGGTGTTGCGGGCTTTGTGGCAAACAAGTAAAGAAAGAGAGCAACGGGAAAACCGTTGCTCTCTTTTTGTGCTCTTTCCTCCCGGTTCCACCCAAAAGAGGGAAAGTTCAATTAAGATGCACATTTATCAATCTAAAAATTGTCTTCTTGAGAAATAAAGATTAAAGCACATAATAAGCACTTTCAGTATTTAAAAAAAGTATTTGTCGGTTTATATAGGTCAATTGCTTTTTATTTGTATTTATGCTAAACTGTGTATAAGTTTAATTTCGAAAATGTTATAATAATTAGGGAAATAAGATGCAACAAACATTTAACAAAGAAGATTTGTTTTCTATGGATCCGATGCACGATGTAAAAGTGAAAGATATAAAGATAGATGGCAACACGTTAATCGTTAGGTATGAAAATTTGAGAGAGGATTTCTTTAAGCAAGACGGAACACCATATTATGATTTTGACACATTGACCATAAAATACTGCTTTGAATCGTTTTGCAGTGCGCTTGCGCTCGGTAAAAGGAAATATATTTTTCTTGATTTATCAGATTTTTTAAATAAATATAAGCGGTATACTTATTTGTCTTACAAGATAAGTGTTGATAATTGGAATGAATTGACATTAGAAATGAATATAAACAAAATAAAACACGGAAAATATTTGAAAACGAAATGGCATAGTATTTATATAAGTCTTGATCCTATAAAAGTTATTTATGAATGGTCGGATTAAAATAGAATGGCAGGCAATTTGAGAAAAATTGCCTTTTTTCTTATGAATATCGATATTCAAATTCAGTATTTTCGTACTGCTTAGACAGCAAAAAGTCGACATTTTCTATTTTAAAGGAGTGTCGGCTTTTTATTATACAAAAAATAATGATATAATGGGAGAAGGGGGGAGTGAATTATGCCAAACAAGAGAGAGGATATTGCAAAATACACAATAAATCGTTGATAAATACTTGTAAAGGACAACGTATTTGCGGATATTTCATCTTAACGCATCAGGCATTAAATAAAAGTGAATTTCTGTCATTCACGCCAAATTGTTTTTTAGAGGTGCGGTTTTGATTTTTTGATTTGTATATTGAATGATTTTCAGGGCGCAGACAAAATCTGCAAGCGATAAATTTGCCGCGAAACGCATACAATAACAGTATGAACGGCGTGAAAGAGCATATCAAAAATGCCTTCCGCAAGGTGCGCGGGGTGTTTTCCTACCTGTCTTCCAAAAAATACACGACGCTCGCCGGTACGATGGCGTTTTTTCTCGTTATGTCCGTCGTGCCGTTTTTGTTTTGGCTGACGCTTTTGTTCGGCAAACTGAACGTCGACATCTCGCGCATCTTTGAACTGAGCATTTTCAGCGAGGTCAAAGATCTGCTTTTATACTTCCGCGACTCGGCGCAGAGCGCAACCGCGGGTGCTTCCATCGTCCTGCTGGTGACGACGCTGTATTCTTCGACCAATCTCTTCTACCATATGCGCCGCAGCGGCGAAATTATCTACGACAGCCGCCGGGAAAAGGGGAGCATCGTCCTGCGCATTTCGGCGCTGGGGCTCATCTTTTTGGTGATGATTCTGCTTTTGTCGGGCGTCGGCGTGTTTCTGTTGGGCAACGATATCCTCGTGCGGATTTTTCCCTCTTTCATCGCGCAAATCGGCATTTATGCCCTGTTCGGCGTGTTTGCCTTCGCACTCGTCCTGCTCCTGAATCTCTACATCTGCCCGTACCGCATCGGCGTGCGCAGCGCCGTGTGGGGCAGCCTGCTCACCGTACTGCTGGGCGGAATCGCGTCCTTCGGGTTTTCCATCTATACGCAGTTCAGCTCGATGGAAAAATTATACGGGGCGGCGGTCTTTTTTATCCTGTTTTTGCTGTGGCTGTACCTCTTGATGCTGTGCTTCGTGGTGGGCGTCGTATTCAACTGCTGGCTGTGGGAACAGGATGCGGGCGCCAAAATCGTGCATAAAAAATTTTGACGGAGCGCCCGTTCCTCCCTCAATCGGTTGCCTTTTTGCCGCCGTATATTGTATAATTATGGAAATCGCTATACAACGGGTGCTCCCGTTGCGGCCGTTTTTAAAAATATCGGAAGGTTAAATACTATGTATCAACTCTTTTGCGATTCCAATTGCGAGCTGTGGCACACCGAGGCGAAGGCACTCGGGCTGCAGGTAATCCGCATGCCGTACGTGTTGGACGGCGAAGAATTTTACTACGATTTGGGCGAAAACACAGACTTCAAGCACTTTTACGACCGCATGCGCGCGGGTGCCGTACCCACGACTTCCGCCATCAACGAGCAGAACTATATCGACTACTTCGAGCCGGTTTTAAAAGAGGGCAGGGATATTTACTATATCACCTTTTCCCACAAACTTTCGGCGACGTTTGAAAGCATGGAGCGCGCGATTGCCGCGCTGAAAGAGAAGTATCCCGCGCGCGAAATCCGCACCTTCGACACGAAGTCGATAAGCCTCGGCACGGGATTCCAGGTTCGCCTCGCCGCCGAAAAGTACAACGCCGGCGCCACGATGGACGAGCTGGACGCCTATCTGGAGGAAGTCCGCGCGCATACCGTCGTGTATTTCGTCGTCGACGATTTGGTGTATCTGAAGCGGGGCGGGCGCATTTCCGCGCTCACGGCGGCGTTCGGCTCGCTGCTCGGCATCAAACCGATGATTTCCGTCCTGCCCGACGGCTCGCTCCAGAGCGTGGGCAAGGTCAAGGGCTCCAAGCGCGTCTTTGCCGAATTTGTCCGCATCATGCGCGAGCACAACTGCAACGTCAAAGATTACCGCGTCGAAGTTTTGCAGGCGGACTGCCCCGAAACGGGCGACGCATTCGTCGAAACGCTCAAGAAGGAATTCGGCGAGGATATCAAAATCGACTACCAAGTCGTCGGCCCCGTAATCGCCGCGCACTGCGGCCCGGGCACGCTCGGCCTCATCTTCTACGGGGACAAGTAGGCCCGAAAATTCTACGCTGTAAAGAGAAATAAGGGGGTACCCCTTCGGAGGAACATTGGAAAGGAAAAAGGGCATTTTGCTCGTATCGCTTGCCGCGGCGTTTCTCGTCGCGCTCATATGCGTCGCCGCCGTATTTTTCCCGCAGGGCGGGAGCGGCGGAAACGCTTACTTCGTCGAGTTCGGCCTCTCGGACGATTTTTATGTGGACGGGGAGCCGATTTCCGGGAGCGAGCGCACTTCGCTGCTGGACGAAATCGGCGCGCTGTTAAAGGAAATCGAAGATGAGGTGAGCGTCGAAAAGAGCGGGAGTGACATTGCCCGCCTCAACGCCGCGCAGGCGGGCGAGGAGGTTTCCGTGGGCGGGCATACCTATGCCATGCTCCGTCTTTGCAAAAATCTGTACGAGGAAACGGGCGGCGCGTTCACGCCCGCGCTGTACGCGTTGAGCGAGCTGTGGGGCTTTTCCCCCGCGTACGAAGGGCATTACACCGATTCCCGCCCCGAGCCGGGCGAGGAGGAAATCGCCGCGGCTTTGGCCGTCTCCGACTTTGAAAATATCGAACTGCGGGAAAACAACGTCGTCGTCAAAACGGACGGCGGAACCAAGCTCGACCTCGGCGGCATCGCTAAGGGATACATGAGCGACGCCGCGGCGGCGCTGGTGCGCGGAAAGTACCCGGGGCAGCAGCTCGACGGCATTTTGACGGTGATGTCCAACTCCATTCTGTTCGGGCAGAAGCGCGACGAAAGCGCCGAAGGCGGCGTGCGCGGTTACACCATGCAAATCGACAATCCCCGCTCGCTGACCACGGCGAGCGGCCGCGCGGCGGTCGGCGTCAACCTCACCGACGTCGCCGTCAGCACCAGCGCGGATACCTACCGTTTTTACGTGTGGGAGGACAAAATATATAAGCATATCCTCGATCCGCATACGGGCAAACCCTCCGATAACGGCGTCATCAGCGTCACGGCGCTCGTGCCGCTTACGGAAGGGGCGGCGTACGCGGGGGCGTTTGCAGACGCGCTCTCCACGGCGGGGTTCTGCATGCCGTTGCAGGATGCGCTCGCCTTTTACGGCGATATGGCGCAAAAGTACGGCGTCGGCGCGGTCGTGATTACCTCCGACTTCCGCTACTATGTCGTCGGGAACTACGGCATTTTAGACCCGAGCGACTATTCGGCGGGGGATACCGACGTATTTACCCGCGCGGAAGTTTCCGAAGCGCCCGCGCGGGTGGAGCCGTGCGCGGAGGAGCGGAAATACATCGAATATGTTGCGGGGCTGAGCGAATGAACAGGGAAGAAAAAATCGAACATATCCGCAAGGGGAAGTTTTTCGCCTGGGGAGACGCGGCCGTGTTTGCGGCGGCGTTTCTTTTGATTGCGGTTTTTACCCTGTTCGCTTTTTTCGGCTTCGGCGGCGCGGGGGCGGATTCCTTTTCCGTCTACTATCGGGGCGAAAAAATTTTCACGGCGCCCCTCGGCGAGGACGCGGTGTACGAGTTCTACATCGAGGGCGGGCAGGGATACGTCCGCGCGTTGGAGGGGGAACCGCACGAGGATTACAATATAATCGAGGTGGCGGGCGGCAAGGTCGGCGTGCGCGAGGCGTCCTGTTCCGACCATGTCTGCGTATTTTTCGGCGCTGTCCGCAGCGGAGAAATCAATTGCCTGCCGCACCGCATGCGCATCGCGGCGGAGCGGAGCGAAGGCGGTACCGATCTATGAAAAAGGGGAGGATAAGCGCCAAAAAAATCGCGGTTTTGGGCATGCTCCTGGCGGCGGCGAGCATCGTGTTCCTCATCGAATCGCTCGTGCCCCCGCTCCTGCCCGTTGCGCCGTACGTAAAAATCGGGCTGGCGAACGCCTTTGTGCTGCTGGTCATCGTCTATTTCGGGGCGGGCAGCGCGTTCGTGTTCGTGCTGGCGAAAAATCTGCTCACGGCGCTGTTTGCGGGGTGGTTCGCCTTTCCCTTCAATCTGGCGGGGAGCCTCTGCGCGTATCTGGCGATGGCGGGCACCTATTCGCTCTTTTATCCGAAGGTCAGCCTCGTTTCCGTCAGCGTGCTGGGGGCAATTTGCAGCAACATCGCGCGCACGAGCGTCGCGGTGCTCGTGCTGGAATCGCCTTCTCTGTACGTGCAGCTGCCCTTCGTGTGCGCCTTCAGCATCGCCGCGGGCATAATTATCGGAATTTTAGCGATATTATCCGTAAAACATCTGCCCGAAAGATTGACAAAATTCAAATAAAAGTTTATAATAGACAGAGTAAGCGCGTAGAGCGCCGATGCAGAGATGTCTGAGCGGCCTAAGGAGCACGACTGGAAATCGTGTGTACCTCGCAAGGGTACCGAGGGTTCAAATCCCTCTCTCTGCGCCATGCACCCGTTGCCTTTTAGGCGACGGGTTTTTGCTTGCAACCGCGCTTTCGCTCGGTTAGCGCACAAAAGCCCTGCCGTGCGGCAACGGGTGCGGCGCTCCGAGAGCGATATTGCCGAAATAACGTGACGCGCGCGAGCGCGGCGCTGCTCTGCCGAAGGTTCCCGTTTACGGGAAACGGCAGATTGCGCCTTACGGCGAACAATCGCTGTTCCGTCGCGGCTTTGCCGCTCCTTACAAATCCCTCTCTCTGCGCCATCAAAAAAGGACTGCCAAAAAATTGGCAGTCCTTTTTTGGTACAATAAAGAAAGCCGGCGGCGGCAAAAGGGCAGGAAAGGATTTTTGCTGCGGAGAGGCAGAGATCCATGTCGATGTTTATTATACGGGAGTGCGGAGAGTGAATATTTTACAAATCGTTTAAAAATTTTACAATATTTTACACGGATTGGACGCGGACAGGACAAAAATTGGACAACTTCCCCTTATACTGAAAGTGTTAATTTTCATGGGAGGTATGTATGACTTCAGCAGTAAAGAGGAAGTATTGCGCAATTTTGTGCGTAATCATGGCACTGGCGCTCGCTGCAGGGCTTTTCACAATGTTCTTGCCCACAAACGCGGCGAATTCAGTGGGGCTCGGCGACGTCCGTTTCAGTTGGGAGAGGACGATAGCCGAAGGTGTAACGCTCGGGCACGTTATGAGCAACAACGACCAGGGCGAACAGAAGACGTATACGATAACTTTCAATCCGAAGGAAGCGAACGTTGCGCCCGTCATCGCCAACGGCGGCAATGTAATGTACGGCAGCACCATGAGTTCGCTCGTGGAGTTTGAAGAAAACAACGGCAGGCACGTCGTGTTCGGCGTCAACGGAGATGCCTACGATACGTCCAACGGCGTGACCAACGGCCTGACGATTTCGGACGGGCGGCTCATCAATTCATCCTCTTCGCAGTATGCGTTCGGCATCACGCCCGACGGGGAAATCGTATACGGCGACGCCTCGCTCGACATGTCCGTGACGATTGGCGAGCAGACGTATCCGATTACACAGGTGAATAAGGAGCGCAAGGTTGACAAGTCGGGGCTGTATCTTCTGACGGAGGACTTCAACTCCACGACCAAATCCACGCAGGCGGGCGCGGAAGTCGTGTTCACCGTGGCGCAGGAAAATGCGGAGGGGCTGAAAGTCGGCGTCCCTCTCAAGGCGACGCTCAAGTCCGTCGAGCTTGTCGGCGAAAATCTGGACGGCAACCTGACGCGCATCGGCGACGGGGAAGTCGTGCTCGCGGCGCACGCCGAATCGGAATATTATGATATTTTGAGTACGCTGCCCGAGGGTACGGAGATTACCGTCAACGTCAACGACCGCGCGGGGGATAAAGTCGATTGGAGCACCGTACAGTCCGCGATGGGCATCTTCCATCTCCTTTTGGACAACGGGGAGATTCCCGCCGGTATTCTGGAAACGGTAGACGTTCATCCTCGCACGGCGATGGGCCTGAAAGAGGACGGCAGCATCGTGCTGCTGCAGACGGACGGCAGGCAGGCCGGCTGGTCGAACGGGCTCACGTTCAAGCAGATGATTGAATACATGCGCGACGAGCTCGGCTGCGTGACGATTTTCAACTTCGACGGCGGCGGCTCTTCCACGATTTCCGCAACCCTTCCCGGCGACGAAAAGGCGACCGTTCTCAACAGCCCGTCCGACGGGCAGGAGCGCGCGAACACCAACGCTCTGCTCTTTGTCGCTACGACGGAAAAACCGCAGAATCCCTCCGCGGAAATGCTGCACGTTTATCCCGTTACGGAGCGCGGATACGGCACGAAAACGATGCTGTTGGAAGGCGCAAAAATGGAGTTTGAGGCGAAGGCAACCGATTCCGATTATTTCGCGGCGGACGTTCCCAGCGTGGAATGGTCGGTCGAAGGGGATATCGGCACAATCGACGACGGCGTATTCACGGCCAAAAGCGGCAGCGGGGCGGGGTACGTCGTGGCGAAGAGCGGTTCGATTGAGACGAAGTTCGAGGTAGACGTCGTCGATACGATTACGGAAATCGTCACCGAGCGCACGATTATTTCGGTGGCGCCCGGCGCAACGACGCAGCTCACCTTCGATGCGTATAACGGCGGCGTTCCCGTCGCGTGCACGGCGGAGGCGCTCGACTTCCGCGTGGAGCCTTCCACGCTCGGCACCGTTTCGGCGGACGGCACGTTTACCGCGTCTGAATCGCAGGGCACGGGTACGCTCTACGTCAGCTATAAAGATTATACGCTCGAACTGCCGGTGGAGGTCGGCAAAATGCCGTATTCCATCTGCGACTTCGAGGAGGATATCGTAGAGGACGGCAAGCCGCGCAAAAACTATCTGAGCGGAACGCAGCATTTCGAAAACAGCTACCACTACGAGGGCGCAACGGAATCCGGCTGGCGCGCGAATTATATCCTCGGTTCCCGCGGCGGCGAGGCGAAAATCAGCGTCAACCGCGACGAGGAGTATATAAAATCGGGCGACGGCTCCCTGAAAATCGAATACGATTTTGCGACCAAGCCTTTGACGGGCACGGTTGCGGTCGAATGGTTCAACGAAAATAATTACGACGATGAGTCGGACGACGGGACGGTGCTCCCCGGCCAGCCCACGGCGGTCGGTTGCTGGGTGTACGGCGACGGCAACGGCGCGTGGTTCCGTATTCAGCTCACGGGCGGCAAGTACGTCGGCGATACATACATCGATTGGGTTGGCTGGCGCTATATCGAAACGCAGATTCCGACCGATGCGCCCTATCCGTACAACCTGGTTCGCGCGGTGCGCCTGCTCGGTACGGCGAGCATAGCGAACGGCACGAAGGGCTGCATCTATGTGGATAGCCTCCGCGCGATTTATGATTTCCGCAACGATGATGAAACGCCCACCGTCGTTTCCGATATCTCTCCGGTCGATATTACGACGGATAACCGCCAGGAAGTAATTTCCTTCAAGATTACCGACCCCAAGACGAACGAAGCGGGGGAAGACGTTGCCTATACGGGCGTCGCTACCGAGCGCACGAAGATGTGGATTAACAACGTCGAATACACCAATCTGCAGCAGGAGGTGCAGGCGGACGGCTCCGTGCTGGTCACCTATAACCCGAGCGCGTTGACGCGGCTGCGCCCCGGTCTGCAGCGGGTGAAAATCCGCACGGAGGACAACTTCGGCAACAAGACGTTTACGGAATTTTCCTTCACCGTTTCCGGCTACGCCGTGCAGCTCGAGCAGCATGTGCCCGATGCGGACGTGCTGTACGCGGGGCAGACGTTTACCTACGGGCTGGACGCGCAGGACTATAAAAATTTCATGAGCGCGGAGATTGAAATCGTCTATAATGCGGACAATCTGACGCTCGTCGGAGAGCCTGCCGTCGACGAGCGCCTCACGGTCGGTGAAAAGACGGTTGAGGAGGGGCGCATCGTCCTCAAACTGAGCGGCATGGACGAACTTTCCACGCCCGAAGAGGATATGATTCTCCTCAATTTCGAGGTGAAAGATACGGTCAAGGGCTCCACGGGCATCGAGGTCGTCAAAGCGCTCGTCAAGGATTCCACGGATAACTCCATCGGTATCGACACCGAATTGATTTTGGATGCTTACGACATTCCGCTCGACTATAAATATCTCGTGAACGTGAGCGGTACGACGGTCGGCGACGTGACGGAGATTACCGTAACCGAGGACGGCACGGTCGTTTCCGATGTGACGCTTGTAATCGAAAAATCGACGGGCGGCGCCTGGTCTCCGGTCGAGGAGGAATATGAAATAACGCCCGACGGGGTGTTCGTGTTCCGCGAACTTATGCTGAATACGGGCGTAAAATACCGCATCCGCGCCGAAAAGGACGGGCTGCTCAGCAACCTGGTCGAAACGCAGGTGTACGCTTCCTACGGCAGCGCCGCGCCCGACAGAGTCACCGTTACCGTCGGCGAAGATGCTTCCCGCGGCGCCGGCATCGCCTGGATGACGTCCTACGATGCGCAGTCGGGGTACATCCTGTATTCCACGGATGCAAACATGCAGAATCCCGTCCGCGTGAGCGCGGTAAGCGAAGTTGTGGCGGGCGTGTATGAAGACGTCGAGCGCAAATATCTCGGCTGGGGCGCATACCTCACCGGGTTGGAGCCGGATACCGTTTACTACTATACCGTCGGCGACGCGCAGAACCGCAGCGCGGTGAAATCCTTTAAGACCGCGCCCGAAGGCGATATCACGATTGCGGTCTACGGCGATATCCAGGGCGGCTCGGGCGCATTCCCCGAAATTGTCGGCGAGTTGGAAAATCTGGTAACCCCCGATTTGTCACTCCTCGCGGGCGACGTGTCCGATTCCGGGCAGTCGATTGCCGAATGGGATACCATCTACGACAATCTTTCCCCCTGGCTGACCACGGGGCTGTGGGCGTCGACCATCGGCAACCATGATACCCCGTACAACGGCTCGGCGTTCACCTCCTTCTTCTACGGTGCCGACAACGGAACGGACGGGCAGTCCCGCCGCAATTACTACTTTACCGCGGGCGACGCCCTGATATTCAACTTCGATACCGAGGCGGGCTATGAGTCTTACGATGCGGGTTATGCGAAGCAAATCGCGTTGATGCGCAAGGTCTTTGCCGAAACGGATAAATCCTTTAAAATCGTTTTGATGCACCGCAGCGCTTATCCCATGAACTATAACGAGGCGGAAATCCGCGCGCTTGCCCCCGTATTCGAGGAGTGCGGCGTCGACCTCGTGCTGTCCGGTCACGACCATATCTACTCCCGCACGACCATGCTGGCAGGGGAAAAGACGGCGATGAACACGAACGGCGTCACATACGTCGTCACGGGCAGCGCGTCCGGCTCGAAGTATTACGCCGCCGCAGACGACAGGCCGTGGAAAGATTTTGTGTACGACGACGATTATCCCGTATTCTCCTATCTGACGATTCAGGACGGCGTTCTGACGTATACCGCCTATGCCTTTGAGGACGGGCAGACAAAGAAAATCGATGAAGTCGTGCTCAACGCCGACTCCGACGTGACGGTTTCTCAGCGCGGGGAGGGCACGGTATCCTACGATTACATCAAGCAGGGCGTCGAAACTACGCTTACTTTCCGTCCTGCCGAAAATTACGGCGTGCGCAGCGTTAAAATCAACGGAGAGGTTGTCGCGCCTGCTTACGACAGCGAGCTGAATGAATGGAAATACACGTTTGTTCCCGGCGAAACGGTGGAAATCGAAGTGGAGTTTTCCGAGGGAGGCACCTGGCTGACCGGTGCGGGTGCGCCTTCCGAAAGCCGCGGCAGTTGGGGCGATTTGTACCTCGATACCGATACCTGCGATATTTACCAAAAGACAGCCGAAGGCTGGCAGTTGATTGGCAATATCAAGGGAGAGCAAGGCGAAAAAGGCGAACAGGGCGAACAGGGCCCGCAGGGCGAGCAAGGCGAAAAAGGCGAGCAGGGTGAACAGGGCCCGCAGGGCGAGCCGGGCGCAGCGTCGAACGGTTGCGGTTCTTCCGTAGCGCCGGCAGTCGGGGTTCTGTTTGCGGCCGTAGTATTGTGCGCCGCGCTTGCAATGATATTCGTCAAGCGCAAGAAAGATTAAAGAGCAAAAACGCTGAACAGGGCGTTCTTGCAACCGTGATTGAAAGCAGAAAGGCCGCGCGAAAGCGCGGCCTTTTTGCTATGCGTACAAGATGAATCCAAACAGTGCCAACGGCAGATAGCAGGCGAACAGCAGAAGCCGTTGCCATAGCCCCGTCAAGCCGAATGCCGTATTTCGGAACCGTTCTTTTTCGCTCATCACGAAAAAGGTCATAAACAGCATTGCGCAGGTAAAGCAGAGGATGCTGGCCGCGCCGTAAACCATTCTTCCCGTCCGAAATTGTTCGATGCCCAACAGCAGGGGAACGAATACAAAAACCGAACACCCGACGGCCGAACTTACCCCGTGTATCTTGCAGGAAAGAGTCACGGCTGACGGGGATTCCTCGACGGGAAAAATGCCCGACAGCGTTTCGCATCCGAACCCGTAGAGTGCGAGAAGTACCCATATCGCAACGGATATTCCGCTTTGATACTCCGCAAAAATGCAATATCCCGCGGCGCAAAAGGCGAGGCCGGAAAGTATGCACCAAAGGTTGTAAATCCATTTTACGGGACTTTGGCGGCAGCCGAGCAAACTCAAAACGTGCCTCTTATGCGAATATCCGCGGTAAAAAGGTTTGAGGAAGAATGGCAGGGCCATATCGCCCGCCATTGCGGCGAGCCAAATCGGGAAGATGATTTCAGCCATGCCGCGTGCCCTTTTTAAAGTGGAAATCGCACAGCGGCGCGCCCTCGCCGAGCGTTCCTGCCCGCTCAAACAGTATTTTCGGGGCCAACCCTCCGAAAGCGATAATATCGCTCTCGCAGAACACCGCGCACAATTCGGGGCAGCCGAGTTTCTGCGTCTCGTCGCGGTACATGCACCGCGTCATGTTGAAGTGTATCTCCGATTTGTCGTTTCGTACCCATTCCACGCCGAATCCCTCCGCGGGGAAATTTTTCTGCATGTGTTTTTTTACGCCCGCCCGGTACATAGCGTAGGAAAAGGGCATGCGCGCTAGCTTTCGGTTGCTTTCGGCGTTCAAAAGAGCCCGCTTTTTTGTCTCTTCCCGCACATATCCGAGCGCCTCTTCCTGCCCGAATCCGTTCGCGCGCAGGGCGTCGTAATAGGCGACCGTCGGTAAAAGCGTTTTTTCGTAGTGGCGGCGCAGCGCTTCGCTTCCCTGAAAATTTTTGGTCGCCTTATCCGCCTCCTGTAAGAGTTCGGAATACCGCTCGGCTGTCTCCTTTAATAATTTTTCACCGACGTTTTTATCGAAATTGTTGCGTATATCTTCCTCCAGGAAGGGGAGGTTTGTGCTCTCAAAGTTCATTTGCCGCTCTCCTTGTCCGAAAAAATTTTAGCCGCAAATTCCTGCAATACATCCGATTTCGTCACGGCAAGGCCGTATTTTTCGTCGCCCAGCACGATGAGCGTATCGCCCGGCTGAATATGGAATGTATCGCGCGCTTCTTTCGGAATAATGATTTGCCCGCGCTCGCCCACTTTAACCGTTCCGAAAATATAGTGTCCCTTCGGTATCTCCATGCTGTCCTCCTGTGTATGTTTTAGCATATAAAACATACTTTTCATACTTTTCTCAAATTATAACACGGGAATGGACAAAAGTCAAGCGTGTGTTGTTAAAAAAACGATTGCTGCAATCGTCGATGGTGGGGGGGCTTTCTCGGAAACGCAAGCGGGAGGCGGTATCTGTTCGGATACCGCCTCCCGCTTGTACCGCTCAATCCCCGGCGAAAGCGCGGAGAATTCAACGGCAGGGCAATTGAATCTTTCAAAGTATATCTCGCGCGGTGTTGCCAAATCAGTCTGCGCAATTTAAATCGGTTGGTTCAACGGTGCTCCCTTAAAAGATAAAATCGACCTTTGTCTCGTTGTTTTTGGGTTCTTTGCGCGGCTCGAACTTTTCCGCGCAGTATCCAAGGGCTACGCTGCCGAGCGGGGTGAATTCGTCGGGCAGGTTCAACAGCTTGCGGAAATCGTGTTCCTGCAGGGAGCCGCACAGCGAATGAATTGCCCCGAATACATATAAACTTCCGAGCTTCAAATCGGTCGCGGCAAGCAGCATGTTCTCAATCATGCAGGCGGCGTTCGCGTTTTCGACGGGCATATTCGGCCGCTTGCCCGAAACAACGATGAGCGCGCCCGCTCCGTGCGCCGGGTCAGCCTGCACGTCTCCCGATTGTTTGCGCGCGAGGGCTGTAAATCTGTCTACCGCCCCGTGCGTTGCGAGTACGGACAGGTGTAAGCTGTCGTACAGGTGCATGCCCGTGGGCGCGCAGAGTGCCGCGCGGACGATTTGCTCCAATTTTCCCTTTTCCACGGGGCGCGCGTCAAACTCCCGCACCGATTTGCGGGCGGCGATGCAGTCCATTGCGTTCATAGGTATTTCCTCCTCATTATAAACAAATAAATTATTTTTGTTGAATATTATAAGTTTTTAAACTCGATAAAACGACAAATATCGCATTATTGTTGTTTAATCTGCTCCTGAATAATTCGCTTCGCCGCCGTATCGCCGAGGCCGTAGGCGCGGAAGCGCGAAAGCATGGCGCAAATTAAAGCGTGTTCGTCCATGGCGGCGTTTTCCCGCGCGAACCGGGCGATTTCATTGTCTTTCCGCCGATATTCGAACAGCAGCGGCAAAGCGCGGTCGAATACTTCGACGCCCGTTTTATAGGGCTTGTTCTGCAAAAATATGCTTTCGTATGCTGCGAGCCACCCGATGGGGCGCAGGGGGAAGCGCTCGAGTACGTCCGCGCTGCCGTCCTGTTCGACGAGGTTGAATCGAATTATGCCGTCGAACTTTTCCTGCTCCAGATAGGCGAGGAGAGTGACGGCGTTTGCGGCGCAGAACATGTCTCCGTCGAAATACAGCTCCATGCCGTCGTATTCGTCTGCGGTTTGCAAAACGCCGCGCGGCGATTTTTTCAGATATTCGCTCAGAGAAACGCCGTATGCGGCAGCCCGCAGGGCGCAGAAGGAATCGCCGTAGATGGGCGAACAGGCAGCTCCCTCGCACATCGCCTCGTTAAAGGGCAATATTTTCGCATCGGGGAGTGTTTTGCGCAGGGAATTTGCGGCACATTCGCCGCTTGTAATGTGGAGTATCATGCTTGTCTTCGTCCTCCGCGGCCCGTTTATCGTCGTCCGACGGCGGTTGCGGCAGTAGACTGTTTGCCGTAAACGGGTTGGCTGATGGGTACGCTGCCGCTGCGGCGTTTCAGCGCTTGTAGATATTCCCGCCGCGGCAGTCGATGGCGACGATGCAGGGGAAATCCTCGATTTCAAAGCGGTAGACCGCCTCGCTCAAAAGGTCGGGGAAAGCGACGAGTTCGCTCTTTTTCACGGCGTTGCCGTACAGGGCGCCCGCCCCGCCGACGGCGGCAAAGTATACGGCGCGGTTTTTTGCGATGGAAGCGCACACCTCCTCGCTGCGTTCGCCCTTGCCAATCATGCCTTTCAGCCCCAAATCCAAAAGGCGGGGCGCAAAGGAATCCATGCGTGCGCTTGTAGTCGGCCCGCAGCTTCCGCACGCCTTGCCCTCCGGCGCGGGGCAGGGGCCGGCGTAATAGATGGTTTCGCCCTGCAGCGAAAAGGGGAGGGCTTCGCCCTTGTCCAGCATCTCGCAGATGCGCCTGTGCGCACAGTCGCGCCCGGTCAGAATCGTGCCGGAAAGGAGCACGCTCTCACCAGCCGCCAACTCCTCGATGTCCTCTTGTTTCAACGGTAAAGGTATTTTTTTCATGGCTGTTTTTCTTCCGAATCGTTCGATTTATTCAATCTTTGTTTTATTACAATTTTTAATTTTTCGAGGTCGGGGCTGCACAAATTCGGCAAAAATTCCGCCAGCTCCTGCGGCCCGAAATCCCACCATTTCAGCTCCAGCAAGAGGGAAATCAGCTCGTCGTCAAACCGCTTTTTGAGCGGCTTTGCCGGGTTGCCGCCGACGAGTGTATAGGGCGCGACGTCCTTGGCAACAACTGAGTGCGCCGCAACGATTGCGCCGTCTCCGATTTTAACGCCGGGCAGAATTACGCAATTGCGCCCGAACCAAACGTCGTTTCCGACGACGGTATCGCCCTTGTGCGGAAGTTCGGAAAGATGCGCGGGGGCAATTTTCGCCCAATCCCCGCCGATGATGTTGAAAGGGTAGGTACTCGCGCTGCAGAGTCGGTGGTTTGCCGCGCCCATGATAAACTGCGTCCCGTGCGCGATTTGGCAAAATTTCCCGATGACGAGCTTGTCTCCGAAGATGGGGTAGTTGAATAAAATATTGTTCTTCTCAAATTCTTCGGGCGCGATTTCGCTGTCGTAATAGGTGTAATCCCCGATAAAAACATTGGGCGCTTTGATTACGTTTTTAATAAAACAGGTCGTTCCGTATTCATTGGGGAAAACCGTGTTCGGGTTTGGAATATCGGTATATTTTTCGTGTTTATCCATAAAAACCAGTTTTTTGAAGTACTATGCGTGGCATAAACAATGGTTTTACGCCAAATTGCGGTCAGATTTCCGCCTTCTCGCAGCGCACGCAATGGCATTGGATATTGACGGCGACGGGCAGCCCCGCGATGTGCGTGGGCGCGATTTCGCAGGAGACGCCGACGGCGGTCGTCTTTCCGCCGAACCCCTGCGCGCCGATGCCGAGGGCGTTGATTTTTGCGAGGCACTCCCGCTCGATTGCGGCGACGTCTTCGCGCGGGTTGTGCGAGCCGACGTCGCGCGTCAGAGCCTTTTTGGCGAGGAAGGCGCAGGTGTCAAACGTGCCGCCGATGCCCACGCCGACATAGACGGGCGGGCAGGGCTTGCTCCCCGCGAGGCGCACCGTCTCCACGACGGATTCGATGATGCCGCTCACCCCCTTGGCGGGCGTGAGCATGTACAGGCGCGACATGTTTTCGCTCCCGAATCCCTTCGGCAGAAAGGTCAGCTTTATTCTGTCGCCGGGCACGATTTCCGTGTGCAGTGCCGCGGGGGTATTGTCGGCGGTGTTGACGCGCGTGAGGGGGTCGCAGATGCTTTTGCGGAAACAAAAATCTTCATAGGCGCGGCGCACGGCGTCGTTGACGGCATCGCCCAAAAATTTGCCTTCGATGTGCGTGTCCTGCCCGATTTCGGCGAGGACGACGGCATAGCCGGTGTCCTGGCAGACGGGCATGTTTTCGAGCGCGGCGGTGTCGGCGTTGCGCAGTACGGTGTCGAGCGCGAACGCCGCGGCGCTCCCTTGCTCTTCGCCGCCCTTTGCTTTTTCGAGCGCGGCGGTGCAGGCGGGCGTCAGGTGCAGGCAAGCGCGGCGCACAAGCTCGTAAACGGCTCTTTCGATTTCGTCGGTGTGAATAATACGCATCTCTCTTTCCTTCGGCGGGAGCCGCGCCGATGCGCGTGCCCCCGCTCTCTGTTTGTTCGGTAATATTATAGCAAAAATTTTTTAAAAGGAAAAGATTTTTATTTACTTAAAATTTATTTTTCGTTATAATGGTTGGCATGGAACAAAACAACGGCGCCCCCGCGGGGGGCATGAACAACCCGAAGCGCAGCCTGTTCGACCAGCCTCGCAAGGTCATCAGCGGTATCGTCTTTTCGGGCACTATCGTCGGCATGGTGCTCATCTCGCTCGTCTTTTCAATCACGCTCGGCCTCATCTCTTCATTGAGCGATACGCCGGTCGGAGAATTGCAGGAGACGGACGCGTACAAGTACTTTTCCTATCTGCTCTACCAAATCGTATACGTCGGCATAATCGTCGCCTTTGCGGCAATCTATAAATCGCGCCCGCGCGACTTCGGCTACCGCAAGGTCAAGGTTCGCTACCTGTTCATCGCGCTCGCGCTCGCCTTCGGACTGCTGTTCAGCCTGAATTGGGTTAACGGCTGGTTTGTAGAATTGCTGTCGCTGCTCGGGTATACGGCGCCCGAGTCTGCGCTGCCCTCGGCCGCGGGGGCGGGCTTTTTCGGCGTCCTGCTCGTGGTGGCGGTTTTGCCCGCGCTGTGCGAGGAAACCATCTTCCGCGGCATCATTCTGGACGGCGTGAAGGACATCGGTACGGTTGCCGCCTGCCTGCTGGGCGGGTTGCTCTTTTCGATTTTCCACCAAAGCCCGACGCAGACAATCTATCAGTTCATCTGCGGCGCGGCGTTCACGCTCTTGGCCATTCGCGCCGATTCCATCTGGCCGGCGATTCTCATTCACTTTGTCAACAATGCCGTCATCATCTTCGATTATAAATTCGACTTTCTCTCGAAGGTTTCGTCCGGCGGGGCAATCGCAATTTATGTAATCTCCGCCGTCTGCCTCGCGGCTTCGCTCGTCTATCTCATCTTTTTCGAGAAAAAGACCAACCGCAAAAAGGAAGGGGCGATTAAGCCGTTTGTTTATCCCGCGCTCGTCGGCATTATCCTGTGCGCAATCATGTGGATAGCCAACTTTGCGAGCGGGATGATGGGGTGAGCGATGCAAAAGGTAAACATTGTCTGTGTCGGCAAGCTCAAAGAAAAATTCTGGGCGGACGCGGTGGCGGAATATTGCAAGCGGCTTTCGCGCTTTGCGGCGGTGCAAATCCGCGAACTCCCCGAGCGGCGCACGCTCGAAGAGGAGGGGGAGCAGATTGTGCGGGAGCTGCGCGGCTATACCGTCGTTTTGGCGGTGGAGGGGAAAAACTCTCCAGCGAGGCGCTCGCAGGGCGGATAAAAGAACTATGCGATGCGGGCAGGGAGATAACTTTTGTAATCGGCTCGTCGTGCGGCTTGTGCCCCGCAGTCAAGGCGAAAGCGGATATGCTGTTGTCCTTTTCGGATATGGTATTTCCGCACCAGCTCATGCGCATCATTCTGTGCGAGCAGATTTACCGCGCGTTCATGATTAACGCGGGGAGCGAGTACCATAAATAAGTTCACAAAAATAATTTCGAGCTGACGAAATTATTTTTCGTGAGGTTGAGGGCGCTGCCCTCTGCGGCGCGCCTTTTCAGGGCACACCTAAATACGCGCGCCGCATTCACCCGCTGTGCGAGGGCGTAGCCCGCTGCCCTGCCGAGGGTTCCCGTTTACGGGAAACGGCAGATGTCGCAAGTATGCGACAAATTGGGTGCGCTTAGGCAAAAGCGTGGTTTTGCCACGCGCAGTTGATTATAAAACATAAAACGATAAAACCGCAATTAAAAGTCCTGCCATTCCGCCATTTTTGCACTTCTTTTCCGTATAATAGAGTATGGACGCAGTGGAAAGAGTGGTTCGCTTTTACGAAAGCTATCGCGGCGGAAAGCAAATCATCGGCAGGAGCGTGTGCGGAAACCCCATCGTCGCTCTGTTCGTCGGCAGGGGCGAGCCGCGCATCCTCGTGCAGTGCGCCGTTCATGCGCGCGAATGGGTAACGTCGCTCGTGGCGCTCGAACAAATCGCGCGGGGCATGCCCTTCGGCAGTGCGGCTTTCGTGCCCCTTGCCAATCCCGACGGCGCGGCGCTTTCCCTGCGCGGCGAAATTTTTCTGCGCTCGATTCCCGCCTGCAGGGCCGAATTTTTGCGCCGCGTCAACCGTTCGTCCGATTTTTCGCAGTGGAAAGCCAACGCGAACGCGGTCGACTGCAACGTCAATTTCGATGCGGAGTGGGGCACGGGAACGCACAATGCGCGCATGCCCGCCCCGGCAAACTATATCGGGCCGTATCCCTTTTCCGAGCCGGAAACGCGCGCGCTGCGCGGTTTTACGCTCGCGTACCGCCCCGCCGCGACGCTCAGCTACCACACGAAGGGGCGGGAAATTTATTGGGAGTTCGGGCAGACGGGCGCGGCGCTTGCGCGCGATAAAAAAATCGCGGAGGCGCTCGCGGCGGAGACGGGATATACCGCGAAGCTCGTGCGCGGCAGTGCGGGCGGGTATAAGGATTGGTGCATCCGCGCCCTCGGCATCCCGTCGTTCACAGTCGAGGCGGGGAGCGACGATTGGGCGCACCCTGTGGGCGAGGAACGCCTGCCGCGGCTCGCCGAAGAAAACGCGCGGATACCCGCGCTGCTTGCGGAGTTGGTATGGAAGACAAGATAAAATTCATGAAAGAGGCGCTCAAGCGGGCGAAAAAGGGATTGGCGCAGGGCGAAGTGCCCGTCGGCGCGGTCATCGTGCACGAGGGGAAGGTCGTTTCCTCCGGCTACAACCGCCGCACCAGGACGCAGACGGCCATTTCGCATGCGGAGATATACGCCATCGACCGCGCCTGCAAAAAATTCGGGAGCTGGCGGCTGCCCGAATGTGATTTATACGTCACGCTTGAGCCGTGCCCGATGTGCATGGGCGCGGCGCTCAACGCGCGCGTGCGCAAAATTTATTTCGGCGCGTACGAGCAGAAAGGGCGTTCCATGACGGGAGAGCTCGCGGCAAGCAACCTCTTGAACCACACGCTCGAAGTGGAGGGGGGAGTGCTCGAAGAGGAGTGTTCGGAGGTGCTTTCGGGCTTTTTCCGCTCCATGCGCGCCCGCACCAAACAGGGCGCCGCCGCGCCCGCCGCCGACGCGGCGAACGAAGGGGAGCCGCAGAGCTGAAATTTTCTTTTTTTGAAAAATTGCGGCGCGGCGGCAAAACGTTTGACTAAACGGATAAAAATAATTACAATAATATAGAACGTTTCGCTCGGGGAAAACCGGCGGGGCGGATATGCCGGGGCGCGTTTCGGCGCGGCGCGGCGGGGGAAGGCAAGACGAAAAAGTTTTGCCCGGCTTTTCAATCATTTTACAATTGAAAACAGCCGGTGTTTCTTTCAAAATCGTTGCGGCCCTGAGGGCCGCGTAAATCGTTGCGGCCGCAGGGCCGTACAGTTCTAGCGTTTTTCGGAGGTACACATGATAACACACGGCAACGAGATTAAGATCTTTGCGGGCAATTCCAACCGTCCGCTGGCGGAAGCAATCGCGAAAAAGCTCAACACCGAGCTTGGCGGCGCGGAAGTCGGCTGCTTTTCGGACGGCGAGACTGCCGTCCATATCGATGAGACGGTTCGCGGCAGGGATCTTTTTATTATCCAGTCGACGTCTGCGCCCGTCAATGACAATTTGATGGAACTTTTGATTCTCATCGACGCGGCGCGCCGGGCAAGCGCGGGGCGCATCACGGCGGTCATGCCCTATTTCGGCTATGCCCGTCAGGACAGAAAGGCGCGTTCGCGCGATCCCATCACGGCAAAACTCGTTGCCGACCTCATCACCGCCGCCGGTGCGGACAGGGTGCTCACCATGGATTTGCACGCGGCGCAGATTCAGGGATTTTTCAATATCCCGCTCGACCATCTGCTCGGCGGGCCTACCCTCTATAATTATTTTAAATCGAAAAAGATTGTCGACGAAGATTTCGTCGTCGTCTCGCCGGACATCGGCTCGGTCACGCGAGCCCGCAACGTCGCCATGAAGCTCAACTGCCAGATGGCGATTATCGACAAGCGCCGCCCGAAGGCGAACGTGATGGAGGTCATGAACATCATCGGCGACATCAAGGGCAAAAAGTGCCTGATGATTGACGACATGATCGATACGGCCGGCACCATCTGCCAGGGTGCGCAGGCGCTCATGGACCACGGCGCGAAGGAAGTGTACGCGGGCTGCACGCACGCGGTGTTCAGCGGCCCCGCGATGGAGCGTTTGGAAAAGGCGCCCATCAAGGAGTTGGTCGTACTCAACACCATCGATTTGCCGCCCGAAAAGAAATTGGACAAGATTACCGTCATCTCGGTGGCGGACATCTTTGCCGCGGCAATCGAAAACGTCTACCTCGACAAGCCGATGTCGAAGATTTACGACTGATAGGTTCACAAATTTTCTTTTGAGCTGACAAAAGAAAATTTCGTGAGTTTGAGGGCTCTGCCCTCTGCGGCGCGCTTTTTCAGGGCACACCAAAATACGCGCGCCGCATTCACCCGCTGTGCGAGGGCGTAGCCCGCTGCCCTGCCGAGGGTTCCCGTTTACGGGAAACGGCAGATGTCGCAGGTATGCGACAAATAGGGTGCGCTTAGGCAAAAGCGTGGTTTTGCCACGCGCAATCGATTGTTAAGTGCGCGCGGCTTCACCCCTTCCGTGAGGCAAGGGATTGCCAAATGGAGTGCAAGAGCAAAAAGTGCGATTTTTGCTCTTGCGAGGATTATTATAATATAAAATCGTATAGTCTATTTTTGCCGCGTTTTGTACAAAACGCGGCGTTCGCGCGTACAATCGAAATTTCCGCAGGCATTTTCGGCGGGCTTTATAGGTAACATCATTCAGGAGAGTAACGGATATGCGCCTTATCGTGGGGCTCGGGAACCCCGAAAAAAAATACGAAACGACCTTTCACAACATGGGCTTCCTCGCGGTGGGCGAAGCCGCGGAAAAACTGGGCGTCAAATTCAAGAAGAAGGAATGTGAGGCGTCGGTGGCGGAGGCCTTCCTCGGTGGGGATAAAGTCATCCTCGCCCGCCCCGTCACCTACATGAACGCGAGCGGCAGGGCGGTCAAACAGCTGATGTCCAAGTACAAAGTATCGCCCGAAGATCTGCTCGTCATTTACGACGATTTTGATTTGCCGAAGGGGAAACTCCGCATCCGCGCCTCGGGCAGTGCGGGCACGCACAACGGCATGCGCAGCATCATCGGCGAAATCGGCTCGCAGGATTTCCCGCGCATCCGCATCGGCATCAAGGATTCCGAAGTGAATATCCCCATCATCAACTACGTCCTCGCGAACATCCGGCAGGAGGACTACCCGCTGTTTGCGGACGCCTGTTCGAACGCCGCCGAAGCCGCCATCCGCTTTGCGCGCGGCGAGGACATCGAAACGGTGATGTCCGCCTACAACGGCAAGTAAATTGCAGTCTACTTCCTGCCCCGCAGGGCGGGAACAGCGATAAAAGGAGTTCCATGAACCCGAATTTTTTTAATCCGCACAACCTGGGCGGGGACTACCTCGACCTGGAAAACGACCTCCGCCTCGGCACGCCGACGGCGGTTTTCGGCGTGTCGGAAGCGCAGAAGGCGCTGATTGCGGCGGCCTGTCTGCACGGCCGCGCGGTGTATGTGTGCGACAGCGCCGTAAACTCCGCGCGCATGGCTTCGGAAATTGCCGGCTTTGCGGGCGAAGAGCCGGCGCTCCTCGCCGCGAAAGACGAGGTTCTCCTGTACAAAGATGCGGTGTCCAAAGACGCGCTGTTCCGCCGAATGAACGCGCTGTACCGCATCCAAAGGGGCGCCAAACTGGTCGTGTGCGACGTGGAGAGCCTCGCCCAACTCTTCCCGAAAACCGTTCCGTTTCTCGAATTGAAGGAGGGGGAGGACGTAGACTTTTCCTCCCTGCCCGCGCGGCTCGTGCAGATGGGGTACGTCCGCTCGGCTGCGGTGGAGAGCAAGGGCAACTTCGCCCTGCGCGGCGACATCCTCGATATCTTCCCCGTCAACGAGGAAAACCCCGTCCGCGTCGATTTCTTCGGCGACGGAGTGGAAAAAATCAAGCCGTACAACTTCATCACGGGCGAGCGCCTGCCCCTCGTCAGGAGCGTCACCATTGTCGCCGCGACGGATGTGCTCATCGATGCGGACGAAATCAAGGGGATTAAGGACGCGCTGTATTCCGAGCTGCCCGCCTTCAAGGATGCGGCGGCGTACGAGCGCGCGCAGACGATTGCGGGCGACATCGCCGCGAAGCTGGAAGCGGGAACGACCTTTGCAGGCGCGGCGTACCTGCTGCCCGTCCTGAAAAATGCGGCGAACTTCCGCGATTTCATCGGCGACGCGCTGTACATCTTCGACGAGAGCAAACTCATCTCCGACAAGCTGGACGCGCTGTACAAGGAGCACGAGGAGCGCTTCGCGATGCTGCGGCGGGGCGGCGAGGTGTTCTCGTTCAGCAAAAACCAGCTCACGCCCAAAACCGAATTTTTGGATCTGCTCGGCTCCGTGCGCTGCGCGGCTTTCCAGACGTTCGCATCCCGCACCTTTTTCGAGCCGCTGAAAATCTACAATCTGCACGCCGCGCCCGTCGGCAAATACCTCAACGGGTTCGTCAACCTCGTCAACGACATCCGCGCCTGGCGCACGAACAAATACCGCATCATGCTCTTCTGCGGCACCTCCTCGCGCGCGCAGAAGATGCGCGAGATGCTCGCGGACGAATACATCTCCGCCGTCGACTGCCCGCCGTCGTTGGAGCTTTTAAAGGGCGTCGCGGTGCTGGAGGACGAGCTGGAGCGGGGGCTGATTTTGCACGAGCAGAAGCTCGTCATCCTCGGCACGGGCGATCTGTACACCAAAACGGCGGTGAAAAAGCGCATCCGCCGCAAGCGCAACGACATGTTCACCTCGCCCGAAATCGGCGACTATGCCGTGCACGAAACGCACGGCGTCGGCCGCATCACGGGCACGAAGAAGATCGAAACGACGGACGGCACCAAGGAATACATCGCCCTCGAATACCGCGGGGGAGACGTGCTGTACGTTCCCGTCGAGCAGATGGACATCCTCTCCCGCTACATGGGCGAGGACACGCCGTCGCTGTCCAAAATCGGCGGCGCGGAGTTCGAAAAGGTCAAGGCGCGCGTGCGCTCCTCGCTCAAGGCGATGGCGTTCGACCTGAAAAAGCTGTACGCCGAGCGCGCCGAAAAGCGGGGATTTCAGTTCAGCCCCTGCGAGGAGGCGATGGCGGAGTTCGAGGCGGCGTTCGAGTACGAGGAAACGCCCGACCAGCTCGCCTCCGTCGAGGAAATCAAGGCGGACATGTGCTCGACGAAGGTCATGGACAGGCTTTTGTGCGGCGACGTCGGCTACGGCAAGACGGAAGTGGCGTTCCGCGCGGCGTTTCTGTGCATCCTCAACGGCAAGCAGGCGGCGCTCATGTGCCCGAACACCATTCTGTGCCAACAGCACTACGAAACGGCGCTCAAGCGCTTCGCCGAGTTCGGCGTGAATATCGAGGTGCTCAACCGCTTCAAATCCCCGCGCGAGCAGGACAAAATTCTCGCGCGCCTCGCGGCGGGCAAGGTCGACCTCATCGTCGGCACCCACCGCCTGCTGTCTTCCGACGTCAAATTTAAGGACTTGGGGCTGCTTATCCTCGACGAGGAGCAGCGCTTCGGCGTCGAGCATAAGGAAAAAATCAAGAACATGAAGACGGACGTCGACTGCCTCACGATGACGGCGACGCCCATCCCGCGCACCCTGCACATGTCGCTGTCGGGCATCCGCGACATCAGCACCATCGACACGCCGCCGACCAACCGCCTGCCCGTGCAGACGTATGTGGTGGAGGAGACGGAAACGCTCATCCGCGACGCCTGCGTGCGCGAGCTGGCGCGGGGCGGGCAGGTGTTCATCCTGTACAACCGCGTGGAGAGCATCTACAGCTTCGCGGCGAAGATCGAGCAGATCGTGCCCGAGGGCAAAATCTGCGTCGCGCACGGCCGCATGGATAAAACGGTGCTGGAAAACGGCATTTTCAAGTTTTACGAGGGCGAAACGAACATCCTCGTCTCCACGACCATCATCGAAAACGGCATCGATTTGCCCAAGGCGAACACCCTCATCGTCATCGACGCGGACAGGCTGGGCATATCGCAGCTGTACCAGCTGCGCGGCAGGGTAGGGCGCGGCTCGATTCTCGCGCACGCCTATTTCACCTTTAAGCCGGAAAAGGTGATGACGGAAACGGCGAGCAAGCGCCTGCAGGCGATCATGGAATTCACAGAATTGGGCAGCGGCTTTAAGATCGCCATGCGCGACTTGGAAATCCGCGGCGCGGGTTCGGTGCTCGGGCGCGAACAGCACGGACATATGGACAAAGTCGGCTACGAGCTGTACGCAAAGCTCTTAAAAGAGGAGCTCACGGGCGAGGAGCAGACGGTCGCCGACCTCGACATCAAGGCGGACGCCTACATCCCCGAAAGCTACATCGAGGCGAGCGCGTCGCGGCTTGACTGCTACAAGCAAATCGCCGAAATCCGCAGCGTAGACGATTACAAGCGTGTGTGCCTGTCGATGGAGGAGAACTACGGCAAGATGCCCAAGGAGGTGCTCAATCTCCTCGTCATCGCCGTGCTCAAATCGTACGCGGCGAAGTTCAACATCCGCAAAATCGCCGTCAGCTCCAAGGGCGGCAGGGTGGAGCTTCCGTCGGTGAACAGCCTGGCGGACGAGCGCCTGGCGGCGGCGCTGGACAAATTCCCGTCCGTGCGGCTGGAGATGAGCAAGAGCCCCGCCATCGAGTTTGCGGGCGGAAAGGACGCGCAGAAGGTCATGCTCGACATGACGAAATTCCTAAAATTCGCCGAAAACGGCGCGGCGAGTTAAATTGCTGGGAAATTTCATTTTTTTTGCACGTTTTTCATGGAAATACGATTGCATTTCACGGCAAAATAAGGTATAATAAAGCATATTGCGATTATCAGAACTCGGAGCATATCGTATGAAGAAAAAACTAACCAAAATTATCGGCGTAGCACTCGCGGCAGTGTTTTCGCTCAGCCTGTTCGCCGGGTGCGACCTCATTTCGACCAACAATGAGGCGGACATGCAGCAAGTCGTCGCGGAAGTGAATATCGGGGAAGACACCGATTCGCTCAACACGACAATGGACATGCTCGGCTCTTCCTTGAGTGAAGAGGTTTCGTCGAAGATGAACGACATTCTCTCCACCGACGAAATCTACAAGCGCGATTTAATCGCGTATTTCCTGAGCTACGGCTACAATTATCTGCAGAGCAACAACGATTATGCGGCAACGTTTGAGCGGATTATGGACGAATTGGTGCAGCGCAAGGTCTACGTGCAATTCGCTACCCTCTATTATTTGAGCGAAGGCGAGGTTCGCGTCGACCGCGACTTTATCGATTTCCGCAAGGGCTATACCGAAGATTCTTCCAGCGATGCCCTGACCATGAACGGGGACATCTCCGTAGACGCCTATCTGAGCGCTCTCGATGCGGCGAATGTGGAAGGGGCTTCTTCCGACCAAATCGCTCTCGCCGGCCTCGGGCTGTTCCTTACGGAGGAGGAGAAAAATTATGCCGCATACCAAGTGATGCAGGCAATCAATTCTTCCATCGATTCGTACGAGCAGGATATCATTGCGGCCGACAGTGATTCTACCTCTTCGGAGGAGGCCCGCACAACTCCTACCGGCGCGAACGAAGTGGACGCCTTCTACCCCACGGACGAAAACGGGAATTTGGACTACGGCGTTTATACCGGGTTCAACAGCGCGAGCGAATGGGAGGAATACGAAAAGGTAGAGGGCTCCACCGTCGTAACGCGCAAGAGGGCGTACATCCGCTTCCTCAACGCGCTCAACCAGAATAATTTGCTCAGCGACGCAGACCTCAGCTCGATGCTCTACGATGTTACGGGGCTTGCCTACTACGAACTCGAACTGCGCAGCCAGTACGAATTGCTCCTCATCAATAAGTTCAACGCGACCATTGCGTTGGATATGAGCGACGCATATGCAGAAGAGAACCTTATAAATAAATACAATTCCAAGGTTGCTACGCAGCAATCCTCGGGCGCGGCAGACTTTGTCTCTACGATGGACAGCGTTTCCGATTCTTCGTTTGTTTTGTATTCCCCCGCGGATAGAATTTACGGCTATGTGTACAACATCCTGTTGCCGTTCGACGCGAACCAATCGTTGGAAGTCACCAATCTGCAGACGGTATTCGGCTCGGAAACGCGCGAATATTACGCGGCTCGCCAGTCTCTGTTTGCGGGCATCACCGCGACCGACCAGCGCGAAACGTGGTTCACCGGCTCCGAAGATTACAGCTTCAACGCGGCCGATTACGGCATGGAAAAGGGGACGGCTTATTACGACAACGGCAAAAATTCGACCTATCTGTTCTTCAAGGACAGCTTCGTCGCTCCCGGCCGCGAGGCAGACGGCATCGACCGCTATGCGGGCCAATATCCGTACAACGGCGAAGTCGTAACCCGTTCAGACGGAACGTATGATTTGCTCCCCAACACAGTCGAAACCATCGACGAGTTCATCGCCGAAATGGAGAGTTATATCAACTTTGTCGCCGGCAGCGATATCACCAGCGGCAGCGTCGAGAGCGGTTTCTACCAGGGGAATCTTTCCTACGACGATTATTTGAAAGAGTTCGGCTCTTCCGACAACGACATCAATTATGCGCAGATGATTTATTATAAGGGGAAAGCCGAAATCGGATACACGAAGGAGAACGCACAGTCCTTTGCGGCGAATTACATGGTAAAGACGGGCGAGCAGAGCACTCCGTACAGAGTTCTTTCGGCGGTCAACGAGCTGATGTTCGCGTATTCGACGGATACGGGTTGCCTGAATAAATATCTCGGGTATTCCATCGCCTCGAAGGAATCGGCGACCGATTACGTAAAGGAATTTGAATACGCCGCGCAGGATGCGATTACGAACGGCGGCCCCGGCACCTACTATGTCGTCGCAACCGACTACGGCTGGCATATCCTCTATGTCTCGTTTGTATACACGGGCGGGGATACGTACGCCGGCTTCAATTACGGCACAAGAACACAGGAAAATACCTTCTCGTACTTCTTCTATCAGGCGGAAAAAACTTCGATGGCGCAAGAGTACAGCCAAGAGATGCTCAGTGTTATCTTCAACCGTTTGGATCAGGTCGTTACCAGATATGAAGATCGTTACAGCGACCTCACTTCCATCGGCGCATAACAACGGAAAAATCAACATCAAAAAAGCGCCTCCGCAATCTGCGGAGGCGCTTTTCGTATAGTATCTTAATTTATTTTCGTATAGTATCTTAATTTACAAGATTAAGGCTCTATATTGGCATCTTGGTTGTGCCTGTGGAAAGAGCGAGCTACGGGAGTTTGCGCCGCGAGGGCGCAAGGCTCTTCGAGTCCGAACCGACAGGCTCGGAGCATGTTTTCGTCGTAAAACCGAGCTTAGCGTGCGCCTGTGGGAAGGAGCAGGAGACGGGAGTTTGCGCCGCGAGGGCGCAAGGCTCTTCGAGCCCGAACCGACAGGCGCAGGACATGCCATTGCCGTAAGTCGTAACATGCGTGCGCCTGTGGTTCGATGAGCTTCGCTCCAAAAAAGACCCCAGAATTTTTCTGGGGTCTTTTTTGGAGCGAGAGACGGGAATCGAACCCGCGGGAATCAGCTTGGGAAGCTGACGCCATACCATTAGGCGACTCTCGCAAATTTGCTTCGAACATTAATCATTATACTATATCTGCTCCGATTTTGCAAACAATTTTATGTACCGAAAGCAAAGAATTTCGTCCGAATTTGCCGAAAAACGGCAATAGGGAGCGGAGCGGGGGGCGAAGGTGTTTCTTCGCCTCCGCTCTGTTGCGTTCTAAAATTATTTCCCGAGCAGTTTCGGCATCAAATCCCAGCCTTTCTCGACGAATTTTCCCGTTTGCTTCGCGCTCGCCTCGTCGTAAAACTCCGCGCCGTTGCCGCGCTCGTCCCTGCTCGAATACAGGAGATAGGGCACGGGGTCGGCAACGTGCGTGCGCACGGCGATGGGGGTGGGGTGGTCGGGGCAAATGAGCATTGTAAAGTCTTCTCCCGCCGCCGAAAGCCCCGCATACAGCCGCTGCACCACCTTTTCGTCGATTTGTTCGATGGAGTAAATTTTGTGCGCAACGTCACCCTGGTGCCCGCATTCGTCGGGCGCTTCCATGTGGATATACACGAAATCCAACCCCTCGTGCAGGAGAGCATGCAGGGCGGCGTCCGCCTTTCCAGCAAAATTCGTATCGTAATTTCCCGTCGCGCCGGGCACGTCGATAATCTTCATGCCGGCGAGGATGCCGATGCCCTTCACGAGGTCGACCGCCGAAATTACGCCTCCCTTTTTCCCGTACTTCTCTTCAAAATTTTCGAGCGCGGGCTTCGTTCCCTCTCCCCAGAACCACACGGAATTGGCGGGGTTCTTGCCCGCGGCGGCGCGCGCCTTGTTGACGGGATGCTCCGCGAGGAGTTTTGCCGATTTTTCCATCATCGCGAGATATTTCTCGCCGAGCGGGCCCTTGGGCAGGCAGCCTTTGATGGGCTTGCCCGTAATATCGTGCGGCGGTGTCAGTTCGTGCCCGACTTTGCCGTTTTTTACGACCAGACAGTGCCGGTAGCTCACGCCGCTGTACAGGGTAAATTCTTCGTCGTCGAACTGTTTTTTCAGGTACGCAATCAATTCGGCCGCCTCGGCGGTAGAAATTTCCCCGGCGCTGTAGTCGAGCATTCTTTTGTCTTCGTAGTTGGGCTCGTCGGAGAGCGTCACGAGGTTGCAGCGCAGCGTCACGTCGGTTGCCGCGAGATTTATGCCGATGGAAACGGCCTCCAAGGGCGAGCGGCCGGTGTAGCAGTCGTGCGGGTTGTAGCCCATCACGGACAGGTTGGCAACGTCGCTGCCCGGCTTGAACCCGTCGGGCACCGTGCGGCACAGCCCGACTTCGGAGCGCCGTGCAAGCGCGTCTATATTCGGTTTTTTTGCATATTGCAGGGGCGTTTTTCCGCCCAGCTGTTCGATAGGGTAATCGGCCATTCCGTCGCCGAGTACAACGATGTATTTCACGGATATTCTCCTTTGCGCACAGTGCGCGTTGCTATTGTATGCCTGCATTGCAGGCTTTTATTTCGTCAAATCCCAGTCGATGGGCGTCTCCCCGTGTTGGGCAAGGTAGGCATTTGCCTTGGAAAAATGCCTGCACCCGAAAAATCCGTTGAACGCGGAGAGGGGGGAGGGGTGCGCACATTCCAAAATCAAGTGCTTGCTTTTATCGATGAGCGCCTTTTTGGAGCGCGCGTTTGCTCCCCAGAGGATGAACACGACGTGCTCGCGTTTGTCGCTGATAAGCTTGATTACGCTGTCGGTGAACCACGTCCAGCCGCAGTCTTTGTGCGAGTTGGCGCGGTGCGCGCGCACGGTGAGCGCGGTGTTGAGGAGCAGAACGCCCTCCGTCGCCCACTTGGTGAGGTTGCCTGATTTGGGAATTTCGCACCCGATGTCGTCGCGCAGTTCCTTAAAGATGTTGACGAGCGACGGGGGCGGCTCAATGCCCTCCTGCACGGAAAAGCACAGCCCGTGCGCCTGCCCCGCGTTGTGGTAGGGGTCTTGCCCCAGTAATACAACTTTCACTTTGTCGAAGGGCGTCAGCTTGAAGCAGTTGAAAATGTCGTACATATCGGGGTAAACGACGTGGTGCGAATATTCCTGCTTCAAAAATACGCGGATTTTTTGATAGTTTTCGCTCTCGAACAGCGGCGCGAGCGCCTCGTCCCAGCCGCCTCCCAACTTAACCATGCGCGTGCGCCTCCCGCCGTTTGTTCTCCTCCGCGGCGATTTCCGCCTCGGAGAGGGATGCAAGCAAGGCAAGGTATGCCGTACATTCCCGCTTCGCGTCCGCGAGGTCGTGCTCGAGGTAGTTCCCGCACTCGACGCGCGCGGAACCGGGCACTTCGTCCATCGCCAGCGCCGCCACGAGCGCCGTTTTCAGGGCGGAAAACACCTCCCCGCAGGTCAGCCCGACCGTCAGCAGATAAAACCCCGTGCGGCAGCCCATGGGGCCGAAATAGAGGACGGAATCCTTGCATTTGCCGTTGCGCAGGGCCGTGGCGAGCATGTGCTCGACGCTGTGCAGCGCCTTGGGCGAGATAAAATCGCCCGCGTTCGGCCTTTTAAAGCGCAAATCGAATGTATCCACGCCCTTCTGCGCGCCCGAAAAATGGAATCCGGGCTGCAAAATATCGTGGTTTTTCTGGAAAGAGGGGATTTTATCCATTCGCTTCCTCCAAAATGTCGCGCAGGGCTCCGGAGAGTGCGCCGAGCGCAATCTTCAGATTTTCGCGGTACTCGCGCACGCTCTCCTCGCCCGCGTTGTCGGAGATGCTCTTGAACATGTTGCAGGGCACGCCCGCGGCATAGGCGATGTGCGCGATGGCCGCGCCCTCCATGTCGCGCACGTCCGCGCCGAGCGACTCCAAAAGCGCCATATCGTCCTGCCCGCTCGCAAACGAGTCCGCCGTGGCGAGCGTCGCCAGCGGGAACTTTCCGCCCGTACGGAGCGGAAAATAGGGCGTCTGATATTCGTCGAGGGTGCCGACGGGCGTGCCGTTGATTTCGCTCAAATCGAAATCGTACTGCACCGCGCGGCCGATTTGCCACAGCGAGCCGATTTTCGCCCGCGGCGTAATTCCGCCCGCCACGCCGATGTTTAAAAGCCTGTCCGCGCCGCGCGCGATTGCGAGCATGGCGCCCGCCGCCGCGTTCGTCTTGCCCACGCCCGTCAAAAGGAGGGTGAAGGGCACGCCGTGCGCCTCTCCCTCCCAAAGTTTTTTGCCGAATCGGGTAAATTCCCGCTTGATTTCCGCCTGCGAAAGGAGACAATCCGCTTCCTTCTGCATGGCGGCGAGTATGTACAGCATCGTTTTGCCTCCGCGTTTTTTCAACAAATATTTTACCACAAACGGGCGGTTTTTTGCAAATTTTCCGCATAGGAATTTGCACAATCGGGAATACTATTTCAAAAAACACGGGAGGTACACCCATGAACCCCTTTGAGGAAAAAGCGAAAGACATCGACAAAACGTATAAAAGTTGGAAGAGTATCAACGTAAAGCCGTACGACAAGGAGACGGTCGACCCGTATACGCGCGTCCGCGTGATTTTGATGAACGGCACCGAATTCGAGGCGATTTGGAATACGGCGCGCTGGAACCGCCACTGCACGAACAACGAGGTGCGGCGGGGCATGGCGCTTTTGCGCCGCGGCGAACAGCAGCAGCAAAAGCGCATCGCGAGTTTAAAGCCGCGCAACGAGAGCATGCTCGAGCACACCATCGGCTATGAGCAGCTCGCCGTCGATTTGACGGCGATTCTGGCACAGCGCGAAAAGAACAGCTACGTCAAAAAACAGCTCGATTTCGCGCTGCTCGAAGACTTCGACCACCTTTATCGCTACGCCGACCTTCTCGATTTCGAAAAGGGCATCCACGCGGAAAAGCTGGTGGGGCGCTACACCGAAATCATGCCCGGCCGTCCGACGGTTGCCGAGGCGCGCCACCCCGGCGACGACGTGCGCTACTATATCAACAATTACCTGAACGACCCGATTACGCGGCTGAATATCGGCATCATCACGGCGGCGGAACAGCAGACGATGAACTACTACCTCAACATCGCCAACCTGTACGAATCGGAGCTGGGCAGAAAGCTGTATTCGGAAATCGCGATGATCGAGGAACAGCACGTGACGGGCTACGGCTGCCTGTCCGACCCGACCGTCGACATGTTCGAGTGCATGGTGATGCACGAATACACCGAATGTTACCTCTATTGGTCGTGCTACAACGACGAGAAGGACGCTCGCATCAAGGAGCTGTGGCTCATGCACTTCGAGGAGGAGCTTTCGCACCTCAGGTTTGCGGTGCAGATGCTGGAAAAATACAACGGCAAGGTTTGGCAGCAACTCTTCCCCGAGGGCGGCGAGTTCCCGCAGCTTTTGAGCTTTTCGCCGCAGAAAGAGTATGTGCGCGAAGTTCTCAAGAGCGTGCGCCTCACGGGGCAGGCGGAGGGCTTCGAAGAGGTGGACAAGCTCCCCAACAACTACCGCTTCTTCTCCTACAACCGCGCGGTGCAGGGCAACGTAAAGAGCCTTGCCAGCCACGCCGTCATCGAAAAGACAATCAAAAAATTCGGCAGGGACTATCGTTTCGAGGAGAAGGCGCATCCCATTCATGCGCTGAACGATTCCAAGAGCGCCAATGCAGACGTCGCGCGCATCAAGGGCGCCTAAACACCGACGGAGATGCGAAAGAGCGGGCTGAAATGCGGCGAACAAAATTTATGGAAAATATCGTGAATCGGGCGGAGGCAACAGCCTCCGCCCGCTTTATATACTTAGAACAAAAAACACTTATGTATTTCGAATAAACCAGCCGATAAATTGAAAAATAATAAAAAATTTGCTATAATATCAATATTCCAAAAACAAAGGATAAGGATATGGCGAGAAAATTTACTAACCCGATATCAAATATTGATTCTTTAATGAAAGAATGGGATTGGGAGAAAAATAGTAAAGAGAATATATTCCCTGATAAAATTGGCATTGGTAGCCATAGGAAAGTATGGTGGATATGTAATAGTGGACACGAATGGCAGGCCCAAATTAAAAGTAGATTTTATGGGGTTGGCTGTCCTGTTTGTGCAAATAAAATTGTAGTTGTTGGTGAAAACGACTTAGCAAGTACTTGTCCTGACTTAGCAAAAGAGTGGCATCCTACCAAAAATGGGAATTTAACGCCCCAACAAGTTACGTCTGGTAGCGGTAAAAAAGTGTGGTGGCTATGTAAAAATGGACATGAATTTTTTAAAAGCATAGATGCTAGACATCGCAACCCCAATTGCCCTATTTGCTTAGCTAGAAGAAGAACCTCATTTCCAGAGCAGGCGATTTTCTTTTATATTAAACAAGCATTTCCAGATGCTATAAATAGTTATAGAGATATTTTTGAAAAAAAATCAAGCATGGAGTTGGATATTTTTATTCCCTCAATAATGGTTGCAATTGAGTTTGATGGGAAAGCATATCACAACCGAACAGAAAATAAACTAAGAGATCAAAAGAAGTTTTTAATATGTAAACAAAATCATATTTTTTTAATACGAATTTCAGATACATTGCTTGATGAGAAATATTTATTGTATGACTATAAGATAGAAATTCCTAACACCTCCCATAAATCACTCGATTACGCAATAAATAATTTATTGGAAAAGTTGGGAAAAGAACTATCTATAGATGTGAATCGGGATAGACAAAATATTTTATCTTACTTGACATCAATGGATAAATCTTTATTAGAGGAGTTTCCCCAAATAGCAGAGGAATGGAATTATGAAAAGAATGCTGGATTAAAGCCAGAAATGATGCATCCAGGGTCAAATGAAAAAGTATGGTGGAAATGTAGTATTTGTGGATTTGAGTGGAAAACTTCAATAGTTGAAAGAACTGGCCCCGATAAAACGGGTTGTCCGAAATGCGCAACTATCAAAGGGGCACACAAGCATCATCAATTTGTTTTAAGGCAAAAAGGTAGCATTGTCCAAACTCATCATTATTTATTAGAAGAATGGGATTATTCAAAGAATACCATGTCACCAAATGATGTAACGGCAGGTAGCGGAAAAAAAGTTTGGTGGAAATGCAAAAAGTGTGGATATAGTTGGATGGCTGCTGTATATCATAGAACTAACAGAGGTAGTGGCTGTCCGTGTTGTTTAAATAAAGTGATTGTAAAAGGAGTTAATGATTTAGCAACAACGCATCCTCATTTGCTTAAAGATTGGGATTATGAAAAGAACTTACTTAAACCTGATGAAATACCAGCAGGTACAGGTAAAAAAGTATTTTGGAAATGCAATATTTGTGGTTTTAGATGGGAGGCAGTATGCGTAAGTAGAGCCAGAGGAGCAGGTTGCCCGCAATGTGCCAATCAAAAGAAATATGGAAATAAATATGCTTCAAAAAATAAGAAATAATTTTTTATGGCTCCGTGCTGTAATTTATAAAACAAATCCAAACAGAAGGGGAGAATTTGTTTGTTTTGGCCTTTTGGGTCTATCCGTCGATTTTTTCCTCCCAATGCTCGGAATATTTGTCCCAATACCCGCGGTAGGTGCCGGCATTTTCGCCGAAATCGCGCTGGTACATGCGGAACACGACGGAGACATCCTTCGGCTGCCATTGCTCGCGGTAGGAGTAGCGGTAGGTAAGGCCGAGCTTTTTCATCACGGCGCCGCTCGCGGGGTTGTTCACGTCGTGCGTGGCGGTCACATAGGGGAATCCGCTCCTCTCCAGCGCGCCGAGAAAGGCGAACCCCGCCTCCGCCGCCAGCCCCTGTCCCCAGAGGTCGCGGCGCAGCGCATAGCCGAGGTCGCGGCTCTCGCCGCAGTCCGCGTGGATATACCCGACGGGCTCGCCCGCAAGGCATATGGCGCGGTGCACGGCAGTGCCTCCCGCGTCCTCCGCCATAAACCGCCCCACGAGTTCCCGCGCGTCCGCCATCGTCCGGACGGGGAACCAGGGCAAAAAGAGGTTCGCCCGCTCGTCTGCAAAGAAAGGGAAGAGCGCCCGGGCGTCCTCCTCGCAAAATTCGCGCAGCAAGAGCCGCGGCGTAGGAAGAATTTTTTCCATAGATAAACCGTACAGGGCGAATCGTCTTCGGGCGGTTTGCCTTGCCCTGCGAAAGCGGCAAACCGCAATGCAGATAACAGTATAGCACATGCCCGCACGCGTGTCAAGTTTCTCCGAATTTGGCGGCGGGCGGGGCTTTCGCTTTACTTATTTTTGCCGTTATGATATAATTTTTTTGAATACGGTAAAAAGGGGAAGTTTCCCCGAAGCGGCTTTTATGGAATACGTTTTTTTCGACATCGAGTGCGCCTGCGTATATAAAAACGTGGCGAAAATCTGCGTTTTCGGCTACTGCGTGGCGGATGAAAATTTTAATATATTGCGGAAAGAGGATATCCTCATCAACCCGAACGGCAAATTTCACCTGACCGACAGGGGCGGCGACGGAATCGTGTTGCCGTACGATTACGACGATTTTAAAAAATATCCCGATTTTAAGGCGTTCTATCCGAAAATCAAGGCGCTTTTGGAGGGCGAGGACAAGCTCGTGTTCGGGCACGCCGCCATCAACGACGTCAAATATCTCAATTTGGAGACGCGCCGCTATAAACTCCCGTCCTTTTCCTTTCAATTTGCGGATACGCAGGTGCTGTACATGGCGATGACGGAAACGTTCGACAGGCAGGCGGGGCTGGAATCGCTCACCCGGATTTTTGAAATCGATTATACGCCGCACTGCGCCGCCGACGACGCATATGCGACCATGCGCATCGCGCAGGCGATGTGCGAGCGCGACAACTGCACCTTACCCGAACTGCTGGAAAAATACGGCATCCGCTACGGCAAAATCGGAAATTACCAGTTTTCCAACTGCGTTTCCCGCCGCAGGAGCGAATATCTGAGCGAAAAGCGGCGAGAGAAGCGCGAGAGGGGCGAAAAGCGCGCCAAGTTCAACGACTTTGTGTACGGCTACCGCGTCAAACCGCTGTCGCATGAGCTGCGCGGCAAGCGCTTCAGCTTCGCCCGCTCCATCGAGGAAGACGTTCCGCTCGCAAAATCGCTCGTCAAGGAAATCGTGAAGCGCGGCGGGCGGTATTCGCTCAAGCTCACGGGGTGCAACGTATTCGTCCAGGCGGACGGGGATACGAGCGTGCGCACGGACGCCGCGCGGCGCATGCACGAGGAGGGGAAAATCGCGGAGATTTTGACGCTCTCCGAGTTGCAGGGGCGGCTCTTTGCGGAGGAAGAATGATAGAAGAATTTCTCGCGCGCATGAAAAAAACGCTGCCCGATTATGCGGAGTACGAGGCATGCCTCGCTCTTCCGCCGTATCGCGGCGTGCGCGTCAATACACTGAAAATTTCCGCCGGGGAATTTCAGAAGATAGCGCCGTTTTCGCTCGGGCGAATCGCTTGGGAGCAAAGCGGCTTTTCTATTTCGGAGGAAAAGCCCGGCCGCACGCTGTACCACGATGCGGGGCTGTTCTACGTGCAGGAGCCGAGCGCCATGTGCGCCGCGCCCCTTTTGAACGTACAGCCGGGCGAGCGCGTGCTCGACTTATGCTCCGCGCCTGGCGGCAAGGGCACCCAGCTCGCGCAGGCGATGCGCGGCAGAGGACTTTTGGTGCTCAACGAAAAGATGCCCGACCGCGCCAAAGTTTTGTTGCAGAACGTCGAACGCATGGGGATTGAAAACGCCGTGGTCACCTGCGCCGATCCCGAATCGCTCGCCGAGCGTTTCGGCGGCTTTTTCGATAAAATTCTGGTCGACGCGCCCTGCTCGGGGGAAGGTATGCTGCGAAAGGAGCCTGCCGCCGCCGAAAATTGGAGCGCTGCGAACGTGGAGATGTGCGCCGCCCGCCAGAAAAAGATATTAGACAGTGCGGCTGCGATGCTCGCGCCCGGCGGCTCGCTCGTGTATTCCACCTGCACGTTCGCCGAGGAAGAGGACGAGCGCAACGCCGAATGGTTTATTTCCGAGCATCCCGAATTTGTTTTGCGCGAACAGAAAAAGATTTATCCGCACCGCGAAAAGGGGGAAGGGCATTTCGCCGCGCTCTTCGTCAGGGAGGGCGAAGGGGAAGGCTCTTTCCGCCGCGCCCGCCGTGACGGTATTCCGCCCGCGGATAAGAGGACTGTAGCGCTGTACCGCGCGTTTGAAAGGGATTTTTGCAAGGTTCCGCTGGAGGGGCGGTTCGCTTCGTTTGGAGACTCCCTCTGCCTTCTGCCCGAGGAGATGTTCGATATCCGCGGCCTGCGCGTTCTGCGCGCGGGGTTGCAGCTCGGCACGGCGAAAAACGGCCGCTTCGAGCCCGCGCACGCCTTCGCCATGCGCGCGGAGCGGGGCAATTTTACGTCCGTCGTATCCTTCGGGGAAGAGGATATTCTGCGGTATCTCGGCGGCGCGGAACTGCCGGCAAAGGGCGGCCGCGGCTGGTGCGTCGTGGCGTATAACGGGTATCCCGTGGGCCTCGGCAAGTGCGGAGAATCGATTAAAAACCACCTCCCCAAGGGTTTGCGGCGGTAAAAATTATAAAGCAATGCCGATGTTTTCGAGGAAAAACGGCAGAAAAGAGCGCGAGAAATTTTCTCGCGCTCTTTTCTGCCAAAATTTTTTATGAAGGAGCGGCGGCAATGCGAATTCGCATTGCCGCCG
>CAKNLK010000012.1 GCA_930989535.1 uncultured Clostridia bacterium | reverse complement strand
CAAGAAAAAGATTCGCTACTTTGCTTTTGGCCTGCATGATGCTGCTCTCCTTCTGCGCGTTCGTATTCGCCGCCTGCGCGACGTCGGACGAGGACGAAGACGACGCGACGGAGACGAGGACGGACACGCAGACATTTGCGAACGCGGATTTTGAATATTTCGACGACAGCGACGGCAGCTACCTCATCGGCAGCGCCGAGAGCTGGACAAGCGGTGCGGCTTCGAACGACAGCGGCACGAGCGCGAGCTCTTCCGTCGCCAAATCGGGCATCGTGGACACCTCCTTCGATTGGGGCGACGCAACCAAAGGCTTTTATCAGGCCTATGCGGATTACCTCAAGTACGACAAAATGCAAGAGGACGACCCCGACAACCCCGAATTGGACGATGCGGAGTACTACACCGACATCGACAATTACTACGACATCCCCGGTTGGGACGTTCTGAAGACGGAACTTAAAAAGACGGACGATACCATCGACCTCACCGACGAGGCCACAATTGTGAAGCATGCGACGCAGATTGCCGAAAAGGCGAAGGCGCTCAACCCCGGCACGCACAACGTTGCGGCTGAAACGGCGGACGAGGACAACGGCACGCACGTTCTGATGCTGCACAACTACCGCACGGACGGAAACGGCACGGCGCAGAAGTACACCTCCTCTTCCATCACCCTGGCGGCGGGCACCACCGCGAAGTTCTCCGTTTGGGTTAACACCAAGGAACTCACCTTCCACGGCGGGAACGAGGTCAACGCCAACCGCGGCGCCTATATCGCCGTCACGAACACCGTCGGCGGAACGGCGCAGGATTCCCTCCTCGTGCGCAACATTATAACCAACGGCGAATGGCAGCAGTTCACCTTCTATGTGACCGCTTCCGACTACGCGGCGACCACCTTTGCCGTCGAACTCGGGCTCGGCAACCAGGACAACGGAACTTCCACCAACAGAACCTCCTATGTACAGGGCTATGCGTTCTTCGACGATCTGCGCTACGAAATAAAGACTGCGGCGGCGTACGAAAGCGATATTGCGAACGTTCCCGCAGACAACCAGCGCAAGCTCGACCTCACCTACAGCAGCACATTCGCGCCGATTGACGCGACCAAGATTGCGTCTGCCGACGACCGCGTATTCCTCCTCGATTTGAAGGATTTAACGACTGCGGCCCTCGCCTTGACGCCCGTTGCGGCGAACGGCACCGATTACGCAAGCGGCAACAGCGACGGCGTCCGCCCGACGACCGACGACAGGGATAACACGATTGAAAACGGCGCGCTCTCCCTTTCCGACAGCGAACTGAAGAGACTGACGGATGCTAAAGAAACCGATTTAAATCTTTCCGGCTGGAAGACAGCTTCCGAAATGGCGTCCTCTTCCCTGCCGAAATTGCTCGTTAACGCATTTGAAAATTACAGCAAGCTTCCCTTCGGAACGAGCGACGTGCTCCTGCTGTACAGCAGCCAGGGCGCGCCCTACACCGCTTCCGCATCGAGCACGGAGTTCTCGCTCGAAAAGGACGAATACCTGCTCATCAGCTATTGGGTAAAGACGAGCGCCGTCAACGGCGGCACGGGTGCCACGGTATCCGTCGTCGAAAACGATCCGGTGACCGGAGAACCCCGCACCAACACGAAAACTTCGATTGGAGCGGTGGACACCACCACGCTCACCGCAGTCGACCTGACCGACGATTTCAACGGCAAGAAAGGCTCGTATGAGGACGAAAACATCGACGGCACCAACGTGCGCGAAGATATCTTCGACGGCTGGCAGCAGTGCTTCTTCTTCGTCGCCAACACGACGGACGAAACCGACCCCATCACCTTTACTTTGGAATTCAACTACGGTATTACCAGCGAGTTTGCCTCCGCCACGCAGGCCTCCTTCGTTCCCGGCTACGCGGCTTTTGCGGGCTTCCGGTTCGCGACGATGAGCGAGGAGCAGTTCAACTCCAAGACGACCGGAACATACGCCGTGGAAGCGGCGCTCAACGGCAGCGATACCTCTGTCGCCTCTGACTTCGACGACGTCGCCGCAACGGACGGCGAAAACATTGAGACCGGCTTCGGCTCCCCTGCCAATTACCAGGGCACTTTCGGCGGCAGCCACAGAGTCGGCGGCGACGAGATCAATACGGAAACCCTCGACACGGCGGGACTTCTCAATAAGGATTATGCGAAGGAATATTTCACCAACGCCGAAAACAGCACTTGGATGAATATCCTCAACAATTCGAATTGGTACACGGGCGCCTTCGACCAGGCGAACTGGTGGAATACCCTGTTCGGCAACGACAGCACCCAACCCCTGCTCATCGTGAATACGGTAGCGCAGTCGTACGGTTATATCGCGAGGGCGGAATCCTCCTTCTCTACCGATTCGTACGCGGCGGTTACTGTACGCGTAAAGCTCAGCCCCGGAGCGACGGCGAACATCTACCTGATTGATACGACGGCGCCCGAAACGACGGACGACGACCTCAACAATCCGGACTATGTCGCCAAGCGCTACACGGATACGCTGAAATACGGCGTGGGCGTCTCCTACCGCTACGACGAGAACGGCAACGTCATCAACCGCGAACCCGGAGACGGATTCTCCTCGATGAACAACACGCTGTTCTCCTACCAGAAGGACAACGGATTGTGGCTCCCCTACGGCTCCACCGATACGAGCGTATATTACGCGAACCTCGCCAACTACGGCACGGACGAAGACGGCAACCTCGTCGATTCGGACGACAACATCGTCTACTACGCTTCCGACGAAGAGGGTGTCTACTACAGATATTACGACGAAGAGAACGATGAATATTCGGTGCGCGTGCGCGACTTTACCGACGCAGGCATCGATTTGACCGGCGCAGTGCTGCAGGATTTGAGCAGCACGGAAAAATCGCTCCAACAGACGGTGACGTGGCCCGCTACGGAAGATAAGGTTTCCGATTGGATTTACGTGCGCTTCTTCGTCGCGACGGGCGATGAGGCGAAGTCTTACCGCCTGGAAGTTTGGTCGGGCGACCGCACGGGCGAGAACGACAACCCTGCAAACAGCATTGTCGCCTTTGAGATGGTCGACTACGGCACGATCAGCGAAGATACGTTCAATAACCTTGTATCCCTGCGAATCGACGCGCTCATCGATGCGTACAACGCTTCTCTCACCGGCGAAAACGCCGACCGCGTGCGCAACGAAGAGGAATTGCTCGAAGTATACCGCGAAGATCCTGCGGCCTTTGCAAACGGCACGTACGGCGATACGGAACTCATCTACTTCCTCTACTCCCTCTACGACGACGATGACTACGCTTCGTACGACGCGGATTATTCGAGCAGTACGACCAGCCCGTATGCGGATTACGATGCTTCGAGCTATTCGGATACGGTGTCGTACCTGAAAACAAATTACTACAGCGCGGCAAACAACCGCACTTACTATGACACTTATGTAAACTACGGCGCAAGCGAAATTACCGTTGCCTCCTCTTCCGACAGCGGAGACGACACGACGGACGATACGACCGACAATTCGCCCACCTATAACGTATGGCTGCTCGTAATCTCCATTATTTTGGCGGCGGTGTTAATCTTCACGTTGATTGTCCTGCTCATCCGCAAACTGCTCGCCAACATGAAGAAGCGGCCGTCCAAAGTGACGCAGTCCTATGACAATAAGCGCAAGCGCTACATCCGCAAGTTAAGGCTGGAAGAGGCGGAAAAGGACGACGCGGATACCGACGTTCTCCCCGAAGACGACGAAATCACCGAAGAGGATATTTACAAAGTCGAAACGGAGGAAGAACAGGCGGAGGAACCTGCGGAAAAAGAAACTTCCGATGCGGAAGCGGACGAGGCGCAGAGCGAATCCGAAGAAAAGAAGGATGAATAATCCGGAAAGTTGATACAACGATACAGCGGCGGCAATGCGAATTCGCATTGCCGCCGCTGTATCGTTGTATCAACTTTCCGGATTATTCATCCTTCTTTTCTTCGGATTCGCTCTGCGCCTCGTCCGCTTCCGCATCGGAAGTTTCTTTTTCCGCAGGTTCCTCCGCCTGTTCTTCCTCCGTTTCGACTTTGTAAATATCCTCTTCGGTGATTTCGTCGTCTTCGGGGAGAACGTCGGTATCCGCGTCGTCCTTTTCCGCCTCTTCCAGCCTTAACTTGCGGATGTAGCGCTTGCGCTTATTGTCATAGGACTGCGTCACTTTGGACGGCCGCTTCTTCATGTTGGCGAGCAGTTTGCGGATGAGCAGGACAATCAACGTGAAGATTAACACCGCCGCCAAAATAATGGAGATTACGAGCAGCCATACGTTATAGGTGGGCGAATTGTCGGTCGTATCGTCCGTCGTGTCGTCTCCGCTGTCGGAAGAGGAGGCAACGGTAATTTCGCTTGCGCCGTAGTTTACATAAGTGTCATAGTAAGTGCGGTTGTTTGCCGCGCTGTAGTAATTTGTTTTCAGGTACGACACCGTATCCGAATAGCTCGAAGCATCGTAATCCGCATACGGGCTGGTCGTACTGCTCGAATAATCCGCGTCGTACGAAGCGTAGTCATCGTCGTCGTAGAGGGAGTAGAGGAAGTAGATGAGTTCCGTATCGCCGTACGTGCCGTTTGCAAAGGCCGCAGGATCTTCGCGGTATACTTCGAGCAATTCCTCTTCGTTGCGCACGCGGTCGGCGTTTTCGCCGGTGAGAGAAGCGTTGTACGCATCGATGAGCGCGTCGATTCGCAGGGATACAAGGTTATTGAACGTATCTTCGCTGATCGTGCCGTAGTCGACCATCTCAAAGGCGACAATGCTGTTTGCAGGGTTGTCGTTCTCGCCCGTGCGGTCGCCCGACCAAACTTCCAGGCGGTAAGACTTCGCCTCATCGCCCGTCGCGACGAAGAAGCGCACGTAAATCCAATCGGAAACCTTATCTTCCGTAGCGGGCCACGTCACCGTCTGTTGGAGCGATTTTTCCGTGCTGCTCAAATCCTGCAGCACTGCGCCGGTCAAATCGATGCCTGCGTCGGTAAAGTCGCGCACGCGCACCGAATATTCATCGTTCTCTTCGTCGTAATATCTGTAGTAGACACCCTCTTCGTCGGAAGCGTAGTAGACGATGTTGTCGTCCGAATCGACGAGGTTGCCGTCTTCGTCCGTGCCGTAGTTGGCGAGGTTCGCGTAATATACGCTCGTATCGGTGGAGCCGTAGGGGAGCCACAATCCGTTGTCCTTCTGGTAGGAGAACAGCGTGTTGTTCATCGAGGAGAATCCGTCTCCGGGTTCGCGGTTGATGACGTTGCCGTTCTCGTCGTAGCGGTAGGAGACGCCCACGCCGTATTTCAGCGTATCCGTGTAGCGCTTGGCGACATAGTCCGGATTGTTGAGGTCGTCGTCCGTCGTTTCGGGCGCCGTCGTATCAATCAGGTAGATGTTCGCCGTCGCTCCGGGGCTGAGCTTTACGCGTACAGTAACCGCCGCGTACGAATCGGTAGAGAAGGAGGATTCCGCCCTCGCGATATAACCGTACGACTGCGCTACCGTATTCACGATGAGCAGGGGTTGGGTGCTGTCGTTGCCGAACAGGGTATTCCACCAGTTCGCCTGGTCGAAGGCGCCCGTGTACCAATTCGAATTGTTGAGGATATTCATCCAAGTGCTGTTTTCGGCGTTGGTGAAATATTCCTTCGCATAATCCTTATTGAGAAGTCCCGCCGTGTCGAGGGTTTCCGTATTGATCTCGTCGCCGCCGACTCTGTGGCTGCCGCCGAAAGTGCCCTGGTAATTGGCAGGGGAGCCGAAGCCGGTCTCAATGTTTTCGCCGTCCGTTGCGGCGACGTCGTCGAAGTCAGAGGCGACAGAGGTATCGCTGCCGTTGAGCGCCGCTTCCACGGCGTATGTTCCGGTCGTCTTGGAGTTGAACTGCTCCTCGCTCATCGTCGCGAACCGGAAGCCCGCAAAAGCCGCGTAGCCGGGAACGAAGGAGGCCTGCGTGGCGGAGGCAAACTCGCTGGTAATACCGTAGTTGAATTCCAAAGTAAAGGTGATGGGGTCGGTTTCGTCCGTCGTGTTGGCGACGAAGAAGAAGCACTGCTGCCAGCCGTCGAAGATATCTTCGCGCACGTTGGTGCCGTCGATGTTTTCGTCCTCATACGAGCCTTTCTTGCCGTTGAAATCGTCGGTCAGGTCGACTGCGGTGAGCGTGGTGGTGTCCACCGCTCCAATCGAAGTTTTCGTGTTGGTGCGGGGTTCTCCGGTCACCGGATCGTTTTCGACGACGGATACCGTGGCACCCGTGCCGCCGTTGACGGCGCTCGTCTTTACCCAATAGCTGATGAGCAGGTATTCGTCCTTTTCGAGCGAGAACTCCGTGCTCGATGCGGAAGCGGTGTAGGGCGCGCCCTGGCTGCTGTACAGCAGGAGCACGTCGCTCGTTCCGAAGGGAAGCTTGCTGTAATTTTCAAATGCGTTAACGAGCAATTTCGGCAGGGAAGAGGACGCCATTTCGGAAGCTGTCTTCCAGCCGGAAAGATTTAAATCGGTTTCTTTAGCATCCGTCAGTCTCTTCAGTTCGCTGTCGGAAAGGGAGAGCGCGCCGTTTTCAATCGTGTTATCCCTGTCGTCGGTCGTCGGGCGGACGCCGTCGCTGTTGCCGCTTGCGTAATCGGTGCCGTTCGCCGCAACGGGCGTCAAGGCGAGGGCCGCAGTCGTTAAATCCTTCAAATCGAGGAGGAATACGCGGTCGTCGGCAGACGCAATCTTGGTCGCGTCAATCGGCGCGAATGTGCTGCTGTAGGTGAGGTCGAGCTTGCGCTGGTTGTCTGCGGGAACGTTCGCAATATCGCTTTCGTACGCCGCCGCAGTCTTTATTTCGTAGCGCAGATCGTCGAAGAACGCATAGCCCTGTACATAGGAGGTTCTGTTGGTGGAAGTTCCGTTGTCCTGGTTGCCGAGCCCGAGTTCGACGGCAAAGGTGGTCGCCGCGTAGTCGGAAGCGGTCACATAGAAGGTGAACTGCTGCCATTCGCCGTTGGTTATAATGTTGCGCACGAGGAGGGAATCCTGCGCCGTTCCGCCGACGGTGTTCGTGACGGCGATATAGGCGCCGCGGTTGGCGTTGACCTCGTTCCCGCCGTGGAAGGTGAGTTCCTTGGTGTTAACCCAAACGGAGAACTTCGCGGTGGTGCCCGCCGCCAGGGTGATGGAAGAGGAGGTGTACTTCTGCGCCGTGCCGTTTCCGTCCGTGCGGTAGTTGTGCAGCATCAGAACGTGCGTGCCGTTGTCCTCGTCCGCCGTTTCAGCCGCAACGTTGTGCGTGCCGGGGTTGAGCGCCTTCGCCTTTTCGGCAATCTGCGTCGCATGCTTCACAATTGTGGCCTCGTCGGTGAGGTCGATGGTATCGTCCGTCTTTTTAAGTTCCGTCTTCAGAACGTCCCAACCGGGGATGTCGTAGTAATTGTCGATGTCGGTGTAGTACTCCGCATCGTCCAATTCGGGGTTGTCGGGGTCGTCCTCTTGCATTTTGTCGTACTTGAGGTAATCCGCATAGGCCTGATAAAAGCCTTTGGTTGCGTCGCCCCAATCGAAGGAGGTGTCCACGATGCCCGATTTGGCGACGGAAGAGCTCGCGCTCGTGCCGCTGTCGTTCGAAGCCGCACCGCTTGTCCAGCTCTCGGCGCTGCCGATGAGGTAGCTGCCGTCGCTGTCGTCGAAATATTCAAAATCCGCGTTCGCAAATGTCTGCGTGTCCGTCCTCGTCTCCGTCGCGTCGTCTTCGTCCTCGTCCGACGTCGCGCAGGCGGCGAATACGAACGCGCAGAAGGAGAGCAGCATCATGCAGGCCAAAAGCAAAGTAGCGAATCTTTTTCTTGAAAGTCTGTTGTGAGCCATAAAAACACCTTTACCGTTGATTGAAATATTTTTTAAATCGTACTATCCTATTTTAATATAAACCGCGATGAATTGCAAGCAATAACGGTAAAAAAAAGGTGAAAATCTCATTATTTTTTCTGTATCCGCGCAAACTGTAGGAGTATATCATAAAAATTCGGAGGAGGTGTTCCCTTTGAAAGGTTTAAAAAACAAGTTGTCACTGGGCGGCGCCGGCTGCGCCGCGGGCGTGGTGAACGGCATTTTCGGCGGGGGCGGCGGCATGATTGTCGTGCCGCTCCTCACGTCTGCGGGGCAGAAGCCGCCCCTCGTCGCGCATGCCACGGCGATTCTCGTGATTCTGCCCGTCAGCCTCGCCAGCGCAATCGTGTACCTTGCCGGCGGGTGGTTCGATGCGGAGTTGTTTATAGCCGTCAGCATCGGCGTCGTGCTCGGCGGGGCGGCCGGTGCGAAGCTGCTCGGTGCGATTACGCCCGCCGCCGCGACCGTCGCGTTTGCGGCCGTCATGTTCGCGGCGGGCGTCCGCATGATGCTGTAGAGGAGGCGCTATGCGATTCCTCGTGTATTTGACGGCGGGGCTTGCGGGCGGCGTCCTCGGCGGCATGGGCATGGGCGGCGGCACCGTGCTCATACCCATTTTGACGATGTTCTGCGGCGTGCCCCAGCATCTCGCGCAGTCGGTGAATCTCCTCTCCTTTCTCCCGATGGCGGCGGTATCCCTGCGCGTGCACGCGCGGAACGGCCTTTTGGACACCAAAAATGTCCTTTGGATGATTGTGCCCGCGACGGTGCTCTCCGCGCTGGGCGGTATTTTCGTGCAGGGAGTATCGGCGGGCACGCTGCGCGTCGGCTTCGGCGCATTTCTGTGCATCCTGTCCGTCTATCAATTTTATACGGGTATTGCGGCCGCGTTGCGGCAGCGGAAAAGAGGATAACGATAATTCTGCGTTTTACGGAGGATTCACTGCGCCCGATTTCTTTACAGGCGCGGGAAAATATGGTAAAATAATACGGTAAATCGGTTGCAACGCACAACGCGCCGCTCTTCGGAAAGGCTGCGGCGGGCAGAAAAACATATCGGAGGCTTATTTTGGCATTATTCGGCAAAGGAGTGCACCCGAAAGGGCATAAAGCGCGCACGTCCGGCGCGGAAATCGGGGTATGCCCCGCACCGCGCGCGGCGTACGTTCCGCTCTCGCAGCACATCGGCGCGCCGGCGGTGCCCGTCGTGGAAGCGGGCGAGCGCGTATTGCGCGGCCAGCTGCTGGCGAAAAAGGCGGAGGGGCTTTCCGCCAACGTCTATTCGCCGATCGCGGGCACGGTCAAGGGCGTCGTCGGGCACATCGCGGGCGGCGGCAAAAAGGTCGGCCATATCCTCGTCGAGAGCGACGGCACCGACGAGAGCGTTTCGCTTTCCCCGCTCCCGGAAATCACGCCCGAGAGCGTTCTCGCGCGCGTGGAAGAGGCGGGCATCGTCGGCATGGGCGGCGCGGGCTTTCCCACGGCGGCGAAGCTGAACGTCAGCGGCAGGGCGGATATCCTCGTCGTCAACGGCGCGGAGTGCGAGCCGTACATCACTTGCGACGAGCGCATCATGCTCGAGTATGCGGACGAGCTTTTGCAGGGCGTCCGCCGTTGCATGCTCGCCTGCGGCGCAAAGAGCGCGGTTATCGGCATCGAAAAGAACAAGCCGGAGGCAATCGCCCTCCTCTCCGCGAAGTGCGGGGAGGGGATTTCCGTCAGGGCGCTGCGCACCCGCTACCCGCAGGGCGCGGAAAAACAGCTCATCTACGGCTGCACGGGCAGGGTGGTGCCCGAGGGCAAACTCCCCGTCGACGCGGGCGTCGTGGTCGTCAACGTGCACACGGCGCTGTCCGTGTACCGCGCGGTCGATTTGAACATTCCCTGCTACGAGCGGGTGATGACAATCAGCGGCGGCGCGGCGAAAAAGCCGGGCAATTTTTGGGTGAAAAACGGCACGCCCCTGCGCGAGCTCGCCGCCCTCTGCGAGGCGGACGAAAACTGCGCGCGCATCGTATCGGGCGGGCCGATGATGGGCGAACCCGTCTTTTCCTTAAAGGTCTGCACGACAAAGACGAGCTCCTCGCTGTTGTTTTTGGACGAGGGCGAGTGCGAGAGCAAGGTCGCCTCGGTGTGCATCGGCTGCGGCAGGTGCGTGCAGGCGTGCCCGATGGGGCTTTCGCCCACCTTTATCGAGGAGGCGCTCTTCCGCAAGGACTACGCGGAGGCGAAGCGGTACGGCGCGCCCTCGTGCATCAGCTGCGGCTGCTGTTCGTACGTGTGCCCCGCCAAGCGCTTTTTGGCGCAGAGCGTTAAGCTGGCAAAAAAGATTATCCGGGAGAGGAACATATAAATGGCTGAAATATCCAATTACAAGGTTGCGGCCTCTCCGCACCAGCTCGATTCCTCCAACACCCGCAAGATTATGCTCGACGTGCTCATCGCGCTCCTGCCCTGTCTCGTATGCGGCGTAGTGTTCTTCGGGCTGTATGCGCTCCTGCTCGTCGTCATCTGCGTGGCGACCTGCTTCGTCAGCGAACAGATTTACAATCTGATTCGCAAAAAGCCGCTCACGTTCGACTTGTCCGCGGTGGTCACGGGGCTGATTCTGGGGCTGAACCTTCCGCCCCGCGCGCCGTGGTATATCCCCGTCATCGGCGGCGTGTTCGCCATCATCGTAGTGAAAATGCTCTTCGGGGGCTTGGGCAAAAACTTTGCCAACCCCGCGGCGACCGCGCGCGTGTTTTTGCTGCTCGCGTACAGCTCGCTCATGACGCAGTACATCGGCGCGGATATCGCCGGCAATATCCTTTCGACGGATACCGTCACCGCGCCCACCTACCTCGGCGGCGGAACGGCGGCTCTCGCAGGCGAATTTTGGGGTGTGCGCGATTACTGGGGCTATGTTTTGCAGCTTCTTTTCGGGTACGTCGGCGGCTGCATCGGCGAAACGTGCAAAGTCGCCGTGATAGCGGGCGCAGTCTATCTCACCGCACGCCGCGTCATCGACTGGCGCATCCCGCTCGTATATCTGCTCACGGCGGCGGTCATGGTGCTCGCCTGCTACGGCAGCGCTTCCGAAATTTTATTGCAGCTTCTCTCGGGCGGCATGCTCTTCGGCGCGGTGTTCATGGCGACAGACTACGCCACCTCGCCGAAATGGCGGTACAACCGCATCCTGTATGCAATCGGGCTGGGCGTCATCACGGTGCTCATCCGCCGCTTCGGCACCTATCCCGAGGGCACTTCGCTGGCAATTCTGATTATGAACCTGCTCGTACCCGTCATGGACAAATATCTCCTGCCCGTGCGCTTCGGACAGACGACGAAGGCGGGCAAGCCGTATCCGCAGGGGATGAAGTGGAGTATGCGCGGCGTCTGCCTCGCGCTCGTTTTGGCGCTTGCCGTCGCGGTTCCCGTGCTTGCGCTGCAGCCGATGGAGTATGTCTATGTCAAGTCCGCGCAGGTGAACGAGGCGGGCGATTATGTGTTTGAGGTGGAGGGAGCCGCTTATCTCGCCGATTACGATTACACGCAGCCGCTCGCCTATACGGTGACCATCGATTCGGAAAAGTATATCGTTTCAGAGATTATCCCCGTCACGCAGAGTACGATGGGATATGTCGCGGAGCTCGCCCTGTTTTTGAACAAAACGCGGCACGAAGTAGCGAGCCTGACCGGTGAGGATTTGTCAGTCGATTCAAAGACCTCCGCTACCTATACGAACACTGAACTGCGCGCAATGATTGTCGAGTGTTTCGATTACGCGCAACGGGAATTGGAGGGCAAGGCGAATGGATAGAGCAAAAGTGATGCCCCTGCTCAAAGGGGTGCTGGTGCTTGCGGTGATTGCCCTGTGCAGCGGCCTGCTGCTCGGCGCGTTCAACATTCTCACCTACGTCGACCCGCTGCAAGCCACCTATGAACAGTTCGCCGCGGACACGGGCGCAACGTTCAGCGCAATGCAGGACGAGGAAGGGCAGACCTTCGGCAGCGGTTCGGTCGTGTACTACGCCGTTTCCGACGACGGGCAGTACCACGCTTTCCTCGCTTCGGGCGGCGGCGGATACGGCGGCAACGTACAGATGTACGTATATATCAAGGATTCCGCCATCGAAAAAATCGTCATCGGCGACAATAGCGAAACTTTTTTAGACAGATTGGAAGAGGCGAATTTTTACGACAACTTTATCGGGCAGAACGTCGCCGAGCTGGACGTTATGGGCGTCGACGTTGTGTCGGGTGCGACGCGCAGTTCGACCGCCGTCAAAAACGGCGTGAACGCCGTCGTGCAGTACTACAATACGAACGTCGCCGCGGGAGGGGAGAACAATGGATAAACAAAAGATAAAGGAAACCGTCCTCGGCGGGCTTATCAAAAACAACCCCACCTTCGTGCTGGTCTTGGGCACCTGCCCGACCATCGCCATGACGACGACCCTCTTTCAGGCGTTCGCCATGGGCTTGGCAACGACCTTCGTGCTCATCTTCTCCAACCTCTTTGTCAGCCTGTTGCGCAATATCATTCCCGACAAGGTGCGCATCCCGTGCTATATCGTCATCATCTCCACCTTCGTCATCATCGTGCAGATGGTCATGCGCCGCTTTTTGCCCGATTTGTACTCGACCATGCAGGCGTTCATCGCCCTCATCGTCGTCAACTGCATCATCCTGGCGCGCGCGGAGAGCTTCGCCTCCTGCAACCGCCCGCTGTATTCCATGCTCGACGGCGTTTCGATGGGGCTCGGCTTCACGGGCGCGCTCTGCCTCATCGGCATCGTGCGCGAATTTCTGGCGGGCGGCTCGTTCGCGGGCTTTGCCATCCCCGGCTTCCCCACGATGAGCGGCGCGGGCGCGAGCGCCTTCGGGTTTATCGTATTCGGCTGCATGATGGCGCTGTTCAACTTCGTCATTCAGAAAATCGGCGAGCGCAAGGAAAAACTCAAAAAGGCGTCGCTGCCCCTGTCCGACGGCACGGTGCATTCGGCGGCTGAGGAGGTGGCAAAATGACGGCATCCATCATTTCCGTGATGTTCACGGCGGTCATCTCGCAGAACATCGTTTTATCGCAGTACCAGGGCATCTGTCCTTTCCTGGGGGTATCGAAAAAGATGTCGAGCGCGGCGGGCATGGGGTTCGCGGTCATCTTCGTCATGGCAATCGCCTCGCTGTTCTGCTGGCCCATCTACAACTACATTTTGCTGCCGCTCGGTATCGATTATCTGTATACGATGGCGTTTATTTTGGTCATTGCCAGCCTCGTGCAGCTGTTGGAAATGATTCTCAAACGGTTCTCTCCCACGCTGTACAGTGCGCTGGGCGTATACCTTCCGCTCATCACCACCAACTGCGCCATCCTCGGCACGGCGAACAGCGCTATCGTATTCAATTCGTATAACTTTGTGTATACTTTCGCCGCGTCCGTCGCGACGGGCGTCGGGTTCCTGCTCGCCATCGTCCTTCTTGCGGGCGTGCGTTTAAAGACGGACAAGGCGGATATCCCCAAATGCTTCAAGGGCTTTCCCATCACATTGGTCGCCGCGGCGATTATGGCGATGGCGTTCGCGGGCTTTTCGGGCATCTTGGCGTAGCGAGGTGAGCGTATGGAAGAATTGATTCAGGTATTGATTGCCGGCGGCATCATGCTTGCCGTCGCCGTCGTATTCGGCGCCATCCTCGTCGTCTGTTCCCATTTTCTGGCGGTGCGCAAGGACGAGCGCGTCGAACAGGTGGAAAAGCTGCTCGCCAACTCCAACTGCGGCGGCTGCGGCAAGGCGGGCTGCGCGCAGTTCGCGGAGGCGCTCGTCAAGGGCGAGGTAAAGCTCTCCGACTGCCGCGCGACGCCCACGGCGAATAAGGAAAAAATCGCCAAAATTCTGGGCGGCGGCGAAGTCGGCGAAGAAACGGTCGCCGTCGTTCACTGCAACGGCGGAAACGCCTGCTTTGACAAGTACGACTACCAGGGCTACGGCAACTGCGCCTCCTGCGAGCTCATCGCGGGCGGCGTCAAGGCGTGCCCCGTCGGCTGCATCGGCAAAAAGACGTGCGTCGACGTCTGCCCGCACCACGCCATTTCGGTGGAGGACGGCGGCTACGCCGTCGTGGACAAGGAAAAGTGCATCTCCTGCGGCGTGTGCATTTCCGACTGCCCCAAGCACATCATCGGGCGCATCCCGAAGAGCGCGAAGGTGTATATCGCCTGCTCCAACCACGGCAAGGGCAAGGACGTCATGGAGCTTTGCAAGCGCGGCTGTATCGGCTGCGGCATCTGCGCCAAAAACTGCCCCGTGGGCGCCATCGAGATGAAAAACGGCCTCCCCGAAATCGACTATACCAAGTGTATCGGCTGTAAAAAGTGCGCGGAAAAGTGCCCGCGCCAGTGTATCAAGGAGCATTAAACAAGACATGCAAAAGAAGTACGTTATTTTCGATTTTGACGGCACGCTGTTCGATACGAGCGCGGGCATTATTCACGGGCTTCGCCACGCGTTGGAAGCGCGCGGCTATACTATCGGAAGCGATGCGGAACTGTACAAATTTATCGGCCCGCCGCTGTTGATTCCCGCCTTCATGGAGTTTTACGGAATGAGCGAAGAGGAGGCTGCCGAGGCAAAGAGAATTTACCGCGCCTATTACGGTGAAAAGGGCGTATTCGAATGTACCCCGTATCCCGGGGCGGAGGAGTGCCTGCGCGCCCTGCGCGCTGCCGGCCGCAAATTGGCGGTGGCGACTTCCAAGCCCCTCCAGTTTGCGCGCCAGATTTTGGAGCGCTACGGCTTTGATAAGTATTTCGACTCCATCTGCGGCGTGGAATCGGATGTGTACGAGTCAAAGGCGGAGACAATCAGCCGCGCGCTGAAAGAGCTCGGCGCCTCCGCGTCCGAATGCGTGATGGTCGGCGACCGCAAATATGACATCTTGGGTGCCGCGGAGAACGGCATCCCGTGCGTCGCCTTCGATTCCGGCTTTGCGGAAGAGGGCGAATATGCGGCGGCGGGCGCCGCGGCCGTCGTCAAGGACTATGCGGAGCTGGAGCGCTTTCTTTTGAGCGGAAAGCATTGACGGCGCAAATATTGTTATTGTATTTACAGAGGTTGTGCAATATGCACAACCTCTGTTTTTCGTTGCAATGCAGGCGAAAAGGAGCGAAATTTACATTATTGTGTATAAATCAATAAAAAAAGTTAATAATTATCAAAATAAGTGTAATAATCAGACATTGAAAGATTTTTTTGTTAAATTTTGAAAAATTTTGCACAATTTTTTGAAAAAAGTATGTACAAAACCGGTCTTCAATGGTATAATAGATTCGGTTTAGTTTAAGTTCGGTTTTTATAATAGTGAAAGGACTATAAGGAAAATCAGCGAACGAGTTATTATCTTGACAGCAGAGGTGGCAATGTGGAAAAATTAGGCATCATCGATTTAGGCTCCAATTCGGCAAGGCTGGTCATCGTCGAACTGTTCGGCGAGGGCCATTTTATGGTGGTCGACGAATTGAAAGAAAGCGTCCGTCTCGGGCAGGACATGGAGCGGGACGGGTTTTTAAAGCCGCAGAGGGTTGCGGAGACCATACGCACGCTGAAAATGTTCAAAAAGCTTGCGGATGCGAGCAGGGTAGACCGCATCATCGCGGTGGCTACGGCGGCGGTGCGCCGCGCGAAGAACCAGCGCAGCTTTTTGGACGAGATTCAGGCGACCTGCGGCATCAAGGTGCGCGTTTTGGGCGAAGAGGAGGAGGCGACGCTCGTCTACCGCGGCGTAATCAACTCCATGGATATCCCCAAGGGCATCATTTTGGAGATTGGGGGCGGCAGCACAAAGATTGTGTATTACAACCGCCGCAACATGCTCAACTTCGTCACCCTTCCCTTCGGCGCGGTCACGCTGACCGATTTGTTCAAGGACGACGGCCTTTCCCCGCAGGCGCAGGCGGAAAAGGTGGAGGAATTCTTCACCGAACAGCTCTCGGGAATCGAGTGGCTCAAGGAAGTCGATCCCGACGCGCAGATGATCGGCGTGGGCGGCTCCTTCCGCAATATTTTCAAAATCAGCAAGCTCGTGCGCAAGTATCCCCTGGATACGGTGCACAACTATGTGCTCCCCGTCGAGGATTTCGAGAGCATTTACGACACGATTAAGGTGCTCGACCTCGACAAAAAGAAGAAAATCAAGGGGCTTTCTTCGGGGCGCGCGGATATCCTTCCCGCGGCGCTCGCGGTCGTAAAATCGTTCACCAGGTATATGCACTTCGAGCAGTTTACCATCGGCGGTTCGGGGCTTCGCGAGGGCATCATGTTCAACCAGGCGATGCCGATTACGCAGGAAAAGCCGCTCTCGGATATCCTCGGCTACAGCCTGAATACCCTCGTAAAATACTACGAGTGCAACGAAAAGCACGTCGAGCAGGTGGTCAACCTGTCCGTGCAGCTGTTCAAACAGCTCCGCGTTCTGCACAAGTTCCCGCGGCAGTACCTGAAAATTCTGAAGGTCGCCGCGACGCTGCACGACTGCGGCAACCGCATCAAATTTTACAATCACCAGAAGCACAGCTGCTACATGATTCTCAATTCGACGCTGTACGGCATCACACACCGCGAGATAGTGCTCGCCGCCTTTGTCGCCAGCTGTCATAAGAAGGAAGACATCGCCGCGGCGGATTGGCTGAAATATAAGGACATCGTGCAGGAAGAAGACCTCGACGCGGTGCGCAAGCTGGGCGTCATGCTCCGCATTGCGGAGAGCCTCGACAGGAGCTGTTCCGGTTCCGTCAAGGGCATCAACTGCGACGTGCTCGGCGATTCCGTTATCATGAAGACGGAAGTGGAAGGGGATGCTTCGCTGGAAATCCGCGACGCTCTCACTGCGAACGCGGAATTCCGCAAGTGCTTCCGCAAGAATTTGGAGATTTTGTAAGTATACGACGATTCAGCCGCAAAAAGATTTTTTTGCGGCTGTGTTCGGTTTTACGCGTTTTTGTTTGGAGCAGGCATGAAGTTGATTTTGGCGAGCGCCTCGCCGCGCCGCAGGGAAATATTGTCCGCGCTTATTCCGTCGTTTGAAATCGTTCCGGCGGCGTGCGAAGAGCGTGCGGATTTGACTCTCCCACCCGAAGAGATAGCGCGGTCGCTCGCGCGGCAGAAGGCGGAAGAGGTTTTTTCCCGCCGTCCCGAAGCGGCGGTTCTGGGCGCGGATACAATCGTTTATTTTCGCGGCAAAGTCCTCGGCAAGCCGAAGGACGCAGAGGATGCGAAGCGCACATTGCGCATGTTGTCGGGCAACACGCATTCCGTTTTCACGGGGTACTGCATTTTGTGCGGCAAAAACCGCGCGGAAGGCGCCTGCGAAACGCAAGTGGAGTTCAACGCGCTGCCCGAACCGTTTATAGAGGAATATGTGGCGGGCGGCTCGCCGATGGATAAGGCGGGCAGCTACGGTATTCAGGACGACGCGCGCCTCGTGCGGGCGTACCGCGGCAGCTATACGAACATCGTCGGCTTGCCCGAAGAGGCAATCGGCGCGGAACTTAGGAAACTCGGTATAATACTAGGAAACTCGGTATAATACAATGATAAAGTTAGCAATCGATTTGGGTTCATCCGTAACGAAAATATTCAGAATCGGCAGCGGCGTCGTGCTGGCGGAACCGTCGTGCGTGGCGGTCGCGTCGGGCACGGCGAACGTCAAGGCGATTGGGGAGGAGGCAAAGCGGCTCATCGGCAAAACGGCGGAATATACGACCATCGTATTCCCCGTATTCGAGGCGGATATCGTCAACGAGGAGATGGCGGCAATCATGCTCTCCTATTTTTTGAACAAGGCGGGGGTTACGCCCAAGCTCGCGCGGCGGGCGGAGGCGGTGTTCGCCGTTCCCTGCGGCGCGCAGGACGAACTGCTGGATAAATACTATCGTCTGGGCGAAAAGTGCAGCCTCGGCTCGGTGCACTTCGTCGAAGTGCCGTTTCTCTCGGCGCTGGGGCAGAACATGATGCTCTCCGAAACCAACCCCGTTTTCGTCGTCGATATCGGCGGCGGCAGCACGAACATCGCGGCGTTTTCCCTGGACGGGATTATCGCCGGCATCGGCCTGAACATCGGCGGGGGGAATATCGACAGCGGCATCATCGACTGTGTGGCGGAAAAGTTCAATCTGAAAATCGGGCTTCAGACGAGCGAAAAGCTGAAAACGACGGTCGGGAGCCTGTATACGTCGGATAACGAAACGTTCGTCGTCAACGGCCGGGATATTTCCACGGGGCGTCCGCGTTCGGTCGCGGTGTCCTCGCCGGACATTTACGACTGCGTGAAAGTTTTCGCGGATAAAATCATAGAATACACGAGTATGATATTGGCAAAGCTCCCCGCGGAGGTATCCGCTTCCGTCTGGCGGGGCGGCATATTCCTTTCGGGCGGGGGCGGCAAACTGATTGGTTTGGACGACTATATGGCGCGCGCCCTGCAGATGGACGTAACGCTCGCCGACGAGCCGCAGATGGCGGTCATCCTCGGCGGCGGGAGAACGGTCGGCAACGACGATATTTTGGAAACCGTGCGCATCGATTATTGACTGCGCTGTGTTTTATACATTCAATAAATTTTTAAGAGGGAGAGTGTGAAATGAAAGAATTTTGCATCCATTGCGGTGCGGAATTGCGCGAAGATGCACAATTCTGCACGAAGTGCGGCAAACCCGTGCAGAAATTCGCGGAGCAGCCGCAGGCGGCGCCCGCACAGCCCGCAGCGGCGGAAATCGAATCGCCGGGGGCAGCGCCCGCGGCTAAGCCTTTCCGGGGAAAGCCGCGCGCCGATGTTCCTGCGCGAAAAGGGAAAAAGGGCGCAGTGCTCGAAAAGCTGCGCGCCTTTACGGAGCAGTATGTTTTGGGCGGAATCGCGATGCTCGCCTGCCTCGTCGTATTCATCAGCGGATTTTTTATCAATATCTCCTTCGCTCCGATGGAGCAGGTGCAGGCAAAGATAACGCTCGATTCAATCGTATCGATTGGAAACGTGGATACTGCCTTGTCCACGACGACTTTTGAGCAAAACGTGTTCAACGTGTTCGGCGCTTTGGCGGTTCCCGTCGGGGGAGATGAAGAGGAGACCGAAAGGATTACGGACAGTCTTTTGGCGCGCGTAACGGATGCCGTTGCCAAATACGATGACGAGCTGGTCGAGGTTACGTTATTGGCTGCTCAAGGGGAGCAAGAACGGGCCGCAGAATTGATGGCGGGCGTGATGATGCGCATGCTCAAAGATGTTTCCCGTTCGGCTGCCGATGTCAATTTGATAAAATTGGATAGGCTGGAAGCGGAAAGCGCCTATGGGAATGCAATAACGGGCACGGAGAGCACAGCCGGCATATCGGAAAATGTCATCAAGCGGGCGGACGACACCGCGGCGCGCACGGCGGTGATGGTCGGGTATCCAATCGGGGTTATCTATCTGCAGATAGTTTCGCTTGTATTTTTGATTCTCACGGCGATCGGCATGTTTTCGGGGAACGGCAAGCTGCGGGCCGGAAAATTCTTCACTCTGTATCTGATCGGTTTTGTATTCCTGTTCTTTATTGCGCAGGCTTCGGCCACGTCGATCGGCGGCGCGGGCATGTTCTGCTTCATCTTTGCGGCTGTTATGCTGTTGCTGTATTCGGCGGGGCGCGTGTTTGCAACGCGGGGAATGAATGCGGAAAAAATCGTTGCCGTTTCGGCGAGCGGGGTTGCGGCCGTTCTTTCCTTTGCCGCTCTGTGCACGCTGTTCGGCGCGGCGTTCGAATTCGGCGGTTTGATCGACAAGGTCGGCTCCGTATTCGGGCTGTATGCCTTCGACAACACTTCGCTGGAAGCGGGAGAAGGCTCGTATATCACGGCGTCCGGATTTGCCGGGTTCGGCTGTGTATACCTTGCAATCCTTGTTTTAACGTCTCTCGTATTTTTCTTCTCGGTGTTCCGCCTCAATAAGGGCAGCCGCGGCAAGGCCGGGGATATCGTATTGTCGTCGATTGCTCTGGCGGTTACGCTTATATCCTACTTAGTCTTGTACATTTTAACGGAAACGGCTTCGGGTGATTTATTGTTTGCTCCCGTTGCATTCCTGATTGCCGGAGTTTTGCTCCTGTGCGTTCTCGCGGCGTGGATTATCGGCGGTGCAATGGGCAGGGCAATCGCCCGCCGCGCGCAGCCGGCATACGGCGCCCCTGCCGCATATCCTTATTATCCGAATTATTATCCCGGAAACAGCGCCGCGTATGCGCCCGCACAGGCGGCTGCCGCTGCGCCGCAGCCGGGCGTAAGTGCGGAGGGGATGCCGAATGTTACTCCCGCTGCTGCCGCGCCTGCCGCGGAAAGCACTCCCGAGGAGAACGCGGCCGACGCAAACCAAGGCAGCGGGGCGGAAGGGGAGGATTCCTCCAAAGAAGAACATAATTAAAGGATGGGAGAGGGAAATTCTCTCCTGCAAAAAGAAAAGCCATCCGCTTTGCGGGTGGCTTTTTGCCGCATATGCAGCTTTTTTTCGGTTTGCAAAATCTTTTTATTCTGCGGCGGGGGTGTGCGCACTTTGCCGCCTCAGCGCTCCGTGTCAGCGGTTGTCCGTTTCCCGGATTTCCACGCGCCGGATTTTCCCGCTGATGGTTTTAGGAAGTTCCTCGACAAATTCGATTACGCGCGGATATTTGTAGGGAGCGGTCGTCTTTTTTACGTGGTTTTGCAGTTCCTTCACGAGGATTTCGTTCGCCTCGAATCCCTTCGCCAGAACGACGGTCGCTTTGACGAGCTGTCCGCGCACGCCGTCGGGGTCGGGGACGCCCGTAATCGCACATTCGAGCACGGCGGGGTGCTCCATGAGCGCGCTCTCCACTTCGAAGGGCCCGATGCGGTATCCCGAACTTTTGATGATGTCGTCCTTTCTGCCGACGAACCAGTAATACCCGTCGCTGTCGCGGTAGGCGAGGTCGCCGAGGTGGTAGTACCCGTCGTGCATCACGGTAGCCGTGAGAGCGGAATCGTTGTAGTAGCCGCAAAACAGCCCGTCCTGCGGCTCGCGCAGGCGGATGCAGATTTCGCCCGTCTCGCCCTCTTCCACGGGCCTGTCCTCGTCGTTGAGCAGCTGCACGTAGTACAGGGGGGAGGGCTTCCCCATGGAGCCGGGGCGGATGTCGACGTATTGGGAGAAAGTCGCGCAGACGACGGTCGTCTCCGTCTGTCCGAACCCTTCGTAAATTTTGTGCCCCGTTTTCAGCACGATTTGGCGGTAAATTTCGGGGTTGAGCGCTTCGCCCGCCGTCATCATGTATTTGACGCTCGAAAGGTCGTACTTGCTCAAATCCGTCTTGACCATAAAGCGGTACACGGTCGGCGGGGCGCAGAACGTGGTGATTTTATATTTTTGAACATGTTCCAGCAAATCGCCCGGCTCGAATTTTCCGTGGAAGTCGTATACGAAAATGGCGGAACCGCACAGCCATTGCCCGAACAGCTTGCCCCAGCTCGCCTTTGCCCAGCCCGTCTCCGCGAGGGTGAAGTGCAGCCCTTCGTCCATGCAGTTGAGCCAAAATTTCGCGGTCACGATGTGCCCGAGCGTATATCTTTGGGAGAGGCAGACCATCTTCGGCATGCCCGTCGTGCCCGAAGTGAAGTAGAGGAGCAGGGTATCCCTTTCGCTGCGCTCGTTCTTGTACGGCACGTCGAGAACTTCGCTCTGCTTCTCCGTCTCCGCGGTAAAATTGAGGAATCCCTCGCGCTCGCCGATGGTCACGATGTGCTCCACGGAGGGCACCTTTTTCGCCGCGCGGCGGATATTGTCGCACAGCTCGTCCTCATTGACGGCGACGACGGCTTTCACGCCCGCCTTGTCCATGCGGTATACGATGTCCTTTTCCATGAGCATGTGCGTCGCGGGGATGGCGATGGCGCCGATTTTGGAGAGGGCCATCAGCGTAATCCAATACTCGTAGCGCCGCTGCAGGATGACCAGCACCCGGTCGCCTTTGCCGACGCCGATTCCGAGGAAAAAATTCGCGGCTTTATCGGAGAGCCGTTTGATGTCGGCAAAGGAAAAGAACTCCTCGCCGCCCATGTCGTCGCACCATACGAGCGCGCGTTTGTCCGGCTCCAGCCTCGCGTATTCGTCGACTACGTCGTAGGCGTAGTTGAAGTTGTCGGGAACGTTCAGCTTGAAATTGTTGTAAAAGTCATCATAATCGCGGAACTGCGTCGCGTTGCTAAAGCGGCTCAAAAGGTTCATCTTCCGTTATTCGGCCCCGCGCGGAGGCCGCTCCCCTAAAAAAATTCTTACCTACTATTATAGCACATTACTTCCGAAGAATAAAGTATATTTTGAAATTTCTCCGCAAAATTGTATGAATATTTGCAAAATCGGTAAGATAATGGTATAATAAGTGCCAAAGAAGCGGAAAGGCGCACGCGCCTTTCGGGCGGGGCAGAAAGGTATGTTGGATAAATTGACCGCCGCCGTCCTCGGCGCGGTGAACGCCGCGTCGGGCGGGGCGTACAAGGTAATGGAGACGGGCGACTTTATCGAAGCTCTTCCCTCCAAACTGAAGACGGACGCCGCGGGCGTGGAGAATGCGCTCCGGTTCCTTGCCGAGCGCGGCTATATCGATATCCGCTATTTCGAGCGCGGCACCTGCTGCGTATGTTCGCTGCCCAAGGGCAGAACGTACGAGGAGAGCGCGGAGGCAGGCAAAGCCCGCGCGGAAAAGCGGGGGCGGCTGCGCTGGCTTCCCGCCTTTTTGGGCGCTTTTTTCGGCGCGTTTGCGGGCGGCTCGCTCGCGGCGTTGCTGTTTCTATTCTTACATTGACGGAGCGTTAAACAATAGCCATGCTGAACAGACAGGAAAACGAAGTGATGCGCGCCGTGTACGAGATGTGTGACGGCAAGGACAGCTGCCTCGTCAGCCCCTTGGAAATCGTCAGCATCCTGCCCGAGCGCAAATATACGCCCGAAAAGGTGGAGGCGATTCTCCGCTCGCTCGAGCTGGACGACTATTTCGACCTCATCGAATCGGACAGGAAAGGGGAGCGCATGTTCGTCATCACCCTGCACGCGAACGGGCTGGCGTACAAGCGCACCAGCCAGCAGATGAAGCGCAGCATCGCCTTTAAAATTGCGCTGTCGGTTGCGGGTGCGGTCGTCACCTTCGTCGTCGGCCGCATTTTGGTCGGGATATTTTCGTAAAAATCGAAGAATGCAGTGCCTTGCGCATTGCATTTTTTTGCGGCGCGCCCGTGCGGTGGCACAGGCGGCAGATTGCGGCGGTATTTTACTCCCGCAAAACCGTTGACTTATCCGCGCTTTTTTACTATAATGTTATAAACATTTGTTCGCAATATTGCGAGGGGATTCGTATGGAAAAATTCGAGCTCGTATCGCCGTATCAGCCCACGGGCGACCAGCCGCAGGCGATTGAAAAACTGACCGAAGGGGTGGAGGACGGCATCCGCACGCAGGTGCTCGTCGGCGTCACGGGCAGCGGCAAAACGTTCACGATGGCGAACGTCATCAAAAACGTCAACCGCCCGACGCTCGTCATCGCGCACAATAAAACGCTCGCCGCCCAGCTGTGCAACGAGTTCCGCGAGTTCTTCCCGCACAACCGCGTGGAGTACTTCGTCTCCTATTACGACTACTATCAGCCGGAGAGCTACATCCCCAGCACGGACACCTATATCGAAAAGGACATGTCGATGAACGACGAAATCGATAAACTCCGCAACTCGGCGACGGCGTCGCTTGGCGAGCGGAGCGACGTTCTGGTCGTCGCGTCCGTGTCCTGCATCTACGGCTTGGGCGCGCCGGAGGAGTACTTCGACCTCGCCATCTCCATCCGCCCGGGCGATACGCTCTCCCGCGACGATTTGATTCGCCGCCTCATCGAGCTGCAATACGAGCGCAAGGACATCGATTTCACCCGCTCTTCTTTCCGCGTGCGCGGCGACATCGTGGAAATTTTCCCCGCCGGAAACTCGGAAATCGCCATCCGCGTCGAATTCTTCGGCGACGAGGTGGACAGGCTGAGCGAGGAGGAGGTCGTCACGGGCAAGATCACGGCGGATTTAAAGCACGCCTGCATCTTCCCCGCCAGCCACTATGCGGTGGGCAGCCAGAAGATGCAGGCGGCGCTCGCCGCCATCGAGCGCGATTTGGAGGACGAGGTCAAGGCATTCCGCGACGACGGGAAACTGCTCGAAGCGCAGCGCCTCGAACAGCGCACCCGCTACGACATCGAGATGATGCGCGAGGTGGGTTATTGCAGCGGCGTGGAAAATTACAGCCGCTATTTTGACGGCAGAAGCCCCGGCGAGCCGTCGTTCACCCTCCTCGATTATTTCCCGAAAAACTTTCTCGTGTTCATCGACGAGAGCCACATGACCATCCCGCAGATCCGCGCCATGTACCACGGCGATTTGTCGCGCAAGACCAACCTCGTCAACTACGGCTTCCGTATGCGCAGCGCCTACGACAACCGCCCGCTCACCTTCGAGGAGTTCGACGCGCGCGTGCCGCAGATGATTTGCGTTTCCGCCACGCCCGCCGAGTACGAGATGAAAGAGGCGGGGCAGGTGGTCGAGCAGATTATCCGCCCGACGGGTCTGCTCGATCCCGAAATCGAGGTTCGCCCCGTCAAAGGGCAAATCGACGATTTGCTCGGCGAAATCAAAAAGGTCACCGAGGGCGGCGGCAGGACGCTCATCACCACCCTCACCAAGCGCATGGCGGAGAACCTGACCGACTATTTAAAGGAAAACGGCATCAAGGTGCGCTATATGCACAGCGACATCGACACCCTGGAGCGCATCGACATCGTGAACGGTCTGCGCGGCGGCGAGTTCGACGTGCTGTGCGGCATCAACCTCCTGCGCGAGGGGCTGGACATGCCCGAGGTCAAGCTGGTCGCCATCCTCGACGCGGACAAGGAGGGGTTCCTGCGTAGCGACACTTCGCTCATCCAGACCATCGGCCGCGCCGCCCGAAACGCGGAAGGGCGTGTCATCATGTATGCCGACACAATCACGGGCAGCATGCGGCGCGCCATCGACGAGACAAACCGCCGCCGTGCGGCGCAAAAGGCGTACAACGACGCGCACGGCATCGTGCCCAAGACCATCGTCAAGGAGGTCAGGAGCACGCTGAACATCACCAAAAAGCAGCAGCGTCTGCCCGCCGACAAGATTAAAATCGAGGATATTCCGAACGAAATCGAAAAACTCAAAGCCTTGATGAAGGTCGCTTCCAACCAGCTCGACTTCGAAAAGGCGATCGAGATTCGCGACACGATAAACCTTTTAAAGCGCAGGCTACTCAAACGGTAGGGGCGACGGGGAAAATGGGGAAATTCTGTAAAGCAAGGGCGATTGCATGAAAGACGAAATATTTGTAAAGGGCGCAAAGGAAAACAACTTAAAGAACATCGACGTGCACATTCCCCGCAACACGCTCACCGTGTTCACGGGGCTTTCGGGCAGCGGAAAATCCACGCTCGCCTTCGACACCATCTTCGCGGAGGGCCAGCGCCGCTACGTGGAGAGCCTGTCCTCGTACGCGCGGCAGTTCTTAGGGCAGATGGAAAAGCCGGACGTCGAGTCCATCGACGGGCTTTCGCCCGCCATCTCGATCGACCAGAAGACGACCTCGCACAACCCGCGCTCGACGGTCGGCACGGTCACGGAGATCTACGACTATATGCGCCTGCTGTTCGCGCGCGTCGGCATCCCGCACTGCCCCAAGTGCGGCCGCGAAATCCGGCGCCAGACGGTGGACGAAATCGCCGACAAGGTGATGGCGATGCCCGAGGGGAGCAAGATTCTCGTCAACGCGCCCGTCGTGCGGGGCAGGAAAGGGGAGTACACGAAGAATCTCGAATCCTTCCGCAAGAGCGGCTACGGCCGCGTCAAAATCGACGGTATCGTCTACGATTTGCAGGAGGACATCAAGCTCGCTAAAAACATCAAGCACAACATCAGCGTGGTCGTCGACCGCCTCGTCGTCAAGGACGGCGTCCAAAAGCGGCTCACCGACAGCCTGGAAAACGCCCTCCGCCTCGCGGACGGGCTGGTCGTCATCGACTGCGACGGCAAGGAGGACTTGTATTCCGTCAAGTACGCCTGCCCCGACTGCGGCATCAGCATCGAGGAAATCGAGCCGCGGCTGTTCTCCTTCAACACGCCATACGGCGCCTGCCCCGACTGCGGCGGGCTCGGCTTTCAGCAGAAGGTGGACGAGGCGCTCATCTGCCCCGACAAGAACAAGACTCTGCGCGAGGGCGCAATCGCTGTCGGCGGCTGGTTTTTGGAGAGCAAGGCGACCAACAATATGTATGTGGAGGCGGTCGCCAAGCACTACGGCATCGATTTGGACGTGCCCGTCAAGGATTTGCCCAAGGAGCAGTACGACATCCTCATGTACGGCTCGAAGGGCGAAAAGATTCCGATGCAATACGACGCCTACAACTTCCACGGCACCTATCAGGTCGCGTGGGAGGGCTTCGTCAACTCCCTCTCCCGCCGCTACCAGAATACGGAAAGCGAGGGCGTTAAGCAGGAAATCGAGCGGTACATCACCCAATCGCCCTGCCCGACGTGCGGCGGCAAACGCCTCAAAAAGGAGGCGCTCTCCGTCTACGTCGGCGGCAAAAACATCGCCGAACTGTGCGATTTATCCGTTTCCGACCTCTATAGTTTCTTCGATAATTTGCAGCTCACGCCCACCGAGCACCTCATTGCGGACGTCATCTTAAAGGAAATCAAGGCGCGGCTGAACTTTCTGCGCAACGTGGGTTTGGCGTACCTGAACCTTTCGCGCAGCGCCGGAACTCTCTCGGGCGGCGAATCGCAGCGCATCCGCCTCGCCACGCAGATCGGCAGCGGACTCACGGGCGTGCTGTACATCCTCGACGAGCCGAGCATCGGCCTGCACCAGCGCGACAACGAAAAGTTGCTGAATACGCTGCTGAACCTGCGCGATTTGGGCAACACCCTCATCGTCGTCGAGCACGACGAGGACACCATGCGCGCGGCGGACTACATCGTCGACATCGGCCCCAAGGCGGGCGTTCACGGCGGAGAAGTGGTCGCCTGCGGCAGCGTGCAGGACATCATGAACGCCCCGAACTCCATCACGGGCGACTTCCTCGCGGGGCGGCGGAAAATCGAGGTTCCCGCCGTGCGGCACGCGCCGGACGGGCGTTGGTTCGAAGTCAGGGACTGCCGCCAGAACAATTTAAAGGGCATCGACGTGCAGATTCCCGTGGGGCTCATCACGGCGGTCACGGGCGTTTCGGGCTCGGGCAAGAGCTCGCTCGTCAACGAAATCATCTATCCACTCATGGCGAACGCGCTCAACGGCGCGCACATGCTCCCCGGCAAATGCGGCGGCTGCGAGGGGCTGCAATATTTCGACAAGGTCATTGCCATCGACCAGTCGCCCATCGGCAGAACGCCGCGCAGCAACCCCGCCACCTATACGGGCGTATTTACCATGATTCGCGAACTGTTCGCCGCCACTCCCGACGCGAAGGAGAGGGGGTACAAGGCGGGGCGGTTTTCCTTCAACGTGTCGGGCGGCCGCTGCGAGCACTGCTACGGCGACGGCATCATCAAAATCGAAATGCACTTCTTGCCCGACATCTTCGTCCCGTGCGAGGTGTGCGGCGGCAGGCGGTACAACCGCGAAACGCTCGAGGTGCGCTACAAGGGCAAGAACATCTCCGAGGTGCTGGATATGACCATCGAGGAGGCGTGCGAATTTTTCCAGCCCGTGCCCAGCATCTACAATAAGTTAAAGACCATCAACGACGTAGGTCTCGGCTACATCAAGCTGGGGCAGAGCGCAACGACGCTTTCGGGCGGCGAGGCACAGCGCGTCAAACTCGCGACGGAGCTTTCCAAGCGCTCCACGGGCAAAACCTGCTACATTCTCGACGAGCCGACCACGGGCCTGCACAGCTACGACGTGGACAAGCTCATCAAGATATTGCAGCGGCTGCGCAGTGCGGGCAACACCGTTATCGTCATCGAGCACAACCTCGACGTCATCAAGGTCGCCGATTGGATTGTCGACCTCGGCCCGGAAGGGGGCGACGGCGGCGGTACCATCGTCGCCACGGGCACGCCCGAAACGATTGCCGCCTGCGAAAACAGCTATACGGGGCAGTTCCTCAAAAAGATTTTATAAGGCAAAAAGAGGCAGCCGCGCAGGGAAAACCTGCACGGCTGCCGTTTTTTAAGAGGAGTTTTGTTTGCGCATGCGGCGGCAACAGATACATAATAAGGCGCGGAAATTCTATCAAATCCGCGCCTTTTGCTTATTTTAACAGTACTATGCCAGGCATAATTGCCGCATTATCTGCCTTTTGCGTGCCTATAAGATGTTCTCGAAGGAGACGGAATAAGTCTGCGGAATCTGCTCGCAGATAGTGATGAGTACCTCGATTTTGGAGAGGGCGTCGTCGAAGTTTTTCGTTTCGATGTAGCTCACCGCCTCGCCCATCCAGTAGTCGATATAGGAGATGTCGTTGTGCGGGATAACGGAGTGCAGGTTCTTTTTCTCCGTTTCCCACAGCTCGCGCACCGCCTCCGCATCGCCGCGCGTGGCGCTCTCGTCGCGCACCTTTATCTCCAGGGCTTCAAGTGCGTCGCCGAATTTGTCGAACTGTGCGCCCACATAAAAAGTTTCAAAGACTGCCGCGCCGACGAGCAGGGCGAGGCTGATAAAGATGGATAACAGCGTTTTCACCATGCGCTTCCCTCCGGCAGTTTGATGCGGAACGTGCGGAATTTTTCTCCCTTACATTGCATGTAAATTTTGCCCGTTCCGTCCAGCGTCAGCACGTACACGTGCCGAACGGTTTTAACTTTTTGTTCATACAGAATATCGTCAAAAAATTTCCGCGTCGTTCCCGTCAGCATCAGGTTCCGCTCGCAGTACTTGCCGTCGTCGATGATGAGCACGGGCAGGGAAACCTTGTTCTCCTTCGGCGCGTCCTCGCGCGGCATGGCGGTGAACTGCCCGTTCGCCTCGTACAGCGCGTACGCCACTTCGTCGAGGGAAAAGTATCCCGCCGTGCGCATGGATTCGATGAGGTCGGATAAATCGAGGTGATTCTTTTTCAGCTGTGAAATATCCACGCCGTTTTTGTTGATGACGACGGACGGCTTTCCGCCGACGATGGTTTTAAAGGGCTTCCATTTCAGATCGATAAGCAGCATAACTTGGTGCAGAAGAAAGATGGTCAGCATCGAGATGAGCCCGTAGAGGAGCGGAATGGAAGTGTCTGCCATCGGAATGCAGGCGAGCTCGGCGATGAGCAGCGTTATTACGAGTTCGAACGGCTGCATTTCCCCGATTTGCCGTTTGCCCATCAGCCGCATCACGGCGAGCAGGGCGACGAAGATAACGGCCGTCCGCAATACGATCAGTCCCATATCCGCAGTATGCCGCGCACGCGGCGGATTTATACTGCGGCACAGAAAAAGCGGCGCCTGCAGGCGCCGCTTTTTTGCTCTATCCTTACTATTCCCCGTCGAACAGCGAGCTTTGCCTCGCCGCGGAGCGAAGATAGCTCGTTTGGTTGCCCTGTATAATCGTGTCGGTGCTCTCGATGTGCCCCAACAGAATGGGGGAGTTTGCGTCGTGCTTCCGATAGTTTTCCAGCGCCCTCTGCGGGCTCTTGTTTGCATAGCAGTAGCGGCATCCGTTCGGGCAGGTGTCGTAGGCGCCGATGTCGCGGCTCTCGATGCAGTGGCACCCCGCGCGCAGTCCCTTGTGCTTCAAGTCCTTGAACTCGCAGCCGTTCGCCCGCCCGAGAATTTCCAAAGTTGCGCAGCCGGAGGCGTGTATGCCGTAGCGTCTGAAATCGCCGTTTGTCCCGCAGGTCTGCAAATAAATTCCGTACCGCTGCGCGATCTTGCCGAGTCCCTCGGCGATGCGCTCTTTGTCCGCTTCGGCGAGCGGCGTCAGTTCGGGCATATTCGTTTCTAGCTTTTTATACATCTCCACAAAGCTGAAAATGCAGCGGTCGATGTAGGGCGCGAGTTTTTCCGCCATGCGCGCAAAGGTATCCATATGCCGCTCGAGGGTGTATTTATCGGTCAGCAGAACGGGGTCGTACCGCCATGCCACCCTCTGTTTCCCGACGAGTTTCGACAGAGCGATGAGCGTTTCCATGCTCTCCCCGATATCGGGTACGCCCGGCTCGATGTCCTTACCGTAGGCGGTGATGGTGTAGTGGAAATAGGTGCGGTATTTGTCGGTTATTTCGTGCAGGCGGGGCAGGATGGGCGCGTAGTTTTTGGAGCAGAAGAGCACCGCGTCGATCTTGCCGGGCGAAAGCTCGTACCGGGTCACCTTGTTCGGGAAGAGCGGGTTGCGGGTATAGACGAAGCCCTCCTCGAACCGCTTCAACAGCCATTCGGAATAGTATTGCGCGGTATCCGTCCGCGCGCCCGTGTTCAGAATCATTGTTTTTCCTCCGTTTTGCGGACTTTTCTCGTTGTCCGGAATGTCAATTCAATCATGACTATCATCAGAATTGCGAACGCGAGCAGGTAGGCGGGCATAATTTCAAACCCGAGCCGCCTGCCGAGCAATCCGAACAGGGGCGGAATGAACGTAGAGCCGACGTAGGCGCTCGCCATTTGTATCCCGATAATCGCGCCCGAGTTTTCCGCGCCGAAATTGCCGGGTGTGGAGTGAATGATGCAGGGATAAATCGGGCCGCAGCCGAACCCGATAACGACAAAGCCGATAACGGCGACGATTGTCGGCGCGGGAATAAACAGCAAAACAATACCGCAGGCCAAAATGCCGGTGCCGAGGATAATCATTTTTCGGTCGCCGAGCTTGTCGGTGATAAACCCGCTCACGAACCGGCTGGCGGTAATTCCGATATAGAACAGGGCAGCGAACTGAGCCGCCTGTTCCGCCGAAATGCCTTTGACTTCGGCAAAATAGGTGCTTGCCCAGCCCATGGCGGTGGCTTCCGCCGCGCAGTAGGCAAAAAATCCGAGCAGGAGAAAGGGAACCCCTTTAATTTTCAGTGCGCCCGTGAGTCCGATGCTCTTCTGTGCCGCCGTTTCGGCCTTTTGGTTGACTTTCCAGACGGGCAGAGTGGCGATTAGGAGCAGGGTAATGCCGAGCTGTATAAACCCGACGATGCGGTATCCCTCGTGCCAATCCGCGTTCGTCAGCGCGAAGCTCATGATAAAGGGGCTGACGATCGTCCCCACGCCCCAGAAGCAGTGGAGCCAGCTCATGTGCTTGGATTTATAGTGCAGTGCCACATAGTTGTTGAGTGCGGCGTCGACGGCTCCCGCCCCGAGCCCGTACGGCACGGCAAAGACGATGAGCATCCAAAATTTGTCGGAGAAGGAAAAACCGAACAGTGCCGCCGCGGTGAGAAGCACGCTGACAGCGGTAACAATCCGCGTGCCGAGTTTTCTCGTCAGCTTGTCGGAAAATAAACTCGATACGATCGTTCCGCCTGAAATCACCATGGAAACGATGCCCATGTACGACACGGGAACGCCCAAATCGGCGTGTATGGCGGGCCAGCCGGAGCCGAGCAGGGAATCGGGAAGCCCCAGGCTGATAAAAGCGACGTAAATTAAAGCGAGCAACAGCGAATACATTTCAAATCTCCCGAAACCTTTTTTCCATATTCTCCGAAAATTGTACCGTGAGCCGTACGAGCTCGCGGCTTTGACCGATGCCCAAATCCGCCATCGCGGCGTTCTCCGCGTCGGCCGCGGGCGGGATGATTGCCCGCGCGTATTCCCTGCCTCGCTCGGTAAAGCGGATGCGCTTGTTGCGCCGGTCGCCTTCGTCCTCCTGCAAAAGGAGATAACCCTTTTGCGCAAACCTGCCGATAATCGCCGCAACCGTCTGCTTGTTGGCGGAGAGCCGCCCGCAAATCTCCTTTTGCGTGCAGGTTCCGTCCGCAAACCAAAGGATATCCAGCACGAACAATTCGTTGGCGGTCAGTCCGAATTTTTTCGCGTAGCGGCTGTAAATCGCAAACTGCCTGTCGCGCAGGCAGCAATAGGCGTTGACGAGCTCATTGTTTTCGCGGTTGTCTGTCATGCGGCATCTCTCCTCGGCTAATTAGTATGATATCATACTGATTATAGCAAAAGGAGGGGCGTCGCGCAACTGTTTGCAGGGGAGGGCGGAAAATTTGTTGAAAATATAATTTGCGGTAATTTTTTATGCGGGTTCGGCGGGGGAAAGGCGGTGCTTGGCGCGGGGCAATGTATATGGGCAAAAATATTCCCGTAAAGGCGCGCTCATACGCTTGCCAAAGCGGGAAAAAAGGGATATAATGTATACCGTTGCGCGGGCAGTGAACGGCTTTGCGCAAACACAAATGCAGAGTAGCCTCCGGCGCGTTAAGTGTTGCGAAACGGGACGTTGTTCGCAAACGAAAGGAAGATTTCCTGCGGTGCCGTGGCGCGTCCGTTGCGAGGATAAGCCGCCGGTTTCCGGCGCGCCTGTTTTTTCATCGGACCTCTCAGATTTCGGGAGGTTTTTTTCTATGTTCACAAAAGTATTTCGTTCCTTTTCCCCGTCCAAACAGATTGCGTACCTCGCGCTGTTTATCGCGCTGAGCGTCGCGTGCAACTCCTTTCTGGACATCGACGTAACGGCGAGCAACAAAATCACGTTTACGTATTTTATCTGTTTCTATGCCGGCTTTTTGCTCGGCCCCGTGCCCGGCTTCATTGTGGGCTTGTTGGGCGACGCAATCGGCTTCCTCATCAAGCCGTCGGGTATCTATTGGCTGTTCGGGCTGACGCTCGGGCTGTTCGGGTTCCTGTCCGGAATTATTATGAAGTACATACCGTGGAGCGGCAAAAAGGGACTGTACGGAAAGGCGGCGGTATCGTTTGCTGTGTGCTTCCTCGTGATTACCTGTTTCGTAAATTCCGTCGTAAATTATTTTTACGCCTATATTTTCATTTGGGAAGGCGTGTTTAAAAAGGCGTTTTGGGTGTGGTTTGCCGGCCGCATTGCCTTTCAGTCGGTCGTGTACGTCATCAATACGGCACTGTGTTTTGCGACTCTTCCGCTCAGCGTAAAGCTGAACACGTTCCGCGAGTTGCAGTAGCGCTCATTTGCGCACGAGTACTTTCACCCATTGCGGCCGCGCCAGTCCCAGCGCGAGGATGAACAGTCCTTCCGCCGCAACGAGAATACAACCGCATAAAATCGCCGCGGGCAGGGCGGGCATGAGCTTGCCGAAAAGGTCGCGCAGCAGACAACCGAATACAATGGCGGGCACCATGCTCGCCGCCGAAATGAAAGTGTGCTTTAAATAGCGCACTTTTTCTTTGCTCTTTTTCGCAATGAGGATGAGGTTTAAGGTCATGGTGATGACGGAGCTTGCCGCCATGCCGATCATGAGTGCGTACACGCCGACGAATTGCGGCAAAAACCACACGCAGGCGAAGGTTGCCGCCGCCCCGATAAAAAAGTATCCGCAGGTATATTTTTCATAGCCGAGCGAATTTAAAATACTGTTTGTAATCATGCCGAGGCTCATGGGCAGGAGCATGAAGCAGCAGTTCCGAATGATTTCTCCGCCGCGCGTGCTGGAAAAGAGCAGTTCGCCGATATCCACGCCCAACACGAACAGGGGCGGAATCAGCAGGCAGGCGATGAGCACGGTCACCTTGACGGCGCGCTCGATGTTGTCGCGCAGCTTTTCGTGCTCGCCGCGGAAAAAGTTTTCCGCGAGTTCGGGTACCATCACGAGCGCGAGCGAGCCGATGAGCGTCGAGGGAATGGAGAGGATGGGCATGCTCATGCCCATCGCCACGCCGATTTCGCTCATCGCCTCGCTGCTCGTGAACCCCGCCGCAATCAGCCGCGCGGGCAAAAGCAGGGAGATGGCGGAGTTGACGATGGCGTTGGAAGTGCGCATGCCCGTGATGGGCAGGGCGGAGGAGAGCAGGGGCTTCAGCTGCCGCTTGGGGTTGTTCAGCCGCCCGCCCTTCGCAAAGAAGTAGATGCCCGACAGGGTAAAGGATACGAGGTAGGAGATGACGATGGCGACTGCCGCCCGCCGCGCGCCGTCGAATACGTCCGTCATGGTCGTAACGAGCAGTACGCCCGCGCCGATCATCGTCAGCTCCTCGATGAGGTCGATGACGCAGTAGGGAATGAACTGCTTGTTTCCCCACAGCACGCCGCGGATGACCGAATAGACGGAATTAAACGTCAGGCTGGGCAGGAGGATGAGCAAAATGCTCATGCACCGCGGGTCGGAGAACAGAAAGTCGAACCACTCGTGCCCGAAAAAGAGCAGGCAGAAGGCGGGCACGGAAAAGCACAGCGCCGCCACGAGCGCGGCGGCGACCACCGACTGCTGCGCCTTTTGGTTGTTCCGCGCGCGGTACTTGGTGATGAGGCGGGAGACGGTCATGGGAATCCCCGAAGCCGCCGCCGTCGCCAGCACCGCAAATACGGACAGCGCCACCTGGTACAGCCCCACGCCCTCCGAGCCGAGCGTGCGGGATAGGATAATGCGGTACAAAAATCCGAAAGCCTTTTCCGCAACGGAAAAGGCCGTCACATACGCCGCCGTCCTGTACAAATTTTCCTTGCTCAAAGCGTACACCTCGTGTTTCGTGCGGCGATGCACACCGCTGCGAAATTTGTCATATTTATGTATAGTGTGTCGACGGGGATTTTATGCTTGCCCCCGACGGCCCCGCAAAGGCCCGGCGCGCCGAAAAAATTTTTGGCATATTTTGGGCGCGGGTGCATACAATGCAATGATGAATGAATCAATCGAATTAAAGGAATGCGGCGCCAACCCGCTCGGCCTATACGTAGTCAAGGCGGGGGATACGGCGCAGTCGGTATGCGCGGCGTTCGGCGTTCCGCCCGCGCTGCTCATTGCCGAAAATAAATTAAAGGAGTTTCCGCCCGCCGGAAGTATGCTCGTTCTGCCGTCTGCCGCGAAAATCTATGTCGTGCAGGCGGGCGACACCCTTTCGTCCGTCTGCCGGAAGTTCGGAATAAGCGAGGGGGAGTTTCTGCGGCTGAACGGCTGTTCCTACGTCTATCCCACCCAGCGCGTTTGCGTGGAGCCGCGGCGGTGATGGTGCGTCGCCGCATACAACAACACGGAGATATGCGCGTCGGTTTTGCGCTTGGCGCGTAACAAAGGGCGGGGCCGCTTCATATACTGGAATATAGAGAACGCGAATGCGGTTTTCTTTTAACTTTCAACAATCGGAGGTCAAAAATGTCATTTTTTTCCAATTTCCAAACGGATAAATGTCCCGGCCCCATCAACGGGAATCCGATAAACGGACTGAACGAAAAGGTGTGCGTTCAGGCGCAGCGCGTTTTCGACGCCTGCATCAAGCAGGGGCAGAGCGAGGGGATTGTCCTCAACATCACCGACCCTGTTCCCGCCAATCCTACATATCCGCTCACGTTTATAAGCGCGCGCAGCGTTTCTTCCGTCGGCACGGTGGCGGCGTTCCAAATCGACCGCCTGCCCGACCGCGCCAACTGCGCCCGCGTACAGGCCACCGTCGATATCCCCGTTGAAGTCGTCTACACCGATGCGAACGGCGTCGAGGGCAAGGCGAACTCCGTCGTCACCGTCAACGAAGACGTGATTCTGTTCGTTCCGCAGCCGTCGGTTATGCCGTACGAGGTGCAGGCAATCGTCAGCGCCGTGTCGCCCGAGGGCTCGTTCAACGCGGAGAACAACACCTTTACCGTCGATATGTGCATCACGGTAATCCTGAAGATTATCATCAACGTCGATTTGCTGCTGCCGTCGTACGGGTATTGCGTCATTCCGCCCGCGCAGGAATATACCCAGGAAGTGTGCGCAGGCTTTTTTGAGCTGCCGCTCTATCCGCAGGGGAATACCAATTGCGGCTGCGGAAACAACTGCAACAATAACTGCAAGTAAAGGCTTAATCCAATCTTAAAAAGCCGGTAATTTTTATCGGCTTTTTTCTTTTTGTACGGGCAAAAACGCCGCGCGGCGGCGGGCACGCCGCAAAGTATTTTTACCGAAAGGGGGAAATTGTTATGGAACAGAGGGAAATCGCGCATTCGGCGCAGACGCATTGCATCGTGTGCGGGCAGGAGACTCGCTCGGGGCAGCTGTGCGACTGCTGCCGCGAAAGTTTGGCTCTGTGCGACGTGGAAAACTATATCGCGCGCAAAACGGAGGGGGAAATTTGCCGCCCCGCCCGCGCAAACGCTTTCAAATAAACCCGATTTGTGGTACAATAAACCGAGAATAACTTGGCGGGAACAAAGCGGAATGAAACTGTTTGCAGTCAGCGACCTGCATCTGCCCGGCAACCAGGACAAGCCGATGGACATATTCGGCGGCAATTGGGCGGGGCATTTCGACAAAATCAAAGAGGATTGGCTCGCGCGCGTGGGCGAGGAGGACGCCGTCCTCATTGCGGGCGACATCAGCTGGGCGATGGCCCTGCCCGACGCGCTCACCGACCTCGAAAAGATGAAGGGGCTGCCCGGCAAAAAGGTGTTTATCCGCGGCAACCACGACTATTGGTGGTCGGGCATTACGGCGCTCCGCCGCAGTGCGCCCGACGACACTTTTCTGTTTTTGCAGAACGACGCGGTGCGGCTGGAAAATTACGTCATCTGCGGCTCGCGCGGCTGGGTGTGCCCGGGTTGCACCGAGTACAAGGCGGAGGACGAAAAAATTTACCGCCGCGAAGCGGAGCGCTTCCGCCTCGCCTTAAACGAAGCGAAAAAACTGCGGCAGGAAGGGGATAAGCTGGTGTGCATGATTCATTATCCGCCCTTTGACGCCAAGCGCAACCCGTCTTTATTCACCGAATTGTTCGAGGCGAACGGCGCGGATATGGTCGTATACGGGCATCTGCACCGCGCGGCGGGGGCATATCCGCCGGCGTGCAGGCGGAGCGGAATCGAATATCGGCTCACCTCGTGCGACTTGCTCGGCTTCAAACTCGCGGAAATTTATTAAAATAATTATATGGAAATCGGGGCGCGCGGCTTAAAAGCCGCGCGCCTTCAATATGGGTATCCTTCTTCTTTAAAAATCTCACCAAAATTTCTTCCTCATATGCTTTACAGGCAGGGGCGGAATGTGTTACAATAGGATTCGATAAAAGACTTTAACCGTACGGTACAGAGATGCCGCGAAGTCCGCAATCGAACGCATACGAAGAAACTATCCTTGCAAACGATTTTTTTTCGTTTTTGTTTGAACGTACCCCGCGCATATTCTGTGCGCGGGTGTTTTTTATGCCGCGAAGTTTTTATTTGCGGCGGGAGGGGAGTATGTCCGAACACATCTTGATGGACGGCGCGGCAATCGGCCGCACGTTGACCAGGCTCTCGCACGAAATCGTGGAAAAGGCGAAGGGCACGGAAAATCTGTGCCTCATCGGTATTCCGCGCCGCGGCGAAATTGTGGCGGCGCGCGTCCGCGCCCTCATCGAAAAATTTTACGGCGCGTCTTTGCCCTGCGCGGGAATCGATATCGGCATGTACCGCGACGACTTGGTCAGCGGCTACTTCGTGCCGGACGCGCGCGTCAATTCCCTCGGCTTTTCCGTGGACGGAAAGACGGTTATTCTCTGCGACGACGTGCTGCACACCGGCCGCACGGTGCGCGCGGCAATCGAAGCCATATTCGATTTGGGCAGGCCAGCCAAAATCATGCTGCTCGTTTTGTGCGACCGCGGCGGCAGGGAAATGCCCGTCAGCCCCGATTTCGTGGGCAAAAATATTCCCACTTCCTCCCGCGAGACAATCGACGTGCGCTTTGCCGAGATTGAGGGGGAAGACAGTCTGGGGATTATCGGCAAAGAGTAGAACATGAAAAAGCGCACGTTTGCCGACAATATTTACAAAATTGTTTAATAATTTGTCAAATTTTTTACTGAGGTTTTGCGATGTTAGGAAAGGATTTATTGGGATTGTACGATACTTCCGCAGAGGATATCACGGCAATCCTCGATACTGCCGTGGGCATGAAAAAGCTGCTCACGCAAAATCTGAAAAAGCTCCCGCACCTGCAGGGGCGCACGGTCACGACTCTCTTTTATGAGAACAGCACGCGCACCCGCTGCTCGTTCGAGCTCGCGGCGAAGTACCTCGGCGCGGGCACGGTGAACATTTCCGCCTCCTCCAGCTCGGTGCAGAAGGGGGAAACGCTCATCGACACCGGCCGCACCCTCGACGCGATGAAGAACGACGTCATCGTCATCCGTCACCCGATGGGCGGCGCGCCGCACCTGCTGGCGAAGAACGTAAAGGCGTCCGTCGTCAACGGCGGCGACGGCATGAACGAGCACCCCACGCAGGCGCTGCTCGACTTCTACACCATGCGCGAAAAGTTCGGCTCGTTTAAGGGGTTGAAGGTTTCGATTTTGGGCGACATCAAGCACTCGCGCGTGGCAAAGAGCAATCTGTTCGGGCTCACCAAACTGGGTGCGGAAGTTACGATGTTTGCCCCCGCCACCCTCATGCCGCAGGGCATCGAGCGCATGGGCGCGAAAATCGCCAAATCGCGCGAGGAAGCGCTTGCGGGCGCGAACGTCGTCATGGGGCTGCGTATCCAGCTCGAGCGCATGCACGGCGGGCTGTTTCCGTCCCTCTCCGAATACGCGAAGTATTACGGCGTGGGGGAGGAGTGCCTCAAATTCGCGGATAAAGACTGCATCGTCATGCACCCCGGCCCCGTCAACCGCGGCGTGGAATTCACTTCCGACGTAATCGACGCGGAAAACAGCGAAATCAACGAGCAGGTGCTCAACGGCGTCGCGGTGCGCATGGCGCTCCTGTTCCTGCTCTGCAAAAACCGTCAGGGAGGCGAAAAGCATGAGTAAACTTTTGATTAAGGGCGGCACCGCCGTCTTTGCAGACAGGTGCGAAGTCTGCGACATTCTCGTGGACGGCAAAAAAATCGTCAAAATTGCAAAAAATGTTGAAGAAAAAGGTGCGAAAGTAATCGACGCGGCAGGGCTGCACGTTTTCCCCGGGCTCATCGACATGCACGTGCATCTGCGCGAGCCGGGCTTTGAATATAAGGAAGACATCGCCAGCGGCAGTGCGGCGGCGGTGCGCGGCGGGTTCACGCAAATCTGCTGCATGCCCAATACCGACCCCGTCTGCGACAACGCGGCGGTCGTCGGTTACATCGTCGCACGCGGCAGGGAAGTGAATCTGTGCAAGGTTCGCCCCATCGGCGCGATTACAAAGGGCGAAAAGGGAGAACAGCTCGCCGAAATCGGCAAGATGAAGGAGGCGGGCGCCGTAGCAATCAGCGACGACGGCAGGCCCGTCGCCAACGCCCGCATCATGCGCCTTGCGATGGAGTACGCCTCCGATTTCGGGCTCATCTGCCTGTCGCACTGTGAGGATAAAGACCTCGTCGACGGCGGCGCCGTCAACGAGGGGTACAACAGCACGCTTGCAGGATTAAAGGGAATTCCCCGCGCGGCGGAGGAAATCATGCTCGCGCGCGAAATCATCCTCGCGGAAACGCTGGGCAAGCGCGCGCACATCTGCCACGTTTCCACCAAGGGCGGCGTACAGCTTCTGCGCGAGGCGAAAAAGCGCGGCGTGGCAATCACCGCGGAAACCTGCCCGCATTACTTCACCCTCACCGACGACGTGATTACCTCCTTTGACGCGAACACGAAGGTCAACCCGCCCATCCGCGAAGCGGAGGATGTTGCAGCGATTCGCGAAGGGTTGCGAGACGGCACGCTCGACTGCATCGTCACCGACCACGCGCCGCACCATAAAGACGAAAAGAACGTCGAATACAACCTCGCGGCGTTCGGTATCAGCGGCATTGAAACTTCTTTCTCGCTGTCCTATACCTATCTGGTCAAGGCTGGCGTGCTCACGCTCGAGCAGCTCGCCGACCGTATGAGCGCCGCGCCCGCCCGCATTTTGGGGTTGGAAGGGGGCGTGCTCGCCGAGGGCAACGCCGCCGATATCATGCTCGCCGACTTGAACGCGAAGTACGTCATCGACAGCAAAGACTTCGTTTCCAAGGGCAAAAATACGCCTTTCAACGGCACCGAAGTGTACGGCAAAGTCTGTTGCACGATTGTCGACGGCGACGTCAAATACGGGGCGTAATTCAGTCTAAACAGCTCAAAATCATTGTTTTTACAGTACTATGTCAGGCATAAGGAGTGCAAAAATGAATTATAAAGAGGAATTTATCCGCTTTTTGGCGGAGTGCGGCGTTTTGAAATTCGGCACCTTCAAACTCAAGAGCGGGCGCATCGCTCCGTACTTTCTGAACGCGGGCGAATATAAGACGGGCGCGCAGATTAAACGGCTGGGGGAGTTTTATGCCGCCTGCATCCACGAAAATAAGATACCCGTGCAGACGCTGTTCGGGCCGGCTTACAAGGGGGTTCCGCTCGCGCTCTCCGCGGCGGTCGCTCTCTATGAAAAGTACGGCGTGGATGTCAATTTTTGCTTCGACCGCAAGGAGGTCAAAGACCACGGCGAGGGCGGCATGTTCGTCGGCAAGCAGCTGGAGGACGGCGAGCGAGTCGTCATCGTCGAGGACGTCATGACGAGCGGCAAGGCGCTGAAGGAGGTTCTCCCCAAACTGCGCGGCGCGGCGAAGGTGGATATCACCGGCATGGTCATCACGGTCGACCGCATGGAAAAGGCGTTGGATTCGGAAAAGTCCGCCGTACAGCAGGCATATGCGGAGGAGGGCGTCAAGGTCTATTCCATCGTCACCATCCGCGACATTATCGACGCGCTCGAAGCGGACGTGATTCCGGGCAAGGAGCACGTCCCCGCCATCCGCGAATATCTCGCACAGTACGGCGCGAAGTATTGAGCTTTCTCCCGATTTGATGGCGGCGCGGCGTGAGGCGGCGGCCGGTTTTTCGGTTTGCGGTTGCGGTATGCGGTTGCGCGATGAGGTGTGCGGTTCGTGCGCTGCGGCGGCCGGTGCGAAGCTGCGCGGCGCGATTGCGCCCGCCGCCGACCGCCGCGTTTGTAATCGTCGTGTTCGCGGCGCGCGACTCCGTATCGGGGATGGTCTCGGGGTTGCCCCCTTTTTGAAAACATATATTTAAACATTTATAATAAAATTGTTGATTAATGGTGGTATTATGATTATAGATAAACTGATTGATAAAATCAAGGAATACGACAACCCGACTGTCGCGGGAATCGATACGAGCTTCGATTACCTCCCCGACGATATGAAGGCGGGGGTGAAGGATTTTAAGGGCGCGGCGGAGGCGATTCTCGCCTTTAATAAAAAAATAATCGACAATATCTGCGATATAGTTCCCTGCGTCAAGGTGCAGATCGCCTACTATGAAATGTACGGGCTCGAGGGTATGCGCGCCTTTGCGGAGACGCTTCGCTATGCTTCCGAAAAGGGGATGTTCGTCATGACGGACGCCAAGCGCAACGACATCGGCGCCACGGCAGAGTGCTATGCGAAGGCATACCTCGGCGAAACGCAGGTCGGCGGAAGTGCCTATACCGCTTTCGATTCCGATTTTCTCACCGTCAACGGGTATCTCGGCTCGGACGGCATCAAACCTTTTTTGAATTGGATGGACAAGCGCGACAAGGGTATCTTTGTGCTCGTCAAAACCTCCAACAAATCGAGCGGCGAGCTGCAGGATATGAAGCTGGAAAACGGCAAAACCGTCTACGAATATATGGGCTCGCTCGTCGAAGAGTGGGGCAAGGACAGCATCGGCAAATACGGCTATTCTGCCGTCGGCGCGGTCGTCGGTGCCACGCACCCCGCGCAGGCGGAAATTCTGCGGCGCGAAATGCCGCATACTTTCTTCCTGATTCCCGGCTACGGCGCGCAGGGCGGCAAGGCGGACGATTTGAAGGTGTGCTTCGGAAAGGACGGTTTGGGCGGCATCGTCAACTCTTCCCGCGGGATTTTGTGCGCATACAAACAGGAAAAATACGCGGGCATGGCATTTGACGCCGCGGCGCGCCAAGCCTGCATCGACATGAAAAACGACTTAAATCGTCCTATTAAAGGTTAATTGCAGAGTATTCTGTCATGCATAATGCGCTTTTAGAGAGGTGTTTTTGGTATGAGGGAACAGAAAGTTAAAATTTTGGAGAACGGGCCGATTGCTGCAGGCATCTATAAAATGCGCTTTGCCTTGCCGGAAAAAACGGACGGACTGTTCTGCGGAAAATTCGTCAATATCTCCGTCGGCGACGGGGCGCATCTGCTGCGCCGGCCCATTGCGATTTGCGAGCGCTGCGAGGAGAATGACTTGCAGACGGTTACGATTTGTTACCAGCTCAAGGGTGCCGGCACGCAGGCGATGAGCCGCGCAAAAGTCGGGGACGAGCTTGCCTGCGTTCTGCCGCTCGGCAACGGGTTTCGGCTGGAGGAAGGGCAAAGGCGCGTCGCACTCATCGGCGGCGGCGTGGGTATATTCCCCATGGTTTCCGTGCTCAAGGAGTACGCGGGGACAGGTAAAGATTTTAATTCGTACATAGGCTTCCGCAATAGAGATGCAGTGTGCATGGCGGATGTGTTTTCCTCTCTGTCCGCGCGCGCGGAAATTGTGACGGACGACGGTTCCTTCGGGAAGAAAAACAACGCGGTTGCGGCGTTCTTGGCTGAATATGAGAGTGTCAAACCCGATGTGATTCTTGCCTGCGGGCCAACGCCCATGCTCCGCGCACTGAAGGCGGGGCTGAAAGAGCGGGGAATTGCCGTGCCGTGTTACGTATCCTTGGAGGAGCGCATGGGGTGCGGCATCGGTGCCTGCCTCGTGTGCGTCTGTAAAAAGAGCGGCAAAGAGGAAAATGCGCGGGTATGCAAGGACGGCCCTGTCTTTGAAATTAACGAGGTGGAAATCTGATGGCGAATCTTTCTGTCAATATCTGCGGTGTCAATTTTAAAAATCCCGTCATTGCCGCGAGCGGTACGTTCGGGTTTGGAAAGGAATTCAATGAAATTTACGATATCGGCGTGTTGGGCGGCATCAGCACCAAGGGGCTGACGCTCGAGCCGCGCCTCGGCAATCCCACGCCCCGCATCGCGGAAGGTTACGGGGTTATCCTCAATGCGGTCGGTCTGCAAAATCCCGGCGTCGACGTGTTTTTGCGCGAGGATTTGGACTTTTTAAAAAGCAAAAATATTGCGATAATCGCCAACGTCGCGGGGCGCACCATCGACGATTATGCCGGCATCTGCGCCAAGCTGGACGGCAAAGTCGATATGATAGAATTGAATATTTCCTGCCCCAATGTGAAGTGCGGCGGTATGGCGTTCGGCATTAAGCCCGAAAGCGTCGCCGAGGTCACGCGCGCGGCGAAAGGGGCACTGCAAAAGACTCCGCTCATCGTCAAACTTTCGCCCAACGTCGAGAGTATCGCGGCGAACGCGCTGGCGGCGCAGAAGGGGGGCGCGGACTGCGTTTCCCTTATCAATACACTCACGGGCATGGTCGTCGATATCGAGCGCCGCCGTCCGCTCATCGCCAACAATACGGGCGGCGTGTCGGGTGCGGGTATCAAGCCGATCGCGGTGCGCATGGTGTGGGAGGTCTGTCAGGCGGTGGATATTCCCGTCATCGGCATGGGTGGTATCACTTGTGCGGAGGACGCGCTCGAATTTATTATTGCGGGCGCCCGTGCGGTGCAGGTCGGTACGGCAAATTTTACCGACACCCTCGCCATGCCTAAAATCATCGGCGGATTGAATTCGTGGTTGGATAATCACGGTATTGCCGATATCTCCGAAATCTGCGGTGTTCTGCGCTTAAATGGCTGATTTGCCATGTACTATGTCACACATAAATTTGGTAAAAATGAAAAAAAGAGCCTCCTGTTGGCTCTTTTTTTCATGTACATTGCGGGGCGGAATTTGCGGGGCGTTGCGCCGTTGGCTTTACAGCGTGCAGAATGCAAACCCTTTTTCCCGGAAATGCTTAATGACGGAGGGCAGGCATTTAATCGTTTCCTTGTACCCGACGCCGTCGTGCATGAGCAGGATTACCTCGTTTTTTGAAGCGGCGGAGTCGAGCACATTCTGATAGAGTACGCTCGCGGGCGTGTCCGGGCGGACGGCGTCCTCGGCGGAGGCGTTCCAATCGTAGTGGCGGTATCCCGCGTTTTCGACGGCGGCGACCATAGATTTTTTTATGCCGTAAGAGCCGCCCGGGAAGCGGTAGAGGTCTGTTTTAAAATCGGGCAGAACGCTCCGTATCGCCTCGTCGCAGAGCGCAATGTCCTTGAGCAGTGCGTTTGCCGAGGCATAAATTCTTTTGTATTCGTGCGTATAGGTATGGATGCCGATAGCATGCCCTTCGTCCCATTCGCGCTGCAATATTTTTTCTCTCTTTGCGATTTGCCTGCCGACCACAAAAAATGTTGCTTTTACATTTTCTTTTTTAAGAATGTCCAAAATTTTCGGTGTGCTCGAATCGGTCGGGCCGTCGTCGAAAGTCAGCCAGATTTGCTTGCGTTGTCCGTCTGTTTTGTTCGTCAGGCTGTTCTCGTCTGCGGTTGCCTGCTCTTCCGCGTTTTCCGCAGGGGCGGCCGTTTGCCCTTCGCCCTCTTTGGAGCCGTTTCGATTGCAGGCTGCGCCGCAGGCCGCGGCTGCCCAAAACAGGGAACAGGCGAGCAGGAGCGAGAGCGCGGCAAGAAAGGTTCGTTTCATATCCTTTAGTTTGCGCGGGGAAAATAAATTGATACGCGCTGCGGGTATTCCGCGCGTAACGGCGGACGCGCGCAAATTCTGGCGGTGGGTTCTGCTTTGCGCGAGGGGAATTTTTGCTCTTTATATGCGTAGCATATACCTTGATAAGGGTTGCGGCGGGGCAAAATTTTCAAAAAAATTTTCGAAAAAACAGTTGACATCGGTTTTTCAATGTGCTATGATTGAGAAAACCGATGAGGTAAAGTAGTAACCTGCTAACGCAAATTTTCAGAGAGCCTTTGGCGGTGGGATAAAGGCAGTTTGACGCAGTGCGAATGGATTACCGAGGGCGGGGGCGAAAGGGTTTCCGAGTAGTTTCCGACGTGGCTTTCACGTTACAGAAAGAAGGTATGGTAGTACCTGCAACGAGGCGGCGCTTTTTTTGCGCGGCGAAATTGGGTGGCAACACGGTTTTATTCGTCCCAAACGGATAGAACCGTGTCTTTTTTTACGCCGAAATAACGAAAAATTTTTAGAGGAGGACAAACCCCATGGCAAACAAACCGATCCCTTACAAGATATATCTTTCCGAAGACGAAATTCCCAAGCAGTGGTATAACCTGAACGCGGCGATGAAGCGCAAGCACGACCCGTTCCTCAACCCTGCGACGCTCAAGCCCTGCACGGCGGACGATTTGCGCCCCGTGTTCTGTGACGACTGCGTTTCGCAGGAACTCAATCGCACCGATCTGTACATCGACATTCCCGAAGAAATCCGCAATTTTTACAAGATGTACCGTCCGTCGCCGCTGGTTCGGGCTTATTGTTTGGAAAAGGCGCTCGGCACTCCCGCGCAGATTTATTATAAGTTCGAGGGCAACAACACCTCCGGCTCGCACAAGCTCAACTCGGCGGTGGCGCAGGCGTACTATGCGAAGAAGCAGGGCCTGAAATCGATTACCACCGAAACGGGCGCAGGGCAGTGGGGCACGGCTCTTTCGATGGCTGCGGCATATTTCGGTCTGGATTTGACTGTTTACATGGTCAAAGTTTCCAGCGAGCAGAAGCCGCACCGCAAGGAAGTCATGCGCACCTACGGCGCGAACGTGGTCGCCTCTCCCTCCGATACGACGGAAGCGGGCAGGAAAATTCTCAAAGAGTTCCCCGGCACGGGCGGCTCGCTCGGCTGCGCGATCAGCGAGGCGGTGGAGCGGGCGGTCTCGTCCGATTCCTGCCGCTACGTTTTGGGCAGCGTACTCGACCACGTCGTTCTGCACCAGTCGGTTATCGGCTTGGAGAGCAAGGCGGCGATGGAGAAGTACGGCGTACAGCCGGACATGATCATCGGCTGCTGCGGCGGCGGTTCCAACTTCGGCGGCCTCATCGCTCCGTTCATGGGCGATAAAATCGCGGGCAAGAACAACATCGAATTTGTCGGCGTCGAGCCTGCGAGCTGCCCGTCGATGACTCGAGGCAAATATGTCTATGACTTCTGCGACAGTGCGAAGATTACCCCGCTTGCGCGTATGTACACGCTCGGCAGCGGCTTTATGCCCTCGCCCAACCACGCGGGCGGCCTGCGTTACCACGGCATGAGCCCGATTGTCTCCGAGCTGTACCACGAGGGGTATATGCGTGCGGTTGCGGTTGAGCAGACGAAGGTATTCGAAGCGGCGGAGCAGTTCGCGCGCATCGAGGGCATCCTTCCCGCGCCCGAATCCAGCCACGCCATCCGCGTCGCCATCGACGAGGCTCTCAAGTGCAAGGAAACGGGTGAAAAGAAAGTCATTCTCTTCGGCCTCACCGGCACGGGCTACTTCGACATGAAGGCATACAAGCAGTATAACGACGGCACCATGTCCGACCGCATCCCGACGGACGAAGAGCTGGCGCAGGGCTTTGCGACCATCCCCGATATCCCGCAAAATAGAGAATAATTTGCAAATTTATTTGCAACGCGGCGAACAATATGGTATAATAAGGGAGAGAACGGAAGGTTCTCTCCCTTTCGCCGTATTTCCGCAAGGGGCGGGCGGCAAATCCATCCGAAGGAGAAGTAAGTATGATACAGGCGAGCGTATTCGGTAAAACGTCGGACGGGCGCACGGTCTATTCGTTTAAGATTAAGGACGGCGCCAATGAGGTGACAATCCTCAATTTGGGCGGAATTATCCAATCTTTGAAGATAGCGGGGCAGGACGGCAAGCCGGTCGACGTGATTCTCGGCTATAACGACGTCGCTTCCTACGAGCAGAACGGCGGGTATCTCGGCGCGCTCATCGGCCGCTGCGGCAACCGCATCGAAAAGGGCAGGCTCGTCATCGACGGGGAGGAATATTCCCTGTACTGCAACGACCGCGGCAACCACCTGCACGGCGGCAAAGAGGGGTTCGATAAAAAGATTTGGAACTACGTGTTCGACGGCGACGACGGCAACACCCTCGCGCTCAGCCTGCGCAGCCCGGATATGGAAGAAAATTATCCCGGCAACGTCAATGTTCAGGTCAATTATACGCTCGTCAATGGCGAACTGAAAATCGAATACGGCGCCATTTCCGACCGGAAGACGGTGCTCAATTTCACCAACCACGCCTATTTCAACCTCGACGGCGAAGGCTCGGGCAACATCTACGATACCTTTTTGCAAATCGCGGCCGATCGCGTGACGCCGACGGACGAAAACCTCATCCCGCACGGCGAGTTTAAGAACGTGGAGGGGACGCCTTTCGACTTCCGCAAGGGGCGCCGCATCGGCGAAAAAATCGGCGATACCGAGGACGACGACATCCGTTACGGCGACGGGTACGACATCAATTTCGTCTGCAACAAGCCGATGGGCGAATACGGCAAGATTGCCGAGGCGGAAGGCGCGCGCAGCGGTATCGTGATGGAGGTGTTCACCGATCTGCCCGCCGTCCAGCTGTACACGGGCAACGGCCTGCACCAGCAGGGCAAGAGCGGCTATTACAACCGCAACTACGGCTTCTGCCTGGAAACGCAGTGCATCCCCAACGCCGTCAATGTTCCCGCCTATGCGGAGCTTGGCGACCCCGTCGTCGAACGCGGCAAAATTTACACGACGACCACGGCGTACAAGTTCAGTGTCCGCCGCTGAATCTGCCGCGGAAACCGAAATTAAAAATTGTTTGTATGCGCCGTCCTATGCGGCGCATATTCGTATGGTGCAACGATATGAAAATTCTCATCGCGTCCGACCTGCACGGTTCGGAGTATTTCACGAAAAAACTGTTAAAGAGGTACGCCGCGGAAGGGGCGGAGCAACTCGTTCTCCTCGGCGATATCTATAACCACGGCCCGCGCAACCCGCTGCCCGAGGGGTATAACCCGATGGGCGTTGCGGCGCTCTTAAATCCGCTCGTCCAAGAGCTCACCGTCGTCAAGGGCAACTGCGACAGCGACGTCGACACCCTCATCTCCGACTTCGAATTTGTGTCGGAAGCGGTTCTCTTTGTCGGCTGCAAAAAGGTGTTTTTGCAGCACGGCGACAGGTACAGTATCGATAGTCTGCCGAAAAACTGCGGCGACGCGTTCATTTACGGGCACTACCACACGGGCTTCATCGAGGAAAAAAGCGGCGTCATCGTCGCGAACTGCGGCTCGGTGTCTCTCCCCAAGGGCGGCACGCCCCGCAGCTATATCCTTTTGGACGGGCAGGGGCTCTGCCTGAAGGATATTGACGGCAATGATATCTCCTATAAGAAATTCTAAAGGCATAAGTCGAGCGGGCGCGGCGCCGTCCGCTTGACTTTTTTTATTCGCCGCGGTAAACTATTCCATGAAAATCAAGAGAGGGAGCATATATAATATGGATAAAATCAGAATCGGCATCGTCGGTTACGGCAACCTGGGCAGGGGCGTGCAGTATGCGAGCGCGCAAAACCCGGATACGGAAGTGGTGGCGGTATTCACCCGCCGCGCGCCCGAAACGGTCAAAACCGTCCTTCCCGTCAAGGTGGAAAAATACGAGGACATGAAGAACTACGTCGGTAAAATCGACGTGATGATTCTGTGCGGCGGCAGTGCGACCGATTTGCCCGCACAGTCGGCGGAAGTCGCAAAGCTGTTCAACACCGTCGACAGCTTCGATACGCACGCGAAAATTCCCGAGTATTTCGCCGCGCTGGATAAGTCGGCAAAGGATGCGGGGCACCTGAGCGCGATGAGCATCGGCTGGGACCCCGGCCTGTTCTCTTTGGCGCGCATCTATTTCGGCTCGTCGCTCGCCGACGGCAGTACATACACCTTCTGGGGTAAGGGCGTCAGCCAAGGCCACAGCGACGCCATCCGCCGCGTCAAGGGCGTCAAGGATGCCCGCCAGTATACGGTGCCCGTGGAGAGCGCGCTCGAGCGCGTGCGCAGCGGCGAAAACCCGCAGCTGACCACCCGCGAAAAGCACACCCGCGAGTGTTTCGTCGTCGCCGAAGAGGGTGCGGATTTGGCGCGCATCGAAAGGGAAATCAAGGAGATGCCCAACTACTTCGCCGATTATGACACGACGGTGCATTTCATCTCCGAGGAAGAGCTGCAAAAGAACCACGGCGGCATCCCGCACGGCGGCCTCGTGCTCCGCTCGGGCAAGTCGGCGACGGGCAACAAATTCCTCATGGAATTCTCGCTGAAGCTCGACTCCAACCCCGAATTTACGTCGAGCATTTTGCTCGCGTACGCGCGCGCCGTGTACCGCATGCACAGGGAGGGCAAAACGGGCGCAATCACCGCGTTCGACGTCGCGCCGAAATATCTCTGCCCGCTCTCCGAGGCGGAGCAGAGGAAAGAGCTGTTGTAATTTTTGTATTGAATATTATAAAAAAGGGAGCGGGTTTTCGGTATTTACCAAAGGCCCGTTCCCTTTATTCGTTTTTCAATAAAAGATTGACAGTTGCATATTCACCATGATAAAATAATAACGACATATTCAGTGATTCACTAGGGGTGGAAAGATGGGGAAAGATAGAAAGATGATTTCATTTCGGCTGCAAGTTTTTCTTAACTTGATTCCTTATGCAGGGGGTGTGATTGTGCTCTTTCTTGGTATGTTCAACATACATTCAATCAATAAAAAGCGGCTCTGGATAGGTTTGTATTATTTGAGTTCTATTATACCTATGGTTACCATCGGCGGCCTTGCCTGTTTGGCTGTTTGGTTATGTATTACGTTTTTGCAGGAAACTATACTAAAATTTACGGTTTTATTGATTGTATGTTATATAACGCTTCTTCTCTGGGGGCTATGTTTTATTGGGGTGCAAAAAGGCGTAATAGATTATATAAAGAAGAAAGAGGTGCGAGCGATTGAAAATAATGTATTCTAAAACAATCGACGATTGGCCCACCGGAAAATCGCGCCGTTTTCGGCGGTGATTTTTGCGAAAAACCGCCGCCGAATCGTTGACAAACGGCGCCGGTTCGTATATACTATAATCACAATCGAAAGACGGGCAAAAATACAAGATATTGTGTTTTTCTCGAAGGGCTTTCCGCTACTGGTGGAACAGCGGGCAACCGCAGGGGAACGGAAAGCGCAATCGCCGACCACCTGGGCAGTTTTCTTTGGAAGCTGCCCGTTTTTTATACTTTAAACACAGAGGTGAGTGCTATGCAAACGAAGTTCAAACCCGGAAAGTATGAAAACAGTATCGACGTGCGGGATTTTATCCAGGTAAATTACGCGCCCTACGAGGGCGGTGCGGAGTTTTTGTGCGGCCCCACGGCGCGCACGTCCGCGCTGATGGACGAGGTCAACGCCCTCTTAAAGGCGGAGAGCGAAAAGGGGGGCGTGCTCGACGTAGACACCGAGCGGGTGTCCTCGCTTCTGACCTATCCCGCGGGCTATATCGACCGCGAAAACGAGATCATCGTCGGCTTGCAGACGGATGCGCCCTTAAAGCGCGGCGTCAACCCGTTCGGCGGCATCCGCATGGCGCGGCAGGCGTGCGAGGCGTACGGCTATAAGCTCTCCGACCTCGTCGAAACGGAGTTCAGCTATAAGACGACCCACAACGACGCCGTCTTTCATGTCTATACCGACGAGATGAAGGCAGTGCGGCACGCGGGACTTCTGACGGGCCTGCCCGACGCCTACGGCCGCGGCCGGATTATCGGCGACTACCGCCGCGTCGCGCTGTACGGCGTGGATAAACTCATCGAGGAAAAGATGAAGGACAAGCGCGCCTACGGCGAAAAGCTGATGGACGAAAACAACATCCGCACCCTCGAGGAGCTGTATAAGCAAATCGACTTTCTGAAAAAGCTCAAGGACATGGCGCTCCTGTACGGCGTGGACATCTCCGCGCCCGCGCAGAACGCGAAGGAAGCGATTCAGTGGACGTACTTTGCCTATCTCGCCGCCATCAAGGAGCAGAACGGCGCGGCGATGAGCCTGGGCAGGGTGTCCACCTTCTTCGATATCTATATCGAGCGCGACATCGCGGACGGCGTGCTTACCGAGGAAACCGCGCAGGAGCTCATCGACGATTTCGTCATCAAACTGCGCATCACCCGCCAGCTCCGCACCCCCGAATACAACGACTTATTCGGCGGCGATCCGACGTGGACGACGGAGAGCGTCGGCGGCATGGGGGAGGACGGCAGAACGCTCGTCACCAAAACTTCTTACCGCATCCTCAATACGCTCTATAACCTCGGCGCGGCGCCCGAACCCAACCTCACGGTGCTTTGGTCGGAACGCCTGCCCGAACCTTTCAAAAAATTCTGCGCGAAGGTCTCCGTCGATACCGACTCCATCCAATACGAAAACGACGATTTGATGCGCCCGATTTTCGGCGACGACTACGGCATCGCCTGCTGCGTCTCCGCGATGAAAATCGGCAAGCAGATGCAGTTCTTCGGCGCGCGCTGCAACCTCGCCAAGCTCCTGTTGCTCGCCCTCAACGGCGGCAAGGACGAAAAGAGCGGCAAGCAGCTCGGCCCCGAAGGGGAGAGCTTTGCCGGCGCGCTCGATTACGACAAGGTGCGCAAGGCGTATCACAAGTATATGGAATGGCTGTGCCGCCTGTATGTGAATACCCTCAACGTCATTCACTACATGCACGACAAGTACGCCTACGAAAAGATTCAGATGGCGCTGCACGATACGGAGGTCGAGCGCTTCCTCGCCTGCGGCGTGGCGGGGCTGTCCGTCGCGGTCGATTCGCTGTCCGCCATCAAGTACGCCAAGGTCACGCCCGTCTACAACGACGAGGGCATCATCTACGACTTCAAGATTGAAGGGGATTTTCCCAAGTACGGCAACGACGACGACCGCGTGGATAAAATCGCCGCCGACCTCGTGCGCGAGTTCTCCGACGAGCTGAAAAAGACGCCCGCCTACCGCGGCGCCAAGCACACCCTTTCGGTGCTGACCATCACCTCGAACGTCGTCTACGGCAAAAAGACGGGCGCCACGCCCGACGGCCGCGCGGCGGGAGAGCCGTTTGCGCCGGGCGCGAACCCCATGCACAACCGCGATTTGAGCGGCGCGCTCGCCTCCCTCAATTCGGTTGCGAAAATCCCGTACGAATGCTGTCGCGACGGCGTGTCGAATACCTTCTCCATCGTTCCCTCCGCTCTGGGCGAGAACGACGAGGACAGGGCGGAGAATCTGGCGGATATGCTTGACGGGTATTTCGGGCAGGGGGCGCACCACCTGAACGTGAACGTATTCGACCGCGCCAAGCTGGTCGCGGCGATGGAGCACCCCGAGCTGTATCCGAACGTCACCATCCGCGTATCGGGCTATGCGGTCAACTTCCACAAGCTCTCCAAGGCGCACCAGCTGGAAGTGCTCAAGCGCACCTATCACGAACGCGTATAAAAAGTTTATCCGAATCCGTTTTTCCGCGCAGGGCAGCTGCCCTGCGCGGAATGCGTAAGGAGGGGTTTATGGAAGAGGAAAAAGATAAAAGGGCAACCGCGGCGCAGGTAACTGCGGCGGCTCCCGTCGGGTATATCGACTCGGTCTACTGCGGCTCGGGCGTGGACGGAAATGGATTGCGGTGCGTAGTCTTTTTTGCGGGGTGTAACCTGCGCTGCCCGTTCTGCCATAACCCGGAAACGCTGTTTAAACAGGGTACTATGACAGACATAAATTCGCTTGTTTCGCGTTTGGAGCGCTACAAGGGCTATTTTCGCCGGGGCGGTGTCACTCTTTCGGGCGGGGAGCCGTTCCTGCAAAAGAGTTTCGCGCTCGCCCTTGTTTCCGCTTTGCATGCGAAAGGGATTCGCTGTTGCTTCGAAACGAACGGGCACATTGCCGATGCGGAACTCATCGGTGCGGCGGAGTATCTCATTGTCGACGTCAAAAATCAGGAATCGGACGACCTCGCTCCTTATGAAAAATTCTTCGCCGAATGTGTGCGGCAGGACAAGGAGGTGCGCGTCACCAACGTGCTTGTTCCGGGCAAAAACGACGGCGAGGAAAAGCTGCGCGCCCTCGCCGCGCTCGTCAAAAAATATTTTCCGGGGGAACCCTCCGAGCACATCAAATTCCTCCCGTTCCGCAAGCTGTGCGAGGAGAAGTATGCCGAATTGTCCATTCCGTTCCCGTACGCCGGTATCCGCGAGTGCGAACGGGATGATATTGAAAAGGCGAATAAAATCCTGCAAAATTTATAAAAAAGCGGATTTTTTGAAGTATTATGTCAGACATAAATCGTCGTAAACGCATAATAAACAGACAGAAAAAGGCTCCGCCCGTAAAAGCAAATCGGGCGGAGCCTTTCGTCTATACTGCACTACCTTTAGACAAATGGAAGTTTGCGGCTATTGTGCCGCCTTTAAAAATTTGAGCGCTTCCGTGCCTGCAACCATGCCGTCATACACGGCTTTTGCGATTTGCTGCAGACCGGGGATGCAATCGCCTGCGGCAAAGATGCCGGGGATATTCGTCGCGCGCTTGTCGTCCGCAACGATTTTATTCCCGTCCGTTTCAAGCCCCAGTTTTTTGGAGAGTTCGAACGCGCCCGCCGAGCCGCAGGCGATGAAGATGCCGTCGAATTTTTCCCGCGAGCCATCCGCAAACACGACCTCTTCGATGGATTCGCCGCCTTCAAAGCTTTCGATTTTCCGCGTGTCGCAGGGCAGGGAAAACTGCGGGGCGAGCCCGTCCGTGAGAATGGTCACGTCCTCGATGATATTTTTTAAGACGCCGTACTCGCTCTCGGCGTAGCGGCCGTTCCCGACGACGGCGACCTTTTTCCCGCGGAAAAAGAATCCGTCGCAGATGGCGCAGTAGCTCACGCCGCGCCCCTCGAATTTGCCGATATTCCGGATAGGGGGCACGTTGCGCGAGGTGCCGCAGGCGATGACGATGGCGCCCGCCGCAATCGTGCGTCCGGTAGTCTTCACCTCGAATCCGTCCGCCCCGAACTCCACACCGCACACCTCGTCCTCGACGAATTTCACGCCGAGGTTTTTCGCCTGCGCGATGCCGTTTGCAACCAGCGCCTTGGCGGAAACGCCGTCCGCAAAGCCGTAGTAATTTTGTATTTTGTCCGCCTTGGCGAGGGCGCCGCCGTCCTTGGCGACGACGGTGACGGAAGCGCCGCCGCGCACGGCGTACAACGCCGCGGAGATGCCTGCGGGGCCCTGCCCGATAATGACGAGTTCTTTCATGGAGGTACCTCTCTTTCAATCCTGCCGCGGCAAAGCGGAAGGGTGTTATTTCAAGTGTATAGTATTTTGTCCCGTTTGTCAATTTCCGGGCGGCAAATTTTTGGAATTGCGCCAAAAACGGCGGCAGTTTGCGTCCGGATTTTCGCCGCCTGCCGCGCTGAGACGAAAAACGGGGGCAAAAAAGGGCGGAAAAGCTGTGTTCCGTCCTTTTTACGCGGTCTTATTTGACGGCATGGTAACCTTTTTTGGGCTTGGAATCTCTGCGCTTTCCCTTATACACATAGGACAGCGCGATGACGGCGATTCCCGCGGCAATTACGGCAATTACGACGTACGCCCAAACGGGGATGGGCAGGCCCTTCACTTCCTCCCACATCTCGTTTACGGCGGCATTTGTCTCGTCGTCGAAATGCTGCATGATGGCGCTGCGCACGAGCACCTCCTCGGTGGGGTACTGCGCAGAGATTTGCCTCTTGGCGCTCTCCGCAGAAACGTAGATGATAAAATCGCCGTCCGCGTGAGCGCCGTCGCTCGTTCCATTGAAGAAGTAATTCAAATCGTAGGGCACGAGGGGATTGCCCTCCTCGTCCGTGTCGCCCGCTTCGCCCTCCGAATACCAGTCGACCATCTCTTCAAATACGGCATCGCCTGCGATGGAGGAGGTGTAGCCGATATAGTTCATGTTCGCGACCGCATTTGTCGGATCGGAAAGAAAGTTGATGAATGCCTCCGCAAGCTCGGTATTTGCGCCCTTGGGCATAACCCAGCCGTCGAACCAGATGTTGGAACATTCCTCGGGCACGATGTAGTTGAGGTAAATGCCGGGCACTTCTTTGCCCGTCTCCTCGTCCGTGTACGGCTCCGCGTCGTCCATGGTATACACGGCGTCGCCGCTCCAGGCGAAGTTGATGCTGATTCGCCCCGCAATCATGTCCTGCTTGCCGCTGTCCACCTCGAAGCCGTACAGGTTTTCCTTGAGTTCGAGGAGCGCATCCTTCGTCCGCTCGAGGGTATCCTCGTCGGTGCGGTTCATGATTTCGGTCACTTTGGCGTTGTATTCGGCGTATTTTTCGTCGGAGAGAGTCATTTCGTCCGCATTATATTCCTCCTTCAGCCGCATAAGCTCGTCGCGGTAGGCGACGGCCACGCCGAGGAAATAGGAATCGCGCACGCTGTCTTTAATGGTCGCGACGCTCGCATACGCTTCGCTCCAAAGCCCCGCCCAGCTGGACAAATCGTCCTCAATCGTGTCGCTGAGCGCGGGGTTGTAAACGTAGCCCATCGTTCCCCACATATACGGGACGGAATAGTCCGCCCAGGAATGTTCTTCGCCGTTCACGGTTGCGTAATTCGCCTCGAACAAATTCTGAATATAGGGGGACGCATACTTCGCGTAATTGCTGTTTGTGAGGAAATCGTCGGAAAATTTTTCGACCATATCCTCCGAAATCATCTTCATTATCATGTAATCGGAGGGGCAGACCAAATCGTACGAACCGGGGTTGATTTGCAGCTCGTTGTACATGTTTTCGTTGGTGCCGAAGGTCGAATACTCCACGCGCACCCGCGTTCCCGTCTCCGCATAGTACGCCTTTTCGAACTCCGCGATGAGGTCGACGTAATCGTCTTCCACGGTGCCGTCCTCGTTTTCGGTCGGCTCGCTGATATAGTCTTCCCAGTTATAGACGCGAAGCACCAGAGCGGTGTCCGACGCGCAGCCCGCCGTTGAGAGCACGAAGGGCAGCAGCAGGCAGAGCGCGAGGGCCGTCGTTACGATTCTCTTTTTCATTTTGCTCTCTCCTTTGCGGCGGGTTTGCGCGCGCGCAGGTTGACGGCGAGCAGGATAACAATCATGACCACGAAGATGAGCGCGGAGAGGGCGCGCAGCGCGGGGGTGGAGCTGTTCGTGCCGTTCCGCACCGCGTTATAGACGTAGGTGCTGATGGTATCGAACATGGGCGGCTTGGTGAACGCCGTCACGATGTAATCGTCCAGAGACAGCGTAATCGACAGCATAAAGCCCGAAAGGATGCCCGAAAAGATTTGGGGCACGACCACCTTGAAAAGCGCCTGCGCGGGCGTAGCGCCGAGGTCTAACGCCGCCTCGTAGGTGTTGGAATCCATCTGCTTGAGTTTGGGCAGTACGGAGAGCACCACAAAGGGGGTGCACAGCACCATGTGCCCGACGATGAGGGAAAAGTAGGTGCGGTACAGGGCAATCATGGAAAAGAGGAGCGCCAGCGAAATGGCGGTCACGATTTCCGCGTTGATGACGGGGATTTGCGAGGCGGCCTGCAGCGGTTTTGCGACTCTGCGGCGGCTGTAGAAGATGCCGATGGCGCCCGCGGTGCCGAGCACGGTGGAGAGCGCCGCCGCGGCGAGCGCGAGCCACACGGTATTGAACAGAATCTGCATGATTTCCGCGTTGCGGAACAATTGCCCGTACAGGGCGAAGGAGAACCCTTCCCACCGCCCGATTACGTTCGAGTCGGTGAAGCTGTACACGACGAGCAGCAGGATAGGTGCATAGATGAACACGAGCACAGCCGCGCACAGGGCGACGGATAAAATTTTCTTTACCATAAGTTTGCACCTCTCGCTTCCTGTTTTCCGTCCTTGAATCCGCCCGTCACGAGCATAGTTATGAAGATGATGACGAGCAGGATAATGGAGATCATCGAGCCCATGTGCCAGTTGTCGTAAGTCGTAAAATATTGGTCGATGAGCTTGCCGAGGATGGTGATGTTGAAGTTGCTCAGCGTGTCGGAAACGACGTAGTTGGTCATCGACGGCATGAACACCATCGTGATGCCCGAGATGACGCCGGGCATGGACAGGGGGAACGTCACCTTTGTAAAAACGGTAAATTTATTGCCGCCCAAATCCGCCGCCGCCTCGAGGTAGCTGTTGTCCAGCTTTTCGAGGGTGGTGTAGAGGGGCAGAATCATAAAGGGCAGAAAGTCGTACACCATGCCGATGATGGTGTTGAGATAGTTCTGCGTCCCCAGCAGGCCGATGAGGTCTAACAGCTCGCGCAGCGCCGTGATGCGCAGGACGAAGTTAATCCACATGGGCAGGATGAACAGCATTAAAAGCACGTTCTTTCTCTTGAACTTGCTGCGCGCCAGAATATAGGCGAGCGGGTAGGCGATGAGCAGGCAGATTGCCGTCGAAATGATGGCGACGGTAAAGCTCATCAGCAGGGTAGACAGCTTTGCCGTGCTCGTGAAAAAGTTCACGAAGTTCGCAAAGGAAAACCGAATCATCCCGTCCACCGTCTCCGTAAAGGCGTAAAAGAGAATGAGCAGCATGGGGATGATGACGAACAGGATGAGAAACAGCGCGTAGGGGATGCACAGCTGCTTGCGCGAAAAATGAAATTTAACCATTCTGCTTCTCCTGTTTGAGCGCGAGGCGGATGTTCTCCGGCCTGATTTTCACGCTCACATAGTCGTTCTCGTTCCACAAATCGGGCGAGTCGAGCACATAGTCCTCCTCGTTTTCCTCCGTGCGCACGATGTATTGGTAGTGGTCGCCCTTGTAGATGAGCTGCACGATGTGCCCGCGCGCGCCGCCCTCGTCGGCGTTGTCGCTCAGCTCGATATCCTGCAATCCGACCTCGACGGAAACGTCCATGTCCGTCAGATCGAGCTTTTCGCCGTCCGCGGTGACGAGGTATCCCTCCTCGTCGAGATGCGAGCCGGGGTAGAGCTTGGTCACGTCGCATTCGAACTCGCCGTCGCCGAACACGACGGTGTTCTTTTTGGTGATATAGCCGTCGTATTTGTTGACGGTCAGCTCCTTCTTCATGATATGGATGTCGTCCGGCTCGATGACGAGGCCGATAACGTCGCCCACGTTGCGGCTCTGCGTGCTCTGGATGACGACCTCCGAGCGCCCGACCATGGCGGTGATTTCGTAGTGCACGCCCTTGAACACGACGCTGGTGACTCTGCCGACGAGCATCCCGCTGTCCTCGTCCGTCATCTTGATGTCCTCGGGGCGGACGACGACGTCCACCTTTTCGTTCTTTTCAAAGTCGTCCACGCACTTAAAGTTGCGGTTGCAGAAGCGCACGGTCAGCTTGCCCACGATGGTGCCGTTGAAGATGTTGCTGTCGCCGATAAAGTCGGCCACGAAGGCGTTTGCCGGCTCGTTGTAGATGGCGGTGGGGGTGCCGATTTGCTGGATGCAGCCGTCCTTCATGACGACGATGGTGTCGCTCATGGTCAGCGCCTCCTCCTGGTCGTGCGTGACGTAGATGAAGGTGATGCCCAGCTTGCGGTGCATCTCTTTCAATTCAATCTGCATTTCTTTCCGCATCTTCAAGTCGAGGGCGCCGAGCGGCTCGTCCAAAAGCAGGATTTCCGGCTCGTTGACGATGGCGCGCGCGATGGCGACGCGCTGCTGCTGCCCGCCCGACAGGGTGGAAACGGCGCGCTTTTCAAACCCCTCTAGGTCGACGACGGCAAGCGCGTTTTTCACCTTCTCGTCGATTTCGCGGCGGGTGAGCTTCTGCATCTTCACATACTTCTCGCCCTTGTCGTTCATGTAGGTGACGGGCACCTTTTTGAGTTTCAAGCCGAAGGCGATGTTGTCGTAGATGTTCAGGTGCGGGAAGAGGGCGTACCGCTGGAATACGGTGTTGACCGGCCGCTTGTTGGGCGGCAGGTTGGTGATGTCCTGGCCGTTCAGCAATATTTTGCCGGAGGTGGGGATGTCGAAGCCCGCAATCATGCGCAGAGTCGTCGTCTTGCCGCAGCCGCTCGGCCCGAGGAAGGTGATGAACTCTCCCTTGCGCACGTAAAAGCTCACGTTCTCCACGGCGACCGTCTCGTCGAACGCTTTCGTCACGTTGACCAGCTGAATAATCTTTTCGTCTTTTCTCAGTTCTGCCATTTTTTTATTCCTATCGATATAATTTCGGCTCTCACCGTTTCAAAGCATGGATGTCCGCGCCTCTTACAATCAGAAGTTGGGCGGGGAGGAAATCCAGATAAACCGCGCTTTCGCGTTTGACTCGTTGGAAATCTTGTGCGTCCTGTCCGCGGAATAGTAAAAGCTTTCGCCCCTGCGGCAGACGTATTTCTTTTTGCCGAGTGTGAGGGTGATTTTCCCGTCCAGCACGAAGCCGAATTCCTCTCCCTCGTGCGGCACGTCCTCGGCGGTGGAGGCGTGCGGGGCAAGCTCCACCGAGAGGGGCTCCATGAGGTTTTTCTGTGCGTTGGGCACCAGCCAGTTCTGAACCAGCCCGTCCGCTTCCTTTTCGATGTAATCACCTTCGGAAAATACGACTTTTTCGTTCTTCTCGTCGCGGAAAAATTCGCTGAAGCTGCTCCCCAGCGCGTCCAATATATCGCCGAGCGTGGCGATGGACGGGCTGGTCAAATCGTTTTCCAGCTGCGAGATGTATCCCTTGGTGAGTTCACAGCGGTCGGCGAGCTCCTCCTGCGTCAGGTTGAGCTGCAGCCGCATGTCCTTGATTTTTGTTCCGAGCTGCATATCGGTTCCTCTTGAAACGCTGTTTTAAACAATAAGTTTAGTAATCGTAAACAAGCAATTTATTATTATAATTAAAAATTCAAAAAATACAACTGTTTGAAGGGTGTTTTTCAAATTTTATTCGACAGATTTTCACAAAATATTTGCAGGGAAAGAAATCCTGCCCGCCATAGAGACGGGCAGGATTTTTGAGAAATAAACAAATCGATTAGTCGCGCTAAACGCGAGGGGGATTGTGTGCCCGACAAAGTCGGCGTTCCGTTTCAATTCCTGTTTCGGCGGGCACGCAAAAAAGCGCACCGCGAGGGTACGCTTTGTTTCGCCTGTTGAATGGAGGAGAGAGGGGATTACTCGGCGTCCGCCTTTTTCTTCCTCGTCCTCTTGGGCTTTTCTTCCGCAACGGGTTCCGCCGCGGGAGCCGCCTTCACTTCTTCCTTCGGCTCTTCTTTCGCCGCAGCCTTCTTTTCTTCGGCGGTAGCCTTTTCAGCCGCAGCCTTTGCTGCGTTCAGGTTCTTCGCCAAAGCGGACTTTTTGTTCGCTGCGTTGTTCTTGTGCAGGATGCCCTTGGAAGCCGCGGAATCGATAGCGGAAACGGTTTCGGGCAACAGCTTCTCCGCTTCGGCAATGTCGCCGGCGGCCAAAACTGCGTTATACTTCTTGATGGCGGTCTTCACCGCAGACTTAATCATTTTGTTCTGGGTATTTTTCTTCTCTGTGACTGCCACGCGCTTTTTCGCGGATTTGATGTTCGGCACTTTGCTTCTCCTTTCAAATGGTTGTTCATTGAATTATCCCCGCTATTTTATCATAAAAAATTTTGCTTGTAAACTGTTTTTTTGCAAAAAAGCGAATTTATTCCCCCGAATTTTCATAAATATATCCGATTTCATGTTTGCGGGGTGGGGTATGGAAACGAATCGCATCGTTTTTTTCGACAGCGGCGTGGGCGGGCTTACGCTCCTGCGGGAATTTCTCCGCCGCTATCCGTGGGCGGAGTGCGCGTATTTCGGCGACAATGAAAACGCGCCGTACGGCAACCGGAGCGAGGCGGAAATCTGCCGCCTTGCCGCGGGCGCGTTTGAAAAAATTGCCCGCCTCTCTCCGCGCGCCGCGGTCATCGCCTGCAACACCGTCACGGCGGATTGCGCGGAGGCGCTGCGCGCCGGATATCCCTTTCCGATTGTGGGCGTCGAACCCGCCGTGCGCCCCGCCGCGGCCGCGGCGGGGCAGGGGCGAATTCTTATACTTGCTACGCGCGCCACGCTCGCCAGCGCGCGCGTGCGCGAGCTCATTCGGAAACATCGGGGGAATTGCTCCGTTGAAACGTACAGCCCCGCCGCGCTTGCGGGGGAGATTGAAAGGAACATATTTGACCTCGGTTGTATCCGGCTCTCCGATTTTCTTCCCCGCGGCGAATACGCGGCCGTCGTGCTCGGCTGTACCCATTATATTTTTCTGCGCGACCGCATCGCCGGGTACTATGGGTGCCCCGTTTTTGACGGGAATATAGGGACGGCTGACCACTTGGCACGGATTGCAAACATATGTTCAAAAAATGTGTCCAAAAATCACATAAGCGTACCCAAATTTTTTGGAAATGCGGCAAAATTGAATCAATCCGTTTATAATGCGCTCAGCTAAAAATGAACAAATGTTTGCAATTTTCAAAAAAGTGGCAGAATCGACACAAAAATGAGAAAAATTTTTTGAAAAAATTCCATAAGTGGTTGACAGTGGTCAAAAGTGGTGATATAATAAAAACATCACAAGCGGGGAAAGGGCAGATGTATTCTTTCAACGGCAGGTTCAACAATCGGTTGGACGACAAAAACAGAATACGCATTCCCGCCAAGTTCAAGAAGGATTTGGGAGAGGATTACAAGTTCGCGTTCGGGCCGGGCGAGAGTATCTACGTCCTGCCGAAAGCGGAGTACGAAAAAATCCTCGCGGGCTTCGGCGACGCATCCTTCTTCGACGAGGACGCGCAGAACGCCATCGCCCAGTTCACCGGTATGGTCTACGACGTGACGGAGGACAACCAGGGGCGGGTAGTCATTCCCGCGGAACTCAAAGAGTACGCGAAGATTGATAAGGACATCGTCATCACGGGCGCGGCGGCATACCTCCGCATCGAGTCGGCGGAAGCCTTCGCCGCGAAGAACGCAAACGTGAGCGTGAGCAGCGTGTTTGCCAAACTCAATGCGCTGCGGGGGCCGAAGGCGTGATAGCCTTTTCCCACAAGCCCGTACTGCTGGAAGAGTGCATGCAGGGCCTTCGCCTGAAAGAGGGCGGCATCTGGTTCGACGGCACGGTGGGCGGGGGCGGCCATTCGTACGAGATTCTCAAGAGGACAAGCCCGAGCGGACAGCTCATCGCGACCGATTTAGACGAGAACGCCATCGCGGCAGCGAGCGAGCGGCTCTCGGAGTTTTCGGGGCGGTTTCGGATATATAAAAACAACTACAAAAATTTTGCAGCCGTTCTGAGCGAGGCGGGCGTTTCCGAGCTGGACGGGGTGCTCCTCGATTTCGGCGTTTCGAGCTTTCAGCTGGACGAGCGGGAACGCGGATTCAGCTACATGCAGGACGCGCCGCTGGACATGCGGATGGACGCGAAAGCGCCGCTTACCGCCGAGGATGTCGTCAACGGATATGCGGAAGAGGAACTCGCGAAAATCCTCAAGGAATACGGAGAGGAACGTTTCGCTAAAAACATCGCCCGCAACGTCGCGGCGGCGCGGAAGAAATCCCGCATCCGCACGACGGGGGAGCTTGCGAAAATCGTGGAAGCGAGCATACCCGCCAAATTCCGGCAGAACGGGCCGTGCGCAAGAAAGACCTTTCAGGCAATCCGCATCGAGGTCAACGGCGAGCTGGACGGGCTGGAGGAAGCGGTCAAGGGCCTGGCGAGGCGGCTGAAAAAGGGCGGCAGAATCTGTATTCTGACTTTTCATTCGCTGGAAGACAGAATCGTGAAAAACGCCTTCCGCGAACTCGCGACCGACTGCATCTGCGATAAAAGCCTTCCCGTGTGCGTGTGCGGGAAGAAGAAGGAAATCGAAATCATCACGCACAAGCCGCTGACGGCGTCGGCGGAAGAACTGCAAAACAATTCCCGCGCAAAGAGTGCAAAACTTCGCATAGCGGAGAAGGTTTGAGAATATAGATAAGGAGAACACGACAATGGCAATGCCTGTATTGGAGAGAGCGAGGACGAGCGAGAACACCGCGGAACTGAAGGCTTACGGAAAGCTGAGCGGTGGGGCGGAGCCTGCAAACTTTACGGAAGAGCAGAGGGCGATGGATTTCAACGCCCGCATTTCCGAAAATTATCAAAAGCTGATTAACCCCGATTTCAAGACGGCGGAGGATTTCTTTGCGGAAGCGTCCGCGGCGGTGCCGCAGGCGGAACCCGTCTATGAAACGCCGGAAGAATACGCGATGGCGACGCTGTATCCCGAGCGCGCGCAGGCGGCGCAGCCGCAGGCCGCCGCTCCCGTGCAGGAGCGCCCCCAGGCGGCGCCCCGCTTCGAGCATCAGCGCGTGACGGAAGATTTGTTCCGCGCCGATTCTCCCATCAATGCGCCGCGCATGCAGGCGGCGGCTCCCGTAGCGGCGCCCGCAGGGGAGCAGGTCGCATTTGCGGCTCCCTCGTTTGCGGAACAGCCCGCCGTGCAGTATGCGGAAAATGCCGCGGAAGAGGACATCACCCCGACTTCCACGACCATTCAATACCGCACCGATTTGTACCGCGACGAGCAGAGGGAAGTTTCCGAAGAGAAGAAAGGACACGCTCTCACGGCAAAGGGCAAACTGCTCATGGCGGTGTACGCCGTGGTCGTCGTCGTGGTTCTCGCGCTCATCATCATCAACACGAGCGTGCTCAACACGCTGGACAGCGCGGTCGCGGAACGCGAGCAGCAGCTCAACGCGATGGTATCGCAGGCGCAGGAGCTGGACGACCGCATCGACTATCTCACCGACCCAGACACCATCATTCAGCGCGCGGAAGACGAGCTGCACATGTCGATGGGCAATCGGTAAAAAACAGAAAGGTTTTACGTCGGTAAAAAACAGAAAGGTTTTACGAAAGAATTTCGGCCTCGCATGCGGCCCTTGGATAGGGTTGCGGGCGGGGCCGATTTTTTTATGCAAAAAACGAGCGCGTTTTTCGAGGTGAATCGTATCCGCAAAAAATCGCATACGCCCGCCGCGGGCGCTTCCGCGACGCTTTTACGAAAGAGATTATTCGCCGTTTCGATGGCGGTAGTCTTTCTTTTTTTGCTCATTTTCGGCCGCTTTTTCGTCGTGCAAATCGTGCAGGGGGAAAAATTGCGCTGCCGCGCCATCGGGCAGTGGACGCGCGAGATTCCCGTCGTCGCCGCGCGCGGAAAAATCGAGGACAGGAACGGCACGGTGCTCGCGGACAACAGCGCCTCCTATTCGGTGTTCGTCCGCCCCAATGCGGTAAAAGACAGCAACGCGACGGCGTCCGCGCTCGCTTCGCTGTTCGGGCTGGACGGCGCGGCGCTCGCCGAAAAGCTGGAGTCGACGCGCGTATCCGAACTGACCATTGCCCGCCATGTGGACAAATCGCTCACCGAAGAGCTGGAAAAGTACGATTTGCCCGGCGTGTACTATGCGCGCGACAACACGCGGGTGTACCCGTACGGGCAGGCGCTCTCGCGCGTGCTCGGGTTCACCTCCACCGACAATACGGGGCTGACCGGCATCGAAAAATACTACGACAAATACCTCGCGGGCATGGACGGGGAGATCGCGTACCCCGCCGACCTCGTCGGGGTGGAAGTGGAGGGTGAAGCGGTCTATCTCCCCGCCACCGACGGGCTGACCGTCCGCACGACCGTCGATTACGGAATCCAGGCGGTCGCGGAGGCGGCGCTCGAGCGGGTGTACGAACAGTATTCCCCCGTTTCGGCGCAGTGCGTCGTGCTCGATCCGAACAATTTCGACGTTCTGGCGATGGCAGAATACCCCGGCTACGACCTCAACGACATCCCGCGCGACGACCCCGAACTCCTCAACGACCTCTCCCGCAACGACATCGTCTCCGACATCTACGAGCCCGGCTCGACGTTCAAAATCGTCACGGCGGCGGCGAACATCGAGGAGCACCTGCGCGGAAATCCCTCCGCCTTCTCCCTGCAATACGTATTCAACAGCAGCCGCACCCGCACGGTGGACGGCACGACCATCAAATGCTGGAGCAACCACGCGAACGGCAAGCACTGCAGCCAGACGCTCGCCGAAGCGCTCAACAACAGCTGCAACCCGTGCTTTACCGACATCGCCCTCGCGCTCGGCACCGAAACTTTTTACGATTATCTCGAAGCCTTCAATTTCGGCAAGGTGACGGGCATCGACTTTTCGGGCGAGGCGCAGGGGATGCTCGTGCCCGAAAGTTCGGTGCGCGCGTGCGACTTGGCGCGCATCGGGTTCGGGCAGACGGTCGCCGTCACGGCATTGCAGCTGGCGTGCGCCGCGGCGGCGGCAGTCAACGGCGGCTATTATTACCAGCCCCGCCTCGTCAGCGGCATCTATGCGGAGGACGGCTCAATCGCGGAGGAAATTCCGACCGTGCTCAAAAACCGCACGGTCAGCGAGGAGGCCTCGCGCATCCTCGCGTCTCTGCTCGAGGGGGTGGTCGAAAGCGGCAGCGGGAACAAGGCGTACATCGAAGGGTACAAAATCGGCGGCAAGACGGGCACCGCGCAGAAATTCGAGAACGGCGCCATCGCGCAGGGCAAGTATGTCTCCTCGTTTTTGGGGTTTTTCCCGTCGGACGCGCCGCAGTATCTCGCGCTCGTCATCGTCGACGAACCGCAGGGCGCCTACTACGGCAGCGTGGTCGCCGCGCCCGCCGCGAAGGAAATTTTTCAGGGCATCATCGACCTGAAGGGCATCGCGCCCTATGAAAATAAATAAAAGCGCAGGCAAAACATCGCAAAAAGGAGAGATATGTTACTCGGAGAACTAATCGAACGAATTGCGCACGAAAGAGTATCCCGCTTCGAAGACAGGGAGATTGCAGGCATCACAACGGACAGCAAGCACGTGATGAAGGGGGACATCTTCGTCTGCTTTTCGGGCGGCGAACACGACGGGCACGCCTATGCGGCGGAAGCGCTCGCGGCGGGTGCGGCGGCATTGGCGGTGGAGCGCGAACTTCCGCTGCCCGCGCCGCAGATTGTCGTCAAAGACGGGCGGAAGGCGGCGGGGGAAATCGCCGCGGCGTTTTACGGCCATCCCGAAAGGAAACTCAAGATTATCGGCGTCACGGGCACGAACGGAAAGACGACCACCTGCCACATGCTCGCCTCCATCCTTACGGCGGCGGGGAAGGAGTGCGGCATCATCGGCACCCTCGGCATCCGCTACGCTAACCGCGAAATTTCCCCCGACCTCACCACGCCCGACCCGCCGTACCTGTACAAAATTTTTGCGGACATGGCGGAGGCGGGCGTCGAGTACGTCGTCATGGAGGTATCGGCGCACGCGCTGTACTTCGGCAAGGTGGACGGCGTCCGCTTCGAGGCGGGCATCTTCACCAACTTCACCGAAGACCATCTCGACTTTTTCAAGACGATGGACGCGTACGCCGCCGCCAAGGAAAAACTGTTTGAAAAGGGGCGGTGCAAATTTTCCGTGTTCAACTTCGACGACGAGGAGGGCAGAAAGATTGCCGCGGCAACGGACGGCGCGTACAGTTACGGGCTGGAAAACCCCGCCGACGTGTTCGCGGTGGATATCCGCGAAAATTTCGACGGCTGTTCCTACGTCATCAACCTGTTCGACGAGCTGTACGACATCCGCCTGAACATGGCAGGGCTGCACAACGTGTACAACTCGATGGCGGCGGCGGAGTGCGCCAAACTTCTCGGCATCTCTACGCCGGCGATTGCCGCGGGGCTTTCGGGGCTGAAGAGCGTGCGCGGCAGGCTGGAGCACGTCGCGCAGGTAAACGGCGCGGATATTTTCGTCGATTTTGCCCATACTCCCGACGGGCTGGAAAAATCTCTCACCGCGCTCAAGCGGCACTGCGCGGGGCGGCTGTACTGCGTGTTCGGCTGCGGCGGCAACCGCGATGCGCTCAAGCGCCCCGTCATGGGCGAGATTGCGGCGGCGAACGCCGATTTTACGGTGCTCACCTCCGACAATCCCCGCTATGAAGACCCGTTCGACATCATTTTGCAAATCGAACCGGGCGTGCGCCTTCATTCCGACAAGTACGTGATCGTAGTCGACCGCGAGAGCGCCATCGAGTACGCAATCGACAAACTGGAGCCGGGCGACGTCCTGCTCATCGCGGGCAAGGGCGGGGAAACGTACCAGGAAATTATGGGAGTCCGGCACATCTACAGCGACGTTTCCGCAATCAAGAGCGTGCTCGAGGGAAAGGCCGCCGGGGAAAAGTTCCATGAAAACTGAAATTTTTATTCTGCTTTTGTCGGGGGCGGTGTCGGCGGCGCTGTGCGCCGTTGCGATTCCGCTCCTGAAAAAGATGAACGCGCGGCAGTATATCCTCGGGTATGTGGAGGAGCATAAGAGCAAAGGGGGCACGCCCACGATGGGCGGGCTTGCCTTTTTGCTCGCCGCGGCGCTGTGCGCCATCCCGCTCGGGCTGTATGCGGACAAGCTCTCCGCCGTCGCGCTCACCTTCGGGCTGGCGTATATGGGCGTGGGGTTTCTGGACGATTTTCTGAAATTCCGCTTCCGCCGCAACCTCGGGCTGAAGGCGTACCAGAAAATCATTTTCCAAATCGTCATCGCCCTGATCGCGGGCATTTTCTGCTATGCGAACGGCCTCACCGTCCTGCATATTCCGTTCACGCGGCTTTCATTCGACATCGGCGTCTGGATAATACCGCTCGCGGCGTTCGCCTTCGTCGCGGCGACCAACTGCGTCAACCTGACGGACGGGCTGGACGGGCTCGCCGCGTCGGTCAGCTTCTGGTACTTTGCCGCACTCGCCCCGCTCATCGTTTTGCTTTCGGGGCGGGAACAGATGCCGCTCGCGTATCTGAGCCTCGTCCTGTGCGGCGTGCTCGCGGGGTATCTTCTTTTCAACACGAACAAGGCCTCCGTCTTTATGGGGGATACCGGCTCGCTCGGGCTGGGCGGGTTCGTTTCGGCGATCTCCGCGTTCAGCGGCAACCTGCTGTATATCCTCGTCGTGGGGATAATGTTTGTCTGTTCGGGAATATCCGTCATCCTGCAGGTAATATATTATAAACGGACGAAAAAGCGAATCTTCCTCATGGCGCCCCTGCATCACCATTTCCAGAAAAAGGGGTACGCCGAAGCGAAGATTGTCTATGCCTACTCGCTCGTGACGGCAGTCGCGGGGCTTGCGTGTATATTTTTTGTCCTATAGAGCGGAGGCCGCGCCGTAAAACGGGGCGCGGCCTCCGCCGAAAAATCGGGGAGGCGCGGAATGTATTTCAAGAATCAAAAATTTTTAGTGGCGGGCATGTCCAAGAGCGGCATTGCGGGGGCGGAGTTTCTGCTTTCGCGCGGCGCGGCGGTGTATATGTACGACGACGTAGCCGACGGCGCGGTGCTCGCGGCGATGGAGAAGCTGAACGCGCGCGGCGCGCTGGCTGTCCGCACGGAAGACTTGCCGAACGCGGCGGCGGATTGTGACGTGCTCGTATTGAGCCCGGGCATTCCCATCGACCATGAACTGCCCGTCGCCTTCCGCAAGGCGGGCAAGCGCATCATCGGCGAATCGGAGCTGGGGTGCATGTACCTGCGCGCGGCGCTCGTCGCGGTCACGGGCACCAACGGCAAGACGACCACCGTGACGATGATTGACGAAATTCTGCGGGCGGCGGGCATCAACAGCACCGCCTGCGGAAACATCGGCCTGCCCCTTTCGGCGTGCGTGGACGGGATGGGGTACGACGACGTCGCGGTCATGGAGGTTTCGAGCTTTCAGCTGGAAACGCTCTCGAGCATCCGCCCGCACGTCGCGGTGATTACGAACATCACCGAAGACCATCTCAACCGCCACTACAGCATGGAGAACTACATATTCCTCAAATCGAAAATTTTGCGCAACATGCGGGAGAGCGAGTACGCCGTTTTAAATTTCGACGACGAAAACGTGCGCGCCCTCGCCAAGGACGCGCGCTGCAAGATGCGCTGGTTTTCCCTGCGCGAGCGCGCGGAGGGTGCGTACCTGTTCGACGGCGGGCTGTACTTCGAAAACGAAAAAATCATGGACGCCGCCGATTTGTCGCTGAAGGGGGAGCACAATCTGAAAAACGCGCTCGCCGCGCTGTGCGCCGCCAAGCTGATGGGGGTGGAGAGCGGCGTCATCGCCAAGGCGCTCTCTTCCATGCGCGGGGTGCGCCACCGCATGGAGACGGTCGCCGAGGTGAACGGCGTCACCTACATCAACGACTCCAAGGGAACGAACGTGGACGCAACCCTCAACGCGATCGGCTGTATGCAGGCGGACACCGTGCTCCTGCTCGGCGGGCGGGACAAGGGGTACGACTACGACGCCCTCTTTCGGAAAATCAAGGACAGCCGCGTGGTGCACGCCGTGCTGTACGGGGAAAACCGCTTCAAACTGCTCAACGCGGCGGCGCGCAGTAACGAAACGCGCATCACGCTGTGCGCGGGGTTCGGCCTCGCGGTAAAAATCGCGGCGATGATGGCGCAGCCGGGGCAGTGCGTGCTGTTGAGCCCCGCGAGCAGCAGTTTCGACGAGTTCACGGGCTACGAAGAGCGGGGCGAGGCGTTCGAGCAAATCGTGCAAGGGCTGCGGGGGAACGGCGATGTCGAACAGTTCGGTTGCGGCGGTTGAGGCGGCGCGCCCCGCCCAAAAGCGGGAGTGGGGCATCGTCGCATTGCCAGTATTGGTCGTTCTGGTCGCGGCGTTCGGCGTGCTGATGGTCTACTCCGCGAGTTACTACGCGGCGGAAAAGCAGTTCGGCGATGCCTTCTATTTCATGAAAAAACAGCTCGTGGGCTTTATCCTCGGCATCGTCGCCTTGCTCGCCGCGGGCTTTTTTCCGTACCGGAATCTGAAAAAACTCAAATGGCCCGCTCTCATCGTGTCGCTTGTCCTGCTTGCGGCGGTGTTCGTTCCGGGGCTCGGGGTGGAAAACTACGGCGCGACGCGCTGGATAGGGTTGGGGCCGATCACCATCCAACCCTCGGAAATCGCCAAATTCGGCTTCATCATCTTCGCCGCGGCGTACGCGAGCGAAAAGCCGGAGCGCATGAAAAAGTTCACGGGCATGCTCCCCGTGCTCGCGGCGGGCGGCGGCATCTGCCTGCTCATCATACTTGAGCCGAATATGTCCGTCACCATGGTCGTCGGACTTTTAATGGTCGCCATGCTCTTTCTGAGCGGGGTAAAAATCAAGCATTTCCTCATCATCCTCCTGCCCATCGCGCTCGCGGTGCCCGTGCTCATCGTCATGGAGCCGTACCGCCTGCAGCGGCTGTATGCCTTCCTCGACCCGTGGAGTTCGCCGCAGGGGGAGGGGTACCAGCTCATTCAGTCGCTGTACGCGCTGGGCAACGGCAGCTGGCTGGGCACGGGGCTGTTCAACTCGATGCAGAAGTACCGCTATCTTCCCTTTGCGGAGTCCGACTTCATCCTTGCCGTCATCGGGGAGGAGTTCGGGTATATCGGCATCATTCTGCTCTTTTTGGTGTTCGGCGCGATTATCTTCTGCGGAATCCGCACGGCGGCGCGGTGCAAAGATATGTTCGGCTTTCTCACCGCGTCGGGCATCACGGCGGTGTATGCAATCCAGGTCGTCATCAACGCGCTGGTCGTGAGCGGCTCCATCCCTCCCACGGGCCTGCCGCTTCCCTTAATCAGTTCGGGGAATACCTCCCTCATCATCACGATGGCGGCGATGGGGGTGCTGTACAACATCTCGCGCGGCGGCAAGGGCCTGCGCGAAAAAAAGAGCGAATAGGCAGAGGGCGCTTCCTTCCGGCAGGGGCGCCCTTTTCGCGTGCGGGCGGACGGAACATTTTTCCGGAAAATTCCGTACAATGATGGCAGGGAAACATTTCCCGCAGGGGCGCGGAGGCAAACGTATACGAATGCCGCCGCGGAGGCGGCGGGGCAGGCGTTGCGTCTGCCCCTGCGCCGCTTGCGCCGCGGCAAAAGGAGTAATCATGGAAAAATACATCATAGAAGGCGGGCGCCCGCTCTTCGGCGAAGTGGAAATCCAGTCCGCGAAGAACGCCGTGCTTCCGCTGCTTGCGGCCGCCGTGCTCACCGACGAGCGAATCGTTATCCATAAATGCCCGCGCATCGCCGACGTCCTGAATATGGTCGGCATCCTCGGCGAGCTCGGCTGCAGCACAAAATTCGAGGGGAACGACCTCGTTATCGACAGCGCCGACGCCGCCAACCACGAGATACCCTCGTCGCTCGCGAAGGAGCTGCGCTCGTCCGTGTTTATGCTCGGCTCGGTCGTGTCCCGCTTCGGCAGGGCGCGCATCGCTTATCCCGGCGGGTGCGACATCGGGCTTCGCCCCATCGATTTGCACCTGAACGGACTGCGGCGGCTGGGCGTGTGCGTATCGGAGGGCGGCGGGTATATCGACTGTTCCTGCGACAAAATCGAGGGAGCGGAAGTGGTGCTCGACTTCCCGAGCGTGGGCGCGACGGAGAATATCATCCTCGCCGCGGCGAAGGCAAAGGGCACGACGGTTATCCGCAATGCGGCGAAGGAGCCGGAAATCGTCGATTTGCAGAATTTTATCAACCGCATGGGCGGAAAAATTTTCGGCGCCGGCACGGCGACGGTGCGAATCGACGGCGTCAAAAAATTGGGCGGAACGGAGTATACGCCCGTTTCCGACCGCATCGAGGCGGGCACTTTCCTCATTGCGTCCGCCATGTGCGGGGGAGAGGTCTCGCTCAAAAACGCCGATGCCGACAATCTGTCCTTTCTTTTGCATAAACTTCGCGAAATCAGTTGCAAAATCAACACAAAAAATGATAAAATATACATACGGAGCGGCAGGCGGCTTTCGCCGAAATTGGTGGAAACGTCTCCCTATCCCGGGTTCCCGACCGACTTGCAGGCGCCCATGACGGCGCTCGCCTGCATCTGCGAGGGCTCGACGGTCATCGTCGAAAATCTGTTCGAAACGCGCTTCAAGCACGTGCCCGAACTCATCCGCATGGGGGCGGACGTCACCGTCCGCGGCCGCAGCGCTTTCGTGCGCGGGGTGGGTTCGCTGAAAGGGGCCGACGTTGTCGCGGGAGATTTGCGCGGCGGCGCGGCTCTCACGCTGGCGGCGATTTCGGCGGAAGGGCTGAGCACGGTAACCGATTTATCGCACATCGACCGCGGCTATTCCGATTTCGAGTATAAGCTGCGCGGGCTGGGTGCGCGCATCCGCCGCGTGCGGATATGAGAAAAGAGGAAAAACACGATGCCGAGGCCGCGAAAGCGGGCGAACATCGGGTTTGTCCTCGAATCACGGCAAAAAGTTTTAACAGCTTAAAACTTTTTGCGTGAA
>CAKNLK010000011.1 GCA_930989535.1 uncultured Clostridia bacterium | reverse complement strand
CTAGGTGGGGAGTTAGCGGTGCCCTGTATCTGCAATCCGCTATAGCAGAACTGAACGCCTCTTTAGGATTTGCGTGTGGAAGGCCGCGCTCCGTAAGGGATGTTGATAGCAAGGTCTTATGCAACGAGCTGCCGTGAACCGTGTCAGGATAGGGATATAGCAGCACTAAGCGGATTTGTTCGTGTGCCATGAGGAAGCTTTGAGGGAGTTACCTGCGGTTTTAACGCTTCGGCGCGCCTTTTCGACAGAGGATGCACAGTTTTTTCGATTCTTCTTTCCCGCGCTTTCTGCGCGGGAATTTTTTTATATATTCCCCTATCGTATAGTAAAGGCTCCCGCCGGAATCGGCGGGAGCCTTTGTTATTGCAATTTTATATAGCCGCTTTATCCTTGCGGAAAAATTCGGCATAAATGGCGCGAATACACTTTTCGTAATCGGCATTGTCGATGCCGACGATGATGTTGATTTCGCTGGAGCCCTGGTCAATCATGCGGATATTGATGCCAGCATCCGACAGCGCGGTGAACAGGCGGGCCGAAGTGCCGACGTTCGACGCCATTCCGTGCCCCACCGTCGCGACGAGAGCGATATTTTCCAACACGCGCAGATAATCGGGATGCACCGCCGCCTGAATCTGCTCTAAAAGTTTATCGAGCATTCCGTTCGCAAGGTATTTGCTCTCGATAACCAACGACAGCGTGTCGATACCCGAGGGCATGTGCTCGAAGTTGATGTTGTCCTGCTCCAAAATGGAGAGAACTTTGCGCGCAAACCCGACTTCGCTGTTCATCATGGATTTTTCCAAAAAGATGACCGTAAAGTCCTTTTTCCCGGCAATGCCCGTCACGATGTTGCCGCTCTTGACGTATTTCTTCGAGGGAAGAATGAGCGTACCCGAATCCTGCGGGCGGAATGTGTTTTTAATGCGGATGGGGATATCCCCTTTACGCACAGGGAAGATGGAATCGGCGTGCAGCACGTTTGCCCCCATGTAGGAAAGCTCGCGAAGCTCTTTGAAGGAAATCGTCTCGATTTTTTCCGGCTTATCGACGATGCGCGGATCGCATGCCAAAAATCCGCTCACGTCCGTCCAATTCTCGTAGACGTCCGCATTCATTGCGCGCGCCACGATGGAGCCGCTGATGTCGCTTCCGCCGCGGGAAAAAGTCTTGATTTTTCCGTCCGCGCCCGTGCCGTAAAACCCGGGGACGACGGCGCAGCCCGATGCGGAGAGCGTCTTTTCGATGAGCGGATAGGAACGGGACTCGTCAAAGCGGCCGTTTTTATCAAAAAAGATGATGTCCTTCGCATCCACGAACGCCCAGCCGAGCTTTGCCGCCACGATGCGCGCGTTGAGATATTCGCCGCGGGAAGCCGTGAAATCGGCGCTCTTATTCTCCTCTATCGCGCGCTCCGTCTCGTTCAAAATACTCTCGATATCGAATGTTTCCATTCCGAGTTCGGATACGATGGAATGAAAGCGGCGGCGAATCTTTTGGAAAGTATCGGCGCAGCTGCCCTTTTCCACGCACTCTTGATAGCAGGCGTACAGGAGGTCGGTGACCTTTGTATCGTCCGAATACCTCTTGCCCGGCGCGGAAACGACGACGAAACGGCGCGCAGGCTCGCTGCCGATAATTTCCGTCACGCGGGAAATATTGTTGCCGTCCGCCAAGGACGAACCGCCGAATTTGCAAACCTTTAAACTCATTTTACGATTACCCTGCCTTCGATGTAATATCTTTTCTCTTCGCTTTCCCCCATCGAAAAGGTCTTGCGCGGCAAACTGCCGTACTTTTTGACCAGCGGGAACAGAGCCGCTTTATCCATCTTCGGAAGCGCGATGCCGACGGACGAGGCGTCTTGCTCGGTCAGTGCGCGCAGCGCGTCCTCTCCGTGGATATAATCGACCGTGCCGCCGTTTTCCGCTATGTATGCCGCGATGTACTCGTCCGCCTCGGCTATGGCGCCGGGCGCGTCGCCGCCAAAGCGCAACGGGAATTTTTCCCCGCGAACGTACAGCGCGCAGTCACATTCGCCTCTCTTTGCCGGGAACCCTTCCGCAAATTTTTTGGCGTCTACATTTTTTACGATGCGGTGAATCGCTTCGAAGCGAATCCCCTCGTCGTACACGTTGACCGCCTCGCAGAGCGCATACCGCGCGGGATGCGTTTTCCGCTCCTCCTCGGTAAGGCGCGGCTTTATTTTCTCCCACGCCGTCTTCGCCGTGGCGAGCGAATGATTTCCGTCGCCGACCATAAAGAGCAAATTGTCCTTTATGAGCGACTCAAACGCTTCGAGCATCGGCCCGACGTTCTGCAAATACTTCCCGCGGATATGCCCGCCGCCCATATTCAAGTCGAAATCGTACACCGTTTCGAGCGAATCGTCCTGCCGGTACGGGCCGAGCACCGTATCCTGCGCATCGTCGTAGAGCAGCATGATATGCGGAAATTCGAGCGCGGCGCTCTCGCGGATTTTCAGCCGGGGCGGGATACGCTCGGTGATGGTCGCCTCTGTGGCGCGTATGAGCGCGTTGCTCTTCTTTTCATAGGAATACGCCTCGAGGTCGACGGCGAGCACCACGCCGCGGCGAAGGGGCGAAAAACGCGTTTTCCGCTCCGTCAAAATAAACCCCGGCGGCAATATGCGGAATATGCCCTCGCTCCGATATTTTTCCATTGCGGAGGAAATTGCCGACAATTTTCCGCCGATGTCCCCCTCCAAATAAATTTCGGGGAGAGTCAGGCGAAGGGTGGAAGGCTTATCGCCCACAAAACGGTTTAATTCGTCCCAATAGGACGCATCGGAGGTGTGCTGGTCGCACGCAATAACTGCCCACGCCTGCATATCGACGGCAGGCACGGGCAGGATTATCTGCGGTACTTCTATACAGTTTGATTTCATAATTTTCTCCGCGCGGCTCAACCGCCGTAATTGATAACGATAAACACGACGACCGCCAGCGCGATTGCCAGAATTTTAATGGGCACATTGTCGATGAAGATGCCCGCCAGCTTTCTCCAAAAGCTCTTTTCTCTCATAAGCGTTTCCTCCCGTCCGCACTCAAATCTTTCCAATAGTAATCGTTCAGCGTCTTTTTAAGCAAATCATAATCGGCATAGCGGGAAATTTTGCCGCGCTGTGCGATGGTGATAATCCCCGTCTCCTCCGAAACAATCAATGCGATGACGTTGGAGGTTTCGGTGATGCCGATTCCCGCGCGGTGGCGGGTGCCGAGTTCCTTGGGGATATTCGCGTTCTGCGTGAGCGGAAGGAAGCACCCCGCCGCCTGCACTTTGTAATTGTTGATTATCATGGCGCCGTCGTGCAGGGGCGCCTTCGGAAAGAAAATTCCCTCGATGAGCTGCGAAGAGATATTGGCGTCCAAAATCACGCCGCTCTCCAAAATCTGCGACGGAATATTGTCGTTCGCCAGGATAATGAGCGCGCCGATATTGTCTTTGGAGAGGTTTTGCAGTGCCTTGATGATGTCGGCGACATACCGCTCCACTTCGTCTTTCGTCGCCGACGCCTGATGGCTCGACATTTCGGACAGCATGTTGAAGGAGTGTATGTTGAGAATGTCGCGCTTGACTTCGACGTTGAAAATTACGAGCACCACGCCAGAAAGCACGATGGGCACGACCATATATGCCTCGCCGTTCAGTGAATCGGTGAAGATGAATACCGCGCCCGTCGCCAGCACGAGCAGGACGAACACGGCGATAACCACGCGCACGTTGCTCAGCTTTAAAATGCGGAAGACATAGTAAAACATGAGCGCGAACAAGATGATTACGAGCGCGTCGATTACGTTAAAAGATGAAAAAATTTTAGCGACGTTCTCAAAGAACTCCATAGGCTCTCCGTTTGACGTTGGTGTAATATATAGTATTTTACATTAAAATCAAAAAAAAATAAAGCGTTTCCATGCGCTCATGCGCCGTTATTTTCCGCGTAGCCGAACGCAAGCCCCGCATTTACCGCAATGAGCGCCCCTTCCGCCGACAAAACGCCGTTTTTAACCGCGTTGATTGCGCCGTTGACCGCAAGGAAACATTCCTTGACGCGCCGCGGGCCGAGCATGCCCAATTGCCGGCGGCTCATCTTGACGGCATACTCCTTCAGCCCGAGCGCCGCGGCGATTTCCGCGTCCGTCTTATTCAGGAGCGAAATATCGAACAGCCCGCGGAAGTAGGAGCACAGCGTGTTGAGCACAGCCATGCCGTCTATCCCTCTCTCCGTCAGTTCGCTCATAACGGAGACGTACTTCCCGTAATTTTTGGCGCCGAGCGCGTTCGACATCTCATACATCTTGTAGTCGGCGTCGCGGTAGACGATTTCGTCCACGTCCGCCGAGGTGATTTTTTTGCTGTCCGCCCCGTAGGCGAGGAGCTTTTCCGTTTCGCCCGCAATGCGCGACATATCGCCCAGGCAATACTGCATTATCCGCTCGCAGCACTCCGTATCCGCTTCGATTCCGGCGCGGCGGAATCGCGTATAAATCCAACGCAGCACCGTCTCTTCGTCCGCCTTCGAGCAATCCACCCGCGTGACGTTGGGTGCCTTTTTCAAATCGAAGGGCTTCCCCTTCGGCGCCGCGGAATTGACGATGAGAAGAATCGTGCTCTCCGCCGGGTGCTCGAAATATTTTTGGAGATACCCCGTGTATTCCTTTTCGCTCGGATAGAGGTCGGTGACCTTGACGATGCGCTTTTCGCTCATGAACGGAAAACTCTCCGCCGCCGCGACCAGCGACGAAAGCGCCGCGCCCTTCAAATTTTCCCCGTGAAAGGCAGAATAATTTAAAGAGGGTTCGCCGAGAAAACGCTCCTTAAGCATCTCCTCGCCCCGCTCCTTGAAATATTCTTCTTCGCCGTCGAACAGATAAATCGGCGCCGCGCCCTCCTCCAGGCTCTTCTTGAAATGCACGAATTTCATTGTTTACACCGCATCCTTTATGTGAATTATACCATCTTTCCAGCCGATTTGCAAGTCGCCCGCCCGATAAACGCTCATTTTCTCCGCCGTTTTTTCGAAATACACCTCCTCGCGCGGCGAGCATGCCTCCTCCACCGCGCCGTTTTGCGCTTTTGCGATGAGAAGGTCGCACTTCGGCAGCGGCGGTATTTCGTCGGCTCCGCCGTCGCACAGAACGTCCGCCCCGCGAATATTCAGGTACAGCATCTCCTCCGAATAAAACTGCGCGTATGCGTCGCCGAAGGCAAACACGCCGCTCTCGTAACAAATTTCGACGGTGCGGAAGGAATCGATTAGCCCGGAATCCGCGGGAACGTAGACCGTCTGCAATTCCGCATACTGCAGGATAACGGGAATATATGTATTCGCCTCCCGTGCGCCCGTCAAGAAAATCGCGCCGCGAAGTTCGGTGATTCCCTCTTTGAGAAAGAGCTGTTCGACGTGGCGCTCGTCTGCTTCCCCGAAGGAAATCAGGTAATCCCCTTCCGAACTGTGCAGGAGCGAAAGATTGCTGCCGTAATACGCGTGCAGCGACAGGAGCGCATCGTATTGGAACGTTCCGTTCTGTAAGACCATCGCGGCGATTAAAAAGACACACAGAACGGAAGCAAGGGAAATTTTCGGGAGAGGCTTTAAATTCACCTTGTCCGTCAAGAGGACGAGCAGGCTGTACCACACCGCCGCGCAGGCGCCGAACGAAAATCCGCAGATGAGGAGCACCTTGAATTCCAGCATCACTATCGGCATTACGGCGAGCCGGAGAAGGTATTCCGGCACAAACAGAAAAACGGGCACCGCAAATTGCAGGAGGCAGGACAGAGCCGTACAGCAGAACAAGGCGCCGTACACGGCGCTTATGAGCGGCACAAACAGGAGGTTCAGAAAGAAACTGATGCCCGATACATAGCCGAAACAATCGATTAAAATCGGGAACGTAGACAGCTGCGCGGAGAGGGCCACGCCGACGGCGGAGCCTATCTTTTCCGGCAGGAATTTTACCTTCCGCAGGAGACGGGTGAGATGCCCGCCGACGACTACGATTCCCGCGGCGGCAGCCAGGGAGAGCTGAAACCCGACCGAAAACAAATAGGCGGGATTGATTGCCAGCACCGCGAGCGCCGCGCAGGAGACGGAGCCGACGCGGTCGTGCTGCACGCCGCCGGCCTCGGTGAACATGGCAACCGTACACATTACGAGCGCGCGAACGGACGAGGGCGAAAATCCGCACACTCCCGCATAAAAGCACAGGGCGGCAAACACGAGCGGAATACGGATAATATTTTTCGCCCGGCATCTTTTGCAGAGCGCGGAAAGTAACCCGTAAATGACGCCGATATGCAGCCCCGAAACGGCGAAGATGTGCGCAATTCCGCCGTAACGGAAATTTTGCAGCGCGTCCTCGTCCATATAGCCGCTGTCGCCCGTCAGCATGCCGTACGCGACGGAGGCCGTCTGCTCGTCCATGTTTTCAAACAATATTCGGTGTATCGTTCGGCGCACGGAGGCAAACACGCCGATTCCGTTCCCCTCCGAAAAGGCGACCTTTTCCGCCGATGCGCCGGCGCGGTAGCGGGTATTCCCGATGATGGCGTTCGCGTTGATTCTGCCGTACGCCCACGCGTCGTACGTTTCGACGTCCGCATCGAACATGACCGCCGAACCGATTTCCGCCGCGGTATCCCCGTAGATATACAGCTGCAATTTCGCGTTCGGGCGGTATGAATTGCCCGCGCCGTCGATAATCCAGATATCCCGCAGGGTGAGGAGAGTATAATTCTTCGATTCGCCGATTTCCTCCACCGTACCCGCGACCGAACATTCGCCGGAGATTTCCGGCGAGCGCTCGAAATTTCCGATTCGCACGGAAAAGGAGAGGGAGCCGAGCGCGTAAAACAGGCAGACGAGCGCGGCGAACAGGAGAAACCCGACGGCAAATTTCTTTTTGTATATACGGTACAGGAGCACGCCCGCCGTGGCGGGCAAAAAAGCCGCCGTACCCGCCAGCGCAGGCAGCCCGAACATGCTGGTAAAAAATATCCCCAAGCCAAAGCTCAGGGACAGAAAGAGCACAGGGCGAAAGCGAACGATTCCCCTCCCGCGGTAAAAGAAATTTTCATCCGCGCGGAGGAGCGCCCGCGCTTGCCTTTTCTTTTGTACACCGAACATTACAGCACCAAATAGATATAATATTCCCCGCCGATCAGAACGGCGTCCGCAAAGGAGACGGGCGCGTCCGCGGCATACTCGGCGGGCGGGGCGCTCACAGCAGCCAGCGCGAACAGCTCCCCGTACGTACAGCCGTACGGCAGGCGGTACGCGCCCGGCCGCCCCACACAACTGCCCTGCACGATGGCCGTGAACGACGCATCGTACTCCAAATTTTCGGACGTACTCTCCCGCACGGCGCCCGCTTTAGGCGGAGCGAGCGCCGGGAGAAGCGCGACTGCCGCGACGGCGAAAAACAGCGCGCCGAACAGGGCTATTTTTCCGGCCAACCCTTTCATGTCAGCACAAGCTGATGCGGTCGCTGATGGAGCGCACGAACAGCGAACGGGAAACGCCCAGAGCCACACATTCGCCGATAAATTCGATGAGCTTATCGCTCGGCCGCGCGATTTTCAGCTCCGCGCACACCGCTGCCGTCAGTTCGTCCGCATATAAGCTGACCTTGTTTTCTAAAAGCCCCTTGATAAGGGCGATGATTTCGTAGGGAGTGAAATCCTCCTCCGACTTGCGAATCGGTTCGTTCGGCTCGATGCGGTAAAAATCGCAGTCGAGGCACTTATCCGTCCTGCGGAGATACTCCCTGCCGCACAGCTCCTCGCGCTTCAGGCCGCACAGGTTGATGAGGTTGTGCATGCGCTCCTCCACCTTCGCGCCGAACTTTTGAATACCGAGCGAGGAGAGACAGCGCTTCATCAAAAACCGCTCGCTGAACGGCTCTTCCGCCGCGGCGATTGCCTTCAGGCGGGCGGCGATTTCCGCGTCGTTTTCGCCGCAGGTCACGAATTGCGACACGTTCTGCTCCTGCTCCAGTTTGGCGTAGCGGTACGTCTTTCTGTACTTGGCGAGGTGGTCGCGGCTCGCTTTATCCGCCCCCGTGAGGCGGTCGAGCATATCCTTGATTTTTTTGATTTCGCGCTTCGGGTTATTGATAAAGTTGATGGTGAATATGCGCGCGACGTTCCAGTTGTTGAGTTTGAGCGTCTGGATTTGCAAAATATTCCTGTCCTTCGCGCTCGAATTGTAGGCGGTCACGCCGTCGCACATAATCGCGAGGATAAACCGCTTTTTATTCTTCGGGTCGATTACCGCGCAGTCAATTTTAAAGTCGGAAACGCCGAGGTCGTAACGGCACTCGTAGCCGTACGTTTTCAGCTCCTTGGCGATATACTTGCCGATGCCGCTGCGCGCGGCCTTGAGCTCGCTCGAATTGATGGCGAGCGTCGTTTTGCCCTTTTCCGCAAACTCGAGGAAGGCTTTCAGCCCCGCCACTCCCTTGCTGTTCGTCTTTGCAAGGTTAATCATCGCGGAGGTCATGGAAGAGAACACAATCATCTCCTCGCGGGCGCGCGACACGGCGACGTTGAGGCGGCGCCAGCCGCCCACCTGGTTGAGAGGGCCGAAATTCAGCGACACCTTGCCCGTGCGGTCGGGGCCGTAACAGACGGAGAACAAAATCACGTCGCGCTCGTCGCCCTGCACGTTTTCCAGGTTCTTGATGAAGAGCGGCTCTTCCCGCTCGTATGCAACGTCTTCCAGCTTATTGCGCACGAGCGCGTCGGAAAGCCTGCGCTCGATGTAATCCTGCTGCGCCGTGCTGAACGTGACGATACCGATGCTCGAGCGGGACAGGACGGGGTCTTTCAGGCGGCGCACCACCTCCGCGATGAGCGCTTCCGCCTCCCCTTTGTTCCGCTTGGTGAAGCCGCGGTCGTATACGCCGTCCTCCACAAGCGCCAGCCGCACTTTGCTCTCCAGCGCGTCGGGCGAAGGGAACGTGCACAGCTTGTTGCCGTAGTACATGATATTCGAAAAGGCAATCAGACTCTCGTGCTTGCTGCGGTAATGCCAATTCAGATGCTTTTCGGGGATGCTCAGCGCGAGGCAGTCGTCGAGAATACTCTCCAAGTCCTCCGTGTCGAGGTTCTCCTCGTCCACATAGCCGGAGGTGAAGAAGGAAGTCGGCGGGAGCTGTTTCGGGTCGCCGACGATGACCGCGCTCTTGGCGCGCGCCAGGGCGCCGATAGCCTCGCTCGTGGGCAGCTGCGACGCCTCATCAAATACGACGAGGTCGAACAAATCCGGCTCCGCAGACAGGTACTGCGCCACGGTAATCGGGCTCATCAAGACGCAGGGGGCGAGCCGCGCGAACAACTCGGGAATCTGCGCGAAAAACTCCTTGGGGGTTATGCCGCGCATGTTGCCCTTCAAAATGCGCTGGAAAGTCAGCACCTCCAGGCTGAGGCTGCCCTCGGTGGAAGTCGTCGGCAGCGTTGCAATCAGCTTGTTGCGGATATGTTCGCGACTGAGCTTGGTGAACTGCTCGTCCAGCGTGCGGAACAGCTCGATTTTTTCCTCCAGGACGGAGGCGGAGAAAGTCGAGAGCACGGAATCGGCGGAAATATTCGTTTCGATGAAATTCCGATAGACGTTTTTGCGGAAACTGTCTAATATGTTATCCGACGTAACCGCGCCCGACTCGAGCGAGTCGGTGACGAAAGTTAACCCCTCCTCGTCCAGCTTTCCGGAAATTTTGCGGTACAGGCACCAGGCGGAGAGCATGTCGATATTGTCAATCAAGGCACCCGCCTTTGTGTTGAAGTAATCGAGGAGGTCTTCGTCGGAATACTTTTCCGCATCGGCGCAGATGACGGAGCAGAAGCTCTCGCGGCTGCTTTCGAAGCCGATAATCGCCTGCTTCAACCCGTCGAGAATGGGAGCGGCATACCCGCCCCCCGCCGACTGGACGCAGACGCTGTTGAAGCTGTCCGCATTGTAGTCCATGAACACGCCCTCCGCGAGCGCGTGCATCTGGCGGAGCGGCTCCATAAACTCTTCCCTCTTGCGGAAATTGATGCGGCCGCCGCGGTCGAAAAAGTTTGCCGAAAGCGGGGTATTGCGCCGAACGAGCTGCAAATCTTCGTAAATCTGCGCGACGATGCCGATGTATTTGACCTCGTCGGAGGCGGAAAGCTCGCCGATTGCGTTCTTCCGCAGGCGTTTGGCGATGCTTGCAAGCGTCTTCGAACTGCGGTAATTATCTCCCCAATTTTCCAGCTCCTGCTCGACGACGACGGGGTCGGCGTCGAGCTCCACCAAATTTTTAAAATTTTTGAAATAGCTGCCGAGCAGCCTGTCCAGGCGCCGGTTGGCATTGAAAAATACGTAAAACTCGTTCTCATCGCAGGCGAAATATTTGTCTATCTCGCCGCCGCGCAGCATTTCGATGAGCTGCACGAGGGTGCGCAGCTTTTTCTGCGTAAACGAGCTGATGCGCTGGCGGTAGAAATCGAGGAACAGGCTCAAATAACTCTTCAGATGCTTGATTTCCGCGAGCAACACTTCCGCCGCATAGTACACGCGGTTGCGCACGTTTTGGTCGTAATCGCGCAGATTCACGTTGTCGAAGGGCGAACGGTAGGCGCCGCCGCACTGCTTCGCCGCCGCGGAGACCTCGATGAGCATATTTTCATACGATTCCAGCTTTTCTTTGGTCAGGCTGTCGTAGAAGGTGCTCTCGATATCCAACACATCGGGCGCGTTTTTGTTTTTTTCGTAGATGAGGATGCCCTCATAGACGGATACGCCCAGGCGCCGCTTTTTGTGCAGCGCAACAATCGGCTCGTTTAACGCCCTGCGGACTTCCTCGATTTGCTCCGCCTTCGAAACGAAATCCTGCCCCTCCTGCTCGGCGGTGAGCGAAAGCGTCGTCTCCATCTTTTTGAGGAGCTGCGCCTTGTCCAGCTTTGCCGAGTGCAGCTCGAGGCAGAAATCACCCAGCCCGATGGAATCGAGCCTCTTTTTGACGACGGAGAGCGCCGCCTGCTTTTCGGCGACGAACAGAACGCGCTTGCCGTTGTTGAGGCAGTTGGCGATAATATTGGTGATTGTCTGGCTCTTGCCCGTGCCCGGAGGCCCGTGCAGGACAAAGCTCGCCCCGCCGACCGCCTCGGCAATCGCCGCAAACTGCGAGCTGTCCGCCGTGAGCGGGCAGAGAATTTCGGTGGGAGGATAATCGTCCTCCGCTTTATTCTCGAAGACATGATTCGGAATTTCCAGCCGATTGTCGAGCAGCGAACGGATGAGCGGATTTTTGCGGAATTTATCGATGTTCTTCCGCACGTCATTCCACATCGCAAAGCGCGCAAAGGAGAAGCTCGCGAGGTACACCTCATTCAGCACTTCCCAGCGCTTCATGTTCAGAATCTCCATCTTGACCATCGCCAAAATTTCGGAGATGCGGATACCCGAAGAGATATTGTCCAGCCCGCGGATATCGATTTTAAACTCGCGCAGAAGAAATTCCAGCAACGTGTTGTTGATTTGCTTTTCGTCCTCCGTAAAGGAAACGGAATACCCCTTTCCCCCTTTGCCGCGCGTGATTTTGACGGGGCAAAGCACGAGTGGGGCGTATTTCGCCTCGTTGGAATCGGATTCGTACCACTTCAAAAACCCGAACGCGAGATACAGGACGTTTGCGCCCGCTTCCTCCTCCGCCGTTTTCCCCTTTTTGATGAGGTAGCGGAGAATATCGTCTATATCTTTCGACTCCGAAAAGGTGCGCAGCCGCCTGTTTTTCAGCTCGACGTCCAAGAGCTCGCTGAGGACGGACAGATTGGCGGAATTGCTGAAATATTCGTCGCCCGGCAGTACGCCGCGCACGTCGGCCGTCTTTTCCAGCACGGTAAACTCCTCGCCGGAGGAGAGGCTTTCGAACGTCTTATTGATGTCGGAAGACAATATATGCAGGGCATATTTATCGGGGCGGAAGTTTAAAAGCGCATTTTTTAAGGACAAATCGAGCAGACGGCGCTCCCACTGCTTGTTCTTCGTGACTTTGCCGTCCAGACTTAGTTTGCGCGGGCCGGAAATCGTTTCGGGCGCGGCGGCGATGTCCGTCTCCTCCTCGCCCAACAGTTCGTACCCCTTGATTCCCTTGACCTTCAGCGGAAGGGAGCGGATGCGCGCCAGGCGGCAGCGCTTGATGTCGATAACCGTGTCGAACCAGCCGCCGGAAAGTTTCTGCGCAAAGTGTTTTTCCGCCGCCGTGTAGTTGACGTTTTTGCCCGCGAACACATCCTCCGCGTCAAACATGCTCACGTTGTTGATTCCGTCCGCGATATAGTTGCCGAGCAGGACGGTATCGTCGCTCACGCCGTCGGCAAAGCAATTGTCGTACAGCCAAACGCCGCAGGAAACGCTCTTTTCCCCCATTGCGATAACGGGATGCAATCCGGCACATTCGAAGCAGGAGGCAAGGAAGAGAACGAGTTCAAAGGATGTGCCGACCTTGTTTTTCAGTATCTTCGTGATATCCCCGACGGGCACGGGCGCATCGTAGCTGTATTCCGCGGCGGATTTTTCAATAACCTGCCGCTTGACGGCCGCGTAAATCGCCGCCGCCAAAAGGCGGATTTTATTTTTATCCCCCTCCTGATACCCGCGCCACTCGGTATCCGTATTCCATTTTTTGAGCTGTGCGCGCGCATCGTCGAGGACGCGCAGGCAGTCTGCCACCTTCGGACGCACGAACGACGCCAACAGTTCCGCGTTTCCGCTCCGCCCGCTCCAAAAATCGAACGGGAGCACGACAACGCGCGCGGACGTTTCCGCAACGGTATCCTTGCCGTGCAGAACGCGCACGGAGATTGTCTCTTCCCGAACCTCGTTCAGCTCCGTCAAAAACAGCGGCGAAACGATGTCAGCCGCCTCAATTTCGACGGTGCTCTCGTACGGAATCTCCTCAAAATGCCGCGAAAACGGCAACAAAAAACCGGCGCCGTTCTCGATAACGACGTCGATATTCTCCGCAGACTCCGCCCCGGCGTTGGAAAGCTGTAGCGAAATAAAGAGCGGCACGCGATTGAAACGGTCTGCATAGCCATAAAATTGCTGCACCTTTGCCTGCAGTGCGAGGCTCTCTTTCAGCGTCGTTTTAATCGATTTTTTTCCTGCCATTACTACCCTCCCCGCGCGGCATTAAGCCGTTCCGATATACTGTCAAATTTTTCCGATTTTATTATACCACTTTTTTCCTGTATCCGCAAGCGTTGTACCGAATGCGCTGCGCAAAAACGGGCAAAATACCGCCGATTGCATGTATTGCCCTTTGCACCTCCGTTTATACCGCGCCCGCCTTTCCGCCCGCCGCCAAAGCGTCGAGTATGGCAAGGATTTCCGCATAGCTTTTCGCCGAATAATCCGGCTTTGCCGCTCCCGCCGGTTTCCCCGCCGGGTTGTACCAAACCGAAAGAATGCCCGCGTTCGCCGCACCCGCTATATCCGAAGAGAGCGAATCGCCGATGACGATGCACTCGCTTTTGTCGGCACAGACTTTTTCCAGCACGTAATCGAAAAAGCGTCGCTCCGGTTTCGCGTACCCGATTTCGTCGGAAACGAATATACCGTCGAAAAAGCCGCGCAGACCGAGCGATTCCAACCGGCCGTACTGCGCCGCGGGCGTGCCGTTGGTGATGAGATAAATTTTGCCCCGCTCTTTCAGCCCCCGCAAAAATTCCGCCGCACCGTCCAATAGATACCCCGTGTGCGACAATGTTTCGAAGTAGACGGCGTTGAGCTTCTGCGCGTCCGCCTGCACCCCGATTCTTTCGAGAAAGCGGACGAACCGCACCTGCATGAGCTGCTTTTTGGTAATTTGGCCCTGCTCGTACTCCTTCCACACCCCGTCGTTGATTGCCTTATAGAGTGAAAAGAAATCGTCGCCGTACGGCAGCCCGAGCGCGCGCATCGCATGGGCGAGGCTTTCTCGCGAAGAGCGGACGAAATCCAAAATTGTTTCGTCCGCATCCAAAAGAAATTTATTCCGCATTGCCGTTCTCCTCTACAATCGCCAACTCTTTGAGTGCGCGCGTATAGGCGATATATTTTTCGTGCGGGGCCATATCCGCATCCGCTACCGCCACGCTCGTAAACTCCAGCCCCTTGGATTCGTAGACGGTCAAAAGATTGATTCTCGACTTGGAAATCCGCCCCGTCTGCCCGGGGATATTGTAATTTTTGCGGCGGAAACGCTCGAACGCGCGCTCGGAGACGATTACCGCCTTCAGCCCCTTTTTCTCGCGGAAAAACGCATTGATGCCGCGCTGCTGTATGCGCTCGACGGCAGGCCCGTCGAAGCCGATGGGACGCATATCGATATGCAGCCGCTCGGAAACATATTCCACGATTTGGTTGGTATTGCGATAGTTTTGGTTGAGATAATAAACAGGGAAATCGCCGATTTCTTTCCAATCGCCGATGCCGCGGTAAGAAGTGATATTCTGCTCCAAATCGCCGTAGACGTTGAAAGAAGCGTCCGAATTGATTGCCTTGAGGAGAGCGTACTCGTTGACGGATATGTCCTGCCCCTCGTCGATAAACACGAGCCCGTAGCGAGGGCCGAGCTTTTCGCCCAACATCGTCAAAAGGAGGCACAGCACATAGGCGTCGCAGCGGAAAAGCCCCTTGCCAATGCCGAGTTTGTTTTTTGACTTCCGCACGATATCCTTGTAAAACAGGCGCGCCAATTCGATATGCGTGCCGCACTTGCCGATGCGGACAAAATAGTCGTTGCCGCGCAGCGTCTCGTACAATTCGCAGAACGCGTCGAACTTTTCTCCGATTTTTTGCACCGACTCGGAGATTTTGTCTATCTCCTGCAGGAGCTCCCCGCGGCGGGAGATGCGGTCTGCATACGTTTCGACCTCTTCGCCGCCGCGATAAATTTTGTAGCGGCGCAAATCGCCGATTTCTTTCACCACGACCTCTTTCAGCCGCGCCAAATCCTCCAACGCGTCCGAAACGATGCGGCCGTGCATGCGGTGGATAAAGGATGCGGCGCGGTAAAAGCTCAGCAGACGCCCGTAAAACACGCTGTAGTTTTTGATTTTTTCGCTCTTCAAATCGTTGCTGAAGAACTCCTCGACCGCCGTGACCTCGTTCATCAATTCGCGGAAAGGCTTGGTATAGAACAGCCCGCCCTCCGGCTTTTCCTTGATTTCGCCCAATACGGCGCGGCGCACCCGCACGCTCGCGTTCTTCAGCCTGGTAAATTCTTCCGCCTGCGCGCGGCAATCCGCGGCGGCAGACTCGATGATTTGCGCACATTCGTGGCTCAAGAACATCCCCACGATGCCGTCGTAAATTTTCGCGAGCCGGGCCTGTATATCCCTGTAAAACTTTTGCGAGTAGATATATTCGCTGTAGGCAAGCGGCGGCTTTGCGGCAAAATCGATTTTATCCGCGATATCCACCTCCGCATTGCGCAGAAGCTGCAAAAAGTAATCGTCGATGGTCGTCGTTTTGACCTTTTCCAGCTCCAGAACCTGCGAGAGCTCGTCGATGAACGCGTTGAACGAATCGCTCGGGGTGATGACGAGCACGTCGCGCGGGCCGAGCTTTTCGTTGTTGTACATCAGAAAGCTCAGGCGGTGGAGCATAATCATCGTCTTGCCGCTCCCCGCGCACCCCTGCAAAACAAAGCTGTCCCGCTCGGGTTTGGTGATAATCTCGTACTGCTTCTCCTGAATCGTTTCGATGATATCGGAAATTTCCGACTGCTCTTTGCGGTTTTTCAGGATTTCTTTGAGATAGGGATCGAAAATAATCTCCTCGTCGCGCCCGGCAATCTCCTCTTTGGTGAGATAATCCTTTAAATTCAGATATTCGTTTTTAAAGTCGAGCAGTTTCCCGTTGCGCGTGCGAAGCGCGCGGCGCAGTATCAGCTTATAATTGTATTCGTTGATGGAAAAGAGAATTTGACTCTTTTGATAATATTTGCGGGCGAGCGGCGCGCGCCAATCGACGATTTCTAAATTCAAATCGCCCTTTTTGCCGATGTAATAGCTGTTGTACCCCTCTTTGTCGTCGACGACATCCATGCGCGCAAAATACGGCTCGGTGAAAAAGCCCTTATAGCTTTCGATTTCTGCCCGCCACTGTTTGATTTGCGCGTTCAAGCCGATTACTTCGCGGTAATTCTCCGCCGAAAATTCGCTGCCGCGCAGCTCTTCCGCCTCTTTCTGCGCGGCAGCAATTTTTTCCTTCAGCTTGTTGATATAACAAACTTTCAGAAGAATCATCACCGCACGGATATGCTCTTCCTCCGCCGCACGCTGCACGTCTTCGTCCAATAAATCCAAATAGAACTGTTTGTCCGGCTCTTTGCGGCTGTTGATAATCGTATGCAACGCTTCGTAGGTCAGGTCCGTCATTTTCCACCCAAATCACTTATTTCTTTCCTTCGGGAAAGTACTATGTCTCAGTATACCATATTTACGCAAAAAAAGAAATACCTTTGCGAAAATTTTTGCAAAGGTATTTCAAAATACGACGTATCCTATAAAACTGTCGATGAATTATTCCCATTCGATGGTGCCGCACGGCTTCGGCGTGAGGTCGTACAGCACGCGGTTGACGCCCTTGACCTCTTTCGTGATGCGCTCGGTGATGTGCTGCAGGAGGGCGAACGGGATATCCTCCACCGTCGCCGTCATCGCGTCGACCGTGTTGACCGCGCGGATGATGACGGGATATTCGAAGGTGCGCAGGCCACCCTTGACGCCGACCGACTTAAAATCGGGCACGACGGTGAAATACTGCCACACCTTGCCCGCGAGCCCGTTTTTATCGAACTCTTCGCGCAAAATGGCGTCCGATTCGCGCACACATTCCAGCCGCTCGCGCGTGATGGCGCCGAGGCAACGCACGCCCAGGCCGGGGCCGGGGAAGGGCTGGCGGTAGACCATGTTATCGGGAAGGCCGAGCGCCTTGCCGACGACGCGCACTTCGTCCTTGAACAGGAATTTGAGCGGCTCGACCAGTTCGAACTGCAAATCGTCGGGAAGCCCGCCCACGTTGTGGTGCGCCTTGACTGGGCCGCTCTCCAAAATGTCGGGATAGATGGTGCCCTGCGCGAGGAATTCGATGCCGTCCTGCTTGCGCGCCTCTTCCTCGAACACGCGGATGAATTCCGCGCCGATAATTTTGCGCTTCTTTTCGGGTTCGGCCACGCCCGCGAGCTTATCCAGGAAGCGGTCGACCGCGTCGACGTAGACGAGGTTCGCGTTCATCTGGTTGCGGAACACCTCGACGACCTGCTCCGGCTCGCCCTTGCGCAGAAGCCCGTGATTGACGTGCACGCACACGAGGTTTTTGCCGATTGCCTTGATGAGCAGAGCCGCCACGACGGACGAATCCACCCCGCCCGAAAGCGCGAGCAATACCTTTTTGTCGCCGACCTGCTTCTGAATCGCCTTCACCTGCTCGTGGATAAACACGTTCGCGAGGTTCGCATTGTCGATGCGCGCCATGTTCTCGGGGCGCTTGTTGTTTTCCATTCGAATATCCTCCGTGTATTTCGTTGTAAATCTTTTATCTCTTTCTTTTATCGGCGCGGATAAACGGCTCTTTTACAGCCCTATCCGTCAGCTTGCCGTATAATTCCGGACGGCGGTAGGCGTTGCCGTGCACCTCGCTGCGCCGGTATTCGCGCAGAAGCGCCAAATCCAATTCCGCCAGATACATTCCCTCCGCCTCGGGCGCCTCCAACAGGCAGGTATCGCGCGGGGCAACCTCGTCCGGGAGATACGCCACGCCGTCGAATACCGTGGAATGCCCGTTGCAGTCGGGCTGGCCCTGCGGATAATTCGCCGTAGCGATTGCACACATATTTTCGTACGCCCGCCCGCGCAGCTGCGACAGGCGGTTGATTTCCATCGGACAGGCGTTCGGCACGAGGATGAGCTCCGCCCCTTCGAGCATGAGGATACGCGCGCTTTCGGGAAATTCGCGATCGTAGCAAATCATCGCGCCGACTTTGACGCTCCCCTCCGCAGTATTCAGCTCGGCAACGGGAAAGGTATCGCCTGCCGTCAATACGCGCTCCTCGCCGAAGTCGCAGGTGTGCACCTTTGCATACGACAGAACGCGCCTGCCGAAGCAATCGAAGAGCACAAACGAGTTGCGCGGCGAAGGCTCGTATTTCTCCAAAAAGGTTATGCCGATTGCCATTTGCAACTGCGCGGCGAGCCCGCCGAAAGAACTGACGAAAGCCCCGTCCGCATCAATCGCCGCGGTCTTCAAAGCGGCGGTATCCTGCGGAAAGGAATAGCCGCAGCTCCACATTTCAGGAAAGAGCGCGATGTCCGCGCCCGCTTCCTTCGCGCGGCGGCACCATTCGGCGCCCTTTTTTCGGTTTTCCGCTTCACTGCCCGCCGGCAGAAGCTGCAAAAGCGCAATTTTCATAGAAAAAATTTGTCCGCCGCGTTTTTTTCCGCACCGTTACTCCCACTCGATGGTTGCGGGCGGCTTGCTCGTGATGTCGTACACGATTCGGTTGGCGTGCTCCACCTCGTTGACGATGCGGTTGGAGATGCGCTCCAATACGTCGTACGGGATGCGCGCCCAGTCCGCTGTCATAGCGTCTACACTCGTCACGGCGCGCAGGGCGATGACGGGTTCATAGGTGCGCGCGTCGCCCATCACGCCGACCGTATACGTCGAGGTGATGACGGCAAAGTACTGCCAGATTTCGCGGTTCAATCCCGCCTTGGCGATCTCTTCGCGCAGAATATAGTCCGCGTCGCGCAAGGTCTGCAATTTTTCCTCCGTCACCTCGCCCATGATGCGGATGGCGAGCCCCGGGCCGGGGAAGGGCTGGCGCTCGACGACCGAATCGGGAAGCCCGAGCTCGGTGCCGACCTTGCGAACCTCGTCCTTGAACAAGTCGCGCAGCGGCTCGATAATCTCTTTGAAATCGACGACGGAGGGAAGCCCGCCCACGTTGTGGTGGCTCTTGATGACCGCCGAGGCGCCCTTGCCGCTCTCGATTACGTCGGGATAGATGGTGCCCTGCACGAGGTAATCGACCGCGCCGATTTTCTTTGCCTCCGCCTCGAACACCTTGATAAATTCTTCTCCGATAATCTTGCGCTTTGTTTCGGGGTCGGCGATGCCCTTCAACTTTTTGAGGAAGCGCTCGCTCGCGTCGGCGCGGATGAGGTTCATACCCAGCTTGTCGCGGAACACGGAGACAACCTCCTCCGATTCGCCCTTGCGCAAAAGCCCGTGGTCGACGAACACGCAGGTGAGGTTATCCCCCGCCGCGCGGTGCACGAGCGTCGCCGCGACGGCGCTGTCCACTCCGCCGCTCATCGCGCACAAAACCTTTTTGCCCGCGAGCTTCTTTTTGAGTATTTCCACCTGCTCGGCAACGAAATTCGACATCGTCCAATCGCCCTTCGCTCCGCAGATTTCGTACAGGAAATTGCGCAGAATTTTGTCGCCCTGCACAGTGTGGTGCACCTCGGGGTGGAACTGTATGCCGTAAATTTTCTTTTCCGCATCCCCAAAGCCCGCCGCGGGGCAGGTCTTCGTTGTGGCGGTGATATGGAAACCGGACGGCACCTCGCCGACGTAGTCGGTGTGGCTCATCCAGCAGATATTGTTTTTGTCGATGCCTTTAAAGAGCAGGCTCTCCGCATACTCGATTTCGCTCTTGCCGTATTCGCGCGTTTCCGCATGGGCGACCTTGCCGCCCAGCTTGTGCGCGACGAGCTGGCAGCCGTAGCAGATGCCGAGCACGGGGATGCCCAATTCAAAAATTTCCGCGTCCACGTCGGGCGCGCCCGCCTCGTACACGCTGTTCGGCCCGCCCGTGAAGATGATGCCGATGGGCGCGTATTCGCGGATTTTTTCGATGCTTGTCGTGAATGGCACAAGGTCGCAGTACACGCCTTGCTCGCGAACGCGGCGCGCAATCAGCTGGTTGTACTGCCCGCCGAAATCCAAAACCAAAACTCTCTGATGCTGCATTTTTCCGTTTTACTCCCTTCTCATCTCCCCCGACTATGTGTGTAAAAGGAAAGTACCGCACAAAAACGGCGGTACATTTTCCGGTACAATTACAGGCCGCGGGGACTGTAATTGGGAGATTCCTTCGTGATGGAAATGTCGTGCGGGTGGCTCTCGATGAGGCTCGCGTTCGTGATGCGGACGAACCGCGCGTTCTTGCGCATCTCGTCGATGTTGTGCATGCCGCAATACCCCATGCCTGCGCGCAGGCCGCCAATCATCTGGTACACGATGTCCGCAACCTTTCCCCTGTAAGGCACGCGGCCCTCCACGCCCTCGGGAACGAATTTGCGGTTGTTTTCCTGGAAATAGCGGTCGTTGCCGCCCGCCGCCATCGCGCCGAGCGAGCCCATGCCGCGGTAGACCTTGAAGTTCCTGCCCTGGTAAATTTCGATTTCGCCCGGGCTTTCGAGCGTGCCGGCGAACAGGCTGCCGATCATGACGACGGAAGCGCCCGCGCCGATTGCCTTGACGATGTCGCCGCTGTATTTAATGCCGCCGTCCGCGATGATGCGCTTGCCCATCTTGTCCGCCATTTCCGCGCACTGCATGACCGCCGTAAGCTGGGGCATGCCGATGCCCGCGACAACGCGCGTGGTGCAGATGGAGCCGGGGCCGATGCCGACCTTTACGACGTCCGCGCCCGCGTCGATGAGCGCCTTGGTCGCTTCGGGCGTGGCAACGTTGCCCGCGATGAGCGCGAGGTTCGGATATTTCGCTTTAATTTTGGAGACCTCTTCGATGACGCCTTTCTGGTGGCCGTGCGCCGTGTCGACGGTAATGACGTCGACCTTCGCGGCCACGAGCGCGGCGATGCGCTCCATCGTGTTCGCCGCCCTGCCGACGGCAGCGCCCGCGAGCAGGCGGCCGTTCTTGTCGCGCGCCGAGTTCGGGTACTGGATGCTCTTTTCGATATCTTTAATTGTGATAAGCCCCTTCAGATAGCCGTCTTTATCCACGATGGGGAGCTTTTCGATGCGGTGCTTGCCGAGAATCTTCTGCGCCTCTTCCAAAGACGTGCCGACGGGCGCCGTGACGAGATTCTTTTTCGTCATGACGTTGTCGATGGGCTGATCGTAATTGGACTCGAAGCGAAGGTCGCGGTTGGTCAGAATACCGACGAGCTTGCCGTTCTTAGTGATGGGAACGCCGCTGATTTTATAGCGCTCCATAAGCGCGACCGCCTCGCGAACGCTGTTTTCCGGCGCGAGGAAAAACGGGTCGGTGATGACGCCGTGCTCGCTGCGCTTGACCTTGTCCACCTGGCTCGCCTGCTCCTCGATGGACATGTTTTTATGGATAATGCCGATGCCGCCTTCGCGGGCGATAGCGATAGCGAGCTTGCTCTCGGTGACGGTGTCCATCGCCGCGCTCATCAGCGGTATATTCAAGCGTATATCGTCCGTCAGCCGCGTGGATAAATCGACCTCCGCAGGAAGCACATCGGATGCCGCCGGAATCAACAGCACGTCGTCAAAAGTCAAACCCTCTTGCACTATCTTATTCATAAGCATTTCTCCTTAATTTTTTACTTTATCTGTATAAAATTTTTAACGAACGAATGAAATCAAAATTTTCTCTGCCCGAACACGCGCGGCGGCGGAGCCTACTCTGCGCAAAATATCTGCAAATCCATTATAAATTCCTGCAGGAGAACCTGTTCCTGCACGTCTTCAACGGTCAGCTTTTCTAAACTCGACAGCATTTCTCTGCAAAACGCAACATCGCCGCTGCTCGTCGCGGCCGAAGAAAGATAATACATGGCATTCAGTTCCGGAAAAGTGTTTTGCCCCAGCGCATCGAGCGCCGTTTCTAAAGCGGATTCCTTTTCCCCGACATGATACTGCGCGGAAGAGACGATGCCCGCCGCATACTGCTCATAGCTGCTGATGACGCCGGCATTGCCCGCCGTATCTTCGTCTCGTTCGATGCAGTACGCCGCGAAGCCGGAATCGCTCAGCAGCTGTTCGCCGTATTTTGCCGCATCGGAATAGTGCTCGACGTCGTAGCTCCTCTCTACGGCAGCCGCTAAATCGGAAATCTCACCCGTGCGCTCGTAAATAGCAATGCTGTAATAGGCGCTCAGCCCGTCCATGGCAAGCGAATCGGCAAAAGCCATCATCGCCGAGGGCGAAGCAAGGCTGACGATACCGAAAAGTATCAACCCGAATGCGATAATAAGCGAAACGGTCGCCGCCGCTGTTTTTAAAACGAGTTTACCCAATGCGCCCTCCGATATACGAAAAAAGTTTATTTTCCGCACATGCGTCCGCATGACTTACTAAATATATTTTATCTATTTTAGCACAGCACCTAAAAAAAATCAACCTAATTTGGCAAAGTAATCATTTTCGATGTGATAAAAAAATAAAATACATTAGAAATTCTCTTGGCAGGTATCGATATGAAAAAATTCCTCGTCACAATCCTTGCAGTTCTGGCCTGCGCGGCAGTCCTCGTTTTCGGCGGATGCAGCGCGCAGGCGGATTTAACCGACTATGTTTCGGAATACCGCAGCGACATTTTCATGGGCACGCAGGGCGACTACTCCGTCTTTGCAAGTTATTCGCAGCGCGAATATCCCTACACGGCGGACGGCAACGTAGGTGACATGAGCAACATCTTCGAAGTCGCACTCACCGCGCCCGACAATACCAAAACCTACTCTGTGCGCTACACAATCGGGGAGAAAGAATACACTTCCGAACTCTCCTTCGACAGCGTGCGGCTCGCGCATCGCTGCACGCAGACCATTCCCGCGCCGAGCGAGACGACCATCCAATTTACAATCACCGTCGCGGACGAAGCAACTGCCGAGCCAATCTCCGTTTCGGCGGCAAGCATTAAGACGGAAAACACATTGAAACTTGCCGACCTGCTGACAAAGGTGCGGGAAGCGGAGAGCGACCGCTTCGCCGCGCTCACCTCTGGGAATACCTTTGCCGGAGAGCTGTATGTCCGCCTGCTGTACGACAACGAGCGCTGCTTTTATTACGTCGGACTCATCGACCGCAGCGGCAGCACCTACGCTATGCTCGCCGACGCCGAAACGGGAGAAATTATCGCTACGCGCGGAGAATGAGGCAATTTTCAGTAATTATGCGTGGCATAATACTTGATATCACCGCAAAAAATCCATCAAAATTTGATTTTGTACATACAAATATTCGTCTTTGATTTTAACGCGTTTGCCGTCGATTAAATCGAAATACTCCTTATTTTTGATGAGGGCGTCGGAAAAATCGAGCACAAACTCCGTGCCGAACTCGCGCCTGTACGCCGCGATATCCAGCCCCTCTTCCGTGCGGAGGGCGAGCATCACCTTTTCAAACTTCGCATCATCCCCCGTGATTTCTTCGTCGGAAACAACGGGGTAATGATTGGACAAAATGCACTTGATGTAGTCGTCTAAATCGCGCGTATTCGTAAAGCGGCGGCCGCACATAAAGGAGCTCGCATCGACGCCGAAGCCGATGTATTCTCCCCTGCGCCAGTAGTTGAGATTGTGCCGGGATTCGAAGCCTTTTTTCGCAAAGTTGGATACCTCGTACCGCTCGAACCCAAGCTGTTTCAGATAGGCGCGGGCGTCGTCGTACTGCGCCGCAACCTCGTCGGAGTCTGGCAGTTCGCCGTTGAGATAATCGGTGTAAACGGGCGTGCCGTCCTCGGGGGTGAGCGCGTACATGGAAATGTGCGAAACGCCCTGCCCCGCTGCAAGGTCAATCGATTTGCGGATATCCGCGCTCGTCTGCCCTTTCAGCCCTATCATGATATCCGCACTTTTATTGACTTCGCCGAGCAGTCGGCAGGTTTCAACGAAATCCGCCGCGGTATGCCTGCGGCCGAGCTCCTCGAGCTGCGCGTCAATTGCCGTCTGCAAGCCGATGGAAAAGCGGTTGGCGCCCGCCTGTTTATATGCCTGAATTTTTTCCTCCGTAACCGTACCGGGGTTCATCTCAATGGTGACTTCGACATTCGGCGCGAGCGCGTAGCACGCGCGCACCTGGTTCAAACACCCGACAATCCACTTTGCGTCGATTACAGACGGGGTGCCGCCTCCGATGTAAACGGTATCAAAGGTCTTATTTTGAAGCTCCGCCGCTCGGAGTTTCATCTCCTTGTAAAGGCAAGCCATGTACGCTTCCGCAAAGCCTATCTTCCCCGGGTAGGAAGTGAAATCGCAGTAGCGGCACTTCGACGTGCAAAACGGAATATGGATATAAATCCCTGCCATATGATACTTTTCCTCTCTTTTTACACAATTATGTCTGGCATAATACTATTAAAAATACCAAAAATACCGCTGATTATGGATTCCAGCGGTATTTTTCCATGTTGACGTAGTACAGGCCGTCCCTTTGAAAAACCTCGACGCTTTCCCTTTCCAACAAGTCTTTTTGAACCTCAGCCCCGCCAAAGGCAAAGGCGGGAGCGAGCCTGCCCTCGCGGTTTACGACGCGGTGGCAGGGCACGATGCCGGGGAGCGGATTGACGTGCAGCGCATACCCCACAGCGCGCGAGGAACGCGGACTTCCGCACAGGCGCGCGATTTGGCCGTAGCTTGCAACCTTGCCGCAAGGGATTTTTTGCACCGCCGCGTAGACGAGTTCAAAAAAATTCGGCTGCTTTCTATCCTCCATTGACTCCCCCCCTTTCGTGGCATTATAATAATTATTTGTTCGTCTTTAAAATGGACATGAACACCTCGGACGGGACTTCGACCGAGCCGATGCTGCGCATGCGCTTTTTGCCCTCTTTCTGCTTTTCAAGCAGCTTCTTTTTGCGCGTGATGTCGCCGCCGTAGCACTTGGCAAGGACGTCTTTCCGCACAGCCTTGACCGTTTCGCGCGCGATAATTTTTCCGCCGACGGCCGCCTGAATGGGAATTTCAAAGAGCTGGCGCGGAATCGCCTCCTTCAGGTTCTCCGCAAGCTCTCTGCCGCGTGGGTACGCCCTGTCCTTGTGCACAATCATGGAGAGCGCGTCGCACACGTCGCCGTTGAGCAGAATATCGAGTTTGACGAGCTCGCTGCGCTCGTAGCCGATAAGCTCGTAATCAAAGCTGGCGTAGCCGCGCGTGCGCGACTTGATTTGGTCGAAAAAATCGTAGATGATTTCGTTGAGAGGCAGAGTATACAAAAGTTTGACTCGCTTTTCGTCAAGATAGGTCATGTCCTTGAACACGCCGCGCTTATCCTGGCACAAGTCCATAATCGAGCCGATGTATTCGGGCGGCGAATATATTTCAACCTTGACGATTGGCTCCTCCATATACTCGATGTCCGTTTGGTCGGGCAGATGCGACGGGTTGTCAACAAACAGCTCCTCCCCGTCCGTCTTGTGCACCTTATAGGAAACGCTCGGCGCGGTGGTGATGATATCGAGATTGAATTCCCGCTCGATGCGCTCCTGGATGATTTCCATGTGCAGAAGCCCCAAAAAGCCGCAGCGGAAGCCGAACCCCAGCGCGACGGAGGTATCCGGCTCGAAGATGAGCGACGCGTCGTTGAGCTGCAATTTCAGGAGCGCGTCCTTCAAGTCGTTGAACTTGCTCCCGTCCAGCGGATAGATGCCGCAGAACACGACGGGCTGCACCTTTTTATAGCCGGGCAGCGGCTCGTCGGCGGGCGAAAGCGCGTTCGTGACCGTATCGCCCACGGCGACGTCCTGTATGCTCTTGATGCTCGCCGCGATGTAGCCGACCTCGCCCGCGCGCAAAATTTCCTTGGGGGCGAGCTTGGGGCTGAACGCCCCCACTTCCGTCACGTCGTACTGCTTGTCCGATTGGAAAGTCTTGATGATATCCCCCACCTTAACGCTGCCGTCCTTGATGCGGACGAACAGAATGACGCCCTTATAATTGTCGTAATAGCTGTCAAAGATAAGCGCTTTGAGCGGCGCCTCGGTGTCGCCGTCCGGCGCGGGGATATACTCGACAATTTTCTCCAAAATGTCTTTTATATTTGTCCCCTCTTTTGCGGAAACGCAGGGCGCATAGGATGCGTCCAGCCCGATGACGTCCTCGATTTCTTTGCGCGTTCCCTCGATGTCGGCGGAGGGAAGGTCGATTTTGTTGATGACGGGGATGATTTCCAAGTCGTTCTCGAGGGCAAGATAGACGTTTGCGAGCGTCTGCGCCTCGATGCCCTGCGTGGCGTCCACGACCAAAATCGCCCCCTCGCACGCGGCGAGCGAACGGGAAACCTCGTAGGTAAAGTCGACATGCCCCGGGGTGTCGATTAGGTTAAATTCATATTCGTTTCCGTTATCCGCCTTGTAGAACATGCGCACGGGCGTCAGCTTGATGGTGATGCCCCTCTCCCGCTCCAAATCCATCGAGTCGAGGAGCTGGTCTTCCATATCGCGCGCGGAAACCTGCCCCGTGAGCTCCATGATTCTGTCTGCAATGGTGCTTTTGCCGTGGTCGATGTGCGCTATAATGCAAAAATTGCGGATGTATTTGCTCGGCTTTGCCATTCTTTCCTCCGTAGAGTGCTTGCGTTTAATTCAACTTCTATTATATACAAAAAGCGGCGAAATTGCAAATAAATCGGCCGCCGATAGTAAGAAAGCGGGGCATTTGCTGCTCCGCTTTTTCTCTATTCGCCGTCCATGTAATTGTGGTGCTTTACCCGCAGCCTTGCAAAGGCGCGCGCGAGCGCCTGGCGGTTGAGACGATATTCCGCCGCGCTCCGATTGCGCCGCAACTGCTCCTCCGCGCGCTCCTTCGCCTCTTCGGCGCGGCGCTCGTTGATATCCTCTGGCCATTCGACCGCCTGCGAAAAGGCAATCGTCTCGTCCGGACGGACTTCAACGAAACCCTCGCTCATGAACGCTTCGCGCGTTTTTCCGTTTTCCGTGATGCGGATAACGCCCGGCTCCGTAGCGAAAACCATCGGCTGATGCCCCGCCATGACGGAACAGGCGCCGCCGAGGGCCGGAATATTGATGCTTTCCACCTCGCCGCGATAAAATGTCTTTTCGGGCGTGATGATTTCCAAAAAGAATGTATTCATTTTTCACTCCCGATTTTGGGGTTATTCGTCCGCGCACATCGTCCGCGCCTTCGCCTTGACCTCGTCGATATCGCCGACGTTGAAGAAAGCGTTTTCGGGCAAGTCGTCCACTTCGCCGGAGAGAATGGTTTTAAAGCTCTCGATGGTCGCCTGCAGCGGCACATAGCGCCCTTCCAGGCCCGTATAAATCTTGGAAACGGAGAAGGGCTGCGACATGAATTTCTGAATCTTGCGCGCGCGATAGACCGCGTGTTTATCCTCTTCGGAAAGCTCGTCCATGCCGAGAATGGCGATAATATCCTGCAATTCTTTATAGCGCTGGAGAGTCGCGATGACTTTATTCGCGATGTCGTAATGCTCTCTGCCCACGATTTGCGGATCGAGGATGCGCGACGTCGATTCGAGCGGGTCTACCGCGGGATAAATCCCCATCTCCACCACTTTGCGCGAGAGAACGGTCGTCGCGTCGAGGTGGGAGAACAGCGCCGCGGGCGCCGGGTCTGTGATATCGTCCGCAGGGACGTATACCGCCTGGATGGAGGTGATGGAGCCGCGCCGCGTGCTCGCAATGCGCTCCTGCAGCATACCCATTTCGGTCGCGAGAGTCGGCTGGTAGCCGACCGCCGAGGGCATGCGCCCGAGCAGAGCCGAAACCTCGCTGCCCGCCTGGATATAGCGGTAAATGTTGTCGATAAAGAGAAGCACGTCCTGCCGATTCACGTCGCGGAAATATTCGGCGATGGTGAGGCCGGTAAACGCGGTGCGCATACGGCTCCCGGGCGGTTCGTTCATCTGCCCGTAGACGAGCGCGGTGTTGGCGATGACGCCCGATTCCTCCATGTCGGCAATCATGTCGTTGCCCTCGCGGGAACGCTCGCCGACGCCCGTAAAGATGGAGTAGCCGCCGTGCTCCTTGGAGATATTGTGCATCAGCTCCATGATGAGGACGGTTTTGCCGACGCCCGCGCCGCCGAACAAGCCGATTTTACCGCCCTTGCTGTACGGAGCGAGGAGGTCGATGACTTTGATACCCGTTTCAAAAATTTCCGTCGAGGGGCTTTGGTCGTAGAATGCAGGAGGTTTGCGGTGGATGTTCCAATGCAAATCCGTCTTTACTTCGCCCTTGTTGTCGATGGGCTCGCCGAGGACGTTTAGCACCCTGCCGAGCACCCCTTCGCCGACGGGCACGGAAATCTGGCCGCCCGTATCGAGAACTTTCATTCCGCGGGAAAGGCCGTCGGTCGCGCTCATCGAAATGCAGCGAACCGAGCCCTTTGCCTCGTGCGCCAGAACTTCGAGCACGCTGCCCGTTTCTTCTATAACGAGTTTCTCGTTAATCGGCGGCATATCGTCTTCAAATTCTACGTCTATGACCGGCCCGATGATTTGACTAATCCTACCGGGATTTACCATTTTTATGCCTTACCTTTTGATGTAGATTGTTGTCGGAGAAAAATCTGCCCGATGAAAGGTCTAAAAGCTCCGTCGTGATGGCGCTCTGCCGCAAGCGGTTGTACTCGAGGTTGAGCGCATCGAGCATCTTTTCGGCGTTCTTATTCGCGCTCGACATCGCAAGCATGCGAGCCGCATGCTCGCTCGCCGCAGAGTGTATGAGCGCGGAATAAATCATGCCGATTAAATACTGCGGAACGAGCACGTTCAGCACTTCGTTCGGCGAAGGGTCGTAATCGATTTGCCCGCTGTAATCGGTATTCAAATCCGCCTCGATGTCCTCTTCCGCGATGGGAAGGAGTTTGACCATGACCGGCTCGTGCACCGACGTCGAGTACATGCGCGTGAATACGACGTAAACTTCGTCCATCAAGTTCCTGTCGTACAAATCGAGTATGTCGCGGGTGACGCCGCGCGCGTCGTGCAGTGTGGGACTTGCGACCGCATGCGTAAATTCGAGGTCGACCTGCTGTTTGCGGCTCTCAAAATAGGCGCGCGCCATCTGCCCGATGGTGACGATATAGTGCACGGGGCGCTGCTGCATATGTTCCCACGCGAGATTCAAAACATTGTTGTTGAACGCGCCTGCCAGCCCTTTATCCCCCGCCACTACGATATAGGCGGTGCGGTTATCGGGACGGCGGTCGATATACGGGTGGCGGATATCCGTGCTGTGCCGCATGATATCCTTCAATGTGTACCGAACCGAATCGAAATACGCCGAGCTGAAAGATTGCTTCTGGATTGCCTTGCGCATCTTGGCTACGGAGATGAGCTCCATCGCCTTTGTGATTTGGTGCGTATCCTGTATGCTCTTGATTCGATGCTTAATTTCTGTTATGTCAGCCATTCTGCTCCGCCTCCGCCGGTTCCTCTTCGGCGGACGCACTGCCCGAAGAATCGTCGCCGACCGAACAGTTGATGTACTCCTCCGCTACCGCGAAGATTTTCTCTTTCAGCTCGTCCGTCAGCTTCTGGTCGGGATTGATTTCATCCAACAGGGAAGCGTGGTTGACGCGGATATAATCCAGCAGGCCCTCGACATAGGCGGACATCTTCTTTTCGGGAATTTTATCGACCAAATCGCTCTGCGAAACGGCCAGCAATACAATCATTTCCCTGACGGAATAGTTGAGATACTGCCTCTGCTTGAGGGTATCGGTCATCTTTAAACCGCGGGAAAGGGTTTTCTGCGTCTCCGCGTCGAGGTCAGAGCCGAACTGCATAAAGATGGCGAGCTCCCTGTACTGCGCGAGATTGATGCGGAGCTGGCCGGAAATCTGCCGGATTGCGGCGCGCTGTGCACTGCCGCCCACGCGGGAAACGGAGAGGCCGACGTTGACCGCCGGGCGCACGCCGCTGTTAAACAGTTCGCTTTCCAAATAAATCTGCCCGTCCGTAATGGAAATCACATTCGTCGGAATGTAGGCGGAAATATCGCCCGCCAGCGTTTCGACGATGGGGAGCGCCGTTATCGAGCCGCCGCCCTTTTCCTCGTTCAGCTTCGCCGCGCGCTCCAAGAGGCGCGAATGCAGATAGAAGACATCGCCGGGGTATGCTTCGCGCCCGGCGGGGCGCTTTAAAAGCAGGCTCATCGTGCGGTATGCGACCGCATGCTTGGACAAATCGTCGTACACGATGAGCACGTCTTTGCCCTGATACATGAAATATTCCGCCAACGCGCAGCCGCTGTACGGAGCGAGATATTGGAGGGGCACCGGGTCGTCCGCCGTGGACGAGACGACGCACGTATAATCCATTGCACCGGCACTGCGGAGCGTCGAAACGATTTTCGCGAGAGACGAGGACTTTTGCCCGATGGAAACGTAAATACAAATCACGTTTTCATTCTTTTGGTTGAGAATGGTGTCGACGGCAATCGCCGTCTTTCCCGTCTGCCTGTCGCCGATAATAAGTTCGCGCTGCCCCCTGCCGATGGGAATCATGCTGTCGATGGCGAGAATTCCCGTCTGCAAAGGCTTGTTGACCTTTGCCCTGTCCATAATGGCGGGGGCGGGAAATTCAACCGGACGGTATTTATCCGTCTTTATCTCTGCGAGTCCGTCGAGCGGCTGCCCAAGCGGGTCGACGATGCGGCCGAGCATCTCTTCACCCACGCACATCTGCACCGTTTCGCCGGTCGAATACGCCAAATCGCCGTAGCGCACCTTGTCCTCGCCCGAAAACAGCACCGCGCCCACCATATTCCGCTCCAAATTGAGAGCCAGCGCGCGGTACCCGCCCTGTATTTCAAGAAGTTCGTTGTATTTTACATCCTGCAAACCCGAAATATGAACAACCCCGTCGCCCGAATAAATTATTCTGCCGCAAACGCGCTCGTCCGTATATTCGCGCACGGAATCCAGTTTTTTGCGGATTCCTTTTCCTATCGCATTAACGTCAATCATATAGTATACCCTGTGCGGGCGGCGTTACAACGAGTGCTTGATATTCTCCAACCGGCTCCGCACGGAGCCGTCGTAGATAACGTCGCCTATATAAATGATGATGCCGCCGACAATCTTCGGATCGATTGTATACCGCACATGCGTACAGCCGCGGCTCTCTGTAAACGCAACGATCTTTTGCACAAGATCAGCGTCCGGTTTTCTGGCAAGAACAACTCTCGCCGTCTTTTCGCCATGCGTATTCATATCACTCTTTGCTCCACTGCGCAAGGCTTTCTTCAATCATTTTCTTATCGTCTTCCGGCGTGACCTCTCGCGAAAGGATCTTTTCGGCTACCGCCAGAGAAACATCGGTGATCTGCTGTTCAATGTCCTTTTGCAGCTTGCGGTGTTCCTCTTCCATCTCCTGCTCGGTGCGCTCGATAAGGCTTTTTGCCTCCTTGCGCGCAGAGGAAACGATATCGTCCGCCTTCTGATTGGCTACCTTGACGGCATTTTCATGGATCACCGCAGCTTCCTTTTTCGCGTCGGAGAGGACGGCCTCCGTACTCTCCTTCATCTTTTTCACTTCGTCGTTCAGCTCGGTGTTTTCCTTTTCGATCTTTTTAATCTTCGCCTGGCGCTCTTTGACCATGCGCTTGACCGGCTTAAAAAGTAAAAAGTACAGCCCTACCGTCAGTATAACTAAGTTAAACAGATGAAGCACGATACTCTGCCATTCCAATCCCAGCGCCTCGAAGGGATTTGCGAGCAATCCTGCCATGAATAACATATCCATTCCACACCCTTTGTTTTCTAATCTTAATTCTTTGCTCTCTCTGATTTTTTACACGGCACCGCCGACAGTATCAGGAAACGAATATCAAAAGAATACTCACCAACAGACCGTAAATCGCCGTCGTTTCCGCAAAGGCAAGGCCGAGCAGCAACATCGTACGAATCTTGCCGACCGCTTCCGGTTGGCGCGCGGTTGCTTCGACCGCTTTACCCGTAGCAATACCCATACCGATACCGGCGCCTATACCGGTAATCGCCGCGATGCCCGCGCCCAAAAGAGCCATGTCCGACGCAAGAAGATTCGCTATCATCGTGACCAACAGTTCCATATTTCCTACCTCCGTAAGATATGTGATAAATTTTTATACGATTTTATTAGAGTCAAGCAAGTTCGGCCTTTGCCGCTTTTTGCCGCTTTTTCTTCTTTTCTTTCCTGGGAGGCGTTTCAATCGCCTCCTGCACAAACGTCAATGTCAGCGACGCAAATACGTACGACTGAATGAACGCATGGAACAGGTTAAACAACGGCGTGAGAAGAGCCGGCAATATCAGTGGCAGACCGATATACCATATCGATTCCACTAAGATATAAACCATATCCATAATGACCATACCGCTCAAAATGCTGCCGAACAGACGGAACGTCATGGAGACGGGAACCGCAAGGTCGGTAACTATATTGATAGGATTTATATAATGCTTCAGACGCCGCGCTTTGTTTTTGGCAAAACCCAGCGTATGAATAAACAGAAAGGTACAAAGCGCAAGCGCAATGCAGGCACCGAGGTCGGCCATCGCGGGGCGAAGCCCGACCAGTTCGATAAGCACGCCGCAGCAGATATATGCCGCCGCGCCCAATGTATACGGCCCCATTAACCCGCTGTACTGCTCCGTCATCTCGTCTGCACTCTTATCGAAAAAAGCGACGAGCCATTCGAGGAACATCTGAAACCCCGTCGCGACCGTTTTCCAATGGCGGATTACCGTCAAGCGGATGATGAGCGCGGCGAGAAGCAGCGCCACGACCACCACAAACCCGGAAAACACACTGTCGTTGACGACGAACCAACCCCATTCAATGACGTGTTCCTGCGTATTCGGGAATATTTTGTCGCCCAACTCCGAAAAATCAACGGCGAGCAACTGCGATGATAAACTCGACATTTATCAAACCTCTGTTCTATAAACTTAAAGTTATTCTACTACTTTTCCGGCGATTTTTCAAGCAAATGATTGCCGCCTTGCAATAAAATATTTTTATAACAGTTATTGCATTTTTTTGCGCAAAACGACCTGCGATTGCCGATTATACTCAAAGCACCCGGCATATAAAGCTTATTCCGCATAACGTATGCACAGAATTTGACACAAATTGCGGAAAGGCTCTTGCTTTTTGCGCGCATATATGATACAATTTGAGAAACGGAGCAAATTCTATGAAGACTTATAAATTTCGATTTTCAAAACTGGTTATCATTCTTTGCTGCGTGGCCCTCGCCGCCGCGCTCGCGGCCATCGGCTACACCATCTACCGAATCTATCGCTACGGGTTTTCCTCCCCGCTGCTGGTCATTCAGCACGTTACGATTTTGGTAGTCGCCGTTTTGGCCATCGTAATCTTCGCCGCTTTGCTCATTCGTTCGGTATATAAGATAACGGACAAAGAAATCATTCTTTGGTTCGGCATTATCAAACAAACTTTTAAAATCGCTGAAATTGAGTCGATTCATCTGTTCACAAAGACAAACAAACTTGTAATCTATTTTAAGGATGAAAAGTACACCGTCATTGTGGTAAAACCCGAATGGTATAACGAATTCACGAAAGAGATATTGGCGCGCAACAGTAAAATCCGCTACGACGTTTCCACCACCGACGGAGACGAAAAGGATTGAAGCCCTTTGTTCTATTGTTTGCCTTTTCCTTTTATATTATTTCTTTACCGTCTTGAAAATAAGATTTAAACGCCCCGTAAAGGGCGTTTTTGTACCGAATACGCGCTATCGAATGACGTCGAGAACAGCGGAAATTTATTTGCAAAAAGGACAGGCCCGGAAGCCTGTCCTTTTTTCTATAACAACATTTGTTTTTTAGGAGAAATTCTTACTTGAAGTATCTCTTCAGCAGTCCGTTGAAGCCGGCGCCGTGGCGAGCTTCGTCCTTCGCCATTTCGTGAACGGTGTCGTGAATGGCGTCATAGCCGAGTTCCTTCGCCCTCTTGGCAATCGCCAGCTTACCCTCGCAAGCGCCCGTTTCCGCCGCTACGCGAAGTTCCAGATTTTTTTTCGTGGAATCGGTGATGCACTCGCCGAGCAGTTCCGCGAACTTGGATGCGTGCTCCGCTTCTTCATACGCATAGCGCTTGTAAGCCTCCGCGATTTCCGGATAACCTTCGCGCTCGGCGACGCGCGCCATCGCAAGATACATGCCGACTTCCGTGCACTCGCCCTCGAAGTTCGCGCGGAGCCCCGCAACGACCTCTTCGTCCAACCCCTTCGCTACGCCCACTTCGTGTACGCACGCGAATTTAATTTCCGCGTTTGCATCGATAGGAACGAATTTGGTAGCTTTGCAAACGGGGCAAACGGTAACGGAATCATCGACGATTTCGCCGCAGATAGCACATCTTTTCATTATAATAACCTCTCTTTCTTGAATTTTTTCGGAAAGTTTTCCCCTTCCCTTTTTTCAATACTATTTTAACATTGTATGCGCAAAATTACTGTTGCAAATGCAACAAAATAAATACTTTTTAAGAAAGGGAGCTAAATATTTTCCCCTGCGTCTCTGCTGAAATTTTTTTCACTCATAACGGTAAAACATGGCAATAGGTGAACGTTATTCTCAAATTTTGTTAAAAAATATGCAGAATTCGCCCCTTTTTCTGCCCTTTTTGTATTGACAGAGCGCCCGCGGAATGGTAAAATGAAAACGAAAAACATGCTCGCTCCGCGAGCAAAAAGGCGGTGAAGAATGAAAAAGTACAACGACCCCTTGGCGCTCGGCCGCGCCGACCCCTACGTGTATAAACATACGGACGGATACTATTATTTTACGGCTACCTACCCCGCATACGACCGCATCTGCCTGCGCCGCGCGAAGACCATCAACGGACTGACCGACGCGGAAGAAAAGGTGATTTGGCGCAAACACGAGACGGGCATCATGGCCTCGCACATCTGGGCGCCCGAACTGCATTACATCGACGGGAAATGGTATATCTATTTCGCGGCGGGCGAGAGCGAGAATATTTGGGAAATCCGCCCCTATGTACTCGAATGTGCGGACGCCGACCCCATCAGCGGCACCTGGACGGAGATGGGCATGATGCAGGCGCTTACCCCGCCCGACGAAAACACCATCAACGGCTATGACCGCTATTCCTTTACCGACTTTTCGCTGGACATGACCACCTTCGAACACCGCGGCAGGCGGTACTGCATCTGGGCGGAAAAGGTGGGCCGGCGGTTCGGCATTTCCAACCTGTATATCGCGGAAATGTCCGCCCCCAACAAGCTGAAGACGGTGCAGGTGCTGCTTACTACTCCCGACTACGATTGGGAGCGCATCGACTTTTGGGTGAATGAAGGCCCGGCGGTGCTCAAACACGGCGGCAAAATTTTCGTGACCTATTCCGCATCCGCCACGGGGCAGATGTACTGCATGGGCATGCTGACGGCGGACGAAAACGCGGATTTGCTCGACCCTCGCTCGTGGAGCAAAAAGCGCTATCCCGTGCTGCAAACAGACGCTTCCAAAAAGGTATTCGGGCCGGGGCACAACAGCTTCACCGTCGGCGAAAACGGCGAAACGCTGTGCATCCTCCACTACCGCGACTATTCGGACGAGCATATTTCGGGCGATCCCCTCAATAACCCCGACCGCCACGCGCATGTACTGGAGGTGCAGTTCGACGAAAACGGCGAGCCGGTATTCAAATTATAACCGGACAGAATTTATCCCCGCAGGCAATGCCTGCGGGGATTTTGTTTTATTTAACATTCTTTAATTTGACGAGCGCGGTGTACGGCTTGATCAGCCCCTCCTCTATGAGCTGTTCGTCCGTCCGATACGCAAAACGGAAATCGGTGTAGATACAGCCGACGTCGGCATAGCCGTATGTACGTTCGAGCAGGGCGATGAGCTCCTTCGCGCGTTTCAGCGAGCGGCTGCCCGTAATTTTGACGCGCACGGGCGTTTCCCTGTGCGCCTTGATGTCGGAAACGTCCTCAAAGCGGTAGCGTTCCTCGTCGCATTCGTTCGGATCGAGCGCGAGGTACAGCCACAATTTTTTGCTTCCTGCGGCGAGTTTGGCAATCAATTTGCCGCCGACGCGGAAATTTTCGCCGCCCTGGCACAGCCGCGTTTTTATGCCGCCCAGCGTCAAAAGCGCGTTCTTAATCTCCGTATACAGTCCCTGGAGCAGCTCGCTCTGAATCAATTTCGACTGAAAACTGCGCCGCAGGCGCACGACATACCCGTACCCCTCGGGAACAACCCTGTCCGTCTCTTTTGCGAGGTCTGCCGCGGCGATTTCGTCTTCGGCAATCTCGCAGAGCGCGGCCTCGTTCTCTCTCTCTGCGGCTTCGTCTGCGGGGGCCGGCGGATATTTTTTCTTTTCTTCCCGCTCGATAATCTCGTCGACGAGTTCGTCCATTGCCCGCTCCATCTGCATCCGAAACTTCGCCTTGGCGCAGGGATAACTCTCCAACTTGACGCAATGGGCGCACCACGGGAACGAGCCGCACAAATCGCGCCGCGCGCGCTCGCTGGCGAGCCACTTTTCGACGTCGAGAATATGCTGCTGCCGTTCAAATTCTTCCTGTGAAATGCCCGACAAATCTTTTCCGTCCATTCGAAACACCCCCGATACGGGCGCGGTAACGCTTCGCCCGCACTTGTATTATACTACAAAAGCGCTCGTTTTGCAACCGTTGTGAAAAAACTCAATCCTCTTCCGCTTTTCCCAGCTCCTCGATGCGCCTGCGGATGCCGAGCATGCGCGCGTCCGTCGCGGCGATGGTTTCGGCACAGCTTTTCAGCTCTGCGGCGATGAGCGGCGAATCAGCGTTGTTCTTTTTGTACTTCATCTGGTGCTCCAAACTCGCCCAAAAATCCATCGCGACAGTGCGCAGCTGTATCTCCACGCGCATGGGCTGTTTGCCGTCCGAGAAAAATACGGGCACTTCGACAATCATATGATAGCTGCGGTATCCGTTGAGCTTCGGACGCTGTATGTAGTCCTTGACCTGCACGACGGTGATGTCGTCCTGCTTTGCGAGCATGTCGGCTACGCGGTAGATATCGTCGATAAAGGAGCAGATGACGCGGATGCCCGCCACGTCGTTGAGATATTCGACGATGGATTCCAGCGTAATCGGGTTGCCCTGCCGCCGCAGTTTTTCGATGATGCTCATGGGCTTTTTGACGCGCGATACGATATTTTCGATCGGATTGTGCCCCGCTTTGATGGAAAGCTCTTCGTTGAGCACTTCAAACTTGGTGCGCACCTCGCGGATGGCGGAATTGTAGCGCATCATCAACTCGTTGAACTGCGCCAATTTCTCCAGCGCGTCGTTGCCCTCGCCGATAAATTCGCGGATGAGCGATTCTTTTTCCAATGTATCTTCCATGGAGTCCTCTCTTAAATAAAAAATTCGGGCGAACGGCGCGCCGTGCAGTTCTTTTCTAGCTTTTCGCGCACCACCGCGATATGGCCATCGGCAAACGCCCGCGCGCCCTGCGGGCAGAATTTGACGCACGCCGCACAGGCGATGCACTTTCCTCCGTCCGCCAAATCGGCTGCGATGTTGTTCACGGGGCAGACGGAAACGCACTTGCCGCAGTGCGTGCATTTTTCCGCGTCGAGCGCGGGCGCGGGCTTGGGCGCCGTCATGGCTGCGCCTAACTCCTTATACGGGCGATTGCCGCGGAGAGTTTTTTCAATCGGCTTGCCCGCCCGCACTTTGACCGCCGCAAGCAACCCGAAAGACTGCGCCGCAACGATATCGTCGCAATCGGGGCGCCCGCCGCCGACTTTATCGCTGTACGAATGTTCGCCGACAAACGCCCCCGCCGCGCAGACGAGGAAGCCCTTTTCGGTAAAGATATCCGCCGTTTCGAGGAGTGCGTCGTCATAGTCGCGGTTGCCGTAGACGGAGAGAACGATTGCCCGCGCGCCGTTCCCCTGCAATTTGGAGAGCACGGGCGACAGGAGAGGCGGCACCCTTCCGCCGTAGACGGGCGCGCCGAACACGACGATATCTTCCTCCCCGAACACATATTCCCTCTCCCTCGCCAAGGCGGGCGTCAAATCGACGACTTCCGTGCGGCAGAGAAATTTTTCAAACAGAACTTTGCCCACCGCGCTGACGATTTTTTTCGTCGTATGGGTGGGACTGAAATACAGGAGCGTAAGTTTCATGCTGATTTCCTCCCGTTTATTGTATCATACCCGCGCGAAAAAGTAAAGAAAAGCGGAGAAAAACCCGCCTCAAAAAACATGGGCGGGTTTTTGCTGCATTTATTTTAGAAATCTTTCTTCCTGTAAATGTTGCAGGCAATTTTTATCGACAGGAAAAAGCCTGCAATGCCGAGCGCGAGCACGGCGACGGACGAGTACAGGACGGAATCCCCTCCAATTGCTTCCACGAGGAATGCAAGAACCCCGCCCAAAGCAATTACAATTAAAATCGTAAGGATATAAACGAGCCGCCCTTTTTCCACGCCTATTTTAAGAACGACGGGAAGAATTGCATCGATTGTCAGCAAGGCAATGCCACCGTAGGACAGGAGTACGGAAAGATTTTCGATATTCCACATGCCGCCCGCCGCGACAAGGATAAAGGAAACTGCCCACATCGGCAGAAAGACGATGAGCCCCAACAAATAGCGGCTGACGGCGAGCTGATTGCGCGTCACGCCCGAAGCGAGCGCGAATTTGTCCCAGTTGTCCTTTTCGTCGTAAGCGAGTGCAGACAGAGGCACCGCCACACAGAAAAAGACGATGGCACCCATATAATAATAGATATTTTTTGTAATGACACTGACCGCCATAAACACGACCATCAGAACAAAATAGTAGATGAATTGCCCGAAAATGTTCTTAAAATCTTTAATAATCGTACCTAACATAATTTTTCACCCCGCACAAAATAGAGCATGATGTCCTCGATGCCCGCCCGCTCGAGCGGCAGCTCGCGCGGCGCCTCTTCCCGCAGAACGAGAGCCGAACAGCCGTATTCGCCGCGGGTATACTTGACAACCGCCCGCCCGAGCGCCCTGACTTCCTCTTCCGTTCCGCGGAAAATGCCGTACTTTTCCTCCAGCCTGTCTTTCTCCTCAAAAAACATCGTGCGTCCGTTGTGCAGAAAGGCGATGTAATCGCACAGCTTTTCCAAATCGGACACGATGTGCGAAGAGATGAGGATGGAATGTTCCTCGTCCTGCATGAAGTCGTAAAGCAAATCGAGGATTTCGTCGCGCGCGACGGGGTCGAGCCCCGCCGTCGGTTCGTCGAGCACGAGCACCTCTGCCCCGTGCGAAAGGGCAACGGACAGGCTCACCTTCTGCCGCATGCCGCGCGAAAACTCGCGCACCTTTTTATCGCGGGGAAGGGAAAAACTATCGGCAAACGAAAAGAATTTGCCCGTATCCCACTGCGGAAAGATGTGCTTCATCACGCCGTCGATGTCCTTTAAGTTGAGGTTTTCGGGCAGGCAGGTTTCGCCGAGCACCGCGCCGATTCTCCCCTTTTCCTCCGCCATGAGCGCGGAAACTTCCTTGCCGAACACCTCTACGCGCCCGCCGCTCGGGTTCACGAGCCCCAAAATACTCTTGATGGTCGTGCTCTTGCCCGCGCCGTTTTCGCCGATAAGCCCCACGACGGAGCCTTTCGGCACGTCGAAGGTGACGTTTTCCAAAGTAAACCCTTTAAAATTTTTATTCAGCCCGCAGATTCGTATGTTGTCTGCCATTTTATTCTCCCTTTAAAAGATATGAAAACATTTCGGACAATTCCTCGTCCGTCACCCCGCCCGAGCGGGCGAGCGAAATCGCCTCGGATAGTTTCCCCTCCGCCTGGCGCAGGTATTCCTCCCGCAGCAGCTCGCGGTTTTTGACGGCGACAAAGCTCCCCTTGCCCTGCACCGAGTAGATAAACCCGTCCCGCTCCAAATCGTCGAAGGCGCGCTTTGTGGTGATGACGCTGATGCGCAGCTCTTTGGCGAGCGCGCGGATGGACGGAAGCGGGTCTCCCTCCTTACATTCGCCGCGCAAGATGGCGCCCTTGATTTGCGTGTAGATTTGCTCGTAGATGGGCCTGTCGCTCGCATTGCTTATGATTACATTCATTGTGCCCTCCGTAAATTAAGTGTATATATACATTATATACACTATAAACAATTTGTCAAGCGTTTTGCGCAACAAATATAAAAAAAGCCTGCAACCCGATACAATCAAGTATACAGACTTTTTTAATCCCTTATTCTATGTTTTTGCCCGGCCGGTATATCGGCATTGTTCCGCCGCTCATTCGAACTGCGCGTTGTATATTTCCGAGTAGAAGCCGCCGCGGCGCAAAAGCTCCTCGTGCCTGCCGCTCTCGACGATGTCGCCGCCGCGGACAACCAATATCAAATCGGCGTTGCGCACGGTAGTCAGGCGGTGGGCGATTACAAAGCACGTTCTGCCCTCCATCAACCGCGCCATCGCGCCGCGAATCAACAGCTCCGTTCGGGTGTCGACGTTGCTCGTCGCCTCGTCGAGGATGAGCAGTTTTGCGGGCGAGAGCATGGCGCGGGCAATCGTTATCAGCTGCTTTTGTCCCTTGGAAAGGTTTACGCCGCCGTCGGTTACCATCGTGTCGTACTTTTGCGGAAGTTTTTCGATTAAGTCGGCAACGTTCGCTTCCCCTGCCGCCCACGCCGCTTCCTCGCGCGTGGCACCCTCCTTGCCGTAGGCGATATTCTCGAAAATCGTGCCCTCGAACAGCCAGGTATCCTGCAACACCATCGTGAACGCCGCGCGCAGGCTCTTGCGCGTATAGGAGCGGATATCCTTGCCGTCCAGCAGAATACGGCCGCCCTGCGGCTCGTAAAAGCGCATCAGCAGGTTGACGAGCGTCGTCTTTCCCGCGCCCGTCGGCCCGACGATGGCAATCGTCTGCCCCGACCTCGCATCGAAAGACAAATCGCTCAAAATCGTCCTCTCGCCGTCGTAGGAGAACTGCACGTTTTCAAAGCGCACGTCGCCGCGCACGTCCGTCAGTTCCTCCGCATCGGGAGAGTCGGGCGCTTCGGGCGGGGCGTCGAGCAGGCGGAACACTCTTTCTGCCGCCGCGAGCGCGGACTGGATTTCCCCCATGATGTTCGCGTATTCGTTGATTGGCCCCGAAAAGCGGCGCGCATACAGCAGGAAGGAGGAAATATTGCCGATGGAAATCATTCCGTACAGATAAAAGAAGGAGCCTGCCGTGCTGATGAGCACGGTGCCGAGGTTGTTGACGAAGTTGACGGACGGGCCGATGAGGCTGCCGTAGTAATCGGCCGCATAGTACGCGTCCGCCGCCTCGGTGTTCTTTTCGTCGAACTTGGCACAGATTTTCTCCTCCCGCCCGTAGGCGCGGATGGTATTCAGACCGGAGAGCATCTCCTCGGAAAAGCCGTTGAGTTCGGCGAGCTTTGCCGAGCGGCGGCGGAAGAGCGGGCGCACCGTGCGGCTGCGCTTGATTGTGATGATTACGGAAATGGGAATGGTGACGACGAACACGCCGAGCAGCGGCAGTGAAGTGAGCACCATGCCGATAAACGCACCGACAACGGTGATGACGCCCGTCGCCGCCTGCAGTATATCGTTGGAAAGCGAAGCGTTGACCGTGTTGATGTCGTAGGAGATACGGTTGATGAGGTCGCCCGCCGCGACGCGGTCGAGCTCGCCCACGGGGAGAGATAAAATCTTGTCGAACACGTCCTGCCGCATGGCGCGCACAATTTTTTGGCTCAGCCGCACCATCAGCACCGTCAAGAGATAGGACAGCGCCGAGGAGGCGACATAGAAAATTGCCATCCACAGGCAGTACCTGCCGACGGCGGCGAAATCTACGCCCGTCTCCAAATCGATGGCGTCGATTGCCGCGCCCGAGAGCCACGGGCCGAGCAGCGCAAACAGGTTGCTCGCCAACATAAGCACAAACGCCGCGAGAACGCGCCATTTATATAATAAGAAATAGCGCAGCAGGCGCGCAAACGCCGCCTTCTTGTCGGATGCGACGGCACCCGCGTCATGCCTCGGCCCCGCCATACGGCTCACCCCCTTTTTCGATAATTTCGTCGCCGTGCTGCGAGCGGTAGATGCGGCGGTACGTTTCGCAGGTGCGCATGAGTTCCCCGTCCGTGCCGAAGCCGACCATGCGGCCGCCGTCGAGCACGAGGATATGGTCGGCGAAGCGCACCGAACTGATGCGCTGGGCTATCATCACGACCGTCGTTTCGGAGAGATTTTCGAGCAATGTCTTGCGCAGGCTCGCGTCCGTGCGGTAGTCGAGTGCGCTGGAAGAATCGTCGAGTACGAGGATTTCCGGCTTCGCCGCGAGCGCCCGCGCGATGAGCAGGCGCTGCTTCTGCCCGCCGCTGTAATTCCCGCCGCGCGCCGTGAGTACGGCTTCATACCCCTCGTGTTCGCGGATAAAATCTGCCGCGCGCGCGTATTCCGCCGCCCGGCCGACTTCTTCGTCCGATAGCCCGCGCTCGAAATCGATGTTTTCGCGCACGCTCGCCGCCATCAGAAAATCGTTCTGAAAGACGATGCCGAATTTCTGGCACAGCTCCGCCTTTTCGTAGCTCTTTACGTTTTTCCCGTCCACATACACGGCGCCCTCCGTCGTGTCATAAAAGCGGAGCAGAAGGGAAACGAGCGTACTCTTGCCGCTGCCCGTCGCGCCGATGACGCCGAGCGATTCCCCTCTCTTTATCGAAAAGGATATGCCCTGCAGGGCGGGCGTGCCGCCGTAGGAAAAGGTGACGCCTTCAAACCGAATGAGCGCGCCGCTCTCGTCTGCGTGGCAGTCTGCCGGGAGAAGGTCTTGCGGCATATCCAGCACTTCGGCGATTCGCTTTGCCGAGGCGCTCCCGCGCGAGAGCTCGACAAACACGCGGCCGACGGAGATGACAGCGTTCAATATGATGGTGAAAAAGGATGTAAACGCGACGAGCGCGCCCGGCTCCGCCTGCCCGCCCGCAATGCGGTATGCGCCGAAAAAAATCACCGCAACCATGCCGAGATTGAGCACGGCGTTCATGATTGGATTGGAAACGCTCGTCGTTAAATTCGCCGTCGTTTCGTTGCGCACGATGGTATCGTTGATTTTGCGGAAAGATTCGCTCTCGTATTCCGTTTTGGACAGCGCCTTAATAACGCGGATGCCCGTATAATCGTCGCGCACCTTGCGCACCATGCCGTCGACGGACGCGTGCAGGCGGGTATAGAGTTTTATGCCTTTCTTGGCGACAAATACGGAGACGAGCACGAGGAATGGAACGGTAACGAGCAGGATGAGCGCGAGCATGGGATCGACCGTGAAAGTGAGCGCGACGCCGCCGACGAGCAAAATCGGAGCGCGCACGCCGATGCGCTGCATCATGCCGACCATCGTATGCACGTTGTATGTATCGGTGGACAGGCGCGAAACGAGCGAAGGCACCGTTTCCGCGTCCGTTTGCCGGGCGGAGAGGGAGAGCGTTTTGGCGAACAAATCGGAGCGGATGCGCTCGGTCGTGTCGCGCGCGACTCTGGAAGCCATCCGGTTGGCAATCACGTTGCCCGCCCACGCGGCCGCGGCGACGGCAAGCATGCCCGCGCCCCACAGAGACAGAGCGAGAACATTGCGCGCGGGCGCGACGTCGTCGAGCATGTGCGCCATGATGATGGGCAGCAGCAGTTCGGCGACAGTTCCCACAACTTTCAGGCAAAATCCGCCCAGCATGCGCCGCTTGAAGGCGGAAAGGTAGGCGATGAGCTTCTTCATTCCCTCCCCTCCCCGTGCTTTGCAATGACGCGCTTGGCATTTTCGGAGAGAATCTCCATATACCGCGCCACGGCTTCCTGCTCTTCCTCCGACAGTCCGTCCAAGACGAGTTCGTTCCAGCGCCGATGCGCCTGCCGTATGGCGGGGAGCGCCGCATATGCCTTTTCCGTCGGATAGACGAGCAGATTGCGCTTGTCGGTTGCATCCGGCTCGCGGGTGACGAAGCCCTTTTCTTCCAGCGAATTGAGCTGGCGCGCCACGTTGCTCTTGTGCACGTAGATGAGCCCCGCCAGCTTTTCCTGCGCGATGCCGGGCTGTCTGCAAATTTCAATAATATAGGAATCCTGATACCCGCCGATTTCCAGCGCTTCAAACTGCTCGGCACGGTACAGGTTGGCACACCGCCACACCTCCCCCAAACTCTTCATAAACCGCGGCATAACCCCTCCTCCGACGGCAAAATCTCCGCCGCTCTTTTGCTTATTTGTTGCACACGCAATCGTTGCACTCGCAACTATATTATACGCAGTACGGAGTAATTTGTCAATCGGTTTTTACAAAAAAACGAGGCGCCGTTGACGAACGGCGCCTTTCCGATTTAGAATTGCGGGTTGAATACAATCTTTCTATTCCGCGGCGGATTTTTTAATTTTGACGACCTTTCCGCCCGTCAGCACAATCATCTTTACGGCGGGGAGCGAAAAGTCTGCCGCTTCGACGGTGAGAGCCTTGTCCAGCTTGCCGCGCGCAAGCACTTTATAGGAACTCGCCCGTTTGTCGATTAGCCCCTTCTGCCTGAGCGAGGGCAAATCGACCGTTTCGCCCTCCCGATAATGGGCGGAAATCGTATCCAGATTGATATAGGTGCGCTTGCCTGCGGTGCCTTTCGCCTCCTTTGTGTCGGCGAGGGCGATGAGCTGCTTTGCCGTCGCATCGGTAATGAGCGATTCCGCCTCGTTGACGGCGACCTCGTCGGTCACGGTGTACGCGGAGAGCGGCTCGACGGTCGCGCCCTCGGCGATGTATTCCTCGAGCTGTTCTTCGGTGACCGATTCGCCCGTCTCGCGCTTGGCGTATACCTTGATGAGCCGTTGGCGGATGAGCTCCTCGCGCGTTTCGTACGGAATTTCGAGGTTCTCCTCCGTGCGCTTGAAATCAAGCCCGAACGCGCCTGCCGTCTGCTCCAAAAGTTCGATGGCGTACTGCATGCTCCGCGCGCCCATTATCTTAAACCGCACGGGTACGGCGGCGTAGCGCTTCTTTTCCGACACGTCGCGGAAGCGGTACTTTTCGCCGATTTCCGAAGAGCCGAGCGCAAAGTAGACGATGAGGCTCTTTCCGTTCGCGTTCATCTTGACGAATTGGCGGCGGCCGACGTTGTAGCTGTCGTAATTCCAGCTGACGCGCTCTTTAACGCCGATGTAGGAGAGAATTTCGCTGCGGAAACGATTGTACATCGCTTTCGTTTCGTCCGCCGACTGAATGAGCCGCGCGCGGAAGCTGCGGCGGTACTGCACGAACACCTTGCCGCCCGAAACGAGCGTGACGAGGGCATTATCGATTTCGTCCCCTTCGCCCGCTTCGCCGATATCCTCCGCGTCCTCTTCCGGCTCTTCCGCAGGCTCTGCGAGCACAGAACCCTCTGTCGCCGATTCTGCGGTCGTTGTAGCTTCTGCCGCGGGGACAGCTTCCGCCGCGGGAGCTGTTTCCGCCGCGGTCACAGAGTTTTCCGGCGCCTCAGCGACAGGCGGAGCCGGTTGCTCCGCTATGCTTGCGCTTTCTTCCGCGGCGGCCGGCTCTTCCGCCGGTATAACCGACCATTTGGCATACAGCGTCGTGCGGCGGGCAGGCATGCGGAAAACCTTTCCGACGGGCTTCGTGAAATCCGCGTCCTCAAACCACCCCTCAAAGCGGTACCCCTCCCGCTTCGGCTCGGACAGTTCCAGCCCGACGTGCCCCATGTGTTTTTCCCGAATACGGCGCTCGCCCGTTTCCAAGGTGAGCGTGTACGGTATGAGCAAAAGAGCCAACAAAACCGCCGCGACGATGACGGCGACTGCACCCACACATATGCAGATGAGCAGCGTGGGCGTAATTTCACTTGCGGCAAGAAGCCCGATATTCAAAGCAACGGTATCCAATAAAATTGCCTCCGTGTTCAAAAATAGTATATACGTATTATAACATTTTGAGACACACAACGCAACCCTTTTACCGAAATTTTCAGCCGGCCGCAAACTTATTCGACAATATGCGGCATACTGTCCGCATTATACTCACCGTCCGACAGATTCTTTTAGGACGCCGTACAGCTCCTCTTCCGAAAAGGCGACGGCGCATTTTTTGCGCGATTGCGCCGCCTTGTTCGCCCAGGCGCGAAGCTCGGAATCGGGATACGACTCGCGCTCGCCCAACAGCACCGCGAGCTTTCGGGAAAATTCTTCCGCGCCCATACCGAGCGCCGCATATATCCGCTCGGTGCGTACCCTGTCCTTTTGCAGGCAGCGCGCCAAAAAGGCGGGCAACAATAGTCCGTTCGCCCTGCCATGCGGAACGCCGTGGTAATAGGTGAGCGAATACCCCAGCGTATGCACGGGGCTGGTGCCCGTGTTGGCGATGACCATTCCCGCGGCCGCCGCGCCGTACAGAAGATTTTGGCGGCTTTCGGGGGTATATCGCCCCTGCCGCAGATTCTCGTATTCGCCAAACAGCGAGCGCAGAGCCTCCCGCGCGAGCGCATCCGAAAGTTCGCCCGCCGCCGTCGAAAGCATCCCCTCGACAGCATGGGAAATTGCGTCGATTGCCGTATTGACGGTGGTATCCTGCGGCAGGTCTTGCATATACTTCCCGTCCAGAAAGGCGATTTGCGGGAACAGCGACGGGGCGGAGATACTCTGCTTTGTTTCCCTCTCGTCGTTGGTGAGGATGGCGTACGGCGTGACCTCGCTGCCCGTACCCGCCGTCGTAGGGATATGCACCATCGGGAGAACATCCTTGCCGATGGGATGGCTGAATATATCCTCCGCATCCTGGCGGGCGAGCATGGCGATTGCCTTGGCCGCATCCATCGGCGAGCCGCCGCCGACCGCGATTATAAAATCCGCCCCGAACGAACGCGCGGCGGCAGCCCCCGCGCGCACGCTCTCCACAGTCGGGTTGTTCGGCACATCGCTGAATACTGTATACGCCTGCCCGTTTGCGGCCAAAGCCGCCTCCGCATCGGCCAGCGAGCCGTTCTTTGCCGAGCTTTTGCCCGTGACGATGAGCGCGCGTTTGCCGAACGCGCGGAAAAGCGGTGCGTTTTTTACCACGCAATCCCTGCCGCAGACGATGCGCGTGGGCATATAAAAGCTGAAATCCATTTCTTTTTCCTCCGCAATTTTCCCGTATAGTATAGCGCAAAATCCGCCGCGCCGTCAAGCAAACGGCAGAAAAACAGCCCGCTCCCCTGCGGAAGCGGACTGCCTCTTGTTTACATATTATTTCGCTAAATAGTTGTTGAGTGCGGAAACGAGCGCGTTGATGGAGGATTGAATGATATCCTCGTCGACGCCCGCGCCCCAATAGTGCTTTCCGTCCTTTTCCAGCCCGACGAAGGAGAGCGCGTTCGAATCGGACTTTTCGCTCATCGCGCGCTGCTCGTAGGTCGTAAGCACAAAGTCGATGTTGAAATACGATTTTAACGCGTTTGTAACCGCATCGAGCCGGCCGTTGCCGTCTGCGTTGACGACTTTCGACGGTTTTCCCTTCTCCATAACCGTTACGGCCGCGGAAATCCCGTCCGGCAGCTGCTTGAAATGACATTCGGGCACGTCGAAGGCGCCGCGGTTCTCGACAAACTGTTCGACGAATACGCGGTACACTTCCGCGGGTTTAAGCTCTTTGTGCGTGCGGTCGGAAACGCCCTTGGCGGCATACCCCATCGCCTCTTTAAACTTGGGAGGCAAATCGAGCCCGTAATTCTCCTGCAGGATAAATCCGACGCCGCCCTTGCCCGACTGGCTGTTGATGCGGATGACGTCCGTCTGGTATTCCCTGCCCACATCCTGCGGGTCGATGGGCAGATACGGCACATTCCAATGCGGCTCTTTATGCTCCCTGCGCCACTGCATTCCCTTGGCAATCGCGTCCTGATGGGAGCCGGAGAACGCCGCGAACACGAGCGCGCCCGCATACGGTTGGCGGGGGGAGACTTCCATCTGCGTGTACTCGGTGTACTTTGTGCAGACGGAGGGCATATCCGAAAAATCGAGCTGCGGATCGACGCCCTGCGAAAACATGTTCATCGCCAGCGTTACGATGTCGACGTTGCCCGTACGCTCGCCGTTGCCGAACAGCGTGCCCTCGATTCTGTCGGCGCCCGCCAACAGCCCCATTTCCGCCGTGGCGACGCCGCAGCCGCGGTCGTTGTGCGGGTGCAGGGACAAAACCACGTTTTCGCGGTACTTCAGATTCTTGGAAATATATTCGCACTGCTGGGCAAATACGTGCGGCATAGACGTTTCGACCGTCGTCGGAATGTTGATGACCGCCTTTCTGTCCGCCGTCGGCTGCCAGACGTCCAGAACGGCGTTGCACACCTCGAGCGCGTACTCGGGTTCGGTGCCCGAAAAGCTCTCGGGGCTGTATTCGAAGCGGTACTTTGCGCCCGCCTCGTCGGTGAGCTGCTTCAGGAGCTTTGCGCCCTCGACCGCGATTTTGAGGATTGCCGCCTTATCCTTTTTGAACACCTGCTCGCGCTGGGCGACGGATGTGGAATTGTACACGTGCACGATGACGTTTTTCGCGCCCTTGATGGCCTCGAAGGTCTTGCGGATGATGTGCTCGCGCGCCTGCGTGAGCACCTGCACCGTCACGTCGTCGGGAATCAAATCGTTCTCGATGAGGGTGCGCAAAAAGGTGTATTCGGTATCGCTCGCGGCGGGGAACCCGACTTCGATTTCCTTAAAGCCAATCTTTACGAGCAGCTGAAAGAATGCCACCTTCTGCTCCAGCGTCATCGGCTCGATGAGCGCCTGATTGCCGTCGCGCAAATCGACGCTGCACCACACGGGCGCGCTCTCGACGCTGTCCTTTTCCGCCCAGTCCATGCAGCGGACGGGCGGCAGAAAATACTGCTTCGTATATTTTTGATAATTTTTCATGGCTGCTCTCCTTAATCGTTTTTTCTCTTTTTGCCGGATATCCGTTTCTGTCCTTGCCGCGTAAAATAAAAACACCTGTTTTCATCCCCTTTCAGAGACGAAAACAGGTTTTCGCGGTACCACTCTGTTTCGCGCAGCCGATTGTGCGCGCACTCATGCAAGATACTTGCCTTTTCCGGCGCATATCCCACTCTTTTAACGGCGAGTCCCCGTTTTGCTTCTACTCGTTTCCTTTCGAGCAAACCGCTCGGCGGCGAGTTCACCCGTACGCATCGGCTGCCTCGCACCGCCCGGCAACTCTCTGACGCCCGCATATCGGGATACTGTTCCGCTTCACAGCGTTTCATTATGGATATCTATTGTGGATAGTATAACACAGTTGCCGGCTTTTGTAAAGCGTTTGCGGCGATTTTATTCCGCACTTTTTTCATAATTCTGAAAATATTCCTCATACGCGGAAATATCGACGTCCGCCTTGTCGTAGGAATAGGTAATCGTCGAACCGCCCGCGCAGGAGGCTTCGATATTGCCCAAGACGGGGACTTTCTTTTTCGAGGTATACTCCTCTTCCGTGCGGACGGAACAGACCGTCCACGAGGAATCGAACTCGATTGTCATAACCAGCTTGCTGAATGCGGGAGGTTCGGCCAGGCCGCCCATCGTGACCATTTGGTTGACGTAATAGGCGGGAGCCGAATCGGGGTCAAGCGTAAGAGTCAGAGAATAAATTCCGTCCTTTTCCTGCAGTTCCCCTGCCGAAAGCACCGTTTCCGCATTGATTACGAAATCGGAAAACTCGCTGGAAGGCAAGCCGTAGGCGGCTTCGTATTCGCTGTCGTTTAAAATTTCGGGGGCGTCGTCCGACCATTCCGTATTCAAGCCGTTCCAATCCTGCGATTTATCGGAAGCGGGCGCGCGCACAAGCACTTCGTCTTCGGCAAAATACCGCTGCAGCGCCTTCGACGGCGCGAGCGAGCCGCCCATGCTGATCGTTTCCGAAATCAAAATGCCGCCCGAATAATCCTTGCTCCCCACGACGTTCTGCTCAACCGTGATGACCGCCTTCGCCGTGACGTTGCTCTCGCTTTCGACGTGGTAGTATTCGCGCGAGGCAAGCTTGCCCGCGACGAAACCGACGTTTTCCAAAGCGGAATAATCCTCCGGCGAGCCGCTCTGCGGCGGCTCCAAAATCACGCTTTTGCTTGCAGGCAGAATATATTTTTTCGGCGGTTCCGAAGAACAGCCGGCGGCAACCAATGCGAGCGCCGTGCCCAGCGCCGCCAATGCCGTATATTTGATTATGTTTTTGAAAACAGCTTTCATAAAAGTCATTTCCTGTCATAGATTTTTCTGACATTTGTATTATAATCGTTTCGAAAGCAATTGTCAAATAAATCATGAAAAATTATGACAGAATATGACTTAGAAATTTTATCCTCTCCTTTTATAGATGCACACCGCGAAGGGCGGGAGATAGATATCGTTCAGGTTGCGCACTTCGCCCGTGATGAAATCCTCCCCTTCCGCCTCCTCGACGCGCACGGTGACGTCGGCGTCCGAAATGTTGACGGCGCAGTAGATGCGCTCGCCGTCCGCCTCCCGCTTAAAACACAGATATTTGTTATTGAGCACGCATTTTTCATAGCCGCCGTATGCGAGGGCGCGGCTGCCGCGGCGGATGCCGTTCAATTTTTTGATAAGGGCGGAAAGTTCGGGCGCCTTGTTCTTGTCGATATCGCCGATGAACGGGCGAAGCTTGTAATCTCCGTCCGATTTATCCCCCTCCGCGCCGCATTCCGAGCCGTAATACACGCAGGGGATGCCGGGCATACAGTATAAAATCGTATACAGCGCGGCGAGCTTGCGCTTATCCGCAATCGCCGTACAAGCGCGGATAACGTCGTGATTGTCCGCGAAATTGAAGAGATGTTTGCCCGTATACAGGCACCATTGCTCCCTGCCGAACAGGCGGGTGAGCGAATGTTCGATTTCAAACAGGTTATCCGAATTGAGCGCGGAGATGAGCCCCTTGTAACACTCGTAGTTGGTGATGGAGTCGAGCCGGTCGGGCGTCAGGTTTTTGGCGAAATTCTGGATATGGATGACCTCGCCCATCAGGAAAAAATCCTCCCGCTTGGCGCGCACGGTGCGGCGGAGAAACTCGAAAAACCATTCGGGGAGGAGATAGGAAACGTCCAGCCGCAGGCCGTCGATTTGAAACTCGTCGAGCCAGAACTCCACCGCGCGGCGGATATAATCGGTCACGGCGCCGCAGTGCAGGTTGAGCTTGACGAGCTCCATGTGTCCCTCCCAGCCCTCGTACCAAAAGCCGTCGTTATAGCAGGTGTTGCCGCCGAAGTTGATGTTGAACCAATCCCTTTTGTCGCTCCCCTCGCGGCGGGCGCGCACGTCTTCGAAGGCGAAAAAGCGGCGGCCGACGTGGTTGAACACGCCGTCGAGCACGACGCGGATGCCCGCCTCGTGAAATTTTTCGACAAGATGCTTAAAATCGGCGTTGTCGCCCAGCCGCCTGTCCACGCTGAAAAAGTCGATGGTATCGTACCCGTGCCGCTCGCTTTCGAACAGCGGATTGAACAGCACGGCGGTAAAACCCATCTCCTTGATGTACGGGATTTGCTCCTCGATGATATGCAGTCGGTGGCGCACCTGCCCGAAATCGTTTTCCCGTTCCGCACCGCAGTAGCCGAGCGGATATATCTGATAAAAAGTACTTTCGTCAAACCACATGATTCTTTCCTGCCCTTTGTGTAAGTTGCGCCGCTCTTCGCGGCTCTGTTTATTATAGCACGCGGCGGGCCGCCCGTCAACAGGCAAAACAAAAACAGGGGCGGAAGATTTCCGCCCCTGCCCAAATATTTGTATTCGCCGCGATTATTTGTTCGCCGCATGCTTGCGCAGGAATATGACCGCGCACGCCGCGAGGAGAACCGCCCCCGCTATGACTGAGCCCGTTCCGAGCGAAATTGCCGAGCCGCAGCCCTCCGAATCTCCGCCGCCGGCATTGTCCCCGCCGGAAGTATTGTTGTCGCCGCCCGTGCCGTTATCACCGCCGTTGTCGGCAACCGGAACCCCGAACGTGACGGCAATCGACGTATCGCCGTCCTCGGCATAGTTGGAATCCTGCGACATGCTGTCGATAATTCCGCCGAGGAAATCGGTAATCGTCTTTTGCATTTCCGCCGTCAGAAGCCCCTCCGAAGCGGGCTCCGTGTCCGTCGCGGGCGTGCCGAGGAGAAGTTCGCCCAGCATTTCGGGAATATCTAAAACAAGGCCGAGCAGAAAATTACCGAGGAGGTCTTTAACCGTAGAGCTTTCTTTAAACTGCCAATATTCGTATTTTCCGTCTTCGTCTGCATCCGTTTTGTCCATCTTTGAACCCAATACGAGCTGGAACAGAAGTACCAAAACGGGAGAGGAATCGTCTTCATTGATGATGACCAGCGGAGCCGTTCTGCCTTCGAGCGGCTGCGGAGCAAAAGCATCGATTGCCCCCGCTTCGTCATAAATTACGTTGACTTTGCCGATTCCCGTAAACCCGCTCATAGAAATTTCCCCGGAAATATCCACAACAGCATCCCAAAGCGCTTCGATGATTCCGTTCAGCAAAGCCGGAAGGAGCGTGCCGCCGTTCAGACCTTCCATAACCGTATCAATATAGGCGGGGCGGTTGCCGTTGTCGTCACCCGACAGGTGCGACTGGTACACGTCGTTCACGAGCTGAATGAGCGTTTTATCCTCTGCCGAAGTTTCCCCTTCGTAAACGGCGATATTGAGGATATCGCGAATCGCCTGTTCCACTGCCGCGTCCACCGCTGTGCGCTCCGCAATTAAGCGGTCGAGTTCGCCCATGAGGTATGCGAGCGATTCCTTTAATCCCTGCACGGAGATGGTTACGCCGTCCATCATATTGACAAAAATGTTACCGTTGGAATCTTTCCAGAGCGTCGTATCCGCCACCACCGTTTCGTCCTCCGGCTTTCCGTCGAGCATGGCGACGAGCAAGTCGATGGCTTTGTCGAGCGTTACATCCATGCCGAGGAGGGACGAGATGAGGCTTTCGACCATCGCCTCGACGCCGCTTTCCTGCACCGTGTCGAAAAGAGCGTCAACGAGCCCCGCGCCGACGTTGGCGATTACATTTTCCGAAAGGCCGAACTGCGGTTGCTTCGCATATTCGGTCAAATCGTCGATGGTCGCCTCTTGCTTATCCGCTGTCAGATAGGTGATATTGTCGAGATTGGTGACGGTATCGATTGCCGCCGTGGCCGTGCGCTCTTCGCCGTCCGTCTCGCTCGAGAAGGTTACAAACCGCATCGGGCAGGGATAGGTGACCGCCGAACCCGTTTCGATGTCGTACAGCTGATTGCCCGCTTCCGTCGTCATGGTCGCGATGTCGTTCGCGTGCATATGGCCGGTGAACACGTAATGTATGCCAGCATCGGCAAACGCCGCCGAAACGCTCTGATAGTCGTTGACGAGGTAATCGCCGAGGAATTCCTCCTCCATATCGAAATGCTCGACGAGGCCGTGGTGCATCATGCCGATGACGGTGTTCCCCTTCGCGACGGCGGCTTCCGCCTGCTCGACAACCCAGCTCTGCAATTCGGCGCTGATTTGACCGCTCGTCTGGTGTTCCGCCGTACCCGCGTCGGTATTGTCCGCGCTGTAGCGCCCGCTGTCCACGACGATGACCGTGTACCCTTCCGCGGGCTCCGCCACATAGGAGAGCATGCCCGCCTTGTCGCCGTCCGCCGCTTCCGTATAGGTGGACGGTTTGAACTGCGCGACGACGCCGTTCTCCGCATTGTACACCGCATCCGCATATGTATCGAGGAACTGCTCGGGCGTGGTACGCGTTGCAGGGACTTTAACGCCGTCCTGCGTGTTATAGTTGTACGCGAGATTGTTGTTTACGTCGTGGTTGCCGTTCGTGACGTAAATTTTGATATCGGGCAGCTGCTGTTTGAGCTCTTCAAGCTGCGCCGCGACATATTCGTGCGATTCCAGCTCGCCGTCTTTGGTCAAATCGCCCGAAATCATGAGCACGTCGGGTTTGCGCTCGGCGACTTCGGCGAGCATCCTGTCCAAAATCCCCTGGCTTTCGGTGAAAATTTTGCGGTCGCTGTTGAGCGCGTCCTGATAATCCGCCGTATCCGCGATGAGCTCGGACGGCAAAACGTGGATGTCGGACAAAACCGCGATGTCCAATGTCTGTTCGTTCGCCGCCGTATCTGTCTGCGGCTCCTGTTCCTGTGCGCCCGCTTTCAAGCCCTGCGGCAAAAGCCCGATCATAAGGACGACCGCGAGCAGAACGGAAAGCAGCGCGATGAGTGTGCGCTGTACTTTGCTTGCCATATACTCCTCCAAAAATATATTGTACTTACAGTATAGCGCAGGCGCTGTATACAAATTATCGCTTTTTTCCGCACGCGTTGTAATAAAAACGGCACCGACTGTAAACTTTGTAAATTTTTTCAGACATCCGGCGCGGCATGTAAAAAGGGAACCCCGACGTTCGGAAGGGATTCCCTTTTTTGTAATATATCTAAAATATTTTTACAGAATCTTTTCGGAGAGGAGCTTGATGCCCTTCTCTTCCAAAAGTTTGACGGCGCGGTCGGTATCCTCGACGCGCATCAGAATCTTTGCCGTGTTATGGTTGGTGAGCACGAACGAATACAGGTATTCGATGTTCATGTCCGCCTCCTCCATCAGTGCCACGACCTCAGCGAGCGCGTTGGGTTTGTCGTCCACCTCCACGCCGATGAGCTCGGTGATGCCGACGGTGAACCCCTCTTTTTTGAGGATTTCATAGGCGCGCTCGTTATCGCGCGCGATAAAGCGCACGATGCCGAAATCCTTGGTGTCCGCGATGGAGAGGGTGACAAAATCGATGCCCTCCTTCCCCAACGCATGTGTCAGCTTATACAGCCTGCCCGGTCGGTTTTCCATAAATACCGATAACTGTTTGACTAACATAACTTTCCTCCTTATCCGATTTTAATTTCTGCGGTCGATGACGCGAACCGCCTTGCCTTCGCTGCGCTGAATGGATCCGCTCTCGCACAGTTTGATTTTCGCGCTCAGACCGATGTACGAATTGACTTCCGTTTCCACCTTCTTTTTGATGGACTCGATGTCCGATACCATATCGGGCGCGAGGTTGCCGGCGAGCTCGATGTCGATTTCCATCACGTCGAGATTGTTGATGCGGTCGACGTAAATCATGTAATGCGGCGAAACGCCTGCGACGTTCATGATCGCCGCCTCGATCTGCGACGGGAACACGTTGACGCCGCGGATGATGAGCATATCGTCCGAACGGCCCTTGACCTTGCTCATCTTGACCGTCGTTCTGCCGCAGGCACACTTGCCCGCCGTGAGCGTGCACAAATCGCGCGTGCGGTAGCGGATGAGCGGCTGGCCCGTCTTTGTAATCGTGGTAAATACCAATTCGCCCTCGCTGCCGAACGGGAGCGGTTCGAGCGTTTCGGGGTCGATGATTTCGGGGATGAAGTGATCCTCCTGCACGTGGCTGCCGCATTTCTGCATGCACTCCATCGCAACGCCCGGGCCGGAAATTTCCGAAAGCCCGTAAATATCCAGCGCGTCGATGTGCAGCAGGCGCTCCAATTCCTCGCGCATCTGGTACGTCCACGGCTCCGCGCCGAACGCGCCGCCGACGAGGGAAAAGTCGTCAATGTTCATGCCCGCCTTTTCGATTTCCGTGCCGAGGAAAATCGCGTAGGACGGCGTGCAGCAAAGGTGCGTCGCGCCGAAATCGCGCAGCAAGGTGAGCTGGCGGATGGTGTTGCCCGCGCTCGCGGGAACGGTGCTCGCGCCGATTTTCTGTGCGCCGTAGTGCGCGCCCAGTCCGCCCGTGAACAGGCCGTAGCCGTAGGCGACGTGTACGAGCGAATCCTTCGTGACGCCCGCCATCGCAAGCGAGCGCGCCGCGACTTCCGACCAGATATCGATGTCGTTCTGCGTATAGCCGACGACGGTGAGCTTGCCCGTCGTACCCGAGGAGGCGTGCACCTCGACGATGTCCTTTTGGTCGGCGGAATAGAAGCCGAACGGATACGCCGCGCGCAGATCGTGCTTGACGGTGAACGGGAGCTTGCTCAAATCGGAAACGCTCCGGATGTCGGAGGGTTTGATTTTGAACTCGTCCATCTTGGCGCGGTACGGTTTGCAATGTTCATAGACGTACTTGACCGTCTTTTTCAGCCGTTCGCTCTGCAAATTTTCCATTTCCGAGCGCGAGAGGCACTCATACTCGGGCTGATAGATGTAATCTTTCAGTTTCGATTTTGCCATAATCTTCCCCTTTTCTAACGCGTTCAGACGGCCCGGTAGCCGAGTTCGAACGCTTTTTTGTTCATTTCGATTGTCTTCTGCGGGATGCTCGCAAGGAGCGCCGCCTCAAACTTTTCGCGCTCGTAGCCGAGCTTTTTGCACAGCGCGCCCAGCATGACGGAGTTCGCCGCCTTCGCGTTGCCCGCCTGCAAAGCGAGCCCCAGCGCGTCAACGCCCGTGCCGCGCAGTTTCGCCTCGATGCCCTGCGGATACTGCGCCGCGCCCGTGACGACGGGCATGGGCATGATCTCCTGCGTGGAATACAGCACCTCGCCGCCCTCTTTCAGATAGTGCGCGTAGCGGAGCGCTTCCAGCTTTTCAAAGGCGAGGATGAGGTCGGCCTGCCCCTCGTCGATGATGGGCGAAGCGATCTTTTCGCCGATGCGGACATAGGTCATGACGGAGCCGCCGCGCTGTGCCATGCCGTGCACCTCGCTCAGCTTTACGTCGTACCCCTCGTCCAGTGCGTATTTTCCGAGAACGCGGCTCGCGAGCAGGGTGCCCTGCCCGCCGACGCCGACGATGAGAACGTTCAGATTTTTCATATTATTTGCCCTCCCCTTCGATGGCGCCGAACTTGCAGACGCTCTGGCAAAGCCCGCATTCGGTGCACAGCGATACGTCGATGGTGATGCCGTCCTTGCCGTTGACGATGGCGGGGCAGCCGAGCTTTAAGCAAGCCTTGCACTTTTTGCACTTTTCGTTGACGCGGAAGCCGTTGTACAGCTTTTTGGTGAGCAGGACGCACGGGCGCTTGGCGATGATGACGGAAACTTCCTCCTTCGCCAACTCCTCTTTGAGCGCCGCTTCCATTGCGGAAAGGTCGTTCGGGTCGATGGTGCGCACGTTGGGAACGCCGACCGCGCGGCAGACCTGTTCGAGGTCGAGCTCATAGGTGGGCTCGTTTTTAATCGTCTTACCTGTAGCGGGGTGGTTCTGATGCCCCGTCATGCCCGTGGTGCGGTTGTCGAGGATAACGACCGTGATGTGCGATTTGTTGTACACCGCGTCGATGAGCCCCGTGATGCCGCTGTGAATAAACGTCGAATCGCCGATGACCGCGACCGAATGTTTGTGCGCCTCGGGGTCAGCCTTATCGAAGCCGATCGCCATGCCGACGCTCGCCCCCATGCATACGACGGCGTCCATCGACCCGAGGGGCGGAACGGCGCCCAACGTGTAGCAGCCGATGTCGCCCAGCACGTTGAGCTTCAGCTTGGACAGGACATAGAACACGCCGCGGTGCGGGCAGCCCGCGCACAATACCGGCGGACGGGCGGGGACGCTTTCGGCGCTGATTTCTTTCTTTTCTCCGAGCACGCATGCGCGGATGAGGTTGGCGGAAAACTCGCCGCAGCGCGGGAAGATGTTCTTCCCCTCCACCGCGATGCCGTGCGCCTTGACCTGCGTTTCGATATGCGGCGCGAGCTCCTCGGCGACGATGCAGCGCTTGACGCTCTTGGCAAACTTTGCGATGAGGTCGAACGGGAGCGGGTGGACCATGCCCAGTTTCAGAACGCTCGCGTTCGGCAGAGCCTCTTTGACGTATTGGTAGACGCCGCCCGAGCAGATGATGCCGAGCTCCTTATCCCCTTCCTCGATGCGGTTGATGGCAAAGGAGTTGGAATCGTCGGAGAGCTTTTGCATGCGCTCCTCAACGACGACGTGCTTGACGCGCGCGTTGGCGGGCATCATGACGTATTTGGCGATATTGCGCTCGTACGCGCGGTTAGGCGTTTCCTGCCGCTCCTCCAGCTCGACCAGGCTCTGCGAGTGCGCGACGCGCGTCGTCACGCGCAGAATGACCGGCGTGTCGTATTTTTCGGACAGCTCGAACGCGAGCTTGGTGAACTCCTTCGCCTCCGCGCTGTCGGACGGCTCCAAAACGGGAACCTGCGCGCTCACCGCGGTGAGGCGGGTGTCCTGCTCGTTCTGCGAGGAGAACACGGACGGATCGTCCGCCACGGCGATGACCAGCCCCCCGTTCACGCCCGTATACGAGGCGGTAAAGAGAGGATCGCAGGCGACGTTCAGCCCGACGTGCTTCATGGAGACGATGGCGCGGGCGCCGCGGATGGACGCGCCGATGCCGACCTCCAGGGCTACCTTTTCGTTCGGCGACCATTCGCTGTACACTTCGTCGTACCGCGCGAGCTCCTCGGTGATCTCCGTGGACGGCGTTCCGGGATAGGCGGAGGCGACTTTTACGCCCGCTTCCCATGCGCCGCGCGCGACGGCGAAATCTCCCAACATCAATTTACGCATATTTAAAAACCTACCTGAAATGTTTTTGCGAAAGTATATATTTTTTCTCGGCGGCTTCCGCCGAATATAGAGCCTTATTTTTTCCGAAGGTCGGTGACGCGCTTGACCTTGCCCTCCGCACGCTTAATCGAGAAGGGTTCGACCAGCTTGACCTTCACGTCGATTTGCAAAACGACGCGGAGCGCGTGCTTAATCTTCGCGACGAGCGCTTCCAGCTTGGAATAATCGGTGAGAAGGTTCGCGTCGTCCACCTCCACGCGCACCTCGATGGTGTCCATGTAGTTGACGCGGTCGACGATAATTTCGTACGTCTTGCCCAGTTCGTCCATGCCCATGAGCACGCTCTCGATCTGCGACGGGAACACGTTGACGCCGCGGATGATGAGCATGTCGTCCGTCCTGCCGACCACGCGCGACATGCGCGCGAGCGTCCTGCCGCACTTGCACGGCTCGTAGGTGAGCGACGTGATGTCCTTTGTGCGGTAGCGCAGGATGGGCATCCCCTCCTTGGTGAGCGTGGTGATGAGCATTTCGCCCTGCTCGCCCTCGCTGAGGACTTTATTATGCTCGACGTCGACGATTTCGGGGTAGAACATGTCCTCGTTGATATGCATGCCCGCCTTTTCGCGGCACTCGCCCGCAACGCCCGGGCCGCCCACTTCGGTCAGGCCGTAGTTTTCCGTGGGGAAGGCGCCCAAAATCTTTTGCAGGGATTCGTGCATCTCCGCCGTGGAGGCCTCCGCACCCATGCAGACGAGCCGCACCTTCAAATCGTCCAAAACGCCCATCTTCTTTGCCGTTTCCGCGAGGTACATGGCATAGCTGGGCGTGGCGATGAGCGCCGTCGCGCCGAAGTCCTTCAAGAGCATAATCTGCCGCTCGGTGTTGCCCGAGGAGACAGGCACGACCGTCGCGCCCAGTTTTTCCACTCCGTAATGCAGGCCGAAACCGCCCGTGAACAGGCCGTAGCCGAACGCGACGTGGAAGATATCCTCGTCCGTCGCCCCCGCCATCACGAGGATGCGCGCGATACAGGTCGCCCAGTTGTCCAGATCATTGCGGGTATAGCCGCCGACGATGGGTTTGCCCGTCGTGCCCGACGAGGCGTGCAGGCGGATGATTTGCTTCATCGGCACGGCGAAGAGGCCGAACGGATAATGGTCGCGCAAATCGTCTTTGGTCGTGTACGGAATATTTTCGATATCCTTGAGCGTTTTGATATGCTCGGGTTTGAGGCCGATTTTATCGAACCGCTCCTTATACATGGGCACGCGCTCGTAGGCGTACGCGACGATATGTTTCAAACGCTCCAGCTGCATCTCGCGCAGCTGCTTACGGTCGATTTTCTCAATTTCGGGACTGAACATTGCCATTTCTCCTTATCCCCCGTTAGTAACCTAAAATATATTTTATCATATTTTCGCCCGCCTTGCAAGGCATTTCCGCTAATTTTCGCGCCGAAACAAAAAAAGCCCGCCGCGGAGTACGCGGAGAGCCGTGCATTTGCCTTTATTTTCCTGCATTGTTCAAAAGGATGCGCGCACGGGAGGGATACACGCTGTCCTCCGTGCGGATTATCTCGCCCACCGAATCGGCGCGGATGACGCCGCGGCGCGGGTTTTTGATGGAATCGATACCGCCGCGGATACCCGCGCGCACGTCGCTGTACTCGAAGGCGAGGTCGCAGTTCTCCGTCGTGCAGTCGACGAGCCGCAGATTTTTGCAGTAGCAGAGCGGCTGGGTGCCCTTGATATGGCAGCGGATGAGCGTCAGCCCCTCCGAATACCAGCCGAGGTATTCCCCGTCGATTTCCGAATCGGTGACCGTGACGTTCTTCGCGTGCCAAAAGGCGTCCTTCGTGTTGAGCTCGGAGCGGGAAATGCGCACGTTTTTCGTGTACTGAAAGGTATATTTGCCCGTCATCCGAAGCCCCTCGGCATTTATGTTGCGGCTCTCGAAAAAGGCGTATTCCGATTCGACGGTGCTGTGTTTGATTTCTATATCCCGGCAGCGCCAGCCGAATTCGGGCGAATTCGCCTCCGTATCCTCGAGCGCGACGCCCCTGCACTCGCGCAGGGCTTTGATTCCGTTCATTGTACAGCCGCGGATTGCGATGTTTTCGCCGTACCAAAGAGCGGCGCGGCAGTGCTCCGTCAGTTCGCTGTCGGACAGGCGAAGCCCGCGCACGTGCCAAAAGGGATAGCGCAAATCCATATAGCAATGCTCCGCGGCGACACTGCGGCTCTCCTTCAACGCCGATTCGCCGTCCTCTTTTCCCTCGAAGCGGCAGTTTTTTAACAGTACCCCGTCCGAACGGTACAGGGCGCGCTCCTGCCCGAAGCGCTCGTTTTCGATTATTTTCATAAAATTCTTCTCGCCCGGCGGGGCGCTCCCGTAAAATTCGGGAACAGTATAGCACAGCGCCGCTCAATTTGTCGAATACTTGTTTTTTATGCCTCGCCATGCCGAAAACGAATAGCAAAAAGAGCGCCGCCCGGCGCCCCTTTTATCCATTTCGGCTGTTCAATTTTTGGGCAGAAAGCGCGCATACCCGCCCCGCCCGTGCTGCACCTCTTTGGAAACGCGCGAAAGCGTCGCCGAAGAGATGCCCGTCTGTTCGGTAATCTCCGCGTACGTCTTTCCCTCGAGGATGAGCTTTGCAGAAGCCGCGCGCTGCGCCATCTGCTCAATTTCCTGATAGGTGCACAAATCGCCGAGAAGCGCCGCGCAGTCCTCCTCCGTCTTGCAGCTGAGCAGGGCGCGGTACAGAATACCCGTCATATGCCCGATGTCCTTCATACCGCTAAAACACCTCTTCCAGCGATTTGCGCAGGAAGGCGCGCGTCTTTTCGCTCTTGGGGTTTTCAAAGACCTCCTGCGGCGCGCCCTCCTCTTCGATAACCCCGTCCGCGATAAAGATGACGCGGTCGGCGACGTTCTTTGCAAACTCCATTTCGTGCGTGACGACGATCATCGTGCTGTCGGAGGACTTTAACCCCTTGATGACCTTGAGTACCTCGCCCGTGAGCTCCGGGTCGAGCGCGCTCGTCGGCTCGTCAAAGCAGAGGATGTCTGGATTGAGCGCGAGGGCGCGGGCAATGGCCACGCGCTGCTGCTGCCCGCCCGAAAGCTCGTACGGGTAGGAATCGCGCTTGTCCGAAAGCCCGACGCGCGAGAGGAGATTTTCCGCCTTTTCCTCGATGCTCTTTTTCTGGTTCGATTTGATTTCGTCGAGAATCTGCTTTTGCTCCGCTTTGAGCTTTTTGCGCTCCTCTTTCGGCGCCTTTTTGCACACCGCGGCAAAATCCTCTTTTTTCCGCTTGAAATCCTGCTTCGCCAAGAGCGTCTGCGCGAGGGTTATGTTCTTGAAAACGGTATACTGCGGAAAGAGGTTGAACTGCTGAAAGACGAGACCGAAGTGCAGGCGCTTTTCGCGGATTTCCGCGTCGGAATAGCTCTTTTTTTCGGCGGCGTCGAACAGCTTTTCGCCGCCGAGGTACAGCTCGCCCTCGTCGGGCATCTCCAAAAAGTTCATGCAACGCAGAAGCGTCGTTTTGCCGCCGCCCGAGGAACCGATGATGGTGAGAACCTCTCCCTTTTCCAGCGAAACGGAAATACCTTTCAGCACCTCGTTTTCGCCGAATTTTTTACGATAATTTTTCAGTTCAAGAAACGCCATACGCTTATACCTTGAAATAATTGAGTTTCTTTTCCAGCCTGCCGAAAACAATCGTCAGTATGCCGATGAAGGCGAGGTAGAACAAGCCTGCGTAGAGCACGGGAATGATGATATTGACGGCATAGTACGCATTGATAGACTGCGCAACGCGCAAAATCTCAATGACACCAATCGTGTTGGCAAGAGAGGTATCCTTGACGAGCGTCATCACCTCGTTGCTCATCGGCGCGAGGATACGCTTGACGACCTGCAACAATACGACTTTAAAGAAAATCTGCGAGCGCGTCATGCCGAGCACCTGCCCCGCCTCGTACTGCCCCTTGGAAATACTCTCGATGCCGCCGCGGTAAATTTCCGAAAAGTAGCAGGCGTAATTGATTACAAAGGCGATGACAGCCGCTAAAAAACGGTTGGTCAAGGGCGGCAGGCCAATCAGCCCCGGGCCATAGAAAATGACCAACAACTGCAACATAAGCGGCGTTCCGCGCACCACCCACACGATTACTTTGAACAGAACGCGCAGCGGCGCGAATTTTGACATTGTACACAGCGAAACCAAAAGCCCGAGCGGCAGAGCAAATACCAGCGTCAGAGCGAACAGCTCAAGCGTGGTAAGAAAACCTACCGCCAATTCGCCGATTATTCCAAAAAACATAGCTCTTCCTTATTTTGCTTATTCAAAATATGCCATCGGCGCAAAAATCGTATATCCGAGCACCATTTCACCGTCGTTAATCAATTCCTGATAATCGCCGTCCGTAGGATAGGCGTAGTTTGCATCATAATCGGTAAAATTTTCAGGCATGATTACATCCTGCAAGCCGTACTTTTCCGCAATCCTTTCCATCGTGCCGTCCTCGACAAGCCCTGCAAGAATATTGTTAAAGGCTGCAGGAAGATTGCTCCCTTCGCGGAAACCGATTGCATAGTATTCCTCTTCCACGCCCTCGATTTGGACAACCGCAAGCGAATCATGATACGCGCCCGTTTCCGCCGTAATATAATACCCGGCCATTACCGCATCGATTACGCCGATTTCGCTCGTGCCCGCCGTCACTTCCGTGAAAACATTGACCTGCCGCACTACGCCCGTAGGTGTTTTCCCGAATACTTCCTGTATCGTCGTAAACCCTGCCGAACCGCTTTCCGCCGTAAAAGAAGGGGCATTTTTCATCGCTTCAAGCGTCGAATATTTTTCCGCATTCTCCTTTTTGACGACGGCAACCTGCCTGTTCCTCATATAGAGGTTAGAAAAGTCCAACCCGCCGATTTTATTGCCATCTTCATCGGTATAGCCCTCGTCACGCGCTTCGGTATAAGTAAAACCGTTCCACGCCATATCGATGCTATGATTTTCCAATTCCGCCTCTTTCGTATCCCAATTTATCTCTTCGCATCTGAGCTTTACCCCGATTTTATCGGCAACAGCCTGCGCAAGCTCGATATCAAAACCGATCGGCGTTTTGCTGTTGCACCCTGCGAACATCGCAATGCCGCCCGCGAGAACCGCAAGCGAACAAATCACAGCCAAAAACTTTTTCATAAAATGAACTCCTTTCTCCGCCGTCTTTGCCCGGCGGACTATGACATTATACTTTATTGCGCTAAATTAGTAAAGCGTTTTTCACTCATTTTTCAAAAGAATTTATTTTGCCTTTCCAATCCAGCAACTGCGCCGCGGCGAACGGTTTTTTCAGTTATCGTTCCCAATTCGGAACGCTGTTTTCAGTTAACGATTTCTTTCTGTGACAAAAAAACAATTTTTACAGGCGGCGCATTTTTTTGAAACAACTCTTGTTTTTTGCAATTTTTCGTTTATAATAGAGTATGTAAAATAAATCAAAAAAGGAGTAAATCTACCATGAGCAAAACGCAGACTTGCCCCGAAAAGCAGCCGCTGACGGACGGCTATCTCCAGAAGATGGACGCCTACTGGCGCGCCGCCAATTATCTGGCCGCCGCCCAGCTCTACCTTTTGGACAACCCGCTTTTGCGCGAACCCCTCACCCGCGAGCAAATCAAGAAAAAAATCGTCGGGCACTGGGGCACCGTGCCCGGGCAGAACTTCGTGTATGTGCACCTCAACCGAGTCATCAAAAAGTTTGACCTCGACATGATTCTTCTCTCCGGCCCCGGCCACGGCGGAAACTTCTTCGTCGCCAACTCCTATCTCGAAGGCACCTACAGCGAGGTTTACCCCAACGTCGGGCAGGATTACGAGGGGATGAAAAAGCTGTGCAAGCAGTTCTCCTTCCCCGGCGGCATCTCCAGCCACGTCGCGCCCGAAACGCCCGGCTCGATTAACGAGGGCGGCGAGCTCGGCTATTCCATCGCGCACGCATTCGGCGCCGTGTTCGATAACCCCGACCTCATTGCGGCGGTCACCGTCGGCGACGGCGAGGCGGAAACGGGCCCGCTCGCGACGGCATGGCACTCCAATAAATTCCTGAACCCCGCCACCGACGGCGCGGTGCTGCCCATCCTGCACCTGAACGGCTACAAAATCAACAACCCGACCGTGTTCGCGCGCATCTCGCACGACGAGGTGAAGAGCTTCTTCCACGGCTGCGGCTGGAAGCCCTACTTCGTCGAAGGCTCCGAGCCCATGGAAATGCACAGGAAGATGGCGGAAGCACTGGACAAGTGCGTCAAGGAAATCAAAGATATTCAAAAGAAGGCCCGCGAAGGCAAGAGCGACAAGCGCCCCTTCTGGCCGATGATTGTGCTGCGCACCCCCAAGGGCTGGACGGGCCCGAAGGTCGTGGACGGATTGCAAATCGAGGATTCCTTCCGCGCCCACCAGGTGCCCATCACCATGGAAAAGCCCGAGCACATGCAGCTGCTCAAAGATTGGCTTTTGAGCTACAAGCCCGAGGAGCTGTTCGACGAGAATTACCGCCTGATACCCGAACTGCGCGCGCTCGCGCCCGAGGGCGACAGGCGTATCAGCGCCAACCCGCACGCGAACGGCGGCAAGCTGCTGCGCGATTTGCGCCTGCCCGACTTCACGAAGTACGCGGTGGACGTACCCGCGCCCGGTGCGGTGCGCACCCAGGACATGCTGGAGCTGGGCGGCTATGTGCGCGACGTATTCAGACTCAATGAGGAGAGCCGCAACTTCCGCGTCTTCGGGCCGGACGAGTGCATGAGCAACCGCCTCTACCGCGCGTTCGAGGCGACAAACCGCGATTTCAACGCGGACATCTGGCCCACCGACGACAAGCTCGCCAAGGACGGCCGCATCATGGACTCCTACCTCTCCGAGCATATGTGCGAGGGTTGGCTGGAAGGCTATATCCTGACGGGACGCCACGGCTTCTTCGCTTCCTACGAGGCGTTCATCCGCGTGGTCGACTCGATGGCGGCACAGCACGCGAAGTGGCTGAAGGTGTGCAACCAGCTGCCGTGGAGACAGGACATCGCTTCCCTCAACCTCATCCTCACATCCAACGTGTGGCAGCAAGACCACAACGGCTTTACGCATCAGGATCCCGGATTCCTCGACCACATCGCCAACAAAAAGGCGGACGTGGTGCGCATGTATCTCCCGCCCGATGCGAACTGCCTGCTCTCCTGCTTCGACCACTGCATCAAGAGCAAGAACTACGTCAACGTCATCGTAGCCTCCAAGCACCCGAGCTTCCAGTGGCTGACGATGGAACAGGCAGTCAAGCACTGCACGCAGGGCGTTTCCATCTGGGATTGGGCGTCCAACGACGAGGGGCAGGAACCCGACATCGTAATCGCGAGCTGCGGCGATACCCCTACTCTGGAAGCGCTCGCCGCCACGACCATCCTGCGCGACAACCTGCCGAATCTGAAAATCCGCTTCGTCAACGTGGTCGATTTGATGAAATTGCAGCCGCACGGCGTGCACCCGCACGGCTTGACTAACGCCGACTACGCCGCAATCTTCACCAAGGATAAACCCATCATCTTCAACTTCCACGGCTATCCGACGCTCATCCACGAGCTGACCTATACCCGCACGAACAAGAACCTGCACGTGTTCGGGTACATGGAAGAAGGCACCATCACGACGCCGTTCGACATGCGCGTACAGAATAAGATTGACCGCTTCGACCTCGTCAAGACGGCAATCACCGTTCTGCCGCAGCTGGGGAACACCGGTTCGGCGCTCTTCCAGAAGATGAACGACCTGCTCGTAAAGCACAAGAACTATATCGCCGAAGTGGGCGAGGACATCCCCGAAGTCAAAGACTGGGTATGGCACACCCCCGAAAGCAAGTAAACCGAATATAAATTTAAGGAGCGCACGTTTCGTGCGCTCCTTTTCCTTTGCAAATGCCGTATTAAATTTCCGATACAATACTTTCCCTCTTTCGCTGTTTGCGGTCGTACAGCAAAATCAAGAGAAGCGCGGCAACCGCGAGGAGAGCCTGCGAGAGCGGAACGGACAGCCACGTACCCGTTATCCCCATGAAATTCGGCAAAATCAACAGCAGCAAAAGCAGGGCAAGCGGCTCGCCGTAGATGACGATATAGGCGCGCCAGGTATTCCCCGTCGCGTAAAAGAACGCGGTGGCGATGCGAGAAAGCCCGACAAACAAAAACCCCGCGATAAACAGGGGCAGAATATTGCCCACTTCCGCCGTGACTTCGTCGGATGCGCCGAACACTTTGGATATACTCCCGCGCACGAAAAACATGCCGACCATGCACACCGCGGCAACGGCGAGAGCAAACGCAAACGCCATGTTGCGCACCGATTTTGCGGAGCGGACATCTCCCCTGCCGAACTCGCGGCTGACGAGCGGCTGGCATCCGTCGCTGACGCCCTGCAGCAATAAAAGCACGACGGAAATGGCGTAGGACACGGGCGCAAAGCAGTTCAGCGCGAACTGCCCGCCCACCGCCGACGCGCTTCTATTGACGAAAATCAACATAAACTGGGGCGAAAAGGCGAGCCCGAAAGGCGAAAGCCCCAACAGCAGCATTTTGCCCGCATAGCGAAGCCCCTTTCCGCCGAAACGGAAATTCGGCTTCTGCTTTTTGACGATAAGGTCTCCGAGGCAGACGCAAAAGGTTGCCGCCTGCCCGATGACCGTCGCGACCGCTGCGCCGACCATACCCCACGGAAATACCCATACAAACAGATAGTCGAGCACGATATTCGTGAAAAAGCCCGCCATCATCGCCGCCATTGCCGTAACCGTGCCGCCCATATTCCGTATAAACGGCGTAAGCCCCGTGCCGAGCACCTGAAACAGGGAACCGAGGGCGATGAACCGCATGTATTCCTCCGCGAGCGACAGGATTTCCCCCTCCGCCCCGAACAGGCGGAGGACAGACGGCGAGACAAAGTAGATGAGTACGGTGAGTACCGCCCCGAACAGAACGAGCAGGACGGCCGCCATGCCGAAATATCTTTCCTTTGCTTCCGGCGAGGCGGAGCCCGCCGCGAGGGTGAACAAAACCGCCCCGCCCATGCCGATACCCGTGCCCGCCGATTGGATGAACGCCGTAAGCGGATAGGCGACGTTGATTGCCGTGAGCGCGCTGTCGCCCAATTCGTTGCCCACAAAAAAGCCGTCGGCGATACTGTATATCCCCGACAGCGCAAAAGCCAGCATGGAGGGCAAAACGTATTTTAAAAACTCTCTGCCCAATTTCTTTTTGACATCGCCCATCCTTTCCTCCGAAATGCAGGGTGAACCGTTTTTTACTTCAAATCGAACACCTTGACTGGTTTATGGCTGCTCATCTCCATGACGGGCTCCATCGATTTTTCCCAGCGGCAGACCGTTTCGTTCTCCGCCTGGTACTTGAGCGCATATTCGGCGCCCTTTTCACATTCATAGTAGCCGAACAGCTCGCGGCCGTCCTTCCAAATGGTATAATTGCACACGCCCGCCTCTTTGAGCGCGGCGACCATTTCCGGCCAAATTTCATCGTGCCGGCGGACGTACTCCGCCTCCATCCCCTCGCGCACCGTGGCGCGCCAAACGACCTTTTCCATAACACAACCTCTTATCTTATTTTTCTATTTTCCGCTCCGCGGAGGAGCCGGAAGTTTCGCAATTCAGCCGCGCAATCGGCGTGCGCGGCGCTTTTACTTGCCGAAATACTCCCCCGCCAGCTTTTTAAACGAAGGCAGAGAGCGGCGAATCATGTCGGGCGAGACGCAGTAGGCGATGCGCACATACCCCGCACACCCGAAATCGTCTCCGGGGACGAGCAGCAAATCGTACTTTTTCGCCCGTTCGCAGAATGCGTTCGCGTCCGGCTCGGGGGATTTGACGAACAGGTAGAACGCCCCGTCCGGCTGCACGCAGGAGAAACCGTATTCGCGCAGCGCGCCCGCGAGGAGGTCGCGGTTTTTCTCGTACACGGACACATCGGACGTCACGCCCTGGCAGCGGGCGACCATCTTCTGGAACAGCGAGGGCGCGCACACATAGCCGAGCGCCCTGCCCGCGCCGCATACCGCGAGATAGAGCTGCTTTGCGTTCTCCGCCGAAGGATTGACGAAGATATACCCGATGCGCTCGCCGGGGAGCGAGAGCGATTTGGAATAGGAATAGCAGACGAAAGTATTCCTGTAATACTTTGTAAGGTACGGCACCTTGACGCCGCCGTACACCAATTCGCGGTACGGCTCATCGGTGATGAGGTAAATCGTCTTTTTGTATTCGGCGGATTTTTGCTCGAGCAATGCAGCGAGCTTTTGGATTGTAGCTTCGCTGTATACGACGCCGCTCGGGTTGTTGGGCGAATTGACGAGCACCGCCGCCGTCTTTTCGTTCAACGCGCTTTCCAACAGCGAAAAATCGATTTGGAAAGTGTCGGGATCGGACGCGAGCGCGACGAGCTTTGCCCCCGCCGTCTCCGCAAAGACCTTGTATTCGGTGAAGTACGGTGCAAAGGTGATGACCTCGTCCCCCTCGTTGCACAGCGCGGACAGGGTGATGGTGAGCGACGCCGCCGCCCCGCAGGTCATATAGATGTAGTCAGCATCACATTCGACGCCGTGCGTCTTGCGGATATAATCGGCAATCGCCGCACGCACGCCCGCATCGCCCTGCGCCGAGGTATAGCCGTGCAGAGCCGTCGCATCCTCCTCTTTTAAGAGGGAAATGAGCGTATCCTCCACAATCTGCGGCGGCTTGACGCTGGGGTTGCCGAGGCTGAAATCGTATACGTTCTCCGCACCGACCTCCGCCGCACGCTTTTTGCCGAACTCGAAAATTTCGCGGATGACCGAGCGCTTGCTGCCCAAACCGTACATTCTCTGATTCATAAAAAATGTTCCGTCCTTTTGCGTAATCGTTCAGGAAGAATTATACCACAATCGGCGCAAAGTGACAAGTTTATTGCGCAGCCGCTCTCAGAAAAAATCAAACTTTGTTTTCCCGTGTACAAACCGTATGCTTGACAAAGCCGTAAAAAAATTTTATACTTTTTGCAGATAATTGAAAAAGGAGGTCTGTATCCGTGAAGGAAAAAATCATACAACTGCTCGACGAAGACCGCATCGACGACCTGCACGCACTGCTCGAAACGGCGACGGCGGAAGAACTTGCAAAAATACTCGAAGATCTGGATTCAGACCGACTTACCAAGCTGTTCGGCTGTTTGGACAAGGAAGTCGCGGCGGACGTGTTCGTCCTGCTCGACCGCGACACGCAGAAGCGCGTTCTGAAGGATTTTTCCGACGTTAAATTGCAGGAAGTTACCGACGAGATTATCGACGACGACGTCGAGGAACTGCTCGGCAGCATGCCGACGGACGTCGTGCACGAAGTCCTCCTGAAGGCGACGCCTGAAAACCGAAACGACAAAATCGTCGAAATCGTCAACTACCTCGAAGAGAAAAACTTTTCGCAGCTCAAACCGCTCCTGGCGGAGCTGGCGCCTGCCGACTTGGCGGAAATCTTCTCCGAGCTGGAAGAAAAGGATATTCCCATCGTGTTCCGACTCCTGCCCAAGGAACTCGCGGCGGAAACCTTCGTCGAAATGAACAGCGCCGAACAGGAGCTGCTCATCAAATCGTTCAGCGATACCGAGCTGAAATTGATGCTCGACGAATTGTTCGTCGACGATACGGTCGACCTCATCGAAGAGATGCCCGCGAACGTCGTCAAACGAATCCTTTTGCAGGCGGACAGCGAGACGCGCAAGGAAATCAACGAAATCCTCAAATACCCGAAGGACAGCGCGGGCAGCATCATGACGACGGAGTGCATCTCCCTCCGCACGCACATGACCGTGCGCGAATGCTTTGAAAAAATCCGCAAGGAGGCAATCGACAAGGAGACCATCTACACCTGCTACGTGACCGACGACCAAAAGACGCTGCTCGGCATCGTAACGGTGAAAGACCTGCTCCTGCACGGCTATGAGGATAAAGTCGATGCCTTCATGGAGACCAACCTCATCTCCGTCAATACGCTCGACGATAAGGAAGAGGTAGCGAATACCCTCTCCAAGTACGACCTGTTGGCGGTGCCCGTCGTAGACCAGGAGAACAAGCTGGTCGGCATCGTCACCGTCGACGACGCGTTGGATGTCATCACCGAGGAGGCGACGGAAGATATTTCGTACATCAATTCCGTCACGCCGTCCGACAAACCCTATCTCGAAACAAAAATCTGGAGCATTTACCTGCACCGCATCCCCTGGCTGCTCATTCTGATGGTGAGCGCGACTTTTACGGGGCTGATTCTGAACACCTATCAGGAACTCCTCCCCACCGTACTCATCGCGTGCGTACCGATGATTATGGGAACGGGCGGCAACGCGGGGAGCCAGGCTTCCGTTACCGTCATCCGCGGCATGGCGCTCGACGAGATACGGCCGCGCGATATTTTGCAGGTCATCTGGAAAGAAATGCGCGTATCCGTACTCGTCGCCCTCTCCGTCGGCATCGTTTGCTTTGCCAAGCTGCAGCTCATCGACAATCTGATCTTCGGCTACGACGGCTACACCTTCTACAACTGCGCGGCCATTTCCGTCTCCATCGCCATCGCCGTCATCGTCGCAAAAATCGTGGGCGCGTGCGTCCCCATCTTCGCAAAGGCAATTCGCATCGACCCCGCCGTGTTTGCGAACCCCTTTATTACGACCATCACCGACGTTTTGTCGCTGCTGCTCTTCTGCGGCGTTTCGCTGGGGCTGTTCGGCATTACCGCTTAAATGACCAATATCAAGTAACTATCCCCCACTAAAGTGGGGGCTTTAAGAAGCCCTAAAGGGCGAGAATACCGGCACGGTGCTAAAGCACCGATTTTAACCCGCCTACCGCACACAAGCAAGCCGTCCTTTTATTTCTTCTGATTTGATTTCAGCCACTGCTCAAACGGGTCATAATACTCCACCATGCTGATTTGTGCTGAAATCAAATCCTCTTTCTCTTGGTTTTGGATATACTTCTGTACGGCTTGCTTGTTCCCGCCTACCGTTGTTACCTATCTTTATGGACACTATCCGCAAAAAGGAAGTAATGGCACAAAATAAGCGTATGAGTTCAGTAAACCCATACGCTTATTTTCATTTGTTCAGTTTGTACCGTAAGACGGATGCAATATCGACTTTATAGACGATATCTATCACGCGCTCTTTACCCGTATGCTTCGGATGACCGCCTACGACTACACGGTCTAAAAGCTCATAGCACATCTCGCGGGTAAGTTCCGGTGCTTCGAGATATTTCTTTATGTTCCGTATAAACTCATCCGCGCTCTGTATCGTGTTCGTCGTTTCGGTAAGCCGTGTTTCCAGCTCCGCTATTTCGTTTTCAAGCCTTTCTGTTCATCGGAATATTTCTGTATGAAACTGATACAAATATCCTCCGGCATTTTGCCTTTCAGCCTGTCCTCATAGGCAATTTGCATCAGGCGAGATAATTCCTCCGTGCGTTTCCGTTTAGCCTGCAATTCCTTCTTGGCGGACTTTATCGCTTTATCCGCAAGCTCGGCGTTATGACGTATAAAGTCTTCGCGGATGGTCTTTTCATCCAACACAATTCTTTGCGCCATCGCTCGTATGTCGTCGAGCACGATTGCCTCTATATCCTTCGCCTGTATAAAGTGCGAGAAACAGTACGCTTTCCCGATTCTCATATGATTGCCGCAGTTGAAATTGAAATCTATCTTCCCGTTTCGGTTGATATAATTCAGCTTCATCTTTCCGCCGCAATCGGCGCAGAACAAGAATCCCGACAGCGGATGCGTATAGCCGCGCTTTGTTTTCCTGCCCTGCGCTACGGATTTCTCCACTTCACGCACTTTATCCCAAAGCTCCTGCGATATGATCGGTTCGTGCGTATTGCGAACTATAACCCACTCACTTTCATCTTTTATATAGCGTTTGTGGTTCTTATAGGAAACCGTACCGTCGCGCTGCTGCACCATATGTCCCAGATAGGTAGGATTTTGTAAGATACTGTTCACCCCACAAAACGACCATAATCCCACATTTTCTCTGCGACCCACGACTCCGTACCTCTCCAAACAATATCTGCTTGGATTCAATACCCCTTCGGCATTCAGGATATCCGCTATCTTATGCGGGCTTAAACCGCTTGCACGCATTTCGAATATCCGCTTTACGACTGCGGCGGCTTCTTCGTCAATGACGGGCGTTTTCTTTTCGGTATCGCTTTTCACATACCCATAAGGCGCTTTCCTCGCATGATACTTTCCCTCCCGTGCATTCGCCTTTAACACTGTTCGTATCTTCTTGCTGGTATTCGCGGCGTGCCATTCGTTGAACACGTTCATAATAGGCATCATTTCCATTGCACCGCTGTCACGGTTCTCCGTATCTACGTTGTCCTGTATGGCAATGAACCGTATCCCGAACGCCGGAAACACATAATCGACGTACTGCCCGACCTCAATATAGTTCCTGCCGAACCTCGAAAGGTCTTTGACGATAATCGTATTGATAACACCCGTCTTTGCGTCATCCAACAATCTTTGGACTTCGGGTCGTTGAAAGGTCGTACCCGATACGCCGTCGTCGATATATTCGCCGTGGATTTCAAAGCCGTGTT
>CAKNLK010000010.1 GCA_930989535.1 uncultured Clostridia bacterium | reverse complement strand
CCGTTTCCGCGCAGACGTGGTGCGCCAGCGCGCCCGAAACGGTGCCGCAGTCCCATGCGGCGGGCGCATGGCCGCGCATCTTCAAAGCGCAGTTCATCGCCGCCAGAATGCCGCTGTCCGCGCTCTCCACGTACCCCTCAACGCCCGTCATCTGCCCCGCAAAGAACACCGTGCCGTCCGCTTTCAAGGACAAATCCGCGTTCAGAATCTTCGGCGAATCGAGGTAGGTGTTGCGGTGCATTACGCCGTAGCGCAAAAACTCCGCGTTTTTCAGCGCGGGGATCATGGAAAACACCCTCTTCTGCTCGGGGAACTTCAGATTCGTCTGAAACCCGACCAGGTTGTACGCCGTACCCGCGACGTTTTCCTTGCGCAGCTGCAGAACGGCGTAGGGCCGCTTTCCGTTTTCGTCGTACAGCCCCACGGGTTTGAGCATGCCGAAGCGCAGCGTATCCCTGCCGCGCGCAGCCATAACCTCGACGGGCATGCACCCCTCGAAGATTTCGCCCTTTTCGAACTCGTGCGCCACCGCACGCTCGGCGGAAACGAGCGCCTCCACGAACGCCTCGTACTCCTCTTTATTCATCGGGCAGTTGACGTAATCGCCCTCGCCCTTGCCGTAGCGGTCGGCGGTAAAGGTTTTGGAATAATCGATGCTCTCGGCGGAGACGATGGGCGCCGCCGCGTCGTAAAAGTGCAGCGCGCCGCCCAGCTTTGCGCGGATGTCCTCCGCCAACGCGTCCAGCGTCAGCGGCCCCGTGGCGACGATCGCATACCCCTGCGGAAGTTCCTTCACCTCCTCGGGGATATACTCGATATTCGGGTTGGAGCGTATCTTTTCGGTGATATACGCGGAAAAGGCTTCCCTGTCCACCGCGAGCGCGCCGCCCGCGGGCACCTTGGTCGCGTCCGCCGCCTCCATGACGAGCGAACCCAACAGCCGCATCTCCTCTTTTAAAAGGCCGCAGGCGTTGCCCCATACGTCGCCGCTCTTGAGCGAATTGCTGCACACGAGCTCGGCGAGATTTTTGCTCGAATGGGCGGGCGTGAACTTATTCGGCTTGCTATCGTACAGCCGCACGGAAAAGCCGTGCCGCGCCAGATAATGCGCCGCCTCGCACCCCGCGAGCCCCGCGCCGATGACCGTTACAAGCCCTTTTCCCATGCGCCGCTATTCTCCTTCCGCCCGCTCCGCGCCCGGCAAACCGTCCGCACGATTCGGCGTTTTTTGTTTTAGCACTCTCAATCTTAGAGTGCTAAACCTATTATAAAACGAAAGCGGGCATATGTCAAGGATTTTTTTCCTGAAAATGCGAAAAACTTTTGCCCCGCCGGAATCGGCGGAATTTCCGCGGCGAAAGCGGCTCTGCCCTATCTTTAAAAATTTTAAAATAATATAGCAAAACCCTTTGTTTAGATTACTAAATAATGAAAATTTTTTTCATCTCAATTTGTTTAGATTACTAAATAATGAAATTTTTTTTTCATCTCAATTTGTTTAGATTACTAAATAATGAAATTTTTTTTCATCTCAATTTGTTTAGATTACTAAATAATGAAAATTTTTTTCACTTTTTTGAAAAAAGTGTTGCAATATATTTTGTTCAGTGCTATAATACTATTATCAAATATTTCTTAAGGAGGGAATATTATGAAAAAGAAGTTGTTGGTAGCTCTTTCTACTCTATTAGCTTGTGCATGCCTATGCATGCCCTTTGCCTCCGCGAGCGGCGCGGAGCAACCTTCGGCAAAATCAATTGTAATACCCAAGGAAGAAGCACCCAATGAGGCAGAAATTGCTGAAATGTTAGCAACGGAACCTATAATTTTTGTTGAATCTGAATATGATATCAAATTCGGCCCAAACGAGGACACGCAAATAATGCAAGCCGATAATGCTTCTAATAAAAATATTGCTGAACTCGCGTACGAATATTATTATAAAGCAAATGATAGTATTCGGAAAGGTGAAATCTATGTTACACCTCATGACACCGAAGAAAGTATAGCAAACTTGATGGCAGATGTAACAGCTCGGGTACAAAACGAAACCACTATGTATCTGTCGTGTTTTGACTTTGGCGATGCATATTTACCGGTTGAAGGCGAAGCTACAGAAAGAGTTGTAAACGCCGTATATAACAATGAAAAACTCGGCACGATGACCGATTTCGAAATGGTATTTGTCCTCAACAACCCGTCGAATAATACACTTTATATGGTGGTCGCACATGAAACTTATCTTTCGCCTACGCAAAGCGACAATAGAAATTACAAAGGCGTTGGCGTCGAAATGAAGTTAAGTAATATTCACGGTTTTGAAGTTCGGGATTATGCTCCTAAAACGCAAGCACCTTCTGCAAATATATCTTATTCGGGAGGATTTTCTGCTGGTTCTACTCCTGATGGTGTCGTTGGAAATGCATCTTTTAACTATGAATATTCCACAAATGTTGAATCGCCAAAAATTCGCAGCGTAGGCAATATCGGAGAATCTGTCGTTGATATTATTTTCGAATATGTTGATCCGGGTTCTTGGTATGGCCCTTTTTGCGAGTATAATTCAAGCGAAACTTATCAATGCTCTTTCGTTGTTCTTGAAGCATCTAAATCAGACTCATCACTTCAGTACGCCTCTAGTGTTACGGGCAGATTCCAAAAATATCAAAATTGGCCTTTCCCGTGGGTTGACGAATATTATACCATAAACATGGATACAACCTATAAAGTTAAAGATTTGCTCCAAGTCATAGAAGACGCAAACGCATAAAATCTCCCCTCCCGCCGTGCGCGGGAGGGTTTTTGCAAAACAAACGAAGCGGGCGCAAAATGCGCCCGCTCTTTTTTATCCTTATATTATTGTTCCTTGCCGCCCTCGTCCTTTTCCTCCTGTTCGGGCGCGTCGGTCGCGTAGTCGCAGGACGAACACTTGATTTGCTTGCCCTTTTTGACGAGATACTTGCCGCACTTGGGGCACTTTTCGCCCGTGGGCAGATCCCAACTCATGAACTTGCAGGAAGGGTATTGGGAACAGCTGTAAAAAATCTTACCCGCCTTGCTCTTCAAGCGCCGCGTCGGCGCGCCGCACACGGGGCAGGTGCCTGCAAGCTCGGTGATCGGCTGGTTGGTGCCGCACTTGGGGCAGCTCAGGTACTTGCCGTAGCGCCCGTTGCGGTAAATCATATATTCCCCGCACTTGGGGCACTTTTCCTTGGAAACTTCGCTGTCGTAGGGCAGAATGGCGTTGCATTCGGGATAATTCGGGCAGGCGAGGAACTTGCCGTACTTGCCGCTCTTGACGACCATGTTCGCGCCGCACTTGGGGCACTTGGTCGCCGAAACTTCCATCCCCTCGCTCTTGATGTTCGAGCAGGCGGGGTAGTTGGAGCAGGCGAGGAATTTGCCGTAGCGGCCGCTCTTGCGGATCATCGGGTGCCCGCACTTTTCGCAGAGGATATCCGTCATCTCGTCGCCGTCGTTGGCGGCAAACACCAGCTTTTCCGCAAAAGGCGGGTAGAAATCGGCTATGATCTTGCGCCAGTCGGTGCCGCCGTCCTCGATGTTGTCCAGCTTGTCCTCCATCTTCGCGGTGAAGCCGACGTCCATGATGTCGGTAAAATACTTCATCAGCAAATCGGTAATCTGGAAGGCGACTTCCGTCGGCACCATGTACTTGCCGTCCTTGGTGACGTACTTGCGCTTGGTGAGCACGGAGATGATGGAGGCGTAGGTGGACGGGCGGCCGATGCCCTTGTCCTCCATCGCCTTGACGAGCGACGCGTCGGTGTAGCGCTGGGGCGGCTTGGTGAACTTCTGCTCGGAGGTGAGCTTGATGAGGTCGAGCTCGTCCCCCTCTTTGAGGTCGGGCAACAGCTTGGCGTTTACGCCCTCCTCGTCCTCTTTATCCTTTTTGATATCCTGGTACACGGCGGTAAAGCCGGCAAATTTGAGCGTTCTGCCGCTCGCCTTGAAGCCGTAATCGCCGTTTTTAATCTTCATCTGCACGCTGTTGTACACCGCCTCGCTCATCTGCGAAGCCATAAAGCGCTCGTAAATGAGCTTGTAGACGTTGTAGTGCTTCTTATCCAACACCCCCTTCATGCTCTCGGGCGTGCGGTTCATGTCTATGGGGCGGATGCACTCGTGCGCGTCCTGCGCGTCCTTTTTGGACTTGTAGAAGTTCGGCTTTTCGGGGATGTATTCTTTGCCGAAGCGCTCGGCGATGTAATCGCGCGCCTTCGCCTGTGCTTCCGCGGAGACGCGCACCGAGTCGGTACGGATATAGGTGACGAGCGCGATGTGCCCTTCCTTTTCGGTGTCCATACCCTCGTACAGGTGCTGCGCCACGAGCATGACCTCGGGCGAGGTCATCCCGAACTTATTCGACGCGTCCTGCTGCAATGTGGACGTGGTGAACGGCGCGGGCGCGTGCGATTTGGCGATGCTCTTTTTGATTTCGGAAACGATGTACGGCTTGCCGTCCAGTTCGGCGCGCACCGCCTCGTTCTCCTCGGCGCTCTTGGGCTTGTACTTTTTGCCCGCCTTTTCGGAGAGGAGCGCCTTAAAGGGGGAATATTCCCTGGGTTTATCCTGCAACTCCGCCGTCAGGTTCCAGTACTCCTCGGGCACGAACGCCTGAATTTCGCGCTCCCTGTCCACAATGAGGCGCAGGGCGACCGACTGCACGCGGCCGGCGGACAGCCCCGAATGAATGCGCTTGCACAAAAGCGGCGAGAGCTTGTAGCCGACGAGCCTGTCGAGCACGCGGCGCGCCTGCTGGGCGTCGACGAGGTTGTAGTTAATCTCGCGCGGGTGCTGCAGGGCGTTGGTGACGGCCGCGGGGGAAATTTCGTTGAATTCGATGCGGTTTTTGCCGTCTTTGAGCTTCAAAACGTTCTTCAAGTGCCAGGAAATGGCTTCGCCCTCGCGGTCCGGGTCGGTCGCGAGATAAACGTTTTCCGCCTTGGCGGCCTCTTCGGACAGGCGTTTGATGACCTGCTTTTTATCGGGGTTGATGACGTAGGACGGCTCGAAGTTTTTATCGATGTCCACGCCCAAACGTTTTTCGGGCAAGTCGCGCACGTGCCCGCCCGAAGCGTCCACGCGGTACTTCCCCTTCAGATATTTTGCAATCGTTTTCGCCTTCGACGGCGACTCGACGATGATTAAATCCATATAGACCTCCTCACACTTTTTGTTTTGAGCTGTCAAAACAAAAAGTCGTGATTTTCAGGACAACCCCGTTGTCCTCGCTCTGCTCGGTGCAATCGGAGTTTTCCTCGCCGCGCAATATTTCAGTGCACACTTATTATTTAATTGCGCGGCTTCACCTTTCCTGCAAAAGCAAAAGTATTTGCAAATAAGGGTGCACAATTGATTATTATAAAACCGCAGACTCACGGAAAATCGCAGCGCAGCGAGATTTTCGTGAATAAGGCGGCGGAGCCGAGGCGGAAGCGAGCAATGCCCGTAGGGTATTGCGAGAAACCAGCCTCGTGCGTAGCCGCTAAAAGCGTCGTTTTGCTTGCGCAAGTGATTTATTCCTTCGCGCGAATCTCGCAAATCAGAAAGCCCACATTGTCATTTCGCCCAAGCGAAGCGCGTGGAGAAATCTCTGTAATAAATATTGACCTTAATGTTCCTTTATTGCCTACGCCGAAAAAATACTGCAATGATAGCATTTTTCAAGAGATTTCTCGACTGCGCGCGGCGTCGCCTTTCACTCCGTTCGGCTCCCACCGCGCTCCGCTCGAAATGACATTTCCCGCGCCAACAATCTTTAACAATTTCTCGCGCAAACAGAATCACATTTCTGCGCCAGCGCACTCAATTTGCCGATACCTCGGCTCGCGGAAGGGGTGAAGCGGCGGCATTTTAATAATATGTGTGCCCTTAATTATGCCGCGGCGAGGGGAAAACCGCTCGGGTTTCCCCTGAAATCGCAGAAATTTGTTTTGTCAGCTCAAAACAAATTTCGCGAGTTGCCTATCTCACCGCCATATACCGGTTCCCGCCGCAGGGCACGACGAGCTTTTTCATCTGCAGAGCGACTAAAACGGCGGGCAGTTCGTACGCTTTCAGCCCGCTCCTTTCGGAAATCTGCGAAATATGCGCCTCGCCTTCGCGGATAATTTCAAACACGGCGCGCTCCGCTTCCGAGAGCGAAATTTCTTCCGCCTCGGTCAAGTTTATACCAAAAGCGGCAAAAATGTCAACTAAATTGTCGGTCAATTTTGCGTAATCTTTTATGAGCGCGTTGCACCCCTCCCCCGCCGCTGAACCCAGAGAATAGGGAAACGCGAATACGTCCTTGCCGTATTCGTAGGCATAATCGGCGGTAATGCGCGTGCCGCTCTTCATCCCGCCGCTCACCACGAGCACGCCGTCGGAAAGCCCCGCGATGACGCGGTTGCGCGCGGGGAACAGGTACGGCCGCGGCTTTTCGTCGGGCAGGTATTCCGTCAGAACGAGCCCCTTCTCCGCCGCGCTTTTGAGCAAATTGCGGTTGCATTCGGGGTATACGAAGTCGAACCCGTAGGCGAGCACGCAGATGAGTTTTCCGCTCTCCAACGCGCCGAGCGCCGCGGCGGTGTCGCCGCCCTCCGCCAGGCCCGTCACGATGGCGAAATGCTCGGAAAGCTCGGCGGAAAAGCGCTCCGCCTGCTTCATCATCGCGGGCGGCGTGCGGCGTGAACCGACGATTGCAAACTTGCGCTCCCGCAGAAGTTCCGCATTCCCGCGCGCATACAAAACGAGGGGCGGCTGCGGAATCTGCCGCAAATCCTCTGGGTACAGCTGGGACGAAAAAGTTATACACGTTATCCCTTTTTCGGCACATTTCTCCAAGAGCGAGCGCATGTACCCGCCGGAGGAAAGGCTCTTTTCCATCGCGGCGCACATCTCTTCGCCGACGATTTCAAGCACCTTCGGGCGGTACTTTGCAAATTGTTTTACGAACCCGTACGGCTCGGCGCACAGCCGGTAAAGCTGCGCCTTTTTGCCGTATTCCGGCCGGAAGGAATCCAGCCAAATCTCCGCCATTTCATCCTTTGTGTACGTCATAGAATAACCCCCGATAATTCATTGCGCCGCCCCTTCGCCGCGGCGCGGCTTTTGCGGGCACGTCTTTCGCCTGTCCGCCGCCCGTTTTCCCGGCAATTCAGAACCGGGCAAGGGATTGCCCTGCCCGGCTCTGTTATTGACAATATTCCTTTATATACCGTATATATGCGGCGTAATTTTCGAACGGCACAATGGGCGGCACGCTGTGGTCGCAGGAGGGAATATACCGCCCCGCGCGGTACAGCCGGGCGGCCTTTTCCGCCTCGCGCCGAATCTCCCTGTCCCCTTTTGCCAGCTCCAATTTATCCACGCCGCCAATCATGCCGAGCGCCGGATACTTCTTCCGCACAACCTCGCCGTCCATGCCCGCCGCGCGCTCCAGCGGCAGGATACAGGTGAACCCTGCCTCCGTTATCAAATCGAGAATGGGCATGACATTGCCGTCGCTGTCGCAGATGATGTGCTTCACGCCGCGGCTCTTGAGCATCGCAATCACTCTCTTCCAGTGCGGAAAGATAAACTCGCGCACCATCGCGGGGCTAATCATCGGCCCGCTCTTATAGGCCATATCCTCGCCGAAATAGACGATATCGGGCACGTGGAAATCCAGCGCGCGCCCCCACAGCTTCAACAGAAAATCGCCGTGGAACTGCGCCATTTCCGCAATCAAATCCGGCTCGTCGCAGAATAAAAACATCAAATCGTCGAACTTGATAAAATCGCGGAAAAAGGCAAAGATGCCGCGCGCGGTGAGCTGGGTGGGCCTGTCCTGCGTCTTCTGCCACTCGTCGAAGGCCTTCAGCCCCGCAAAACGCTGCTCGCACGCAGCGTCCAGCCGCTCCGCATACCGGTGAAAACTATCGGAATCTTTGATGGGGAACTCGATGTAATGCGGCATCGCGCTCGAATTTTTTTCCACCGTGCACGTGATGCCGAGCGCGTCGGTTTTAGTGATATGGCGCTCGTCCTCGCCCAAAATTTTTTCTTCGAACAGCGGGTACGGATTAAAGTCGCACGGCACGGGCAAAATCGTCTGCACGCCGAAATATTCGGAATACGTCTTCCCGCCCATTTTGGGCAGATATTCTCCGTCGCATTCCGGCCAAAACATCATATATTCCGTCAGCGGAAAGTGCTCGGGCGCTTTCCCCTCCAGGCAATCCAAAAAATCCTTTCGAAAGCCCATATTGTCCCCCCTTAGTTCTCCTGAATTCTGCATACGCGTTGTTTTTTATTATACTATAAGTTGCAAAAACTTTCAAGTTTTTTGCGGCGCAAACTTTGTGCCCGTCCGCCGATTTCCGGCATAAAGAGCAGTGCCGCAAACTCTCAGTCGTTGTCGTATTTCCGGTAGGAAACCGCCTCGAGCAGGTGCTCTGGCCGTATCTTTTCCTCCCCCGCCAAGTCGGCAATCGTGCGGGCAACCTTAATAATACGCGAGCGTGCGCGCGCGGAGAGGTGCAGGCTCTCGAAGGAGGCGCGCAAGATGTTCTCGCACTCGCGCGACAGGGGGCAGAACCGGCGCAGCTCCCGCTCGCTCATGTCCGCGTTCGTGCGGATAGTCTTTTCCCCGGCAAAGCGCTCCCGCTGCAGCCCGCGCGCCTTTTCCACCCGCGCGCGCACGGCGGCGGACGGCTCCTCCTCTTTCGGCGCGGCGAGGTCGTCGTACTTGACCGAATCCACCTCGACCTGAATATCGATGCGGTCTAACAGCGGACCGCTGATGCGCGAGCGGTACTTGCGGATGGCGGCGGGCGTGCAGGTGCACACCTTGTCGGCACTGCCGTAGTTGCCGCACGGGCATGGATTCATGCTCGCGCAGAGCATGAAATTGGCGGGAAAGGTAACTGCGCCGCTGCTCCTGGTGACGGTGATGCAGCCGTCCTCGAGCGGCTGGCGGAGCGCCTCGAGCGTGGAGCGGCTGTATTCGGGCATCTCGTCCAAAAACAGCACGCCGTTATGCGCGAGGCTGATTTCGCCCGGTTTCACGGTGCGCGAACCGCCCCCGCACATGGAAACGGTGGTCGCCGTGTGGTGCGGCGTGCGGAAAGGCCGCGTGCACACCATCCCCTCCTCGTTCAGAATTCCCGCTACGGAATGGATTTTCGTGACCTCCAGCGCCTCGTCGAAGCTCATATCGGGCATGATGGTGGGGATGCAGCGGGCGAGCATGGTCTTGCCCGTGCCGGGCGGGCCGTACAATAAAATATTGTGCCCGCCGCTCACCGCAACTTCGAGCGCGCGCTTTGCCGCGGGCTGCCCCTTGACGAAGGCGAAATCGGAGCGGTACTTCTTTTCCGCCGCGAGCGATTCGTAACTGCGCACCTCGAGGGGCGGCAGCGGCGCAAGCCCGCTCAAATGGTCGATTGCCTCCGAAAGCGTGCCCGCCGCATATGTACGCACGCCGCCGATGAACGCCGCCTCCTTGGCGTTCGCCTTCGGCACGATAAATTCGGTAAAGCCCTTCGCCTTTGCGGAGATGAGCAGGGGCAGAATGCCCGCCACGGGGCGCAGCTCCCCTCCCAGCGAAAGCTCGCCCAGGAGCACGGCGCCGCAGTCGGAGGCGAGCTGGCCCGTCGCCTTGAGAATGCCGACGGCGATGGCGAGGTCGAAATACGCACCCTCTTTTTTGAGGTCGGCGGGCGCGAGGTTGACGGTAATTTTATTGGTGGGGAACTTCCTGCCGCTGTTTTTAAGCGCAGAGCGCACCCGCTCGCGGCTCTCCTTGACGGCGGCGTCGGGCAGGCCGACCAGCTCGTAGGACGGCAAACCGTTGTTGATATCCGTTTCCACCTCGACGGGCACGCCGTCCAGCCCGCTGAGCGCAAAGCTCATCACTTTCGATAACATAGGAACTCCTTTAATGGCTCTCGTCAATTTCTCGCCGAGCTGACGGCTGCGAAATTGTACGATTTCAGGGGAAACCCGAACGGCTTTCCCCTCGCGGCGGCATCTTATAGCGCACACATATTATCAAGTGCCGCTGCTTCACCCCTTCCGTAAGCCGAGGTGTCGGCAAATAGGGTGCGCTTTCCGAAAACGTCGTTTTGGAACGCGCATTTCTTTATTTTATATTTCGTAAAAATCGCAGTAAACTGACGCGGCAACCCAATAAGTCATTCGATTTAAGAAAAAAATTCCGCGCGCCGAAAGCGGAACGCGGAATTATCGAACCGCTCAGATGCGGTAAAACCCGTTGTTGAGGAAGGTCATCCAGCCGAAACAGACGGACGCCGCGACGGGAGAAACGGATATGCCAAACGACATCGGCACGGACAGCAGGAAGATGACCGCATATACCGCCAAAACGGCAGCCATCACTTTCGCCGTAGAATTCATGCGGATGCCGAGCACCTTTTTCGCCTCGCCGGCGTCTTGGCAGTACACCGTATAGAACATGAGCGGGATAAACGCGATATAGAACATATCGAACAGGAAGCCGTGCGCCGCGCTCACACTTCCGAGGAAGGCATACTGCAACAGCGACGTGACCAGCCCGAGCGCGAGCACGAAATACGCGCGCAGCGCGCGCGGCGCATGTTCCGCCGCATACTGCCCGTTTTTGCCGCCCGTAACCGCGTACATAATCGCATAGACGCTCATAAACAGCACCGCGATGAGCGCCGTCACCGCCATGCCGATGTTCAGCTGGGCGTTGAAGGCGAGGTACGTTCCTTCGCCGTGCGCGGAGAACAGCGTCGCGCCCTTGAGCGCCACAAACCACCCGAACACGGTCGACGCATTCGCCGCCATGTACGACGTCGTATTGTTCAGGACGAACGCGTCGCGGATTGCCTTGCCGACGAGGGTGAAAATACCCGACGAGGCGTAGGCGGGATTCGGGTCATAGAGGTTTACATAGGAATAATAGGACGGAAGCGCCGCAAACATGACGACGGCGAGCGTCGCCACGACAAACCCGAGGATAAACAGGAGATAGGTGAGCCTGCCCTGATAGGAGTGCTCGGCGCGGAGCGCCGCCTCCTCCTTTTCGCACGCCTCGATGTTCGCGCGCATGACCTCCTCCGACTTTTCGGCGGCGTTTTTATCCAGCATCTCCTGCCGCACCGCGCGGGCGGCGGCGGAATGCGCGCGCGCCTGCTTCACCGCGCCGACGATGAACATCGCCAGCACGCCGACGGCGGAAATCACCGTCTTGGGGTCGGCGGCGAAGGCGAGCGCAAAGAAGATGCCCGAAGCGAGGATACTGCCGCAGGCGCTCTTGGCAGGGTTCTCCGCCGAGATGCCGTCCGTCAGGAATTTGTACATAAAATAATAGGACGCGAGCACGAAAAACGCGACGGGCGCAAACGAAAGCCCGAGCCTGCCGACGGTCAGCGCAAGGCCGCCGCCCGCAAACAGCACCGCCGCGAGGAAGGCGAACCCTTCCCTGCCGAACAGCCGCCGCGCGAAGATATACGCGAGCGCGACGATGGCAGAAGTGAACAGCACGGAAAAGAAGCGGAGCCCGAACGCGCTCTTGCCGAAAATCAGGGTGCCGAGCAGCGGGAAGAGCACGGAGAGCGGGCCGGAATCGGTATCCGCATTGAAGGTACCGTCGGGCATGCGCGCGCCGAGCAGGATATTATCGATTTGCATGAGGGTATACATCTCGTCCTGCGTGAAATTCGAATAGACGGAGCTTCCCCCCGAATAGTTGTTCTGCGCATCGACGAGGCGATTCGGGTCGCCGTAGGCGCCGAGTTTATATTTTTCAGCAGTTTTATCGTTTGCGTGGAAATAATCGCGGTAGTTGTCCCAATTCCCGCCGAGCAGGGTGCGCGCCTCCGCCTCGTCAGTAACGGCGCGAATCACGTCGCCGCCCTGGTCGACGAACACGACTTCGTTGATGAGCATGTCGCAGGGAACCGTGATGCGCACGATGCGGTAGGTCGTCGAAATGGTGCTGCTGCCCTCCTGGGTATAGTCAAACACCTTGATCCAGTTGTAGTTGGCGCCGGTGGTGCCGTCTCCGCTCGAGGAGTATACGTTGCCGAGGGTAACGTTGCCCATGCGGGAGGAGAGCCAGCTCGTAGAGCTTGCGCTCGCCCTGCGGAAGTTCAGCTTGAAATCGGAGCCGATCGGCGCGTAAACCGCTCCCACGTTGATATAAACTTCGCCAATCTGCCCGAGGGTACTGCCCTTTTCCGAGTCATAATCGAGGTAGAACACGATGTCCGACTCGGCCTGCGCATAGTACGCCTTTCCGGGCGAATTGAACCCGCCGATGGTACACGCGCACAGGACGAAGAACGCCAGCACGAAAATCGCCGCCGCTTTCGTAAACTTGGAATACCGCGCAAAAAATTCGCGCGCCTTTTCCGCCTTCGTTTGCTTGAAAACCGCCATATTACTCCATGCGCGGCAGCCGCATGCGGCCGCGCCCCGTAAGATATCTATACGTTATTATACCGCAAATCGCGCTGTATGTAAACCTTTTTTCGGCTATTCATTGCCATAATTTTGATTTGCAATATCCGTCCGCCCGAAGCCGCCGCATACTCCTTGACACTGCGCGCGATATGGTATATAATAAATTGGAATATTTTTGCGGAGCCGTGCCCGCCTGTCGCGGGCAATCCTGTCGGTATTCCGCAGGTGGGAGAAATATTTTTCGAATACGTCAAAAATTTTACCGACTATAAGGTATTTTTCTGCGGCGCACATTTCTTTCTTCGCCGCCGCGATTGTCATCACAATCGTCGCCAGCCTGCTCCTGAAAAACCGTTCGGCAAAGGCGGTGCGCATTTCTTTGATTGTCTGCGCCTGCCTTGTCGTATTCAATTACGCGTTTTTACAGCTCTGGCGCGTTTGGGCGTACGCCGACGGGCGCGCAAAGGGCATCCTCGACAAGGTCGCCTACATCATGATGCCGAACGAAATCCTGCCCTTTCAGCTGTGCAGCATGCTCTGCTACATCATCCCCGCGGCGGTGATTTTGAAAAAGCGGTGGCTGTACGACGCGGTCGCCCCCATCTGCATCATGGGCGGTTTTCTGTTCTTCTTCTACCCCACGGGCATCATCGACCGCTATCCCCCCTTCTCCTTCCGCGTATTGGAGAGCATGTTCCAGCACACCGTTATCCTGTTTTTCGGCGTGTTCCTCTACGCGTCGAGGCAGGCGAAAATGCAGCTGAAAACAATCCATCGCCCCATGCTGTTCCTGCTCGGCATCGGCGCAATTGCCATCGCGGCGAACCTCGTGTTCGGCACCGTGGACGACGGCGTGAATTTCTTCTACATCCGCAAAAACATCTTGGGTTTAAACATTCCCTTTGCCCTGAACGCCCTGCTCATGGCGGCAGTCGCGGCCGTGTTTTTCTTCCTCGTTTTAGGCGTTCAGATGCTCTTTGGCGTGCTCGCCGCGCGCATCGGGAAAAAGCGGGGCACGGTTCCCGCGGACGCGCCCGAATCGCTTGATGAAGTACCTCCCGCAGAGAATGAATGGGACGAATAGCTTGCTCCGCCCCTGCTTGCGGCTTTCCCAAGCTATATAATAATACAAAGAGAGAGGCCGCGCCTCTCTCTTTTCTTTGCCGCGCAGATATTTCGGAATATCCCCGCCGACAAGTCCGACTGCCCCGCCGACATTCCGTACAAAATTTTGCGGAAATATTTTGGACAGAAAAATCCCCGCGCAAATTTGCGCGGGGATTTTATACGCTTTGTTACTTAACCTCTTTGATTTTCGCCGCCCTACTTTCTTTTTTATTTCTCTGCGGTACTGCCCTCCAAAACCATCACTTCATCAAACTTTGGAGAATATAGAATTTGCATACCTTCCGAATGTAAAACATAAAAGCCATCGTAATTTTTATTATATTTTGTTATTTCATTGCCATTCACGGAGAAAGTCACTCCAAACCGATACGTTTTCCTATTGCCTTGCTTGCGCATAGAATATTCAAAGGGAATAACACTTCGTTCCTCCAACCCTTCATCGGTCAACCAAAGCATATACTTCTTTTCTATACTCCGATAATATAAATCGATGGCCAGGAAAAAGGCTCCAATCACAAAAAATCCGAGCATTAAACATAAAACCGCAGTACTGTCTGCATTTAAGCCGCCATCGCGGATACACATAGCAACAAGGCCGCACAATAATGCCATCCAGACAACGCCGAATGTTAAATACAAAAAAGCCAAAAATTTACGGGACATCAATCCGCTATAGCGAAAGCTATAAATAATTTCCTTTCCCTTATATCGTACCATTGCTCTTCCCCTTTTTTTTATTATACTATACCCCATCCAAATCTGTCAACATTTTTAAAAATCCACGCCGCCCGGCGGAATCGCCCCACATTTTTGCTAAAAGGTAAAAAATATGCGCCCCCAAACACGATTTGGGAACGCACATTCTCTTTGATGTTTCATTCTTTGCGGTTTACTTAACCTCTTTGATTTTCGCCGCCTTACCGGTACGGCCGCGCAGATAGTACAGCTTCGCCCTGCGCACTTTACCTTTGCGGACTACGGTGATGTTCGCGATTTTGGGGGAATGTACGGGGAACGTCCTCTCGACGCCTACGCCGTACGAAAGCCTCCGAACCGTAAAGGTCTCGCGGATACCGCCGTTCTTCTTCGCTATCACGACGCCTTCGAACGCCTGCAACCTCTCGCGCGTGCCCTCGACGACCTTAACGCTGACCTTGACGGTGTCGCCTACGTTGAAAGCGGGAACGCTGTCTTTGAGATTCTCTTTCTCGATAGCTTCAATCAATCCTTTCATCGACTTTACCTCCATTGTTACTAAGCGTTCGTGGCCGCAATGCCAGAGGACCGCCCGAAGTCTTTTGTTATTTTACCATAAATCGGGGCACAGCGCAACCGTTTTTACGCCGATTTTGCAGATTTTCCTCGTTTGGGCGCAGATTTTCTTCTTCATGCGCCCGCAGACATATGCGCCGCGGCGCACGGGAGCGGATTTTGCGCCCGAAACGCGCCGATTTACTGCATTTGCGCGCATATGTTTCCCCGCGCCTATGCGCCGAAAGCGTTTTCGATATGGTTGATGGAATCGGCAAACACTTCCACCACGTCGAAGCGCACGTTCACGTCGTCGCGGCCGAGTTTCATCAAAAAATAGCGCGCGATGTCGATATACCGCCTCTGCTTATGCGCCTCCACCGCCTCGGCAGGCGTGCCGAATTTTTCGGACAGGCGGGTTTTGACCTCGCAAAAGACGATTGTATCCCCGTCCGCCGCCACGATGTCCGCCTCGCCGAAGGGGGTGCGGTAATTCGTCTTTACGATTTTGTATCCGAGGGCGCGGAGGTATTTTGCGGCGCGCCGCTCTCCGCTCCTTCCCAAAACTTTTTTGTGAACGTCCTGCGGTGAATTTTGCATAGCCCGTACTCCCGTATCGCGTCGGTGTGCCGCTTGGTGCCGTACCCCTTGTGCACGGCGAACCCGTACTGCGGATAAAGTTTGTCGTATTCGCACATGAGCGCGTCGCGGTACACCTTGGCGAGGATGCTCGCCGCGCCGATGGTGTACGAGAGCGCGTCCCCCCGCACGATGTTCTGCTGCGGCAAATCGATTTGCAGGCGGAAATTTCCGTCCGTGAACACCACGTCCGGCTGCACCGAAAGCCCCTCCACCGCGCGCTTCATGCAAAGCCGCGTCGCCTCTAAAATATTGATGGAATCGATGGTTTCGCTGCTCTCCTCGCACACCTTGTAGGCGATTGCCCGCTCGCGGATGAGCGCCGCCAGCCGCTCGCGCTCCTCGGGTTTGAGCTTTTTGCTGTCGTCGATGCCCTCGATAAGCTCGCCCTCGCCCAGCGGCATGATGACCGCCGCGCACACCACGGGGCCGGCCAGCGGCCCGCGCCCCACCTCGTCCGCGCCGGCGATGTACTCCGCGCCCAGCGCGAGCATCTCTCTTTCGTAGGCGAGTTTGTCAACGTCGATTTTTTTTCGTCTCTTCATCGTTTTTCTTTCGTGATTGTCCGGCTTTCTGCCGATGCGTTCCGCTTTCGTACCTTTTACCGGATATATTCGGCGAACGCTTCGGCGCTCTCCAGGGTGATTCTGCCCAGCCGCCCCTTGCGGAAGTCGTCCACAATCGCCTTTGCGCCGCGCTCGTAATCGTAATCGCCGCCCTTTAAAAGGAACCCGCGGCTGCGGCAAACCTGTTCGTACATGGCAAGCGGCGAGGAAAAGTCCTCGATTTTGTAGCGCTCCGTCAAAAATTGCGGATACGTCTGCGCAATTTCGCGCAACAGCTCGAGCGCCACGTCATCCATATCGAGGATGTCGTCGTTGATGCTGCCGATGTACGCGAGGTGCCGCGCGAGCGTCTGGTTCTCGAAGGAGGGCGGCATGGTGCCGGGGGTATCGAGCAGCTCGAACCCCGCGCAGCGAATCCACTGCTTGCCGCGCGTAACGCCCGCCTTGTCGCCCGTGACGGCGCGCTTTTCGCCGCTGAGAGCATTGATGACGGTGCTCTTGCCCGTGTTCGGAACGCCCGCGATCATCAGCTTGGGCGGGCGGACGATGCCCTTTTTCTCGTCCCGTTCAAATTTTTCGCGCACGAGCGAAGAAATTTTGGCAGAAAGCTGTTTCGCCGCGCCGGCGGAATTGGCGGAGCACTTGACGGCTGTCAGCCCCGCCCTGGCAAATTCGGCGAGGAACGCGTCCGTCTTTCTATCGTCGGCGAGGTCGCTCTTGTTGAGGATGTACAGCACGGGTTTTGCGCCGAAGAGCGTATCGAGTTTTTTATTCCTGGTCGCGGCGGGGGCGCGGGCGTCGAGCACGGCGAGCACGCCGTCCACGAGCTTGATTTGCTCCTCCATCATGCGCATGGCCTTGGTCATGTGGCCGGGGAACCATTGGATGTGTTTCATGCAAACCTCTGTATTTTTCACGAAAACCTCGGCGAGCTGTCGCCTGCGGTTTTCCGTGATTGGAGGGCGACACCGCCGTTCAAACGCTTTCGCGTTTTCTGCGGCGTTTTCTCCCTCTTTGCGCCCTTTTTCAGGGCACGCATACTATTTATGGGCGCAAATTCACCCTCTTCCCGTAAGCCGTAAGTATGCGGCAAATTGGGTGCGCTTTGGCAAAAGCGTCGTTTTGCCACGCGCATTTGATTATTTTAGCCTTCGCGCGAATCTCGCAAAAGAGATGCTGCGATTCGCTTGATTTCAGAGAAAACCCAACATTCGCCGCATTTCCTGCGGCTCTGTGTTCGGTTTTCTCTCTGCGGCGATATGTTACGGCTCTCTTATTTTTGAATCGCCGCATTCACTCTTTCCGCATATGCCTCTCGGCATATCGGGGGCGAAAGCAAAAAGCGTGGTTTTTGCTTTCGCAAGTTATTATTTTATTAATCAACTGCGCGTTCCAAAATCTCTATTTTGGATTAGCGCACTCTATTTGTCGCATACCTGCGACCTGAGCGGGTGAATGCGCCGCGCGTATTTTGGCGTGCCCTTAAATTGCGCGGCGCAGAGGGCTGGCCCTCCATTTCGCAGAAAATCGCAGGCGTCAGCTCGCCGAGATTTTCGCGAGCCGAATAATCTCTCGCGCAAGCAAAACCGCGCTTTTGCGTTAGCGCAACCCTATTTGCAAATACTTTTGCTTTTGCAGGAAAGGTGAGCCGCGCAATTTTAATAATATGTGTGCACTGAAATATTGCGCGGCGAGGAAAACTCCGACGGTCAGCGGCAGAGCCGCGTGCCGTGGGGTTGTCCTAAAAATCTCGGCTTTTTGTTTCATCAGCTTGAAACAAAAAGCGAGAACCCATTAAATCCGGCCGCTTTTCGCGCGTGAGCTTTTCCGACTGTTCCCGCCGCCATTTGTCGATTTCCGCATGGTTGCCGCTGCGCAAAACCTCGGGCACCGTCAGGCCGCGGTACTCCACGGGGCGGGTGTACTGCGGGTATTCCAGCCGATTTTCCGAAAAGCTCTCCTGCACGAGCGACGAGGTGTTGATAACTCCGTCCACATACCGCGCCACGCAGTCGGCAACGACCATCGCGGGCAGTTCGCCGCCCGTGAGCACGTAATCGCCGATGCTGATTTCCTCGTCGATAAACAAATCGATGGCGCGCTGGTCGACGCCCTCGTAGTGCCCGCACAGCAAAATGAGGTGCTCATACCCCAAAAGTTCGAACACCTTCTGCTGGCGGAACGTTTCGCCCTTGGGCGACATATAGATGCGCCGCGCCTTATGTTCGGGATCGAGCGCCTCGATGGCGGAACCGATGGGCTGAGCCGTCATCACCATGCCCGCGCCGCCGCCGAAGGGATAATCGTCGCACTTTAAGTGCTTGTCCTCGGTGTAGTCGCGGATGTTCACGACGTTGATTTCAATTTTGTTTTCCTTCTGCGCCCTGCCGATAATGCTCTCGCGCAGCGGCGCGAACATCTCGGGGAACAGCGTCAATATATCGATTCTCATTCTTCAAAGATGGTTTCCAACAGCGAAACGGCGAATAAATCGTGCATTTCGCGCGTAGGGTGATTGATTCGGTTGCTCAAAAGCGCCGTCGTATCCACGCCCGCCGCCCGCAGTTTCTGCCAGCGGGCATGGCAGTCGCAGACCTTTACGCCGCAGTCGGCCGCAACGGCTTTCCCTGCCTGCAAAAACGCCTCCAGCCGTCCTTCCTTCGTTACGGCGCACGTCGCCGCGGCGGCCTGCCGCTCCGCTTCGCTGCGGATTTGTGCGTCAACGTAGCCGCACATCGAATTGGGTGTCAGATAAATCGCCTCGCTGCCGTTTTCCTTGAGCGCTGTAAAAATTTCGCGCAGGGCGGAAGCATACGCCTCGCGCCTCTCCGGCTCCGGGCCCGCCATGCAGTCGTTCAGCCCGTAGCACACGACGGTGAGGTCGGGGCGGTACGGAAGCACGTCGCGCGAAAGCCGCCGCGCCCCGTTCGAAGCGTTGTCGCCGCTGATTCCGGCGTTCACGAGGTTGATTTGCGCGCGCGGGTACAGATAGTTGAGCATGCGCACCAACCGCGAAGCATACGAATTATGCCTTTCGAACACCGCGTCGAACGCGTTCTCTCCCACGAGGTACAGCTCAAAACAGCCGTTCGTGACGCTGTCGCCCAAAAACGCCAAAGTCACGGGCGCCGCGCCGTACATATCGTCGTTTTTCTGCCTCAATTTTTCTAAAAATTGCATCTTTTCCTCCTTCATTGCTCCACCAGCACCTCGCCGATTCGCTTTTCGCTCACCGTCACCGTTTTCTTTTCCGTGTCCACGCTCAAAATTACGCCCTCCGCCGCGGGGAACATAAACTCCTTGTCCCCCTCTTTCAAAACGTAAATATCCGTATGCGCGGGGAGAATGTCCGCAATTTCGCCCAAACGTATGCCATTTTCCGTGACAACGGCGCAGCCGAGAATGTCGACGATATAATACCGCCCCTCCTCGAGCACGGGCAAATCGGCGCGGTCGGCAAGCACCTCTTTGCCCCGCAAAAGTTCGGCGGCGTTCCTGTCCGCCACGCCCGACAGAGCGAGGTATGCCGCCTGCGCGTCCGCGCGCGCGGACAGAATTTTATATTCCGTATCGCCGATAAACACCCTTTTTACGGTTTTTAAATCGGAAACTTCGTCCACGAGCGGCTTAACTTTCACTTCGCCGCGGATGCCCTGCGGCTTCAGCACTTCGCCGATAACGATTTTATCCTGCATATTCCCTCCGAACATTCGCCGCCCGCCGCCGAACAAGCGGCGCACTGCCCGAGCGGCGCAAAATTCTATCCGAAAAACAAAAGAAGGGAAAAATCTTTTGCGACGATTTTTCCCTCACCGTTTTTGGATTTGCGGCGCAAAAATTACTCCGCGTCCTTAGCCTTTTCCTTGATTTCGATGTTGTATTTTTTGCCCTCTTTCGCGGAAGCGCAGCGCACGATGGTACGGAGCGCCTTGGCAATTTTGCCCTGTTTGCCGATGACCTTGCCCATATCCGACTCATCGAGCAGAACGGTGATTTCTACCGTTCCGTTCTTGTCCTCGACAAGGTACTCAATCTCGTCTTTGTATTCGGCGAATTGGCTGACGATGTACTTTACAAGTTCCAGCATTTTCCTCGCCCCCTATCGCTTACTTCTTTTTCCTTGTTTTGGTGCGGGGAGCGGAAAGCTTGGTCGGCTTTTCCATGATGCCCTGGCGGATGAGGAGGGTTTTAACGGTATCGGTCGGCTGAACGCCCTTCGAAAGCCAATCCTTCGCCTTCGCCTCGTCGATGACGATTTCCTCGGGCTGCATGGTGGGGTTGTAGTGCCCGACCTTTTCGATGTACTCGCCGTCGCGAGCCTTTCTCGAATCCACAACTACGATACGATAGAAGGGAGATTTTTTGTCGCCCATTCTCGTAAGCCGCATTTTAACTGCCATGATAAGTACTCCTTTTTAATAAAAACAAAATTTTTGCGCGAGGAAACAAACGCTCCCGCGCCCTTTTACCTTTGCTATTATACCGAAACAAAGCGCGCCTGTCAAGCATTTTTACTTGACAGGTGCAGAAAAATTTACCATTCGCGCCACTCTTCGGTTATATCTCCGTCGGGTTCCTGCAATCCGAACGCAAGCGCGGCTGTTTGAATAAACTCGGCAATCGCCTCCCGCTCGTCTGTTTCAATGAGCTCGTAATCGGTTTTCTCGTTCAACCGGTTCAGCGCTAAAACCGTTTTTTCGACTTCCGCCATAATAACGCCGTCGGTCGGTGCGGTCATTTTATTCAAATGATTCAGATATGTTTGCAGTATCTTTTTGCATTTGCGTATATGCTTGGGCGAATAGCCGCACTCGTCGCCGTCGCTCTTACATTCCTGCGCGTAAGAATACATCGACTCCTCGATATCGTCGATTTGTTTTTGGAAATCCTTTTCCATAATCCCCCCTCTTACATATAAACTTTATTCCCAATAAAAATATTGGTCGACATCGATACTATCCAAATTTTTGAGTTGTTTAATAAAGTCCAAAAATTCCCGATCAAAGACAAGTGCCGGTCTTTCTTCATTATACATTTCGGGAACAATTTCAAGGATGTATTTCCCCGCATACTTTTCAGAAAATTCATTTAAACTGTCAACTTTCGGGGAATACATTTTCAAAAATTCAACGGTAAGGTCGTCCAAACAGTAAGTATTCACGCAAAATTCCGAAAACTTTACGCCGACATCCCCCATTTTAGCCCGAACAAATTTATACCCGTCAAACCCCAACCGAGATAAATATTCGAGTATTTCTTTTTCGTCTTGGTCCGCATTGAACCAATACGTCAAATACATCCGAATTCGCGATTCTTCCATTCGCATCACCGCATAAACGGAAGTTTTCTGCCGCCCTTGATTTGCTTCATCAGCGTCTTTGTCTGTTCGAATTGCTTTAACAACAGGTTCACGTCCTGCACGGTCGTGCCGCTGCCCGCCGCGATGCGCTTTTTACGCGAGGAGTTGATAATCTCCGGCTTTTCGCGCTCCTTTTTGGTCATCGACAGAATCATCGCCTTTAATTTTTCCACTTTGCGCTCGTCGAAGTCGCTCTCCTTGATTTTCAGCTTGCTCATGCCCGGCATCATGCCCATGACGGAAGCGATGCCGCCCATCTTTTTGAGCGATTCGAATTGGTCGAGGTAATCCTCCAAGGTAAAGGACGCGTCGCGCAGTTTCTTTTCCAGCTTTTTCGCCTGCTCCTCGGTGACCGCCTCCTGCGCCTTTTCGATGAGGGACAACACGTCGCCCATGCCCAGAATGCGGGAAGCCATGCGGTCGGGGTAGAACGGCTCCAAATCGGTGAGCTTTTCCCCCACGCCGATAAACTTGATGGGCTTGCCCGTGACCGCCTTGATGGACAGGCAGGCGCCGCCGCGGGTGTCGCCGTCCAGTTTCGTCAGAATAACGCCCGTCACGTCCAGCCGCTTGTTGAAGGTTTCGGCGACGTTGACCGCGTCCTGCCCCGTCATCGCGTCGACGGTGAGCAAAATTTCGTTCGGGTGAACCTCGTTTTTGATGTTTTCGAGTTCCTGCATGAGCGCGTCGTCGATGTGCAGGCGGCCAGCCGTATCGATGATGACGGTATCGTACCCCATCGAGCGCGCCTCGTCGATGGCCTGCTTCGCCGTTTTGACGGGGTTCTGCGTACCCTTTTCGAATACGGGAACGCCCGCCTTGCCGCCTACCACCTGCAGCTGGTTGATAGCGGCGGGGCGGTAGATATCGCCCGCGACCAGGAGCGGTTTTTTGCCCTGCTTTTTGAGGAGCATGGCGAGCTTGCCGCACAGCGTGGTTTTGCCCGCGCCCTGCAAGCCGCACATCATGATGATTGTGGGCGGCCTGTCGGCGACCTCGAGCTTTGCGTTGGTCGAGCCCATCAGCGCGATGAGTTCCTCGTTGACGATTTTGATGACCTGCTGGGCGGGGTTGAGGCTGGTTAGAATCTCCTGCCCCACCGCCTTTTCGGACACGTCCGCGATGAACTTTTTGGCGACGAGGATGTTGACGTCCGCCTCCAAAAGCGCGATGCGCACCTCGCGCATTGCAGTTTTAATTTCCAGCTCGGTCAGGCGGCCGTGCTTTGTCAGCTTTGAAAAAATGTGGTTGAGCCTCTCCGAGAGGGATGAAAACAATGCCACTATCTTTACCTCTTTGCGATGATTTTACAATGATTCCCCTTTCAAAAGCGCCGCAATTTCGGCGAGTTCTTCGGCTAAATCGGGGTGTGTTTCGGAAAACGCGGAGAGCAGCTCCTCCGCCCGCGCCATATTTTGCGCCGTCTGCACGACGCGCAGCTTTTGCTCGTACTCGTCCAAGGCCTGGCGGCTCTTGGCGAGGGTATCCGAAACGCTCTGCTTGGAAATGCCCTTCTGCTCGGCGATTTCGGTGAGCGACAAATCGCACATATAGTACAGCTCGCACACCTCGCGTTGGTGCCCGGTGAGGAGCGCGCCGTAGGCGTCGAACAGGGGCAGATATTTCAAATCTTTCATAGCGCTATTATAACGGAAATTATCGGCGCTGTCAAACCGCCGAAACGCGGCGATTTATTCGCCCTTTTCTTGCTCGTCCTTCTTGTCGGGTTCGCCCTTTTTGCGGCGGACGGAATCGCGCACGGTGCGCAGGCGCTCCTTCTGCCGTTCGAGCATGTCGCGCACGGCGTCGGAGAGGGGCGCGCCCGCAAAGGGGAACAGGAAATGCCGCCGCAGCCTGCGCGCCGCCCTGCGCTCGTTGATTGCGGCTTTGAGTTCTTCGTAATGCACCGCCTCCTTGAACTGCGCGGCGGCCTTGCGTATCTTGAGCGACACGTTGAAGCTGACGCACAGGTCGGCGATGAACACGCCGGCAAACGCGCCGACGGCGAAAATCATCCACACGTTGCTCCCCGCCCAGACCGCCGCGGCGTGCAGCGGGTCAAACAGCAGGTACACGAACCCCGCCGCGATGCAGCCCCACAGCAGGGAAAACAGCGGGCAGACGATGCCCTGAATGTTCCCCCACTGCTTCGAATAGTCCCACAGCTTGATTTTCAGGCCCTTGATGAAGATGAGCCCCGTGATATATTCGAGCAGGGTGAGCGCGGCGATGAGGATGAGAACGAGCGCCCAACGCGGGAGCGGGATGAAGCACGCCCCGTACAAGAGGAGGGTGCCGCAGCCGTACATGGGCAGGTACGGGCCGTTCAGAAAGCCCGGGTTAATCCACTTTTTTGCGCTGAAGACTCGGCGGAAGAACAATTCGAGCACCCAGCCGCCGACCGAGCCGACCATAAATAAAAATACGAGTTGGAAAAACAGCACTTGCAACCCCGCCTATATGATGCCTTCGGTGAACTCTTCCGCGTCGAACAGCTGCAGATCGTCCAGCTTTTCGCCCGTGCCCACGAACACGACGGGGATTTTCAGCTCGCCGCACAGCGATACCACGAACCCGCCCTTGGCGGTGCCGTCGAGCTTGGTCAGAACGATGCCGTCCAAGTCGACCGCCTCGTCGAAGAGGCGCGCCTGCGAGAGCGCGTTCTGCCCCGTGGTTGCGTCCAACACCAAAAATTTATAGAAATGCGCCTCGGGATAGTCGCGCGCGACCACCCTGTCCATCTTTTTCAGCTCCTCCATGAGGTTCGCCTTGACGTGCAGGCGCCCCGCTGTATCGACGATGACGACGTCCGTCTTTTTCGCCTTGGCGGAGGAGATGGCGTCGTACACCACGGCGGAGGGGTCGCTCCCCTCCTCGTGCTTGACGATGCGCACCTTTGCCCTGTCCGCCCAGACGGTGAGCTGGTCTGCCGCCGCCGCGCGGAAGGTATCCGCCGCCGCGAGGGTGACGCTCTTCTTTTCGCGCACGAAATAGTTGGCGAGCTTGCCGATGGTCGTGGTTTTGCCCACGCCGTTCACGCCGACGAGCATGATGACCGCGGGGTACTCGATTTCGGGCACCTCCGCCTCGCTGAGAGTATCCTCGATGACGTCCTTTAAAAGGTTGATGACGTACTCCTTATCCTTCAGCTTTTCCCTTTTCGCCTCGGCGCGGATCTGCTCGACGATGTCCTCCGCGGTGATGACGGAGATGTCGGCGGAAATTAAAATTTCCTCCAATTCGTCGTAGAAATCGTCGCCCAGATCTTTTGTAAAGAGGGCGGAGAGTTTGGAGGAAATATTGTCCTTCGTTTTTTTGAGCGCACCGATGATTTTACCGAACAGACCCATTGAAAACACCTCAACAAGAATAAAAACAAATTTTTATAATAAAATTGCATTGCGAATCCGCTCGCGCTCCGCACTTAGCGGCTGCGCACGAGGCGAGTTTGCCGCAATGCCCTGGCGGGCATTGCTTATTTCCGCCTCGGCTCCGCCGCCTTGTTCACGAAAATCTCGCTCGCTTTGCTCCCTGCGATTTTCCGTGAGGATTTTGGATTTAGTATTCTATTATAATATTCTAATAGTCAATTGCGCAAGCAAAACCACGCTTTTGCCTGAGCGCACTCAATTTGTCGCATACCTGCGACATCTGCCGTTTCCCGTAAACGGGAACCCTCGCCAGAGCAGCGGGCTACGCCCTCGCACAGCGGGTGAAGTTGCGCGATTTTATAATATGTGTGCTCTTAAATATCGCGCAACGAGGGCAGAGCCCTCAAAATCGTAGAAATTTGTTTTATCAGCTTAAAACAAATTTCACGAGCAGTTACGCCACCGTATCCCCGCCCAGCCGGCTCTCCACCTCGGAGAGTTTGACGGAGACGATTTTGGAAACGCCCTTTTCCTCCATCGTGACGCCGAAGAGGCTGTCTGCCTTTTCCATCGTCGGCTTGCGGTGGGTGATGACGATGAACTGCGTTTCCTTGGCGAACTTCTTTAAGAACTGCGCGAATTTATCGACGTTCGCCTCGTCCAATGCCGCCTCGATTTCGTCGAGCACGCAGAAAGGCATGGGGCGCAGCATTAAGATAGCGAACAAAATTGCGATTGCCGTTAAGGCGCGCTCGCCGCCCGACAAAAGCGAAATCTTCGTCAGCTTTTTGCCGGGAGGGCATGCCACGATTTCCACGCCCGCGGAAAGCGGATCGTCGCAGTCGGTGTAGTCCATCTGCAGTTCCGCCCTGCCGCCGCCGAACAATTCCTTGAACAGCTTTTTGAAATTTTCGTTGATTTGGTTGAACCCTTCGTCGAATTGCTTCTGCATTTCGCCCTTCAGCTCTTCCAAAGCGGCGGTCGTATCGTCGATGCCCTTCTGCACGTCGTCGCGCTGGGCGGTCATCTCCTGGTACTGGGCGTTGAGCGTTTCGTACTCCTCGAGCGCGTTGTGGTTGATGGCACCGAGCGAGTTGATTTCCCGCTTTAAGCGGTTGACCGCCGTCTGCCCCTCCTTCGGGTCGAAGGAGTCGTCCTTATACTGTTGACAGGATTCGTACGTTTCCTGATACTCCTCGTCGATGCGCGCCTGCAGATTTTCCAGCTCCGAATCGATTTTCGTCAGCTCGATTTCCTGCGCATGGCGGCGCTCGGAAAGGTTTTCGATGCGCTCGTTGAGGGCGCGCGTCTGCGCCATTACGTTTTCGAGCTCTGCGTTGAGCTTCTCTTTGGCGCGCGTTTCCTCGTCCTTCTTTTCGCGCAGGGCGTTGAGCTCCTGCAGCTGCTCGGGCGTGAGCGCCGCCTTTTCCGCCATGTCCTCCAAATCGGAAATGGTGGCGGCGATGTTGCCGATGTTCTTCTTCGCGTCGGCGATGCGCGCCTTTAAATCCTCCCGCTCCTTTTCGAGGCGGGCGACGTTCGCCTTGTCCGCCTCCGCCGCGGCGCGGTACTGCGCGATGTACACCTGCAGCACGTTCATGCGGAGGTTGCGCTCGCCCAAGTCGGACTTGACCTTGTCGTACTCCCCTTTGCGGCGGTCGGATTCGCCCTGCGCATCGCTCTTCATGCGGTTGATTTTTTCCTCGCCCTCGGAGGACGCGGAATAGTCGCTGTCGATGTCCTTCATGCGCTCGTACAGGAGGGCGAGCGTCGTTTCCTGCGTCTTTAAGTCCTTTTCGTCCTCGGAAAGTTTTTCCTCGAGCGTGGTCTTCTTTTCGGCGAGCGCGGCGATCTTGGCGCGGGCCTCCTGGAAGCTCTCGCGCAGCTGCTCGAGCTCCGCCGCCGCCTTCTGCTTTTTCTCCTCGCAGGCGGTGCGCTTTTCGGAAAACACCTTCGCCTCCTTTTCCGCCGCGGCGATATCCGCCTGCGCCTGCTCGATGCGGCGCTCGTTGGCGAGGAAGTTGCTGCCGCCCTCGCGGCGCGAGCCGCCCGTCATGGAGCCGCTCGTGGAGATGATGTCGCCGTCCAGCGTTACGATGCGGAAGGCGTGCGGGTATTTTTTCGCGATGTCCGTGGCGTTGGCGATGTTGTCGGCGATCAGCGTGTTGCCGATGAGGTTATAGATGACGTTGTCGTAATATTTGTCGTAGCGCACCAGCTCGTTGGCGAGGCCGACGGCGCCCTTTTCCTTTAAGGCGCGGCGGGTGTAGTCCGTTTCGTAGTGCGGCTTTAACGACTTGACGGGCAGGAAGGTGATTTGCCCGCCCTTGGTGCGCTTTAAGTATTCAATCAGATAGCGCGCGTCGTCGCTGGTCGCCGTGACGATGTTCTGCATGGCGCCGCCGAACGCCGTTTCGATGGCGACCTCGTACTTTTCGTCCGTTTTGACGATGTCGGCGATGACGCCCTTGATGCGGTCGGAAAGGTCGGCACTGCGGCGGGCGTCGCTCATCAGTTTTTTGACGGAGAATTTGTAGCCCTCGAAATCGTCCTTGACGTTGCGGTAGAAGCGCTCGCGGTCTTTGAGCGCCGCGATGCGGGCGTTGCAGTTGAACAGCGACTCGCTCGCCGCATCCGCCGCGGTGTTCAAATCGAGGATTTCCTGCTCCTTTGCCGCTTTCATCTCCTTTTCGCGGGAGACGTACTCGACCACCTCGTCGTACCAGTCGGAGCACTCGGAAAGCGATTTTTTATCCGCCTCGATTTCGCCCTTGAGCGACTCGGCGGCGGCGGCGATTTCGGCGATGCGCTCCTCCACCGCCTCCTTTTTGGCGGAGAGGGTGCCGATGTTCTGGCGGATTTCCGAGAGGTTTTCGATGGTGTCGACGATGCTCTTCTGCGACTCGTCGGAGAGCGCCTCGTACTCGGAGAGCTTTTCGCTGAGCGCGGCGATTTCGCCCGAGAGCGTTTCGCTCTCCCTTTGGGCGTCGATTATCTTTTTTTCGTAATCGTCTGCGGAATTTTGTGCCGCGGCGAGCTCTTCGCCGATGGCTTCCAACCGCGCGCCGCCCTCTTCGACCGCCTTTTCTTCCCCCTCTTTCTGCTGCTCGAAGAAGGTGATGCGGGCGCGGATGACGTTGACGTCGCCCTCCTTTTTCTGCATTTCGACGGTGTATTCGAGGATTTTTTCGTTCAGCTTTTGCAAAAGCTCGTCGCTCTGGGCGATGCGGCGGCGGTTTTCGGCGTACTTTTCGTCCATGCCCTCCGCCTCTCTGCGGCTTGCGTCGATTTCCGCCTGAATACGGGTGAGGACGCTGCCGATGGACGCGCGCGCCGATTCGGCGTTGTCGTGCTTGTATATGTAGAGGTTGATTTCGTTGTGTTTGAGCTGCTCGTACAGCTCCTTGTATTTCTTCGTCTTTTCCGCCTGGCGGGCAAGGGGCGTGAGCATGTGCTCGACTTCGCCCATCCTCTGCAGAAAGATGTTGAGGTTGGTGTACGAATTGGCAAGCCGCCGCTCGATTTCCTGCTTGCGCGATTTGAAAACGATGATGCCCGTCGCTTCCTCGAAGATGGCGCGCCTGTCCTCCGGCTTGGCGTTCATAATCTGCTCGATTTTGCCCTGCCCGATGATGGAGTAGCCCTCTTTGCCGAGGCCGACGGCGTGCAGCCTGTCGACGATGTCCTTCATGCGGCAGGGCTGTTTATTGATGAGGTACTCGCTTTCGCCGCTGCGGAAGAGGCGGCGGGTGAACGCGACTTCGTCGTAATCGAGGTCGGCGAACATGTGCGTCGAGTTATCGAAGGTGAGCGTGACTTCGCAGAAGGATTGGCTTTTGCGCGTCTGCGTGCCGCCGAAGATGACGTCCTGCATGTTCGAGCCGCGCATCGTTTTTGCCGACTGCTCGCCGAATACCCAGCGAATGGAATCCGCCACGTTGCTCTTGCCGCAGCCGTTCGGCCCGACGATGCACGTTACCCCGTTATCAAATTTGATTTCGGTTTTGTCCGCAAAGGACTTGAAACCGTTGAGTTCGACTTTTTTGAAGTTCAAAGCCTTATTCTCTCCCTGTTTTTTCGTTCAATATCTGCAAAAGGGCTTTCGCCGCCTGCTTTTCCGCCGCGCGGACGCTGTTGCCTTCGCCGCGCGCCGTTTTGCCCGCGCCCGCGGCCTCCACGACGAAGTGCGGCGCGTGGTCTTCGCCCGAGCGCCCGACGACGGTGTACTTCGCCGTTTCGAGGTGCCTGCCCTGCAAAAATTCCTGCAAATCCCCTTTATAATTCGGCTCCGCCGACGAGGGAAGGTGGCGCGAAACGAAGGCGCGCGCGGCTTCCATGCCGCCGTCTAAATAGATGCCCGCCGTGAGCGCCTCGAACAGGCTGGAAACGCTCTTTTCCCCCGCCGTGCCCGCCGAGAGTAGGTACTGCTCCAGCCCCATGGCGCGGACGGATTGTTCGAGCGGCTTTGCCGACACGAGGCGGATGCGCGCGGAGGTCATCTCCCCCTCGCTGCCGCCGCGGCGGTACAGCTGTTCCGCGACCAGAAAGCCGAGCACCGCGTCGCCCAAAAATTCCAGCCGCTCGTTGCTCTCCCCGCCGCAGCGGTTGGCATACGACGAGTGGGTGAAGCAGGTGGAAAGGAGCGATTTATCGCGGAACGTATAGCCGATTTTGCGCTCGATCTGCGAAAGCGCGCTACTGCTGAGCACCGACCGACTCCAAATCGACCGCGGCGAGCATCGCCGCGATGTTTGCCGTGAGGTTCTGCGCCGCCGCGTCCTTCGCCTGCAAAACAGAGGCGCAGACGGATTCTGCCTTGCTCGAACCGTGCGACTTGACGACGACCTTTTCGATGCCCAAAAGCACCGCGCCGCCGTACTTGCTGTAATCGAGAACCTTTTTGATCTTTTTGAACGCGCCGCGCATGAACAGGGCATAACCCAGTTTTGCCGCAAACGACGCCTTGATGTTCTGTTTGATGACGCTCATGACCGCGAGCGCCGTGCCTTCCGCCGTCTTTAAGGCGATGTTGCCCGAAAAGCCGTCGCATACCGCCACGTCGATGTCGCCGCTCATGATGTCGCGCCCCTCGACATTGCCGACGAAGTTGATGCCCTGTAAACCCTTCAACAGGTGATAACTCTCCTGATGGAGCGGGTCGCCCTTGTGCTCCTCGGTGCCGTTGGTGACGAGGCCGACGCGCGGGTTCGCGATGCCCGACGCCTTGGCGTACGCCGTGCCCATAATCGCAAAGTGCGCCAAATTGACCGGCTTGCACTCGGCATTGGCGCCTGCGTCGATGATGAGCACCCTGCCGCCCGTTGCGGTGGGGAGCATGGGGCAGACAGCGGGGCGGGAGATGCCGCGGATGCGCCCGACGCGCAGCAGCGCGCCCGTGAGCACCGCGCCCGTGGAGCCCGCCGAAACGAAGCCCTGCACTTCCTCGTCCTCCTTGAGAAGTTTGAGCGCCACGACGAGGGAGGAATCCTTCTTCTGGCGGATGGCGAGGGTGGGCGTGTCGTCGTTGGTGATGACCTCGGTGCAGTTTATGACTTCCAGCCGCGCCTTGTCGTATGTAAGGCCGGCGAGCGTCTTATTTATCTTCTGCTCGTCGCCCGTCAGGACGACCTTTAAATCTTTATCCTTGGAAAGCGCCATTGCGGCGCCCTTGACGATTTCCTGCGGGGCGTTATCCCCGCCCATTGCGTCTACTACGATTTTCATGAAAAATACCTTCCTTTTGTTCACACAATTTGTTTTGAGCTGTCAAAACAAATTGTCGTGATTTTGAGGAAAACCCCATTGGCCTCGCTGCGCTCGGTGCAATCGGAGTTTTCCTCTGTGGCGCGCCTTTTGAGGGCACACCATTTTACGCGCGCCGCATTCACCTTTCCTGCAAAAGCAAAAGTTTTTGCAAATACGGGTGCGCTAACGCAAAAGCGCGGTTTTGCTTGCGCGAAATATTTATTTTAGCCTTCGCGCGAATCTCGCAAAAGAGATGCTGCGATTCGCTTGATTTCAGAGAAAACCCGCGGGCGCGCGGCTTTGCCGCTGACCGCCTGTTTTCTCTCTTTGCGCGCTTTTTCAGGGCTCTCATACCTTTATGCGCGCAAATTCACTCTTTCCGCTTGTGCCCTTCGGCATATTGGGGGCAAAAACGAAAATTGCGATTTCCGTTTTTGCAAGTTATTATTTTAATAATTATTTGCGCGTTCCAAAATCGCAATTTTGGATTAGCGCACTCAATTTGTCGCATACTTGCGACCTGAGCGGGTGAATGCGCCGCGCGTATTTTGGTGTGCCCTTAAATAGCGCATCGATGAGGGGAAAGCCGCTCGGGTTTCCCCTCAAAATCACGGAAAAAAGTTTTATCAGCTTAAAACTTTTTTCGTGAACCCTTTTAGTACTCCAGATTCCCCACCGTGCGCGGGTACGGCAATACGTCGCGGATGTTCGAGATGCCCGTGAGGTACATAATCATCCGTTCAAAGCCCAAGCCGTAGCCCGAATGCACCGTTCCGCCGTAGCGGCGCAACTTGATGTAAAAATCGTAATCCTCCGGCTTTAAACCCAGCTCCTGCATGCGAGCAAGCAGCACGTCTTCCCGCTCCTCTCGCTGGGAGCCGCCGATGAGCTCGCCGATGCCCGGAACGAGCAAGTCCGCCGCCGCGACCGTCTTTTTATCGTCGTTGAGGCGCATGTAGAACGCCTTGATCTCCTTCGGGTAGTCGGTGAGGAACACCGGCTTTTTGTACACCTGCTCGGTGAGATACCGCTCGTGCTCGCTCTGCAGATCGCACCCCCAATACACGGGGAATTCGAACTTGTCCTTGACCTTTTCCAGAATGCCGATTGCCTCGGTATAGGAAAGGCGCACGAACTCGTTTTCGGATACGTTTTTCAGGCGGGCAAAGAGCCCCTTGTCGACAAAGTTGTTCAAAAACTCGATTTCCTCGGGGCAGTGCTCCATGACGTAGTCGATGATGTACTTGACCATCGCCTCCGCTACGTCCATATCCCCCGCGAGGTCGCAAAAGGACATTTCCGGCTCAATCATCCAAAACTCCGCCGCGTGGCGGGTGGTGTTGGAGCGCTCGGCGCGGAAGGTCGGCCCGAAGGTGTACACGTTGGAAAACGCCATCGCAAACGGCTCGACGTTGAGCTGGCCGGACACCGTAAGGCTCGCCTTTTTGCCAAAGAAGTCCTTTTTATAGTCCACCTCGCCCTTGAGCTTGTCCAAATCGAGCGTCGTGACCTGGAACATCGCGCCCGCGCCCTCGCAGTCGCTGCCCGTCAGAATGGGCGTGTGGACGTACACGAAGCCGCGGTCGTTGAAGAATTTATGGATGGCGAACGCCGCCTCGCTGCGAATCTTGAACACCGCGCTGAAGGTGTTCGTGCGGGGGCGCAGATAGGCGATTTCGCGCAGAAATTCCATGGAATGGCGCTTTTTCTGCAGCGGATAGTCGGGCGAGGAGGTGCCCATCACCTCGATGTTCTCCGCCTTGATTTCAAACGGCTGCCTGTTTTCGGGCGTGTATACGACAATGCCCGTGACGACGAGGCTCGCGCCCACGTTCTGGTGGGCGATTTCGTCGTAATTTGCGAGCTTTTCGCGCTCGAATACGACTTGGCAGTTTTTGAAAAAACTGCCGTCGTTCAGCTCGATGAAGCCGAAAGCCTTGGAATCGCGCAGGGTGCGGACCCAGCCGCAGACGGTGACCTGCTTGCCGCCGAACCCTTGCGCGTCGCCGTACAGTTGCCGAATGGTCGTTCTTTTCATAACCAAATCTCCGTAAGTGTGTAATAACGCAGTTTATTTCCTATCATTGTACCAAAAACTTACGGATTTATCAAGTATAAATTTGTCGAATCGTAAATTTTACTTATATTGTGCGCCCGCGCGTATACTGCGCCCGCGCGCCCGTTCCAAATAGAAACGAAAGCGCGCATGCGGAAAGGCGATTACGAGGCCGCCTCCTTCGTACTCTGTTTGTTCCGTTGCACCCCTGTTTTCGCCGCCCTCCCCTTCGCCCTGTCCGGCGGGAGTTTGCTCGGCGGCCGATTCCGGCTTGCGCACGAGAATGCCCTGCACGGGCGCGTACTTGTCCTTGCGGATGCGCACGCGCTTATCCGGCTTGCCCGCCTCGCGGCGGATAAGATACCCTTCGCTGACGATACCCTCCTTTTCGGCGCGGATGACGGAATCCTCCTCCCCTTCGCGCACTTCCGCTTCGGGCGGGGCGATGCGGTTTAACACCACGCTCTCGCGCACATAGGTGACGGGGGATTCCCGCCCGTAGATGCTGACTTTGAGCCAGCCCTTCCCCGAGCGGCAGACGAGATACACTTTGCCCGCGAGGGTGTTTTTAATCTTCAAATCGCAGTTCGAGCCGCTGACCATCGCGTCGAACGACGGCTCGATGTAGCCCGAGACGAGGCTGTGCGGGTGGTATTCCTTGATTTCCAGCCCCGCCAGCAGGGCGGCATTGTACAGCGTGGTGCTCGCCTGACACACCCCGCCGCCCAGACCGGGGACGTATTCCCCCGCTTTGATGATGGGCGCCTCCAAAAAGCCGTTCTTTGCCGTGCGCGGCCCCACCCGCTTGTTGAAGGACAGAATTTCGCCCGCCTCCAAAACGGTGCCGTTGAGCTTTTCCGCCGCCAAAGCGATGTTGTGCGCGCGCGGCGCGTTTTCCGCGCTAAAATAGGTGGTGAAGGCGGAGAGAAGGCTCGCCTGCGCCCGTGCCGCGGCCTCGGTGAGGCGGGGAAGCTCCTTTTGCGGCTGCACGGACACCTCCCACGCGCCGTTTGCGAGCGCAGCTTCCACCTCCTCTTTGAGCTGTGCGCCGTTTAAAAACTGCCCCGCCCTTTCCTTGGAAAAACGGAAAGGCTCCGCCTCGCTCGGGAGAAATTCGGTTTGCGCATCCTCGCTCCTTTTATAAAAATCGTCGCAGATTCCGCGCAATGTGTCGTCAATTTTCGTCAGACGTATCGACTTTTTGAGGACATATTCGCCCCCTTTGCGGGCGGCGCGCACGACCTCGCGCGCGTCCGTTTCATAATAAATTTCGGGATAGCGGAAGGAATAGCTCCGACCGCCCGCGCGGATGATAAAGACCTTATCCGCAAGCTCCTCGGCGAGGTGTTCGCGCACGGCGGCAAGCGCCGCGGGCGCCGCCATGCCCGACACGTCCACCCCGTCGATAAAGGTGTTTTGCGGCAGGCGGGGCGGAGCAAAGCCGCACAGCAATAAATACAGGCAGACGACTGCCGCCGGATACAACCAAAACTTTTTCTCCCTCTGCATACCGCACCCCCGCCGCGCGCCCGCGCGCTTTTTGACAGTATGTGCAGGAATCGATTTTTTGCGCGCCGGCTACAGGAAAAAGCGAGAGCGATGCGGAGGAATTTTTCAATGTTTCTTTGCGCATCTTTTCTTTCTATTTTCCTGCGTGCGGAAGCGCAACTCTTGTTTTGCCCGGACAGACGATACGCACCATAATTCCCCTTGACATGAAACCGTGCGGATGATATAATATCAAAAAACTTAAGGGGGCTACTTAGAATGAAAGGTAAAAATAATTCAAACCTTTATAAAACGCTGTTTTTTGTCGCACTTGCATTGGTTATTGCGGGGATTGGCTGTTTTATAGGATTGAGCACATGTTTCATCGGGGGTTTTTCCTATTCGAATAAAGGACAATATAAAATTCTTTTTGCCCTTGTCGGAAGCGGACTGATTTTATCCGTTTCAGGAATTGCGCTGATGCTTTCGTCGCTGTTTTTCAGCATACACAAAAAACAAAAAACGGATCAAATTACAGTATTTTGCCCCGATTGCGGTAAAAAAATATTGATTGACGTCGATCTTTTCGAACATAAATCTGAAAATTAAAAACTTTAATAAGCGGCAAGTAAAAAAACAGGCAAAAGGAAACAGTTAATTCCCTTTTGCCTGTTTTATTTTCCCGCCGACGATGCGGATCTTGTTCACTGTTTTGCCGAACAAAACTTTTTCCGTATGCGTGCAGGTGAGAATGGTCTGGATTCCGTCGATTTCGGCGAGCAATTTGCGGCGGCGGGCTAAGTCGAGTTCGCTCATCACGTCGTCCAGAATGAGCACGGGGCTCTCCCCCGCCGCCTTTTGGAAGATTTCCACCTCCGCGAGCTTGATGGCGAGCGCCGCCGTGCGCGCCTGCCCCTGCGAGCCGTACACGCGCGCCTCCGTGCCGTTGATGAGGATTTTCAAATCGTCCCTGTGCGGGCCGGCGGTCGTAAAGCCGAGCTTTACATCCTTTTCGTAGTTGGATTCGAACTCCGCCATAAGGCGCTTTTCGATTTCCTCCCTGTCCTCGCCGTAGTGCCTGTCGGAGGAGATTTCCAGCGTTTCCGCGCCGTCCGTCAAAAAGGCGTGCTTCTCCCTGGCAAAGGGCGCGAGCATGGCTATGTACTCCGCGCGGCGCATCGCGAGCTCGGCGGCGTAGCGGCACAGCTGCACGTCCCACACGGGCAATGTTTCAAAAATCAGCGATACGTCCCTGTTTTTTAAGAGCGCGTTGCGCTGTTCGAGTATCTTGTTGTAGCGCACGAGCGCGGTGTAGTAGCTCTTGGACATCTGCGAGATGGAGACATTTAAAAACCGCCGGCGCTCGTCCGGCCCGTCCTGCACCAGCCGCAGTTCGCTCGGGCTGAAAAACACGCCGTTGATGTTGCCGAGAAGGTCGGCGTTTTTGGCAATCCTGCTGCCGTTGACGCGGATTTCGCGCTTGTTCTCGAAGATGTCCGCCTCGATGCAGATGTTGCCGAAGCGCGTTTCGGCGTCGGCGCGGATGTAGGCGCAGTCCTGCCCGGAGAGAATCATCTGCCTGTCCTTTTTGGCGCGGGGGGAAACGCCCGCGCAGAGGTAGAACACCGCCTCGGCGCAGTTGGTTTTGCCCTGCGCGTTTTTGCCGTAGAGCACGTTGACGCCGCCCGAAAAGTCAAACTCTTCGTCTACATAATTTCTGAAATTTTTGAGTATGAGTTTTTTGATTTGCATCGCCTTTCGCCGCGCCCTATTTTTTCCGCTCTATTTTGGGCAATTTTAACTTGTGTTTCTCGCCGATTTATATTATAATAAATGTCACGAATTTATACGCGGGGCCGCCGCGCCGCACGGGGACGATGCGAGCCGCGTTTTTACCCGGATATTATAGCATATTTTACGAAAAAAGACAAAGCGATTCGAGGTTTTTTATGTCCGAAAACAATCAGTACGAAATCTTGTGGAAAAAGATACGGGAAATTTTGCAGGCGAGCATGTCGACCGTCACCTACAACACCTATATATCCAAGCTGGTACCCGTGGACATCGACGGGACGAAAATCGTACTCAAGACGGACACGGAGTTCTTCGCCAACTACATCGGCAAGAGCCTGACCGAGAAAATAAAAGAGGCGTTTAAAAAGGCGGATACGGGCATCACCGACTTCGAGCTTGTCGTGGAAGGAAACGACGAGGTGTACTTTACGAGCGTCGAGGAGGAGGACGGCGAGGACTATTCCCCCGCCACCATAGACCCTCGCTTTACCTTCGAATCGTTCGTGGCGGGCAAGAGCAACGAGTTCGTGTTCGCCGCGGCAAAGTCGGTGGCGAAAAACCCGGGCGCGAACTTCAACCCCCTCTACATATACGGCGCCTCGGGCCTGGGGAAGACGCACCTGTTGCAGTCGATTGCCAACTACATCAACCTGCACAAGCCCGGCTTGCGCGTGCTGTACACCACCTGCGAAAAGTTTATCAACGAGCTTATCGACTCCATCTATTTAAATAAAGGGAACAACCGCGACATGCAGGCGCGCTTCCGCAGCCGCTACCGCAATGTGGACGTTCTGCTCATCGACGACGTGCAGTTTTTGGCGAAGAAGCAGGCGGTGCAGGAGGAACTTTTCCATACATTCAACGCCCTGCAGGCGGAAAACAAGCAGATTGTTCTCACTTCCGACGTGCCGCCCAAGGAAATCTCCACGCTCGAAGAGCGCCTGCGCACCCGCTTCGAGGGAGGGCTGATTGCGGACATTCAGCCGCCCGACACCGAGACGAAGATCGCCATCTTAAAGCAGAAGGCGTACGAGCGCAAGGCGATTTTGCCCGCCGACGTGCTGGAATTTTTGGCACGCGACTCGGGCACCGACGTGCGCACGCTCGAAGGGAGGCTGACGAAGGTCATCTTTGCGAGCAAGCTGCACGAAAAGCCCATCACCCTCGAACTTGCCGCCACCGCGCTCAACGAGGCGGTGAGCGAGGAAGAGCACGAGACGGTGACTTCGGATAAAATCATTGGCAGCGTTTGCTCCTTCTATAAACTCACGCGAGACAAACTTTTGGGCAAGAGCAAGAAAAAGGAGCTGGTGCAGCCGCGCCAAATCTGCGCGTTTCTGATGTGCGAAATTATGAATATCCCCCTCGTTTCCATCGGCGAGGCGCTCGGCGGCAGAGACCATACGACCGTCATCCACTCGCGCGAGAAGGTTTCCAACCTCATCAAGGTCAACGACCGCGTCGCCAAAGAGGTGGAAGATATAAGGAATATGATACTCAAACAATAAGTAAGTTCTCGCATTTCTCGCCGAGCTGACGGCTGCGAAATGCCGAGATTTGAGGGGAAACCCGCACGGCTTTCCCCTCGCCGTGCGATATTTTGGGGCACGCATATTGTTATAATCGCACGGCTCACCCCTTCCGTAAGCCGAAGTATCGGCAAATACGGGTGCGCTAACGCAAAAGCGTCGTTTTGCTTGCGCGAAATATCTATTATAATAATTTATTGCGCGTTCCAAAATCGCTATTTTGGATTAGCGCACTCAATTTGTCGCATACCTGCGACCTCTGCGGGTGAAGTTGCGCGATTTTGTAATATGCGTGCCCTTGAATTATCGCGCAACGAGGGCAGAGCCCTTCAATCGCAGAAAATCGCAGGCAACAGCTTGCCGAGATTTTCGCGAGTTTGTTTTTGACCGTAGAACGCCCGCGTTCTGCGGTTTTCCTGTAAGGCGGAGGATCTATGAACATTACCAACAAATTTTATACCGAAGGGTTCCGCGCGGTGGTCGTCGGCGCGGGGCACGCGGGGTGCGAAGCCGCCCTCGCCCTCGCAAGGACGGGCATCCGCACCCTCATGCTCACACTCAACCTCGACAGCATCGCATTCATGGCGTGCAACCCCTCCATCGGCGGCACCGCCAAGGGGCACCTCGTGCGCGAGATCGACGCGCTCGGCGGAGAAATGGGCATCAATGCCGACAAGACGGCGATGCAGATCCGCATGCTCAACTCGGGCAAGGGCGCGGCGGTGCAGAGCCTGCGCGCCCAGCAGGACAAGCACGCCTACCACGCCGCGATGAAAAAGACGCTCGAAAACACCGAAAACCTCGTCATCCGCCAGAGCGAGGCAGCCGAAATCCTCACCGAAAACGGGCGCGTGTGCGGCGTGAAGACGACCTTCGGCGAAATTATCCCCTGCGAGGCGGTGGTGCTTGCTACGGGCGTGTACCTGAAAGGCGCGGTAATCGCGGGGGAATTCAAGCAGAGTTCCGGCCCGAACGGGTTCGCGCCCGCAAACGAGCTGACCGAAAACCTCATTTCCCTCGGCTTTGCGGTGCGGCGGTTCAAGACGGGCACCCCCGCGCGCGTGGACGGGCGAACCATCGACTATTCCAAATGCGAAATACAGGAGGGGGAAACGGACATCTATCCCTTTTCCTACCTCTCCGACGGGGTGCCGCAGAAGCAGGCGCCCTGCTACCTGACCTACACCAACGAAAAAACGCACGAAATTATCCGCGCCAACCTGCACCGCTCGCCGCTGTATGCGGGCGTAATCAAGGGAACCGGCCCCCGCTACTGCCCTTCCATCGAGGACAAGGTGGTGCGCTTTGCCGACAAGGAGCGGCACCAGATTTTCCTCGAGCCGGAGAGCGCCGGCTCGCACGAGGTGTATGTGCAGGGAATGAGCTCTTCCCTCCCCCACGACGTGCAGCGGGCGATGTACCGCACCGTTCCCGGGCTGGAAAACGTGGAAATCATGCGCTATGCCTACGCCATCGAGTACGACTGCATCGACACGCTGGATATATACCCGACCTTGGAATTTAAAAAAATCGAGGGCATCTACACGGCGGGGCAAATCAACGGCACGAGCGGCTACGAGGAGGCGGCGGCGCAGGGGCTGATTGCCGGGCTGAACGCTTCGCTCAAACTGCGCGGAATGGAGCCGCTGATTTTGCGGCGCGACGAGGCGTACATCGGCGTGCTCATCGACGATTTGGTCACCAAGGGCACGAACGAGCCATACCGCATGATGACCTCGCGCGCCGAGCACCGCATCCACCTGCGGCAGGACAACGCCGACCTGCGCCTGACCGAAAAGGGGTACGCCGCGGGGCTCGTAACCGAGGAACGGTATGCACGCTTCTTACAGCGCAAGGAGGCGATTGCGCGCATCGCGGAGAAGCTGAATGAGCGCGTTTCCCCCACACGTTGCACCGATTTTTTGACAGCGCACGGATTTTCCGCGCCCAACGGAGGCGTTTCGTATGCGGACATGCTGCGCCGCGGAATCCCCGCCGAGGACATCGGCAAAGAGTTCGGCGTCTTCGTCGGAGAGCGGCGCGCGGACGCGGAGACGGCGATTATCGACATCAAGTACGAGGGGTATCTGAAGCGCGGCCTGGAGCAAATCGAAAAGGCGAAAAAGCTGGAAGATAAAAAGCTGCCGCCCGACATCGACTACGAAAAGATCGAGGGGCTGCGCCTGGAAGCGCGGCAGAAGCTGAACAAAATACGCCCCGAAAACCTCGGGCAGGCGGGGCGCATTTCGGGCGTGAACCCCGCGGACATCGCGGTTTTGATGGTGTACCTTTCTTTATCACACAAATAATTTTGAGCTGACAAAATTATTTGTCGTGAGTTGGAGGGGAAACCCGAACGGCTTTCCCCTCACAGCGGCATTTTTAAGGGCACGCTTATTATTATAATGCCGCTGTTTCACCCTTTCCGTAAGCCTTTCGGCAAATTGAGGGAAAAAGGCAAAAACGTGGTTTTGCCTTTTTCAAGAGATTATTTTTGCTCGCGAAAATTGTTTTAAGCTGTTAAAACTTCATATAAAAAAGCATCGGCGTTATTTCCGCCGATGCTTTTTTATATTTATTGTTTCTTCTTTTTACCAAATTCTTTTCTTTCATCAATAATCGCTATATCGGTATATTCTTTCAAAACTTCTTCCAAACCCTCCACATATTCAAATACCATAATATCATCTTCCCTGCGCATATCATTTAAGTATTGAAATTCTTCGATGTTCTCTGTAAAAAACAAACAGCAATAATTAGAAAGAGATGAAAATCTCCCACCTTCGGCCAGGTCTAATGTCAATAATTTTATCGCTGTTAATTCTCCCCATTGTTTTTCCTTTTTAACTCTTTTTATCAACGTCAATTCTCGGATACTTTCCGTATCAAGTTCGATAAAAAACGGTTGAATCAATGCCCCGTAAATAATCGCAATTAGAGGCACTGCCATTAGAAGGAGCCCCGCAAAAATATTTCCATATATTGCAACAAAAATACACCCGATGAATACGGCCCCCATAACAATCAAGCCAATGACAGTAATCCAAAAGTAATTGCTTAAATATTGATATGTTCTCTTCATCCCCTTATTATCTTCCTTCTTATCTGTTCGACCGCTTGTTTTGACAATATTTTACCATGTAGCTTTTCAACTTGTCAAGCATAGTCCAAAACTACCTATCAGTAACAAATTTTATGCCCATTCCCCCATAATTTGACAAAAATTATGAAAATATCCGCGCGCGGGTGTGATACGATAAACAAAAACGCGCGCGCGGGATAACGCCGCGCCGCCGAGGGGCATTATGGCGCAAAAAATACGATTCCGTTACAACTATAAGGCGGTGCTCACCTACCTCGCCCTGTTTGCAGGGATGCTGCTTTTGAACTTTACCATGCAGATCTTCGAGCCATTTTCGCTCGCGCTGTTTGCGGCGGCGCTCGCCTGCGGGTTCAACCCGCTCGCCTGTGCGGGGCTGTACATACTCGCGGGCGGCTTGAGCTTTGCCGCGGGCGGCATACCCTTTGCCGTGTTCGCCGTGCAGGGCGCCCTGCTCGGCGGCATTTTTCTGTTTTACGAGCGCACGCGGCGGGCGATGAAGGCGGAGCTCGCCCTCTACTTGTTCCTCGCCGCCGCCCTCTTTTTTTGGCTGTTCGGCGCATTCGTGTACCGCGATTACCTGCGCGCCGCCATTGTGGCGGCAGTTATTTTTATATTCTGCTTCGTATTTATCGGGGCGATGCGCTGTATCCTCGTGCGCGCGGGGAAGATGCGCCTTTCGCCCGAAGATTTCGTGTTCTGCGCGGCGGCCGTTGCGGCGCTGGGCGTGGGGCTGTATAACTGCGCGGGGAGTTACGTGTACGAATCCGTTGCCCTGCTCGGCATCCTGCTCGCCTGCGGCCTGCTGCGAAACGGAAACGCGGCGTTCTGCGCGCTCGTCTTGTCCCTGCCGCCCGCCATTTGCGGGAGCGTGGCCGCCGCGGCGCCGCAGCTTGTCGTATGCGCGGAATACGTGCTGTACGCCGCCCTGGCGCTCGCCTTTTTGCGGGCGGGCAAGCTGCCCGCCGTGCTCGCCGTGTTCCTCGCCGACGTGGCGGTGCGCTACCTGACCGACTTTTACAGCGCCGAAAACATTGCGGGGGCGTTTGCGAGCGCGGCGTTCTACCTGACCATGCTCGTGCCGCTCATCCCCTGCCTGCTGTTTGCGCTCCTGCCCGAAAAACTGCTCAACAAGTGCGCGGCGCGGATGCGCAGATTCGGCGAGCGGCAATTGACGCGCGAGAGCATCAACCGCAACCGCGCGATGGTGGGGGAAAAGCTGTACGAGGTTTCCGCCGCCTTCCGCGAAATCGAGGCGACCTTTTCCGCACTCGACGACGACACGGAAAACGACGGGGCGCGGCGGCGCTTTATACTGGAGGAGATGGAGCGCGAGGTGTGCGCGGGGTGCGAGCGCCGGAACGAGTGCGGGCAGACCGCGCGGGAGGAGGGATTGCAGAAACTCGTGGACATCGGCTGCGGCAAGGGAAAGGTAAACCTCATCGACTTACCCTCCGACCTCGCTTCCGCCTGCCGGAACCCCTCGGCCCTGCTCTTTTCCCTCAACAAACTGCTCGCCGAATACAGGCGGCACGCCGTGGACGAGGAGAACGCCGCCGCGGGGCGCAAACTCCTCGCCGACCAGGCGCACGCGGTGGCGGAGATGCTAAAACACCTCGCCCTGTCGCAGAGCGCGCCCGTCGGAAAGCACCTCGATGCGGAGCGGGAGCTGCGCGGCGCACTCGCCGCGGCGGGCATCGCGTGCGAGGAGGTATTCATCGGCGGGGAATCGCCCGACATCTACATCACCGCGGCGGGGAATATTTCCGCCGCCGCCATGCGCACCGCCGCCGAGCGCGCGCTCGGCATTCCCCTCATTCTCGCCTCGAAAAGCGCCCTCGCCGCCGATAAATACTGCTATCTCTTCCGCAAAAGGCCCGCGCTCGACGCGGCGTTCGGCGTGGCGAGCCGCACCAAAGACGGGGAGAGCGCCTGCGGCGATACCCATTCCGTCATCAAAATCGACGAGCGAACCTTTTTATGCGCCCTCTCCGACGGCATGGGCAGCGGCCCGCACGCGCGGCGCATTTCGGATACTTCCCTCTCCCTCATCGAGAGTTTTTACCGCGCGGGGCTTTCGGGCGACGCGGTGCTCTCCACCGTGAACCGCCTGCTCGCATTCGGGCGGGAGGAGAGCTTTGCCTGCATCGACACGGCGGCGGTCGATTTGGACAGCGGCCGCGCGGATATCGTAAAAATCGGCTCGCCGCTCGCCTTTCTGCTCACCGAAACGCAGACGGAGATTTTGGAGAGCGAATCGCTCCCCCTCGGCATCCTCGACGGGGTGCGGCCGACCGTGCTTTCGCGGAAGCTGAACGACGGCGACGTGCTCGTGTTTTTGAGCGACGGCATCACCGCGGCGTTCGGCTCGAGCGCGGACATCGCCGATTTTTTGGGGAATATGCGCATTTCCAACCCGCAGGCGGTGGCGGACGATTTGCTGGCGGGGGCGCTGGAGCGCACGGGCGGCATTGCGCCCGACGACATGACCGTGCTCGCCGTGCGGCTTTTGCGCGCCGAGGACGCGGCGGCGTAAGTTTTGAAATACAGAGGGGGGCGGGATTTCGAATGAAATCCCGCCCCCTTTTATTTGGCTATAATTTTTCTAAATCCTCTCTTTTCACATTCATAGCTTTTAAGATATCTTCAATCAATTTCTCTCCTTGAAAATCCCCCTTTTTCCAGCTTTCTAATACCATTATAGAATCTACAATATTTTTTAGCAACAACAATAACCGTTCTTGTTTATAAGGTTCTGCTTCAATATCAAATCTGCCTCGAATAAATCTTTGATAATCAACATATAAACGAACATCCGCTTCAAAAAGCTTACCCCTTATTAATTTCCTTTCTTTGTAATTCTCATGCATAGATTCTGGCATTATTATAGGAATAATCGATATACTTTCAAATTCATTTCCATAATAATTAGCAGAAACACTTCTTAAAGCTTTGTCTAATACCTTTTTTGTGCTTATAAATAAATTACATGCTGTTGCATATGTTTCAGCCGTATAAATTATCTCCATAAAATATCGTTAATTTCTCCTTTTGATTGGTCAAATAATACCCCTCAAATTCTAAATGGAAAGCGAAAATCACAATCCCATTATACCGCCCGTTAGGGGCGCTGTCAATAGCAACGCCAAAAAACTGTCAGCAAACATGGAAAACCTCCCCTTTCCGCGCTATAATCGTATTGCGGCGGGGAAAAACGGGAGGAAAACATGGACGTATTTCAATTTTTCACCTACCTCAAACAGTTCAATGCGGATATCCTGCTCGTCGGCGCGGCGGTTTGGGCGCTCGATTTGCTGCTCGGCAAAACGCTGCTCAGAAAAGCGCCCGCGCGCGTGACAGCCTTTCTGCCCTTCCTGATGGGCGCGGCGCTGTACGCGGCGTACGCGGCCGCGACGGGCGGCTTTGCAAACGGCCTGACGGCGGACGAGGTCATCTCCGCGGGCATCACCTGCGGTTCGCTGGCGACCGTCATCAACGTCGTCTGCGGAAAGCTGACTTCGGGCGGGAGCGGCAAAGTTTCGCGCGCGGACGGCGTAAAGCAGCTTTTGGCGGGCTGGAAGGAGCTGACCTGCGAGGAAGCGCAGGCGCTTGCGGACGCCGCGGCTTCGGACGAGCAAAAGGCGCGGGCACTACTCGCGGACATCGTGGGCGAGGAGACGGCGAAACTGCTGTTCCCCGCGCTGAAGGCTGTATCGGCATAGGATTCGCATAAACCAGAGGGAAACCCCAACCGGTGAGGCGCTCCGTTCGGAGCGCCTCACTTTTTTATCCGCAAAATCTGTTTTAAAAAGCCGGGAACAAAAAGAAGGGCAAACGGGGCGATACCCTGTAATAAATTTCCTATATCTCCACATACTTGCGGCGTGGATAAGAAACAAAAACAGCCGAAAATCCTTTCGGCCGATTTGAACGAAAACATTCAAAATATCAAAGCCGTTCTGCCCGCCGAGGATATTTTGGTATATAAATTTACGTCGGGCGACGACGTGCAGTGCGCCGCCGTGTATGCGGACGGCATCACGGACAAGGAGCTGCTCGGCAGCCTCGTGGCGCGGCCGCTCTCCCTCGCAAAGGCGCCCAAGACCATCGCCGAGGCCGAAAAGCTGCTGTACTTCCCCGAGAGCAAGGAGGCGGAGGACGTGCAGGCCGCCTGCGGCGAAATCCTCGCGGGCAACCCCGTGCTGTTTGTGGACGGCATGGGGGGCGGGCTGGTTTTGGGCACGAAGAAGGTGACGCTGCGCGCCATCACCGAGCCGCAGACGGCCATCACCGTCAAGGGCCCGCGCGAGGGGTTCATCGAGGACGTGAAGACGAATATGAGCCTCATCCGCCGCCGCTTAAAGACGCCCGCCCTGCGCTTTAAGAGCATGGAAGTCGGCCGCCACAGCAAGACGCTCGTGTGCGTGGCGTACCTCGACGGCATCGCCGACGAAAAGGTGGTGAAGGAAATCGAACAGCGCATTTCCGCCGTGGACATCGACGGCGTGCCCGACTCCTCCTATATCGCCAAATTCATCTCCAAAAAGCCCTACTCCATCTTCAAGCAAATCGGCACGACGGAAAAGCCGGACATCCTCTGTGCGAAGATGCTCGAGGGGCGGGTGGCGATATTGGCGGACGGCTCGCCCATCGCGCTGACCGTGCCGTATATGCTGGCGGAGGATTTCCAGAGTTCGCAGGATTATTACATTTCTCCCTTCCGCGCGACGGTGAGCCGCATTCTGCGCATGCTCGCCGTGTTTGCGGCGCTATACCTGCCCGCGGCATATGTGGCGGCGGAGCTGTTTAAGCTGCAGCTCATTCCGCTGAACCTTCTGCTCATCATTTCGGGCGGAACACAGGCGCTCGCACTTTCGCCGAGCCTGGAAATGTTTTTTCTGCTCGCCGTTTTGGAAATTTTAATCGAGGCGAGCATCCGCATGCCCAAATACGTTGCTTTGGCGCTCTCCGTCATCGGTGCGCTGGTGCTCGGCGATACGGCGGTGAAGGCGGGCATCGTGTCCTCCCCCGCCATCATCATCGTGGCGCTTTCGGGCATTTCCGCCTACACGGTGCCCGATTTGACGGGCACGCTCTCCGTTTTGCGGCTCGCGCTCGTGGTGGTGGCGGGGAGCATCGGCACCTACGGCATCATCCTGCTGACGGCGCTTATCCTGTACTACCTCATCTCGTCGGACAGCTACGGCACGCCGCTGCTCGCGCCCTTCTCCCCGCTCATCAAGCGGGATTTGCGCGACACGGTGTATAAAACGGATATGTATGCCCTCGACACGCGCCCCGCCGTGTTCCGCGGCAAAAACAAGACGCGGCTGAACGTGAACAACCGCCAAAAGGAGGAGAGCGATGGACAAAATTAAACTGCGGCAAATCTGCTTTCTGTTCGCGGCGCTCATGCCCGTGACGAAGATGATCATCTACCCCGCGACGGTGAGCTATTACGCGAAAAACGACTTGCTGCTCTCTGCGGCGCTCAACCTGCTGCTGATGGGCGCGGTGCTCGCGCTCGTTCTGTTTTTAGCCTACCGCACCGACATGACTTTTTTCGATTTGCTGCAAAACACCTTCGGGAGGGTTGCCGCGCGCATTATTTACGGGCTTTTTGCACTCTTTTTTGCCTTTTCCGCCCTTTTGCCGCTCATGGAGCAGAAGGGGTTCGTGACGCAGATTTTTTACGAGAATATCCCGCCCGTCATCGCCTTTGCGCCCTTTTTCGGGGTGAGCTTTTTTGCGTGCGTGAAGGGATTTAAGACCATCGGGCGGGCGGCGGACATCGCCATGCCCGTCTTTGCGGTGTGCTTCGCTGTGATTATCCTGCTCGCCCTGCCGGAGGCGGATTTTTCCGCGCTTCTGCCCGTCGGCGGCGGGGGCGAGGGCATCTTCCGCGGCAGCCTGTACGGACTGACTTGGTACACCGACTGCCTGTACCCCCTCTTCTTCCTCGGGCATTTCAAGCGGGAAAAGGGAGCCTGGTGGAAAGTGGGAATTTGCTACCTCGTCGGCGCGGCGGCGGTGCTCCTGTTCCTCGGAACATTTTACGGAATTTTTGCCGATATCGCGCTGCGCCAGCAGAACGCCGTCGCACAGATATCCAAATATACGACGGCGTTCACGTCGCTCGGGCGTATCGATTTGCTGTTTATCTTTGCGCTCGCGCTCGTGCTCGTACTTTCGCAGTGCGTGCCCGCGCAGCTGAGCGTGCACTGTGCCTGCCGCGCGCTCGGCGATATCGGCCCCCTCTGGCCCGCCGCCGCCCTCAATATACTGCTGCTCGGCTTTACTGTATTTTTTAAGTATTCATATCTCGAACTGCAGACATTTTTTACGCAAAATCTCTGGTTCGTGTTCTTAATTTTCTCATACGTATTGCCGGTATCGGCACACCTGCTGCGAAAACAGGAGCGCGGAAGGCAAGGAAAGACGGGCGGGCAAAAACACGGCGCACAGTGCGGAAACCGCGGCGCGCGCATGAAGGAAACGCGCAAGGGGGATACGACCGGGGAGGAGCGGCATGAATAAATTTTGGTCGAGAATCTTTTTGTTTGCCGTCGCCTTTTTGCTCCTCCTGTTCTTTTCCAACGATTTCGGCATCGTGAACATTCAGAAGACGGCGATCGTCGTGGCGGTCGGGCTGGATATTGCGGACGGAGATAAAGTAGACGTGACCGCACAAATCGCCATGCCCGCATCCTCGAACAGCGGCGGCGGGGCGGAAGCATCGAGCAACGTCAGCATTCATGGCGCGGCCACCGTGGGCGAGGCGATCGCCGAGCTCAACCGAAAGACGGGCTGGTACCCCACCCTCGTGCACTGCCGCCTCGTCGTTTTGGGCGAAGGCACGGACAGCGAGGACGTGTTCCGCTTTTCCGATTATTTTCTGCGCAGCGAATTTGTGGAAGATTCCTGCCTGTTGGCGATGTGCGAGGGGCGCGCGGAAGAGCTTTTGCGCGCAAAATCTTCCGTCGGGGATATGACCAGCGCCGCCATCGCCAAAGTGCTCTCCAACGAATCGCAGAAGACGGGCACCGTGTGCGTCGTAAACCTGCGCGATTTTGCCAAAGGGTATTATTCCGTGAGCGGCAGCGGCGCATTGCCCGTGCTCTCCGCCAAGCCCGAGGCGGAGAGCGGAGACAGCGGCGGCGCGGGCGGAGCGCAGGGAGCTTTCGCGGGAGATTGCGGCGGCTTTGCCGGCTCCTCTGCCCTGCCTGTACAGGGTTCTTCCGGCTCCGGCAATTCGGGGGCGGGCGGCGGAAAGAGCGGCAATCAGAACAAATCGGACGTGTTCGACGCGACGAAAACCGCGCTCTTTTTCGGAGGAAAGCGGACGGCGCTCCTGGAGGCGGAGGAGACGCTCGCCTACAACCTCGCCGCTTCCCCCACCGATTTCGCCTACGGCGACGTGACCGTGACCGAAAACGGGAAGGACGTGACGTACAACCTGAAGATGAAAATCGGAAAGCGCTCGCAAGATTTAACGGTGGAGGGAGGCGTGCCCGTGTTCACCTTCCGCATCCGTGCCAACGCGCAGGTGGCGGATACAAATAAATCGGAAACGATTGAAGAAGTTGCAAAGACGACCATCGTGCCCGAGCACGTTCTGCGCGCCGCGGAGGAAAAATTCCGGCAAAAGCTTTCCGCAGTGTTGAAAAAAGCGAATGCGGGCGGGTGCGATTTGTTTGAAATGAAAATTAAACTGTACCGCTTTGCGCGCCCGTACTTCGATGCGCTCAAGGACACCGTTTTGCAGGACGCGAAAGTCGTGTACGATATTCAATTTGATACACTGAAATGAGTTGTTCACGTTATTTGTTTCAAGCTGTTGAAACAAATAGCCGTGAGATTGAGGACAACCCCAACGAAAAAGGCATACCAACACGATACGCCTTTTTGCGTTCGGAGTTTTCCTCGCCGCGCGATGATTTAAGGGCACGCATATTACAAAATCGCGCGGCTTCACTTTTCCTGCAAAAGCCTTACGGCAAATTGAGGGAAAAAGGCAAAAGCATGGTTTTGCCTTTTTCGAGCTGATAATTATAATCTTTCCATTCCCGTCTTTTCGAACAAAGAGCGGCGAAAGTCGCAGCGACTTTATTTTTGCGCGCGTGAGCATTATCAATCGATAATTGCATTGTTAAAAAACTGTGAAAACAAAACAAAAAGTAAAAATTTTTTTCAAAACCCCCTTGACAAACGGGGAAACTGTGCTATAATAGAATTGACCAAAGGGAAAAATACTTCCAATTTCCCTCGGTACAACCAATGCCCAAAGGGAACGCTGGCCCGATTCCCCTCCCATTATCGAACAAGTTGCTTCGGTTTCCGCTTAAGAAAATGCGCGCAGGGAATATCGATGCAAGGGTAAAGAGAAGGTCGAAAGGAATTTTCAATCGGGGCGGGCACAGCGAAAGTTCGGCAGCATTTTATTCACACCACGGCTATCGGAAAAGAGAGCTCACAAAACAAATGCGCCGCGCCTGCCGCAGAGGGCGAAGGAGGTACTGCCAATGTACAAGTCCGATTTGCGAAAACTTGCTTGATAGGAGGGCGGTCCAATGTACAATTTGAGGTTGGGAACAGCTTAAAAGACGTAAATCTGTAAATTTAGCGGCGTAGCCGAGCGAACAGCTGGCGGGAGGCTTCCGCGCTGATTATAGCATAAGTAGAGATACCGTCGATTCGGTTCCCCTACAACTGAATACAAATTCTATGCCCGAGGCGCTGTTTTTTGGCGGCTCGGGTTTTTACTGTGCCCTGCACGCCGGTAACGGCGGCGGCTCGGGTTTTTACTGTGCCCGCCTGCAAACATCGGCTTGCCCCTTTTCTCTGCCTGCGGACGCGGTTCGAATATATCTTTCCGCGCGGGGCCGGCGCAACGCTCCGCCGAAGGCGCCTCGCCGGGCAAAACCTCCCTTTCGGTTCCCTTTGCCCCCCGCGCCAAGGAACGGGCAAAAAAGAGAAAAGGCCCTCCGCCGGGAGAGCCTTTTGAATCGAATTCCGTTTATGCCGTTACCGTCAATTCCAAAGTAACGTTCGTATCAGTAAACGAGAGCACGCCGCCCTCCGTATAGCTGCCGCCCGATACCGCCTGATTTGATATTGCGAGCAGGCGGCTGTTATCGGCGGTTCCGTCGTCCTTTACGGGCACGGCGAACAGCCTGTATTCGTGCCCTACAATATAATCGAACCTGAAGGTGATGACGCCGTCTGAAACATCTGCGGCGTCAAAATAAATCCAAACGGCTGAACTGTTTTCGTAGCGCGCAAAATCTTCCTGCGAGTCCAAAAGGAAACCGTTGATGCCCGATACCGCGTAGTTAAATTCCCCGAAGTCGATGCCCTGCACGAGAATATCGTCGGCATCGTAAAGGTTGATCGCATAGCGCCCGCCCGCAGACTTTAAGTCGGAAACGTCCAATTCGATTGTTTCGACCATGACTTCGTAGGTAAAATTTTCCGACTCGACGACTTCGACGCGCTTGAGCACGGTCGCATTTTTGGTTGAAACGGTGTTGTCCTGTACGCGCAAAAGTATGTACGTTACGCCGGGATTTACTTTGGACGCGTCAAGATAAGCCGTGCCCGAACCCATACCGTTTCCGCCGTTTATGCTTTGATACGATATCGCAAACGCATCGGCGGGGATAACCGACGGATCGGAGGACTGAATGCCGCTCTTGCTTTCGTTGATAAAAATCATTTCGTCAAAGGGAAATTTGAACGGGATACCGAACGAGGGCGACAGCGGCGCTTCCGCCGCGGGAATCACCTGCGAAGGCGCCTTTTCATCCCAAGACAAAAAGCTATCCGTCAGTTTTTCGGCATACGTTCCCAATTCGGCAGTCACCGTGACGTCCTTGTCCTTGACCGTGAAGGTATATTTGCCGCCGCTCTCTTCGCACTCTTCCCCGTTCGCCGTGACGGAGATGAGATATTTTTCCGCGTCCGTCACGGTTGCGGTGACCGTGACCGTTTCGCCGCTCTTTGCCTTTTGCTTATCCGCGGAAAGCTGCGCGCCCGCCGGCTGAGTGATTGTGACGGAATATTCTTTGTCCGCCGTTCCGCCGCCCTCATCGCCACCGCCGCCGCAGGCAACGAAAAAGGCAGCCACCGACAGTGCCAACAGCGCCGCCAAGGCGCAGAGCATTGCTCTTTTCATATCCTTTTTACCTCCTGACGGGCCGCACTCGAAGCGTATATGTACAATTTTTTGCAACACGTTTGCATTTTTCCGTCCCCGGAAAATGCTCAGCACGAGTCGGCCTCTGTTTGCATTATACCATCGTTTCGGCACAAAAGCAAGCAAAAAGAGGAAATTGCCGCCGGTTTACACCGTCTACAATTTCCTCTGGCATTCGTTCCGCAAATTTCAGATACTTCCGTTTCTCCCGCCCGTGCGGCAAAAACGAGTCAGCGCACGCTCTTTTCGTCTTCCTTGACGATGAACATGGGCCTGCCGCGGACTTGGTAGAAAATCTTCTTCACGTATTCCCCCTGCATGTACAGGCCGAAAAACAGCATGGCGGCGAGCAGAAACAGTACAGGGAGCAAAATAAAGAGCCACGAAACGCTCCCAGCCGCTGCCGCGATTACGATATCGGCGATCACAAACCCGACGCAAACCAAAAAGCACAGCACGCAAAATAGAAGGTTGACCTTCAGCGGGGCGCAGCTGGCGCTTTCGATGCCGCCGACGGCATAGCGCGCCAATTTTTTGAAGCTCCACTTTGTGCTGCCCTTGGCGCGTTCGATATTTTCGTATTCGAGCCACTTGGTTTTAAAGCCAACCCAGCTGAACAGTTCCTTGCTGAACCGCTCCGTTTCGCGCAGGGAAAGCACGGCGTCGACCATCTGCCGCGTCATCATGCGGAAATCGCGCGCGCCGTCGACTATTTTTGTATCCGTCATCGAATTGATGAGCTTATAGAAAAATTTGGAAAACAGACTGCGGATTTTCGGCTCGTTTTTCCGGGTGGAACGGCGGCAGCCGACGCAATCGTACTGTTCCTCCCGAATGCCGCGGTACATTTCGAGCAGGAGCTCGGGCGGATCCTGCAAATCGGCATCCATAACGGCGACCAAATCGCCCGTAGCGCCGCACAGCCCGGCATACAGCGCCGCCTCCTTGCCGAAATTCCGGCTGAACGATATATATCTGACACGCGTATCATTCTTCGCCAAACGGCGAAGAATGGCACATGTACCGTCCGAACTTCCGTCGTCGACGAAGAGAAACTCCGGCTCGACGGGCATCGATTTCAATATCTCCGACGCGGTTTGGTAGAACAGCTCTACGCATTCCTCTTCGTTGTAACAGGGCACGACAATACTCAATTTATCCATACAAACCATCTGCTTTTTTAAAATACGCGTATATCTTACAATATTTTCCCCTGCTTGTCAACCCAAAACGGAAGGGCAAATTTGTATGCCCGCGACGAAACGCATTGACATTCCTCCGTAAATCCTCTATAATGGAAGCCATGTCATCGGAAAAATCCCGCTTTTCAGCAAGGACAATCAACCTGTCTCTGTATGCGGCCTGCCTGGCCGCAACCGTCGCCCTCATATACCTTTTGGCGGTGCTCTCCGGATTTGCGCCCTTCGGCGGAAATTCCTTCGCGTGCGTCGATGCGGATATCCAATATCTGGACTTTTTTGCCTATCTGAAGCGGGTACTGCGCGGCGAAGCGTCGCTCGCCTATACCTTTGAAAAGGTGCTCGGCGGAAACAACGTAGCCGTATTCTCCTATTATCTGACCTCGCCGTTCAATCTGCTCGTGCTGTTTTTCGAACAGAAGGACTTCCATTCCATGTTTACGCTCATGGTCGCGGGCAAACTCGGCGTTGCGGCGGCATTTTTCGCCATTTATCTGCGCGCGCGTTTTCCGCGCATGAAGCCGCTGTTTGCCGCCTGCCTCTCGCTCGGATACGGACTGTGCCAATACGGGGTGGCGCAGGCGAGCAACATCATGTGGCTGGACGGGGTGTATATGCTTCCGCTCATTTTGCTCGGCACATGGAAGCTCGTGCAAAACGGGAGAAATAAACTTCTGCTCATCCTCTCCGTCGCGCTGTCACTGCTGTTCAACTGGTATACGGCGGGAATCAACTGCATGTTCTGCTGCATCTATTACCTCTATGAGGACACCCTCGCAAACCGCTTTGCGCTCCGCGCGTTTCTCCTGCGGGCGCTGCGCTTCGCCGCATGCCTCGTGCTCGGCGCATTGCTGAGCATGTTCCTCATCTTTCCGACACTTTTAGCTCTCCGCGGCGGACGTGCGGGGCTGGATTTCTTTCTGCTGCAGAAGAATTACCTGGAAAATATCTTCAGCGCCTTCACGCAATTCCGAATCGGCGGCACGAGCAGCGAAGGCTCCGTTTCCCTCTACTGCGGATTTTTTGCGCTGTTCGGATGTTTCGCCTATTTCTTTACCGGCGCCGAACGGGGCAGGGCGCGCAACATCGTCATCGTCTTTCTCTGCGCGAGCGCGCTCATCTTCTTCTTTTCGCCGTTCGTGTTCGCCTTTTCGATGTTCAAAAGCGTGACGAGTTATTGGTACCGGTACTCGTATCTGGGAATTTTTTCCGTGCTGTGCGTCTCCGCGCGGTTTTACGAGCGAGCCGGGAACCAGCCGCTCCGCGTCGACCTGCGCAGGGCATGGCCCGCCGCGGCAATCGCCGCGGTGCTGTTCATCGCGCTGGGTCTGCAATCCTTCCTGTTCGCATTGCTCTCGTTCGCTTTGGCGGCAGCCCTGCTGTACTGCTACAACAGGCAGCTGCCGGACGGCGCGCAGGGCGGGCAAACCGGCCTGCCGAACGGACAAAGCGGAGCCGAGCGGGCGCAAACGGGCGTTTCCGCAAAGAGCGAAAAACTCCTGCGAGCGGCGGCCATCTCCCTCGGAATTTTAATCGCCGCGGAAGCGGCGGCAGAGCTGTCTTTCAACGCGAGCCTGTTGATGCAGGAATACAGTGTTTCCAACGCCGAAGCGTATGCGGAATACGTGATGCAGCAGCAGGAACAAATCGCCGCCCTGCGGGCGTACGACGGCGGATTTTACCGCATCAACCAGACGTCGACGCGGAACACCTCGAGCGCGCACCTGACAGCGAACTACAACGAATCTTTGGCGTACGGCTACCGTTCCATAAGCGGCTATACTTCCGATCCCAATGACCGGGAGCGCCGCTTTCTGGACAAGCTCGGCTACAATATCATGGGCGACAACATGAATATCGTGAACACGAGCATCGTGGCGGCGGACGCCCTGCTCGGCGTCAAATACGTGCTTGCCGACTCCGATATCAACGGTCTGATCAAACTCGACGAACTCGGTACCTACAACGGCAAAAGCACCTATCAAAACCCGTACGCACTGCCCCTCGCCTTCACCTACCCGGAGAGCCCGGCATTCAACAGCGAGGAAACAACCCCCTTCCTCTACCAAAACCAACTGTATTCCTTCCTGTTGGGCGAGGAGATCAAACTCTACCGCGAAGCGGAATATTCGGCGGAAACCGACGGCGGGGAGACGGTGTACACCATCCGCGTGCCGGAAACGGCTTGCGCGATGTACGGGCAGTTTTTGTTCAACGACACCGGCGCGCGCGAGGCGGTCGTAAACGAAGAGACGACCTATTCCCTGGGGCGGTGGCTGTCGCCGGAAGTGATTTATATCGGCACGGAATCGGGAAGCACGGCGACGGTACGCATCGCCGACGGCAACGTACGGGAGAGCAATATCTATTACCTCGACCTGGACGCGCTCGCGAAGGCGGCGGAAACGCTGCAGGGGCGCGCCGCCGAGAACCTTACGGTGCAGGACGGCTCCGTGCGATGCACCGTGCATTCGGACGGAAACGAACGGGTATTCTTCAGCATCCCCTACGAGGACGGCTGGAAAATTACCGTAAACGGGGAAAGGGCGGACTTTGAACTAATCGGCGACTGTATGCTCAGCGTCGCGCTCGGGAGCGGAGAAAACGAAATCGTGCTCGAATTTTCCGTACCGGGGCTCGCCGCAGGCATCGCCGCGAGCGCCGCGGGCGCGGGAATTACCGCCCTGCTCGCGTATTGCGATTTCCGCGGCGTACGCATACGGGACGTTTTACCTTGGAGAAAGAGAAAACATGCGCAATCTGTTAAAAAAACTGTGGCATAACGCCACTTTTTGGGAAATTATCCGCTTTTTAATCGTCGGCGGCTGCGCGACAATCGCGGATTTTTTGACCATGAGCCTGGTGCTGTATTGGATGCAGCCGGAAATTTACCCGAGCTTTTTATCAATCTTTTTCGGCGGAACGGAGGAGCCGAGTACGGCAGCCGCCGTGCTCGGAACCGGCTGCGGCTTCCTCGCGGGGCTCATCGTCAACTATATATTTTCCGTACTGTTCGTGTACAGGGAGAAGGGAAACTCGAAGAGCGTCGGCGGATTTCTCTTTTTCGCGCTCCTGTCCGCGGGCGGGCTGGCAATCCACCTCGCCGGTATGTACCTCGGCTATGACCTGCTGCATATCGACGAATGGATTGTGAAGATATTCCTCACGGCAGTGGTGCTCGTCTATAACTATCTGACGCGAAAATTCTTTATCTTCCGGAAAAAGGGTAACCCGCCGGATGGCGGACAGGGAGACAGCCCCTGCGGCAAAAATGCCGCACCGAAAGCTGAATAACGAACGGAGATTTTTCCGCGGCAGAAAGCCCCCGCGCAAGTTTGCGCGGGGGCTTTTCGTTTGGATTTATTCTGTTTACCGAACCGCCTGCATTCCGGCGCGGAATGCCTTTCCGTTCACCTCGCAGACGTGCGGCTTGCCGACGAATTTTTCGTTGAGGCAATTGAAGATGCTCTTCTCCTTGACCGCGCCCGTGAGCGCGATGAACGCGCCGAGCATGACCATGTTCGCCGAGCGCACGTCGCCCGTTTCGATGGCGATGTCGTTCGCGGCGACGTCGTAGACATGCACGTCGTCGCGCCCCGCGTAGCAGTCGGACACCGAGCCGTTGACGATGATGATGCCGCCGCTCTTGACGCGCGGCGCGAATTTATGGAAGCTGGGGCCGTTCATGGCGATGAGCACGTCGGGCTTGTTGCATAGAGGCGAGGCAATCGCATGCTCGGAGATGATGACCGAGCAGTTCGCCGTGCCGCCGCGCATTTCGGGGCCGTAGGCGGGGAGATAGGTGACTTCCTTGCCCTCGTGCAGGCCGCTCTCCGCCAGAAATTTGCCCGCGCTCAGAACGCCCTGGCCGCCCTGGCCGGCCAACAATATTTTTATCATACTTCCGCCTCCCCTTCCGATTTATCGCGGTATACGCCGAGCGGGAATGTTTTGACGCACTCCTTCCCCATAAATTGCAGCGCCTCGGCGGGGCGCATATGCCAGTTGGTCGGGCAGGATACGAGCACCTCGACGAAGGTGTACCCCCTCCCCTCCGACTGGAAGCGGAGCGCCTTTTTAATCGCCTTTTTCGCCGCCATGACGTGCTTGACGTCGTGCGTGGAAACGCGCTCGATATAGTACGGCGCGTCGAGCGTGGCCAAAAGCTCGCATACGCGGATGGGATAGCCGTTTACGGCGGGGTCGCGGCCGTTCTGGCAGGTGGTCGCCTTCTGCCCGATGAGGGTGGTCGGCGCCATCTGGCCGCCCGTCATGCCGTAGATGCTGTTGTTGATGAAGATGATGGTGATGTTTTCCCCGCGCGCCGCGGCGTGCACCGTTTCCGCCATGCCGATGGACGCGAGGTCGCCGTCGCCCTGGTATACGAACACCGTCCGATCGGGCAGGCAGCGCTTGATGCCCGTGGCGACTGCGGGCGCGCGGCCGTGCGCCGCCTCCTGCATGTCGCAGTTGAAATAGTCGTACGCGAACACCGCGCAGCCGACGGGCGCGACGCCGATGCATTTATCCTGCAGGCCGAGCTCCTCGATGCTCTCCGCGACCAGCCTGTGCACGATGCCGTGCGTACAGCCGGGGCAGTAATGCAGGTGCGCGTCGGTGAGCATTTTCGTCTTTTGAAATACTTTCATTGTACCGCCTCCGCTTTTTTAAGCGCGTTCTTCGCCGCCTCGATGATTTCCGCCTCTTCGGGCACGTTGCCGCCCGTTCTGCCGTAGAAATACACCGGCTTTTTGCCGTTCACCGCCAGCTTTACGTCCTCCACCATCTGCCCCAAAGACAGCTCGACGGAGAGGAACGCCTTCGCCGCACCCGCCGCGCATTTCGCGTACGCGTCGTCGGGGAAGGGATAGAGGGTAATCGGCCGGATGCAGCCCGCCTTGACGCCCTGCATGCGCAGCTCGTCGACCACGCTCTTGCAGATGCGCGCGATGGTGCCGTAGGCGGTGAGGACGATTTCCGCGTCCTCCGTTTTATAGCACTCCGCTTTGCGCTCGTTGGCGTAAATTTCGTCGTACGTCCTCTGCAATTCGTTGACGTGCGGCTCGAGTTCCTCGGGCTTGATGATGAGGGAGTTGAGGATGCGGCGCTCCTTGCCGTAGTGCCCGCTCGTCGCCCACTGCTTTTCGGGGATGTCCTTCAAGTCGCGCATGGGCGGAAGCTCGACCGGCTCCATAATCTGGCCAATCATGCCGTCCGCCAGAATCATCGCGGGGACGCGGTACTTATCCGACAAATCGAAGGCGCGGTAGGTGAAGTCGCACGCCTCCTGCGCGGTGGACGGAGCGAGGACGATGAGGTGATAGTCGCCGTGGCCGCCGCCCTTGGTCGCCTGGAAATAGTCGCCCTGGGCGGGCAAAATGCCGCCGAGGCCGGGGCCGGCGCGCATGATGTTGACGATTACGCACGGGATGCGCGCGCAGGCGATGTAGGAGATGCCCTCCTGCTTTAAGCTGACGCCGGGGCTGGAGGAGCTGGTCATGGCGCGGATGCCCGCGCCCGCCGCGCCGTACACCATGTTGATGGCGGCAACTTCCGACTCCGCCTGGACGAATACGCCGCCGATTTTCGGCATCTGTACGGACATGTACTCGGGCACTTCGTTCTGCGGGGTGATGGGATAGCCGAAGAAGGCGCGGCAGCCGTTGCGCATGGCGCCTTCGCAAATCGCTTCCGTTCCGTGCAATAAAATTTTTGACATAAATGAACCTTCCTTTTGTTCACACAATTTGTTTTGAGCTGTCAAAACAAATTGTCGTGATTTTGAGGACAACCCCATTGCCTTCGCTATGCTCAGGGCAATCGGAGTTTTCCTCTGCGGCGCGCTTTTTCAGGGCACACCTTTTTGTCCTCTCACTTTCCTCGCGCAAAGGCGCTGCGGAAAGTCGAGATTTTCAGGGCTACCGCCCTCGGCTTGCAATTTTTTAGGGCTTTTATCTTTTATTTTAATTGCAAGCCTTCACCTGCTTATTTGGTTCGCCCTTTTATTAAATTGCGCGCCGCATTCACCTTTCCTGCAAAAGCAAAAGTTTTTGCAAATACGGGTGCGCTAACGCAAAAGCGCGGTTTTGCTTGCGCGAAATATTTATTTTAGCCTTCGCGCGAATCTCGCAAAAGAGATGCTGCGATTCGCTTGATTTCAGAGAAAACCCGCGGGCGCGCGGCTTTGCCGCTGACCGCCTGTTTTCTCTCTTTGCGCTCGTCGCAACAAGGTGACGGCGAACAGGCGGCGCGCTATGCTTGCCGCCAAGCCCTCGTACACTTGTTGCTCCTTATCCCCAAAAATCTCACACCGCTACGCGCGTTGCGATTTTCGGGGGCCCCATTATTTAGGGCTCTATTATTATAGAGCGCGCGCAAATTCACTCTTTCCGCATATGCCCTTCGGCATATTGAGGGCAAAAGCAAAAAGCGTCGTTTTTGCTTTTGCGAGTTATTATTTTAATAATCAACTGCGCGTTCCAAAATCGCCATTTTGGATTAGCGCACTCAATTTGTCGCATACTTGCGACATCTGCCGTTTCCCGTAAACGGGAACCCTCGGCAGGGCAGCGGGCTACGCCCTCGCACAGCGGGTGAAGTTGCGCGATTTTGTAATATGCGTGCCCCTATAAATCGCGGACAGAGGGCAGAACCCTCAAAATCGCAGAAAATCGCAGGCGTCAGCTCGCCGAGATTTTCGCGAGACCTACCGTTCCACTTCAATCGCGCAGTCGGGGCACATCATCGCGCAGAACGCGCACCCGATGCAGTTTTGCGGGTTCACCGTTTCCGCTACGTAATACCCGTTCGCGTTCATGCGGTGCTCGCTCAGCGATATAACATTTTTCGGGCATGCGTCCGCACACAGGCCGCAGCCTTTGCATACCTTTTCGTCGATGGTTATCCTTGCCATTTCGTCCTCCTCTCCCGCTCGTAGCGGAAGATATATTGCTGTATGTATCCGCCCGCTTCGCCGAATAAACCGGCAAAATACGCGGCTATCTTTTTTCTGTCCTTTAACGTGCCGCCCAGCTCCTCGCGGTATACCTTTTCAATCCAGGTATCCACGGGGAAAGATTCCGTGCGGTGATACGCGAACAGCAAAACGCAATCCGCGACCTTCGGCCCCACGCCGGGCAGCGACAGAAGTTTTTCGCGCAGCTGCTCCGTGGGCAGGGCGGCGTACCCTTCCGCACTCTCCTCCGCCAAAATGCGCGCCGCGGCCGCGATATACTTGGCACGGTATCCGCACCCGAGCGAAAAATAGAAACCCTCGCCCTTCTGCGCCAGCTTTTCGGCGCGGGGAAAGGCAAAGTAACGTTCCCCTTCGAACGAGAGCTCCTCGCCCAACGCGGCGCAGATGCGTCCGATGAGCATGCGGATGCGCGGAATGTTGTTGTTCTGCGACAGGAGAAAGGAAAATATCGTTTCCTCCGCGTCCTGGTTGAGAATACGGATGCCCTTGCCCGCCCGCGCCGCCTCCGCGACGAAGGGTATGCCGCACGAGAGCGCCCGCCCGCAGATTTCCGCATAGTCGCGCGCGAGATCGAAATAATGCGCAAAATACGCGTCGTCCGCCTCTTCGCAGCGCAGAACGGTGCGCTCTCCGCGGCGCCAAAGGCGGCACGCGCGCCCGCCCGAATATACGATATACCCGCCCCGCGACGCCTCAAAGCGAAAGGTTTGGCCGCAATCGAGGGTGGAAGCCGCATCGAAATATTTTGCGTCAAAATCCGACTCGAACAATTCCGCCTCCGCATAATTCGACTGTACTTTTATTATTATAACACGTCCGGCGCAGGATTGCAATACAATCGCGGCGATTTTTCCCCCGAAAAAGATTGCCAAACGGCAAAATTCGGTGTATAGTATTCGTATACACATCGTTCCATTGTTTTGCCTATGAGTTTTAAAAGAAAGATTCGCGTTTCCAAATTTTTAATAAGTTTAGGGTTTTCCGTCGGATATGCGGCCTATTTTGCCTATGCGCTGTACTTTTACCTGACCTACCGCACGGGGCTGGGCATCGCGCTGCTGTGCTTAATCGCAATCGCTTTGGCTCTCTCCGTCGTCGTGACCGCGGTGAGCTACCGCGTCAATCTGAAGGGCGCGAAAAAGCCGCGCGTGCATCGGTTTATCAAGATTGCGAAATACTCGGTGCAGCTGCTCTGCTCGGGATTTGCGCTCGGGCTCGTGTTCTCCGCCGTGTACGCCGCCAACGTGTTTTCGGTGATTATGGCGTGCATTTCCATCCCCTTCCTTCTCCTGAGCCTGTTTGCGAACGTGCTGGCGGAATACTTTCAGCGCAAGTTCGCGGACGGCTACGGCAGGCGGGTATTTGTGCCCGTAACGCCACAAGACGCGGAGGGCGAACCGCTCGATTTGGACGAGGCAATCGCCCGCGCGGGCGAGGACAGGCCGGCCGAGCGCGGCGGAAAGGAGCCTTCCTCCCGCGCGAAGACGGGAATTTGACGAAATTTTTTAAAAGAGCGGCAATGCGGGGGCCGTTCTTTTTTATGCCGTTTTGACGCCCCGCGCGCATACAATTGCATTGTTTTCGGGCAAATTTTGCGCCGAAACGGGCAAAATGCAGCATTCCGACGCCCTCATACATCCGATATTTTCAAAAATTTTTCTTGACAAGCGCGGCAAAGCAGGGTACAATGGAAAAAACTGCCTTTGCGCAGAAATGAAGGAGGATTGAAAACATGTTCAAAAAGATGGAGAAAGTGTTCGACATCATCGGCGAAATTCTCGCCGTCGTGCTGGTTATCGTGTTCGCGCTGCTCATCATCGACGCGAAGTTCCCCTTCCTCAGCAATGTGGAATGGCTGAAAAACGCCTTCGAAGTTATCCGCAACTACGGCGCGCTGCTCCTCATTGCCGTCGTGGGGCTGGAGGCTATGTCTAAACGCAACCTGCTGTTCCAACTTATCTTTATCGCACTGCTTGCGCTCATCGTCGTGTTCCTGTTCTTCCCCGAAACGTACAGCAACTTTATGGGCATGATTGGGGGCGGCAACTGAGCCGATTGCAAAACGATTTATATCCCGATAGAAAAAGGAGCGGCCGAGCCGCTCCTTTTTACTTGTACTGAATTTTAGTTTTTGCCTGCCCTCCCGGCGCTTTGACGACCGTGTAACAGGCATCCTCTCCGACCGTCTCTGCCTCTGCGATATATCCTTCCGCAATGTCAACGTTCGTTGAAAATTGGCGGAAAATATAAAAGCGCCGCCCGTTGTTCCCAACGGGCGGCGCCTTGCTCTGTTTTACTGTTATTCTGCTGTCTGTGCGGTTTGAATTTCAGAATATGCGCTCTTCGTCATTTCATTAGGCTCATCAAGATTTATACAATGACTCAGGAGCCAAACCGCCCATATTGTACAAAGTCGTGCCGCATGTCGACTTCATCACCACGTTGTCATAATAACCAATGTAAGAATTGCCGACATACCCTAAATCATCGGTAAATTCTTTTTCAACCCAGAAATAATTGTTTGCCTTCCCCGCATTGGTTCTGTTTATCGTTACATCATCTAAAATGGCCGAAGATGCACCCTGTGCACAAACGGCATAATATGCCCATTCGCAATCCAACGTAATCGTGCAGCCGATAATGTTTGCGGAAACACCTGCTTTTACGGAATCTCCATCATAGCCGGATACATTGATGCCGGAATCGATTTTAATATTTTTGATTGTTACGTTTTGGCCGTTAACCTTGATTCCGTACGAATATAATGCCCCTTCCGGACGGGCTATATTGCCGTTTTGAATGGTAACATTCGCCCCGCTGATTATGAAAGCAACGTTCCTTGTGTAAATCGTACGCCCGCACAAATCTATCGTAATTCCTTCCGCATCAACAACGAAAGGATTAGCATCGTCATATCCTGCCGAAGCAAAATCAATATCCCCGTCCAAAATGATTACGCTGCCTTCGTTTATAGACGCGAGCGCGGCATTGAACGACGCTACATTGGCAACATGAATAATAACCGTCTCTTCCAATTCGGGTTCGCTGGTAAAATTATACGCTACGATAAAGCCGTGCTCGTTCGAAGAGTCGTTATTGTACGCAAACTGGTCGACGCACGCGCCGTCAATTGACTCTGCGGGCGTTGTGGACACGTTTTCGATGACTCGCAAATCGCACTGCCCCATAAAATCGCTTGCACTGCTATACTGCAGAGAGCCGACGATGCCCGCCGCAAAATTGTCGGAGGAAATTTCCGTTGCCGTATTGATGTTGCCGCTGACAAGGCAATTATTATAAATATGCCCGACGATACCGCCCGAGGAAGTGCCGCCCGTCACCGAGCCGCTGTTCCTGTTGCCCGTGACTTCAACCATCGCTTTCATCTGATAATCGGAATCCGAACCGGAATAGCGCACCCAGCCGACGATGCCGCCCGTGCCGAAACCGTCCGAATTGTTGGTGATATCCGCGGTGTTCGTATTGCCGGAAACAATGCCGTAGTTTTGCTGTTCGCCGACAATGCCGCCGACACCGGTACCGCTGGCCGTAACCGTACCCGTATTCGTGCAATCTGTCACGTTATCCGTTACCAATCGGCGTCCATTCTTGATTGTTGAGGTTGATATCCGCGCCGAGCGTTACCGTTTTGCCCGCAAAATCGTTGCCGCCGTTGACAAGGCTCGCAAGCCCCGCCAACTGCATGGGCGTATTTAAGGCAAACTCCGTATCCTCTTCGTTGTACCAGGAGGTATCGACCGCCGTGCCGTCCCACAGGGGCTGCACGGTGTAGTGCGTTTCGTCCCCTGCCTGCGCGGAAATCGCTTCATATCCGTCGGCAAGATAGGTCGTACCGGCGCCCTCGGGATTATCCGACGGGTCAAAATTGACAAACGTGCCGCCTTTGACAAAAATCTTCGCCGTGCCGTTTTTAAAACTGGAGTCGATGCAGTTGATTACATATTTTGCATATTCCGGCACAGCGGCTTTGCACGTTTCGGCGAGGTCGAAGAATCCGCCGTTGACGGTCAGCTCGCCGCTCGACACCTGAATCGCCGTCGGTGCACCGTAATAGGTACCATCGTTGACGGTGAGCGAGGCTCCGTTGACAAGACTTATACCGTAGCTGTTATTGTCTCCCGCCTCCGCATCGATTGTGCCGTTGCCCTCAATCACGACATTCGCACCGTCGATTGATAAAATTGCGGGGGTATAGATATAACTGCCTTCAGCATCGTACTCGACATAAATTTTATAGCCGTTTAAATCGAGCGTTGTATCCCTGTCGATGGTGAGCAGCGGAACAAGCACTTCTTCATCGCTGAGGGAAGGGTCGGCATAGACGCCGATATCCGCCGCGAGAGAAATGTTTCCGCCCTCTGCCAACTTGGCAACGAAGCTCTCGAAGGAAACGGCTCCCTCAATCAAAGTGCCGCCGCCCTGCGTATCTTCCACGGTACCGCTGCTGTCCAGCTTGGTCTCGCCCTCGCCTTCCGCAACCAATACGGGGAGAACGGTATCTTTATCGATTACGATGATTGCGGTCGCATCCTGCGCGGGCCGCGATGTAACCGACTGAACCTCTGCGTTCTGTCTGATTTCGACCTTGGCTTCGGATTCCGTAGGCACGACATCGACCGCGTCCACGCTTGCGCCCGATTCTACGACCGTGCGGCCGCTGTTGAGCGTGAGCTCGCCCACTTCGCCGTAAATGTGCAGCGATTCGCCCGCCACGACGGCGCGTTCAATACTGCCCGTGTGCGCAATGTAATACTCGATGCTCCCGAGCGGCGCGTTTATGGTCAGCGTGCCAACGTTGTATCCGCATACGGTGATGCTCTTTTCGTCTTCAAACGATATATCCGCCGTCGTCCATTTCTCTTCGCCGCCCCACAGCACGACCGTTTCGCCGTTCCCCATCGTTTTCAGCGTTTCCGTGAGCGACTGCTGATCCTCCACCAGGTATATGCGGCTCTCTTCCGCAGCGTCGCCGCTGACGTCCGCATTGCCCTGCACCGCCTCTACCGACAGCGTATACTCGCAGTCTTTTCCCTGCGCCGAACTGCCCACGTATTCGGGCAATTCGATGCTTATGTACCGCGTCTGCGTTGCCGCGCTTTCGTTCGACCACGCGCTCACAAAGCTGTTGTAGTAGGTGTAATTTGCGTCTGTATCCGCTTTGCTCACGCCCACGAGCATCTGCTTCAACAGCGCGCTGTCTCCCTCGCCTTTCATGCCGAAACGCTGTACGTATTCGATATTCGAGGTGTTGTTGATTTGTATTTCCGCCACGACCTTGTCGCCCGGCGACATTCCTTCAATATCGATTGTGTCGCCCACTACTTCCGCCGTGCCGCCGTTTTCAAAGACGCCGTTTTCTCCGCCCTCTAAACCGGCCGTCGCGACGCCCTTGGAATAGGTCGTGATGCCGACGATATTCGCCTCGACCTCGACTTTACCGCTCGTCACCGCGATGTTCTTTTTCGATTCGCTGCCGAACAACGCCAGCGTCGCGCCCACGATGAGGCTCAAGCACATCACTACCGACAAAATCGAAGTCAATAAAATTTTCTTTTTCATTTCCTTCTCCTTATTAAACTTTGTTATTAACCAATCTCACTTGCGGCCTGCACCGCCCATTTGCCTTTTTTCTCCTGTCACCCTTATTTTTTCGTTTGGCTATTCACCTCCCCTCGCTTTACTCTATAACAGCCGTAAAAGGTTATTACCGTTGCTTAAAATCTGTGCCGACATACCGCAAGCCTGCCAATGGACTTCTTTACGGCATGAGCCGTAAAGAAAAGGAGCGCTCCTTTGGGTATGTTTCCTTGCAAATATGAAATATTTTTTAACGAAAAAATTCAGTTTAATTATAGCAAAGTCTTTCATAAATGTCAACACATGTTGAAAAATAAATGGGCTGTTTCAGCAAGATTTTGCGTAAGAGTTTGAAAATCCGAGTATGGAAGCCAAACATTTTTTATGCGGGTGCAGCTTCTTTCGCGCGCCCCGTATTCGGCGCATGCAAAAAGCGCCCCGGAGCGGATGCTCCGGGGCGCTCGTATTTGCTTTTAAATTACTCGGCCTTCGCGTAGACGCTGACCTGCTTCCTGTCTTTGCCCAAACGCTCGAACTTGACCACGCCGTCGACCAGGGCGAACAGCGTGTCGTCCTTGCCGATGCCGACGTTGTTGCCGGCGTGGAACTTGGTGCCCCTCTGGCGAACCAGAATGTTGCCGGCGAGCACTTCCTGCCCGTCTGCACGCTTTACGCCGAGGCGCTTTGCCTCGCTGTCGCGGCCGTTGTGCGAGGAGCCCGTTCCCTTTTTATGAGCAAATAAATTGATGAAAATCATTTATTTATCCTCCTTGTTCTGTGTTACAGCGAGATTTTTTCAATCTTGACTGCGGTGAAGGGCTGCCTGTGGCCCTGCTTTTTGCGCTCGTTCTTCTTTGCCTTGTACTTGAAAACGATGATCTTTTTGAACTTGTCCTGCGCTTCGACCTTCGCGCTGACCTTCGCGTTCGCTACGTCCGCGCCCGTCTTGACACCGTTTTCGTCGGATACCATGACGACCTTGAACTCGACCGCGTCGCCCACTTCCGCTTTCAGCTTTTCGACCCGAACGACGTCTCCCTCGGAAACTTTATACTGTTTGTTCCCGTTCTCGATGATTGCGTACAAAATACTTTACCTCCTCTAACCAGTCTCGCCGTGTGCCAAGGCGGCGCAAAAACTGCGCGCTTAAAAAGCCCGCTACGAGCGGCTCGAAAAGTATGTTACCATACCCCCGCAAAATTGTCAAGCGATTTTAAAGCCATGCGGATATTTTGCGGGAGGGAATTTCCCACGCGCATAAAACGTACCCGCCCCGCGCATACTGACAGTACAACAATGCACGGAGGTCAATTATGGCGGACATCAAACGGGAGAGCGAACTGCTCGCGGAAATATATCGGAACACGCACTATGCGCTCAATTCCATTTCGGACATTCTCCCCGAAACGGAGGACGAGGCGCTGCGCGAGGAATTAAAAAAGATGCACGACGGATACGAGCGCATTTCGGGCAAGGCGGCCATCTGCGCGCGGGACAAGGGAATCGAGTTGAAGGAGCCCAACCCCGTGAAAAAGGCGATGATGTGGGGATCAATCAAGATGAACACGATGAAGGACGATTCGCGCGCGCACATCGCGGAGATGATGACGCAGGGCACCGTGATGGGCATTACCGCCCTCACCCGCTCCATCGGCGACTGCAAGGACTGCACGGACAAGGAGGTGCTTTCCATCGCCGAGGAGCTGCTGCATCTGGAAGAAAATTACGAGAACGTGCTGCGGAACTATCTGTAAAAAATTCACGAAATTCCCGCAAATTGTTTTATACCGTTAAAACAAACATGATTTTGAGGACAATCCCAACGAAAAAGTGCGCTCGCTACGGGCGCACTTTTTGCGTACCGGCATACGGCAAAAACAAAGAGAGTGATTGCGGAAATTCCGCAAGTTCCTCTTTTTTACACATCTTAAACTATTGACAGATTTGTCTGCAAAAATTATAATAATTATATCCCCCATGGGGGGATATCGGAGGTGCTTTATGGAGCAACATGAACACACAAAAGCTGTTCTGAATAGAATAGCACGGGCAAGCGGTCACTTAAATGCAATTAAAAAGATGATTGAGGACGGCAGGGATTGCAGTGAAATTTTAATTCAGCTTTCGGCCGTTAAATCGGAAATCGTGAATACAAGTAAAGTGATTTTGAAAGACCATATGGATCACTGTATTGTAAAAGCCGTAAAAGAAAACGATGAGGAAACGATAAAGCATTTGAAAACAGCAATCGATCAATTATTATGAAATCAAGGTCAGTAAAAACGGGAATATTTTTAGCTATTCTTGCCGCCGCTTTTTATGCTATAAATTCTCCCTTTTCAAAAATTCTGTTGGATTATATGCCCTCTACTCTTATGGCCGGATTTTTATATATCGGTGCAGGCATTGGCATGGGTGTTATTGCTTTGATCCGCAAACTAAAAAAGACCGAAAACGTCGAAATGAAATTAACCAAAAAAGAGTTGCCATATACCGTCGCTATGGTATTGCTGGATATTGCCGCGCCGATCTGCCTGCTGTTCGGACTTAAATCCACATCGGCGGCGAACGCATCTCTCTTGAATAACTTTGAAATCGTTGCGACAGCGATTATCGCGTTGGCAGTATTCAAAGAAAAAATCAGTATGCGGCTTTGGCTCGGAATTTTATTTGTTACGCTGTCTTGCGCCTTACTTTCTTTTGAAGATATAACGAGTTTGCAATTTTCTTTCGGTTCTCTGTTTATTTTAATCGCTTGCATATGTTGGGGCTTTGAAAATAATTGTACGAGGAAAATCTCGTCAAAAGACCCGTTGCAGATCGTCTTATTAAAAGGCATTTTTTCCGGATTGGGTTCAATTATTATCGGTTTGATTATCGGTGAGCGGATAACAGTTCTGTGGAGTGTTTTCGCCGTTCTCGGTGTGGGGTTCGTCGCATACGGGTTAAGTATTTTTTTCTATGTATATGCACAAAGAATACTCGGCGCGGCGCGTACGAGTGCTTATTATGCAATAGCCCCTTTTATAGGAACGCTTTTATCGCTCGTGATATTCAGAGAAATACCGCATTACACCTATTTTATCGCTTTGGGGTTAATGGCGATTGGCGCGTGCTTATCTTCACAGGATAAGCCGTTGTTCAAAAAACGAAATAATAATATGCGCGAATCTTAATAGAATCAGCTCCTTTCAGATAGCGCACCCGATTTGCCGCATACATGCGGCTTTCGCGGAAAGAGAGAAAATCCCGCCGTTCGGCAGTAGCCGAACGGCGGGATTTTCTCTTTGTCAATTTTGCATAAATGCCCGCAAGCGGTTGCTTCGCAAATTGACCGCGTTAGACTGCAGGCGACAGCTTGCCGAGATTTTCGCTAGCCACTCACTCCAAAACAGCTTTGATGCGCCTTACGCCCGACGAGGAGGACTGCTCCTTGACGATTTTAAAGTGCCCCAGCTCGCCCGTCGATTTTGCGTGCGGGCCGCCGCACATTTCGCGCGAGAAATTGCCGATGGAGTACGTTTTGACTACGTCGCCGTACTTGCTGTCGAACACGCCGACGATGCCCTCGGCGCGCGCTTTATCGTACGGCATCTCCTCGAACACGACGGGGATATTTTCCTTTATCTTTTCGTTGACGAGATCCTCGACCGCCTCAATTTCCTCCTGCGTCATCGGGCGGGAGAAGTTGAAGTCGAACCGCAGGCGCTCGGGCGTGATGTTGCTGCCCTTTTGGTTGACGTCGGGCGAGAGAACCTGCTTTAACGCCGCGTTCAGAAGGTGGGTGGCGGTGTGCAGGCGGGTGGTCGCCACGCCCGTATCGGCAAGGCCGCCCTTGAATTCGCCTGCCGTGACCGCGGCATGGCTCTTTTCGCGGTGCTCCTTGAACGCTTCCTCAAACCCCTGCTCGTCCACCGTGTAGCCGCGCTCGGCAGCCATTTCGACGGTCAGCTCGAGCGGGAAACCGTAGGTATCAAACAATTTGAACGCCGCCTTTCCGCCGATGGCCGTCTCCTTGACGTAGTCGGGGTTCTGCTTTGCCATGAACTCGTTTTTGCGCTCGATGCCGGCGAGCGTCTTTTCGAACTCCTTCATGCCCTTTTCGAGGGTGGATTCGAAGCGGTCGATTTCGCGGCCGATTTCCTCCAGAATGTACTCCTCTTTCTGCGGCAGGAGCGGGTACGCCTCGTTGTACACCTCCTCGATGAACACCTTCGCCACGCCGAGCATTTCGCGGCTGTCGATGCCGAGCGCCTTGCAGTAGCGGATGGCGCGGCGCATCAGCCTGCGCAGAATGTAGCCCGCGCCCGTGTTCGAGGGCAGGATGCCGTTCACGTCGCCGATGAGCATGACGGTGGTGCGGGTGTGGTCGGCGATGATGCGCATCGCCTTCTGCGCCTCGCCGCCGTCGTCGTATTTTTTGCCCGAAACCTTTTCCAGATACGCGACGGCGCCGCTGAACAAATCGGTTTTATATCCGTCCGTCAGCCCGTTCAGAAAGGCGAGCATACGGTCGAGGCCGAAGCCGGTGTCCACGTTCTTGTTTTCCAGCGGAACGTAGCCGTCCTTCGTCTTTTTGTACTGCATGTACACATCGTTGCCGATTTCGACGTAGCGGCCGCAGGGGCAGTTAATGTCGCAGTGCTCGCGCCCGCATTCCTCGTCGGTGAGCGGGTAGAACCACTCGTTGTCCGGCCCGCAGGGGGTGCCTTCGGTGCCCTCCAGCTCCCACCAGTTGTTGGACTTGTCCAAATAATAGATGTGCTCCTTTTTGATGCCGAGGTTTTGCAAAAGCTGCGCCGTTTCGTCGTCGCGCGGGGCGGATTCGTTGCCCGCGAACACGGTGGAGCAGATTTTATCCTTGTCCAACCCGAATACTTCGGTGAGAAGTTCGAACGACCAGGCCGTCTTTTCCTTTTTGAAATAGTCGCCCAGCGACCAGTTGCCCATCATTTCGAAAAAGGTGAAGTGCGTGGCGTCGCCGACGGACTCGATATCGACGGTGCGGACGCAGCCCTGCACGTTGCAAAGGCGCTTGCCCGCGGGGTGCGGCTGCCCCAAAAGATAGGGCATGAGCGGCTGCATGCCCGCCACGTTGAACATGACGCCCGTGGTGCCGTCGCCGATGAGCGACACCGCTCCGATATTCACATGCCCTTTGCTCTCATAGAAGGATAACCATTTGTTTCGCAATTCTTTCGATGTAATCATACCATGCCTCTGTATATATTAAACGATTTTGACCGATTTTTATTATACGCTTACTCTTTTTCTGTATCTTCGGCTGCGGCGGATTCGGCTGCCGCCTCGTCCGCGGGGACGGGGAAAAGCTCTTCCTGCGTGCACTCGAATTTTTTGCCGGTGAGCGCTTCGAGCGCCGCCTCGAGCTTATGTACGCGGCACTTGAGCGCGTGGATTTCCTCTGCGTTCGGATCGATCTTTTCCTGCTGCAGGTCAGGTTTTTCGCCGTTGATGCGCACGACGCGCCCGGGTACGCCCACAACCGTGGCGTGCGGCGGAACTTCCTTTAAAACGACCGCGCCCGCGCCGATTTTGGCGCCTTCCCCTACCGTAAAGCCGCCCAGAACCTTTGCGCCCGAACTGATGACGACGTCCTTTTCGATGGTCGGGTGGCGCTTGCCCTTTTCCTTGCCCGTGCCGCCGAGCGTCACGCCCTGGTAGATAACGACGCCCGATTTGACCTCCGCCGTTTCGCCGATGACGACGCCCGTGCCGTGGTCGATGAATACCCCGCCCTCGATTTTGGCGGCGGGGTGGATTTCGATGCCCGTCAGAAATTTGGCAAACTGCGAGACGATGCGCGCCAAAAGTTTGAGGTGCATGCGGTACAGCCGGTTGGCAAAACGATGCCACGAAAGAGCATGCACACCCGAATAGGTGAGCCAAATCTCGAATTTATTGCGCGCGGCGGGGTCGTTGCGCTTCGCCGCGGCGATGTCGGCACGCAGTCGTTTAAACATAACAAAATCTCCTCACAAATTTTCTTTTGAGCTGACAAAAGAAAATTTCGTGATTAGAGGGCGACACCGCCCATCAAAACGCTTTCGCGTTTTCTGCGGCGTTTTCTCCCTCTTTGCGCCCTTTATTAGAGCACACATATTATTTATGGGCGCAAATTCACCCTCTTCCCCAAAGCCGTAAGTATGCGGCAAATTGGGTGCGCTTTTTGAGAAACGTCGTTCTCAAACGCGCAGTTAATTGTTAATAATTTAAAACCAAATAATTATTTTGGGGCGCTTTATAAAATTTTGCGGATGTGGAACTCGCCGAACGCCCGGTCAATCATGTCGCGGTTGAATACGCGGTAGTCGATTAAATAGCGTACAACTACGTCGCGCGCGTCCTCGTAGTTATAATATGCGCCGCACAGCTTCATGAGTGCAAGGCTGTCTTCCAGCGATACGCCCAGGAGCAAAAATATTTTGAAGAGCAGAACCTTTTCGGGCACATAGTAGCCGCGAAGGGTTTTTTGCCACAGCTCCTGTGATACGCCGACCTTTTCCCAGAGCGCTTCGGGCGTTTCGCCGTAATTTTTGATGAGCTTCGCCAGGAACGGCCCCGGCAAATCCTTCGACCGGAATAACGCCTTGATGCGCATTTTAAAGGGAGCAATGCGCACGGAAAAGGTGAAATTGTTGTCGACATACCGCTCTTTCAGCTCGGCGAGTACCTTGTCGGGATTCGGCTGGTAGGCGATTTTGCGCATTTCGTTCGCCGCATACTCCCCTTCCTCGATGCGGTTGCGGTTCTTTAAAACCATCGAAATGGTAATCGATTCGTACGAGGGCATCGAACTAATCATTTCGTAGTTGACAAATTTTTTATTGAAATATTCGTTGAGGTCGTGGATGAAATCTTCACTCATTTCCTGAAACCGCTCCTGCTGAAAATTACTCTGCCTCTATTATACATGTTTTGTGTGAAAATTCAAACGCTTTTTTACATGCGGAAAAAAATCTTTTTTAAAAAATTGAAAATCTTTCACATTTAATGGTAATTTTGTTGCGCAAAATTGTGAAATATGTTATTATATCTGCGTAAGACAATCCAAGGAGGAAATAGTTACGAAGCGCACGAGAATCGAAGAGATAGCCCTGCTGATCGAGAAAAACGGTAAAATGAGCCTGGAAGAGCTTTCGGAACAGTTCCCGGAAGTTTCGGACATGACGCTGCGGCGCGACCTTTTGGAGCTGGAAAAGGAAAACAAGGTCATCCGCGTGCGGGGCGGCGCGATGTCCGTATTGGAAGTGCAAAAGCGCTCCAACGAGGCGTACGCGCAGAAATCGACCATCAATACCGACGCGAAAAAGGTGATTGCCAAAAAGGCGGTTTCGCTCGTGGACGAGGGCGTAAGCATGTTTTTGGACGGCGGCACGACCGCGCTGTATCTGGCCAAAGAGATGCCCGACAGGCCCTGCCACGTATTCACCAACGGCATCGTCGTCGCCGAGGAGCTGGCGCACAAAAAACAGCCCGAAGTGGTGCTGGTGGGCGGCTCGCTCATCAAGGAGAACCTCTCCACCGCCTCCCCCTATACCAAGGTGTTTTTGGAAAATTCCAACTTCGAGCTGGCGATTATTTCCGCCTCCGCATTCTCCTTCGAGCAGGGGTTTTCCTGCATATCGCAGGTGGAATCTGACCTCTTGAAGTTTATCCTCGCCCGCGCGAAAATGGTGTATATGATGCTCGATACCTCCAAAATCGGCAAGATTATGCCCTATACCTTCGCCGCTCCCGAGGATATCGACGTGCTCATCACCGACGACAACTTCCCCCCGCAGGTGAAGGAAAAATTCGAGGAAAAGAATATCGTCGTTATCTGACGCAACATGGCGCAAGGCCGCATGCTCTGCGCCCCGGCGCGCCCCTTTCGGGCAGAAATCGGAATACAAAACGCAAACAGCGGACATTTGTCCGCTGTTTTTAATTCTCTTCCCCCCGCGCCGATTCGGGCGGCCTGCAAAATTGATAAAACCCGCACCGCTCGGGGTGGTCGAGCAGAAGCCCCGGCGACGCGGCCGCCCGCGCCGATACGAGGATATCGCCGCCTGCGCAGGCGATGTTGAACGCGCCCAGCACAAACAGCGGCACCGTGCGCAGGCACAGCCCCGCCGCGCTCAGCCCCAGCCCGAGCACGGCGAGCGGCAACAGGGCGCCGACGAGATATTTCCACCGGCACAGCGGCTTTTCGCACGCGCAGTAGGGAGAGCCGTCCGCCAAGCCGAAGCGAAGCCCGCGGAAGGTGCCGCTCACCGCCGCCCAGCCGAGCGCGTGCAGCCCCTCGTGCGCGGGGATGCTCGCGAGCAGCAGCACGAGAAAGAGCGCCGCGTCCGCAAAAAGACTGCCCGTGAGAAGAAAATGCAAATCGGGCAAAAACAGGCCGCCGACGATTGCGGCGATCGCGAACGGCGCCGCGGTGAGGATGCCGAGCGTGCCCGCGCGGCGGGGCGGCAGTGTTTTATCGCGCTGCGTATAGCCCTGCCCGCACAGAGCCGCGCACGCCGCATCGAAGCGGGAAAACCGCTCTTCGCGCTCCTTTTTGAGCCGCTCCTCCCGCGCCTGCCGGCGGGTGTCGGTACCGTTTTTACGCATACGTTATTCGGAAAACAGCGCCGTGGAGAGATAGCGCATGCCCGTATCGGGGATGATGACGGCGATGCGCTTGCCCGCGTTTTCGGGGCGCTTTGCAATTTCTGCGGCGGCATAGACGGCCGCGCCCGCCGAAATACCGGCGAATACGCCGTCCGTTTTGGCGACCTCGCGCCCGAAGGCGAACGCGTCCTCGTCGGAGACGGGGAACACCTCGTCGATGAGCTTTGTATCCAAAATTTCCGGCACGAAGCCCGCGCCGATGCCCTGCAGGCCGTGCGCCCCGGGGTTGCCGCCCGAAAGCACGGGCGATTTTTTCGGTTCGACGGCGACCGCGCGCAGGGCAGGGTTCTTCTCCTTCAAAAATTTCGCGCAGCCCGCAAGCGTGCCGCCCGTGCCGACGCCCGCCACGAGGATATCCAGCCTCCCCTCGCAGTCCGCCCACAGCTCGGGGCCGGTGGTGCGGTAGTGCGCCTCGGGGTTGGCGGGGTTGACGAACTGCCCGCAGATGACGCTGTTCTTATTTTCGGCGTGCAGGCGCTCCGCCTCGGCGATGGCGCCCTTCATGCCCGCCTTGCCGTCCGTCAGGACGATTTTGGCGCCGAACGCGGCGAGTAGCTTGCGGCGCTCCACGCTCATTGTTTCGGGCATCGTCAGAACGAGGGTATAGCCCTTGACGGCGCAGACGGCGGCGAGCCCGATGCCCGTGTTGCCGCTGGTCGGCTCCAAAAGCACGGTATCCGGCTTGATTTTCCCCTCCCGCTCCAGCTGTTCGATGATGGCGAGGGCGGGGCGGTCTTTGACGCTGCCCGTGGGGTTGAAATATTCGAGCTTGGCGAGGACTTCCGCGCCGAGGCCGTATTTTTTCTGCAATCCTGTAAGCCGCATGAGCGGCGTTTTGCCGATGAGTTCGGCGATATTTTCGTAAATCATACTGACTCCCGTATAATCCGTTCGGGTATGCGCTTTGAATTTTCAGACATTCTACTATACGGCGGGGGCGCCTGACAACCGTGCGCAGGGGAAAATACCGGGCGAAAACCGTTCCGTGCGGAAAAAAGCAGCATGCAATCGCCCGAAACAAAAAAGGAGCCGCGGCGCGGCTCCCTCTTTTGTGCCTGAAAAGACGCGTTACGCGTTCTCCTCTTCCCATGCCTGCGCCTTCGCCTTGGACATGCTCACGAGTTTTTCGGTGGGATACGGCGACTGTTCGCCCCCGTACGTATACAGGAAATACATTCCGTTTTCCGACACGTACAGCGTCTCTTCGTATCCTGCAGGGTCGCCAAAATTTCCATGTGCAATCTTTTTTACAATGGCCATTTCGGCGGTATCGTAAGTCTTGCCTCGAAGTGTCTTCTTCATGTTTTGGGCCTCCCGAACGTTTGTATCGCTTTCGCAACCGATATAATTATAGCACGTTTGCATGAAAAATCCAACTCTATACCGCTCGCTTTTGCATTTTTACAAATTTATAACATCTCTTTCGACATAATTCCGCAGCACGCCCCTGCTGCACCGCCCTGCCGCCGCTGTACGGCGGCTTCCATAGCGGGAAAACGTTTTTTGCGCCGTTCGATTGCAAAACGGCGCAAAATGCTCTATAATGGTATGCGGAGGATACAGCGATGCTGGCTTATACGTACAAAGCGCCCGGGGTGTTCGGGCTGACTGAAAAACCGCTGCCCGAATTGCAGGGCGAGCGCGACGCAATCGTGCGCGTGACGCTCGCCTCTGTCTGCACCAGCGATTTGCACATCAAACACGGCAGCGTGCCGCGCGCCGTGCCCGGCATAACCGTGGGGCACGAGATGGTCGGCGTGGTCGAAAAAACGGGGAACGGTATCCAAAATCTGCGCGCAGGCGACCGCGTGGCCGTCAACGTGGAGACCTTTTGCGGGAACTGCTTTTTCTGTAAAAACGGGTTCGTGAACAACTGCACCGACGCGAACGGCGGCTGGGCGCTCGGCTGCCGCATCGACGGCGGGCAGGCGGAATACGTGCGCGTGCCCTATGCGGATACGGGGCTGACCAAGATACCCGGCAACGTTTCCGATTTGCAGGCGCTGTTCGTGGGCGACATCCTCGCGACGGGGTTCTGGGCGGCGCGCATTTCCGAAATCGGGCGGGAGGACACCGTGCTCATCCTCGGGGCGGGGCCGACGGGAATCTGCACCCTGCAATGCGCGCTCCTGCATTCGCCCGGGCGAATCATCGTGTGCGAAAAGGACGAGGAGCGCCTCCGCTTTGTGCGGGAGCACTACCCGAGCGTGCTCGCCGAGAAGCCGGAAAACATCGAAAAATTTGTGCTCGCGCACAGCGAGCACGGCGGAGCCGATTGCGTAATCGAAGCGGCGGGCACGGAGGAGACCTTCCGCCTCGCCTGGCGCTGCGCGCGGCCGAACGCCGTGGTGACCGTCGTGGCGCTGTACGACGCGCCGCAGGTGCTGCCCCTGCCGGAGATGTACGGCAAAAACCTGACCTTTAAGACGGGCGGCGTGGACGGATGCGACTGCGCCGAAATCATGCAACTGCTTGCCGAGGGAAAGCTGGACACGACGGCGCTCGTGACGCACGTGTTCGATTTGAAGGATGCCGACAAAGCGTACGACGTATTCGAACACAGGCGCGACGGCGTCATCAAGGTCGCCCTGCGGCCGTAGAATTGCCCGCGAAGCGCAAATTTTACCCAAATTATGCCGTCGCCTCCATAATAATGAAAACGGCGATTGACATTCTTGCGTTTGCGATTATACTATTTTATACAAACCTTTTTACGAGCGAGGAAAACGATGAGCGAAAACTTCCCTTTGCGCCCATACCAAACCGAAGCCGTTCAGGCGATATTGGACGCCATATCTAAAAACAAGCGGCGCATGTCCGTTCATATGGCGACCGGAACCGGAATTCATCGCGTCGGAGCAGAGTTAATCCGCCGCCTTGCCTCGTCATCTGAAAAGCAGAAAAGCATTGCCGTCTTATTCGACCGCAAAGAATCTATCGAACAATTCGAGGACTTATGCGAAGATATCTGCGCGGAAAGGGACGGACTCCGATTGGCCTGCTTTACCTTCGCCAACGCAAGCGAAGAAAAAAGGGCCGCCCTGCGGGAAAGCGATTTTATCCTCTGCTATTACGGAAATATATCCCCGTCGGACGCCTATAAGGAGAATAAGGTTTTTCAAAAAATGCAAAATCCGCGGCCGACAGCTGCCTGAAAGAGAACGGAAAACTGATTTTAGATATCTGCGACGACGACTTATCGGCTATGCTGAAAATTAAGCAGGACGGCGAAGAACCCGCCGACTATATGCTTTCTTTGCCGGAAGAACGCCTGATGGCGATTGGAAAATAAATCGATACATTATCCTGAAAGCGTACAAAAACAAAAAGACACAGGTCAAAAACCTGTGTCTTTTTGTTTGGTGCACCCGGCGGGAATCGAACCCACAACCTTCGCCGTCGGAGGGCGACACTCTATCCAATTGCGCTACGGATGCATATTCGTTTTCTGCCATTATACCAAATTCCGTGCAAAAAGAAAAGAAGTTTTGCGGCACATTCGCAAAAATTTTTTCATATCCTGATAATACGGGCTTCCACCCGATACCGATTACAAAAGAGGAACTTTTTATGAGTATCGGCCTTTGCATGATTGTAAAAAACGAGGAAGAAGTACTCGCGCGGTGCTTAGACAGCGCCAAAGACGTCGCCGACGAAATCGTTATCGTCGATACCGGCTCGGACGACGCGACCATCGATATCGCTAAAAAATATACCGATAAAGTGTACAGCTATCGCTGGAACTTCGACTTTGCCGCCGCGCGCAACTACGCATTTTCTCTCTCTTCCGCCGACTATATCCTGTGGCTCGACGCGGACGACGTTCTGCTCGAAAAGGACTGCGCGGCGCTCCAAGCCCTCAAAAAAACGATGGACGGCAGCGTAAACGCCTATTTTTTGCGCTACAATGCCGCCTTCGACGAGGACGGGAACGTGACGATGTATTTCTTCCGCGAGCGCATCGTAAAGCGGGAGTGCGGGTTTGCTTGGCAGGGGCGCGTGCACGAAACGCTGTGCGTTTCTCCGCCCGTGCGCTACGAAGACGGCATCGCCGTTACGCATAAAAAGGGAACGCGCAAGGAGCGCGGCAGAAACCTGTTTATCTTTGCACGCATGTTCGCCGACGGCACGATGCCGGACGACAGGCAAAAATATTATTTCGCGCGGGAGTTGTGCGACAACGGGCTGTACGATACGGCCGCCGCCGCGTTCGAATGGTTTTTGCGCGGCGGCGGCTGGACGGAAGATAAAATCGGCGCCTGCCGCGCCCTATCTCTATGCTATAAAATGCTGGGCAATCGGCAAAAGCAGCGCGGCGCCCTCCTGAAAAGTTTTGACTTCGCGCCGCCCCGACCGGAAATCTGCTGCGACTTGGGCGATTTTTATCGGGAAGGGCACGAGTATTCCAAAGCGATTTTTTGGTATAAGCTCGCCGCGAACGAAAAAACGCAGGCGAGCAGCGGCTTTATTTGCCCCGATTATAGCGGCTTTATCCCCTACCTTTGGCTGTGCGTATGCTTCGACAAATTGGGAGACTATTCCCGCGCGAAGCATTACAACGATTTGGCGGGCGCGATAAAGCCTCTCGATAAGAGTTATCTGCACAACAAATCGTATTTCGATAAAATTTTTAACAACGAGGATAAACTATGATAACAGACAAGGACGACCTTTGCGGCTTCCGCCGCTGCAACTGCTGCAATCCATGCGCCCCGATCGCCGTTACCGTCGTACGCGGCACAATGGGCCCGCGCGGCGCCACCGGCCCGCAAGGCCCTGCCGGGCAGACCGGCCCCACCGGAGCAACAGGCGCTACCGGCGCGACGGGTTTGAGCGTTACAGGCCCGCAAGGCCCCGTAGGGCCGACCGGTGCGACCGGGCCCACAGGTGCAACGGGCGCTACCGGCCCTACAGGTGCGGCGGGTTTAAGCGTTACAGGCCC
>CAKNLK010000009.1 GCA_930989535.1 uncultured Clostridia bacterium | reverse complement strand
TATTAACCAATTTAGCTCTTCTTTACTTTCTTGCCTTCTTCGTACATTCTTTCTTTTAAACTATGCAGTTGTCAATCTTCCGTATCCTTTCGACAGAAAGGTTTGCTGCCTCAACCGACAGCTTAACTATGATACCACGAATCCCCCTATATGTCAAGCAAAAATTAAAAGTTTTGCCGAAAATTTTTTACTATCCGACAAAATAATTTGCATAGCGCGGACGGACGAAAAACAGACGCGCCCGCGGCAAATGCCGCGGGCGCCGAACTTCGGTTTTTGCCCCGATATTTTTTACTTCATGAACGCCTCGAAAGCCGTTTTCATCCGCTCGAACGCCTTTTCGGCGGCATCCTCGTCCTTGGCGCGGACGGAATAATAAATTTTCAGCTTCGGCTCGGTGCCGCTGGGACGGACGCAGATGAAGCTGCCGTTCTCCAATTCGTAATACACGGCGTTCGTCTGCGGGATATCCATCGTTTCCTCGGAGCCGTCGGAAAGGCGGCGCACGGAAGCGGAATAGTCGCGCACGGCTACAACATTATAGATATCGAACTTTTCCGCCTTTTTGGTTTTGAGCGAATCGACGAGGGCATTCATCTCCTTCATCGCGTTCAGACCGCCGAACTTGATGCTGATGTTGCGGTCGAGCGTGAACTGGTACTTGGCATACAAGTCCATCAGCCGAGCGTATACGCTCTGCTGTTTGTAGGTATAATAGCAGACCATTTCGGCGCAGAGCATGCTCGCCACGACCGCATCCTTATCGCGGCTGCCCTCGGTGCCGCGCAGATAGCCGCAACTCTCTTCAAACCCGAACAGGAAGGTCTTTGCCCCGCTCGCCTCGTACTCCTTGATTTTTTCACCGATAAACTTGAACCCGACGGGCACGTCGACGAGCTCGACGCCGAAATCGTCGCAAATCGCCTTCGCCATGCCGGTGGTGACGAAACTCTTGACCACCACGCCGTTCGCGGGAAGTTTTGCGTCCTCCTTGAGGCGGGTGAGAATATAGTCCAACAGCAGTATTCCGACCTGGTTGCCCGACAGCGCGACAAACTCGCCCTTGTCGTTTTTGATTGCGACGCCGAGGCGGTCGGAATCGGGGTCGGTGCCGAACACGACGTCTGCGTTGATTTTCTGCGCGAGCGCGATGCCCATCGACAGCGTTTCCTTGAACTCGGGGTTGGGCACCTCGACGGTGGAAAACTCCGTGTCCTTTTTGACCTGCTCGGGCACGACGGTGACGTTGATTTTCAGCTTTTTCAGAATGGTCGTGACGGGAACGTAGCCGCTGCCGTGCACGGGGGTGTAGACGAGTTTGAGATTCCTGCCCACCTTTTTGACCGCCTCTTTCGAGAGGGTGAGCTTGGAAATTTTCTTATAATAGCTCTTGTCCACCGACTTGGGAACGGACTTGATGAGACCGTTTTGCGCCTCCCTGACGGAGAAATAGTCGGTAATTTTTTCGATATAACTGACGACGACGTCGGTCGCCTCGGGCGACATCTGCGCGCCGTCCTCGCCGTAGACCTTGTAGCCGTTGTATTCCTTGGGGTTGTGGCTGGCGGTTATCATGATGCCCGCCACGGTGCCCAATTTGCGCACCGCATAGGAGAGCATGGGGACGGGGTGCACGTCGTCAAAGACATAGACGGCTATGCCGTTCGCGGCGAGAACGCCCGCCGAAGCGCGCGCGAACTCCTCCGATTTGCGGCGGGTATCGTAGGAGATGACCACGCCCCGCTTCATGGCGGCGGCACCCAGCGACTTGACGTATTCCGCAAGCCCCTGCGTGGCGCGGCGGACGGTGTATACGTTCATCATGTTCGTGCCGTAGCCGATGATGCCGCGCATGCCCGCGGTGCCGAACTCGAGTTCCGCGCCGAAGCGGTATTCAATCTCCTTCGAATCGCCCGCAATCGACGCGAGCTCCGCCTTCCCCTCTTCGTTCAAAGCCGGATTTTTGCACCAGGATTGGTATACAGACAGGTAATCCATAAAGTAACCTCCGATATTGCAAAAGTATATTTATAAATAATGTCGCGCGCACGCGGAGAACCCGCGCCGGCCAAACTTACAGTTCAAAATCGTCGTAAAAATTTTCTTCCGTCTTTTCCCCTTTCGGAAGAACGATGTTGTCCTCCGCGAGGAAATACTTCTTTTTGTTGTGCGTATAGTAACTGACGTATTGGATACTCGTGAGCATGAGATAGGACATGGGCACGGTAATCAGGAGCGCCGCGCCGAAAGACGCGAGCGCGCACAGTACGTTGATGCACAAAATGAGCACGCAGGTGATGAAATAAGTGGAAAACAATGTGCCGAAGCGCTTTCTGCTATAGGAAAAGCCCTTCTTCATCGCCGCGCCGAGGCGCATTTTGTCGGACACGAGCGCGGGAGCCATATCGTTGAGCAAGGTAAGTTTGATTGCCTGCGACGCCAGAATCAGCGTGACGGAAAGCATCAGCGCCGCAAACGATGCAATGATTGCCACCGAGATGATGCTCAGCATCACCAAAAAGAAAATGTAGCAAATCGCGATCATCAGCATGTCGTAGACGAATGTGACGGGCACATAGATGACCTGCCACAGCGCAGCTTTGCCGAGATTGCTGACGTACGAACCGCAAAAACGGATATCGGCATAGCTGGACATCCTGTCGTCGATGACGCAGCCGAACACAAAATTTCCGATCCCGTCGAGAAAACGATGCACGAGCACCACTATGGCGAGAAATACGAAAAACAGCACGACGTTCGGGGTATTTTCCTGCAGATACGCGAGCAGCGCAGCCATTTTAGCCTGCAGCGTTTCGCTGAACGTGCTCAAAAAGCCAGTGTCGCCCGATACGAGCGCCTTGAAGAAGGCTCCGAGCAAATCGGTAAGTTCGCGGAAAGGCGTACTCGAAGCCAGGGCGCGCAGCGTAGGGTACAGCAGCGCCGCACACAACGCGAGCGTAATGACCGCCACGATGAGCTTATACAGAAGCATTTTATAATTCAGCTTGAAATTATCGACAAGCAGATGAAAGGCGTTTTTAAAAATCAAGGCGCACCCTCCCCATCATCCGTATTTTTTTGCGAGGTCCATGCGTTCCTCGCCCGCCGCGTCGAAATACGCGACGTACATGAGTATACAGTAATATAAAAACAGAAACAGATATACGAGTTCCAAAAAGACGTACGCGGGAATGCGCAGCGCTTCCAGCGGGCTCGCCGCGACGATTGCGAACTGCAGAACGACTCCGGCCAAAAGCGGCAAAAACACCGCCAAAAACAGCTTTCCGCGCCGCCGCGCATACAGCTGACCGGAAAAGTTGAGTGAATCGATATAGCTGTATCCCGTAATCTGCATGCAGGGCAGCCACAGGAGAAAGGCGGACGCAAACCATGCGAGCAACGCATTTGCGCCGAGAAGGACGGCAATCGCGAGCACAAAGCAAGCCGTTCCGTCCAAAAGCAGCGTCACCGCATACACGAGCCCCGCCGCCAACAGCGCCCAAAGCTCATAGACGAGCATGAACAAAACCAAAACGACGAGAGTCGGCAAAAAATTGGTATTGAGCCGCCCCGCTATCCCCTTATAGGAACGCGAACCGATGCGCATGTGCTTTTCGGTAAAGCCGAGCAGCATGGGAATGAACACCGCGCAGGCCGCCAAAAAGAGGAGCGCGAACGGCCACCCCTCCGCGTTGAACGGAGAAAGAAAGGTAAACAGCTGCCAAAAGGTAAAATCGGCGCTCGCCGCCAATGCACTCTCTGCGAGAGCTGCCAAATTTTCGATATCCACCGACATGGCGAGAAAATAAGACGGCAACAGCGCGAACAAAAACAAAAATATGAAATTTTTGAAAAGATACTTGAACGCGCTTCCTATGTATTTCACGGCGCACCGTCCTCCCCCGCGTACCCGTAAACCGGGTTCGCCCCGCCGGCGCGACACATTTTCAATGCGTCTCCGCGCGGAGGCCGGGGCTGTTTTTCTCCCGACGGTTTACAAAACCTGTACGGAAACCCATTGTTACAACTTTATTATACAATAATTATATAATAAAAAATTTTCTTTGTAAAGTCTTTCATTTTTATTTTATGCTACTTTTTCCGATTCATACCTACCGCACACGGACAAACAGGGGCGCGCCCGATTCGGGCGCGCCCCTCCTGTCCTCGATTGCCGGCATCCGTGCCGCGGCGTTTCCGTTTCGGCTTACGGAAAAACGGGTGGCCGCCTCCGCTCTGCCGGTTCCCTCTTTGCCAGCCGACGCCGCCGCTTAGCCGAGCATGCGCTTCATATCCGAAACCACTTTGCTCTCGATGCGCGAAATCTGCACCTGCGATACGCCGATGACTTCCGCCACCTCGCTCTGCGTCATATCGCGGAAGTAGCGGAGAATGATAATCTTTTTTTCCCGCTCGGGGAGAGCCTCGATAGCGGATTTGAGCTGCATGTTCTCTATCATCTCGTCCGTATCGTCCACGGACGGGAGCCTGTCCGCCAAGCTTGCCGCCTTTTCGTCCTTATAATCGGACTGCTCGTAGATGGAGACGGGCATGCGCGACGAGCCGAGCACGAATACCGCCTCGCTCTCTTCCATGCCGAATTTTTCCGCAATCTCCTTGACCGAAGGCTGCGCGCCGTGCTCGGCCGCATACTCCTCCACAAATTTGTTCATGCTCTTGGCGGTCGATTTCATCGCGCGCGATACCTTTACAGAGCCGTCGTCGCGCATGAACCGCTTGATTTCCCCCGCAATCATCGGCACCGCGTAAGTGGAAAAGCGCACGCCGAAGCTCTCGTCGAAGCCGTAAATCGCCTTCAACAGCCCCATGCTCGCCAGCTGGAACAAATCGTCGAATTCCACGCCCTTGCCCAGATAGCGCCGCACGATGCTCTTTAAAAGGGACACGTTATTGGAAAGGAGCGCCTCCTTTGCCGCGTCGTCGCCCGCCTTCGCCGCGCGGATGCAGCGGGCGGTCTGTTCTTCACTGAGCATCGGCGAGCCCGTCCCTCTCGGCCGCGCCCCGCGCGGCGCCGAAGCGCTTGGTCATCGTGACCGTCGTGCCCCTTCCCGCCGCCGATTCCACTTTAAAAGTCGACATAAACGTCTGCATAATCGTGAATCCCATACCCGAACGCTCCTCGTCCTCCAGCGTGGTAAAAAAGGGCTCGACGGCGCGCGCAACGTCCTCGATTCCCCGGCCGCTGTCGGAAATTTCGATATGTAGCGTATCCCCTTCCGCCTCGCATTCGATGCGGATGATCCCCTCTTTGCCCGCGTACGCGTGCACGATGCAGTTGGTGACCGCCTCGCTGACGGCGGTCTTGACGTCGGAAAGTTCGTCGAGGGAGGGGTTCAGGCGCAGGCAGAACGCCGCCACCGCGCCGCGCGCGAACGTTTCGTTTTCGGACAGGGCGGGAAATTCGAGTTTCAAATAATTTTTCATGGCTGCCTCCTTACAGTTTGGGAATGAGCGAATAGATGCCGCTCATGGAGAGTATCTTGTCCGCCGCGAGGTCGGGCGATTGGATATACATGGGCGTGGACGAGCGCTTCAGCTTTTTGTAGCGGCCGATGAGGAACCCGATGCCCGTCGAGTCCATGAACCGCACGCCGGACAAATCGAACACGACGCGGTTGCAGGCGAGGTTGCGCTCGATGAGTTCGTCCGCCTCGCCGCGCACAAGCGCGGCGTTGTATTCGTCCAGTTCGCCGCTCAGAAATATGTACAGGCTTCCGCCCGATATCTTACCGTCTACTTTCATTGCACTCCGCTCCGCGGCGCTCCGACCGCCTTTGCCGTTATTTTGCCGGGGAAGCCCGGCCGTGCCGCCGCACCTCCGTTTTTTGCAGCTCCTATGCCCCGAAAGCTGCAAAACGAAGGTGCGAATCGCCGCGACAGCCATTCCCCTGCGCCCTATAAAGATACCACGGCGGGAAGCGAAAATAATCGGTATTTGTTTGGAATTTTGATTCATTTTGGCGAAAAAAATTTCTGCAATGTTTTTTGCTCGTACGCGTAAAAAACAGTTGACATTTTTTTGCAGATATTATAAAATAATCAAGCGTTGTGATTGAGGCAGCGCTACCCGTATTCAAGGGCCTTTAGCTCAGTTGGTTAGAGCGGTCGGCTCATAACCGATTGGTCCGCGGTTCGAGTCCGTGAAGGCCCACCACCTTATTTTGTCAGAATACGGCCCGGTAGTTCAGTTGGTTAGAACGCCAGCCTGTCACGCTGGAGGTCGACGGTTCGAGACCGTTCCGGGTCGCCACTCTTATGAGAAAGCCTGTTTGATAGCATATGTGGGCTGCCAAGCAGGCTTTAAAATGCCTCGGTAGCTCAGTCGGTAGAGCAAGGGACTGAAAATCCCTGTGTCGGTGGTTCGATTCCGCCCCGAGGCACCACCCGTGCTGGTGTAGCTCAACTGGCAGAGCAGCTGATTTGTAATCAGCAGGTTGTGGGTTCGATTCCAATCGCCAGCTCCATGCGAATGTGAGCGAACGCTTCAATTTCATATACGGGAAGATTCCAGAGCGGCCAAATGGATCAGACTGTAAATCTGACGTCACTGACTTCGGTAGTTCGAATCTACCTCTTCCCACCACATTAAACCCGTCATTTTGGCGGGTTTTTTGTTGTTTTTATGGGTTTTAAGGCAGATTCGACGGCAATCTTTGTATCTTTGAGAGGTAAAAGAGAAAAATTCATTCTCTAATAATTCTCTAATAGAGAAGATTTTTTGCATTTTCTCTAAAAATTCTCTAATAATTCTCCAATGAAAATCACCCTCTAAAGGTTGCTTTTAGAGAATAAAAAAGGCTTGCCAAAGTAAGTCCCTCCCCTCTTGTCGTGTTTATGCGGATTCCTTACGGAATCCTTTTTCTCTTTATGGAACAGTTACAAGGAATCTTTAGGGAACGCACAGAAAAGGAGCGGTTGTCCGTTCTCATAAGCCAATCGTGGATATGAGATGGCAGCCGCTCCTTTCAGGCTTTTATGTAATATGTGTATGTCTATACAAACTTTTTTCAAAAAATGAATATAAAAAAGGTTGTCATCAGCTTACACAGTTTACTCATTTTTCTTGTTTTCATAGGGAATAACTGTATCAAAGGAATCCGCCCACGCATATCCTTTAACCACGTTATAAACGGTCTGCCCGTTTACCGTACCCGACCGAGAAAGAATTTTCCTTTTCGTCAACTCCTCGAAAAAGGAGGGTTTCGATTTCGGAGTATATCCATTATCAGAACACCATATCTCATAACGTTCGTAAACTTCTTTACCCGCTAAATTGCTGCCCTGTTTTCTAACCAACTTTTCATCAACGAATCGCTGAATTAGGTCGTTGCTGTTTCGATACTCCCTCGTAGCTTCCTTTACGGATTTAGGCATTTTGAGTTTTACTCCGCTCTTGGCATTTTTATCAGCTTGAAGTTTTTTATAGCCCTCCACAAGCCAATTAAAAATACCGCTTATATTACGTTCCTCTCGCAATCTCGCTTTCAAACCTAAATCCTGTTCTTTCTCCGAAAAGTGCCTTTCAAAAGAAACAACAACTATCCTGCCGCTTTTAAGAACGCTTTCGTCCGTGATAAAAGGCAAATGATTTGTATTGAAAAAGAGCTTAAGGTGAGGCGTGAACTCATAGGTATTTCCGTAGAGGAACCTTGCAGTGATTGTATCATCACCTGTAAGCGTCTTAATTAAAGCACCGTCCAAATACATATATTTGGGGAGTTCGCTTGCAACCGCAAAACGACCTCCGTCCAAGCGGGCTAAATCTTCGCTCGCTTGCCCGCCTTTGCTTTTACTTTGTGCGAGGGTTGCAGGAGAGATATGTAACCCATACCCATCTGTTCCCCCAACCAAGTAGTAGAGGGTTTCCATTAGGGTGCTTTTCCCGTTTCGGGTTGTTTGACCGTACATGATAAAACATTTATCCAAATCGGTTTCCCCCGTCAAGCCGTATGCCAATATCTTTTGCAGAAACTCTACACGTTCAGCTATTTCTGCCTCATCGTATTTTCCCTCATCGTCAGACATAATCTCACGAATAAACTTAGTGAAATCGTCCGATACCGCCAAAGGGTTGTACCATACGTTACTAATCTTCGTGATATAATCTCTCGGATTATGCTCCCTGAACGTATAGGTAGAAAAATCATACGTTCCATTCTGACAGTTAAACAACATTATGTCGGAATCCAAATCCGAGGCTTTAATGCTACAGTGAACCCTCGCCATCTTTATGAACCCACTTATTTTATCGTAGGTATCATACGGGCGAATCTTCCTGTAGTACATCTGCTCATCGTTGAGGGTTTTTGAAAAACTCGACAATACGTCAAAGAAACGCTGAGCGTAACGCTCTGCAACAATTCCGTCCTCGTCGATTATCCAACGGGTGGAATCGTAATAATACCACTTTTTAGCTGTGGAGTTGTACAAGAGGTAATTCTTGTGCAAATCAGCGAAAGCGAAAGCAAGGCGCTTAATATCCCTGCAATATTGGGTTATCTTCGTATTCCGAAACTTTTTTCGCAGCTCCGCTTTACTACCCAACAACTTAAACTTTACGGCTTTAGAATTTGTATCCGTTTCCTCCTCCGTCACCGCTTGATTATCAGCAGTTTGTGTTTGTCCCTCGGAACGTTCATTCTGTTCTTCGGCTTGATTCATCCCGTTCTGCGCAGTCTGTTCCTCGACAAACTCTGCGCTAACGCTTTGTTGCATTTCTGCACCTTGCCCGACGGTGGATATGTTTTCGATTTCCTCCGTCTGCATTACACCATTACTCTCGAAAGGTATTTCACTCCCGTTTGCAAAAGAGCTACACGCAAAGAAGTTTTTCATGTTTACTCCTTTTTTGGCGTTGTTATAAATTTAAGCCTTTGCATTATAGGTCAAATAGCCCTCCACAACGACTTAGCAACGCCTGTTTTTTGACTAAGTGAATTTCTACATCTACCACCTCCTCGTTGAATAAGATAACTCACCAAAAATTATAGAGTCGCACTCCTAACGCAGTCCTTATGCCCTTTGGGCATATCGTCCTCTTCATCGTTAGGCTTATCTAAGTCTTTCCTTATCTGACGAAGATGTTCCATAGCGTGAAGACCACCGATACGCCCATAGGTAACTCCAAGCTCTCGACCACGCATTTCATTATCGAGAGCTTTTTTGATTACCTCAAAAGCGGCTTGCACCTTACGGTCTGTCGATTCAAAAGGGATACCCTCAAAGACATAGTCACACATGCCTTTAATGAGTTGCCCAGCTTGACGGTCATTTAACATTTTTGTGACTGCCTTAAATGCCAACTGAAATTTGAAACTGTTATGTTTCATGTTAAATTCCTCCTATAATATATTGTATCAGAATATTTGTTCTATTTCCTTCCAATCATTCATACCGACATCTTACATTGGCAGTCACCCCCTTTACAATACTAAATCAGATAAAATAGCCCTTTCCAATACCTTTTCTCATTGATGAGAATGAACCCTTCGAAACGGTTGCCTTTATAGGCGTTATCCATTATAATGAAGAATGTAGATAGTTCCTTAAAAAGCTATTTCGGCTATTTTTGCTCCTTTAACCTCAATGCACCTTCTATTATAGCACAAAAATCTTCAATGTCAATGCTTAAACGGCATGAAATTTGTATTTTCAACATATCTCAAATTTAAAAACTTGATAAAGGAAAATCCATTATAATGAAAAAGAAAAAAGTTGAAAAGCCTCTTTATTTCCCTATTTTTGCCGAAAGACTTAAAAATCTTCGTGAAGAACAAGGTTTAACCCAAATTGAACTTTGTAAAGAGCTTGAAAAATTTAACATCAACGGCAATACCATTTCTGCTCGCGATACAAGTATTAGCGAATACGAAACAGGCGGACATGTTCCAGATATTATTCGTTTAAGAGGACTTTGCCAAGCCTTAAATGTTTCAGCCGATTACTTACTCGGATTATCAAATGCAAAAAATACTGAACTCGACATACAAGCAATAAGCAAAGCTACAGGGTTAAGCGACAACGCAATATCTGCTTTACAGAGTAGCATTAAAGAAAAGGAAGAGGACGAAAAAAACCCTATTCAAATTCCTGGCTTACCACAAAACAATACTACAGATTCAAACAAGCAAATCTCTTATAAGCACGAGCTTATTAACGCCTTTTTTGAAAAAGGTCAATTTATCACGCTTTTTAAACGTATTCTGACATACATCCGACTTAATATTAACGCTTCTCATTTTTGTTTTGCTTATGATAAATTAAAAAAAGCTTCTAATAAAGACTTTGAAAAAGATATACAACAAATGAATGAAATCAGTAATAATTTTCACCTTGATGTTGACATTGAAGAATTCCTTTTACAAGAAATCGTAAAAACACTAATCCTATGCCATTGCATTGATATAGACTATTATCGACAAAATACAAAAGTAATATTGAGTATTTCTAAGCCCGAAAATGATTCAAATTAGCTATATCACCCCACAGGAGGAAACCCCATGAAAAAACATTCCTTACCGACCATTCCCATTGAAGAACTTCCCGAAATCTCACAACTCGTACAGGAGGTAAAGAAAAGCGATACGCCCGTACTCATCACAAAGGACGGCAAAGCCGACACGGTGGCTATGAGCGTACCTGTCTATAAAGCTCTCTTTGGACAATTCGAGGCTTGCGAAAAGGTTTTAGAGGGAGTACAGGAAGAACGGGGCAGGTTACACAAGGGAAACAAAACAAAGCCATTCGGAACGGTAAAAACGGCAGCTCACACGAGTTGCCGTTTTTTTGTGCAAACCATTTCTCGTTGAATAGATAATCGTCTTTATCTACCCCTGCGTATTTTGCGAAGCCCCTTTCACTCCAGCGGCATAGGCACGCCTTCCGTCACACCGCCCTCGTTGAAACTATCCACGCGCAGCCAATATTTTTGCCCCGCGACGAGTGCGCCGATCTTCGTTTGTGACTTTGAAAGCACCTGCTTACAGTGATATAGCTTGTTTGGAGCGTGTCCCCACAAAACGTTATAACCCATTGCATCGCCCGACCATGCGACGTGGACATCCCTTCCGTCCAAAGAGCGCTCGATCCGCTCCACGCGAGCGGCTTGCGGCGCCGCTCTGTCCGAAACGCCGAAGATGCGCAGCCCGCAAACGCAGGCATTTTGACCGAAGGGCATCTCTGTCACCGTCAAACGCACATAGCGGACGGAGATCCCCTCCTCCCGAACGACAAGATCGTGCGCAAGGTCGGTATCCGCGCAACGCTTATCCTCTATGATAAAGAAGCTCTCCCCGTCCTCGGAGCCCTCCAACAGCCACCGCGTCTTTCTGTGCTTATCGTCGATATATCTCCCATGCTCCTTGATGTCGCGCATCTGTTCGTCCGTACAAGATACGGAGATATCTTCATCCGCGAAATTGATTTGGATCGCGTGTACCCTTTCCCTGCGGCACAAATCCACGGTCACACTGCCGACCTCCTTCTCCGATCTCCAAAAGGTACGGATGTCCTCGTCCGTGACGGCATTCGCGTTTGCGCCGGATGACGCCGCCACGGGCTTTGCATAGGAAAGGAGCATCCAGCGCGGCGGCGCGAAGGGCGTGTCGTCCACCGAATGCACCCAATCACCGAAGCACTGGTCGCAGTATAATTCCCCCTCCTCGTCAAACCCGGCGCGCCACAGTCCGACGCGTCGCTCATACGGATGGACGCGAGAAATGCGCGCCGTCGAGCAATGCCAAAATCTTCCCTCGGTATCTTCAAAGGTGGATCCGTGCCCCGCTCCCGTGATAAAGCCGCCGGGATGGTAGGAATAGGGATTGTTCTTTGCAAGCGTGTACGGACCCAACGGATGCTCCGCACAATACACGCCGTCGCCGTATACGTTCAGCTCCGTACCGGGGCAGGCATATTGCAGATAGTACCTGCCCTTGTATTTATTCAGCCATGCCCCCTCCATATACGGCCTGTCCGACAGCAGAAGTTTGAGATACTCCCTCTGGTCGGGGGGAAGGATGGCGTCGATATCGGCGCGCGTCACCTCCTCCATCGGCTTCCCCGTCGCGACGGAGACGCGCTCCTGCAGACGGATATAGATGCTGTTTTCCTTCTCGTTCAGGACATGATCCATCCCAAAGCGCTCGTAGCCCACGACCGCCCTGTTTTCGCCAAACATCACCTTCGGCTCGCCGATGCGTTTCAATGTCTTTGCATCCAGCTCAACGCCGTAAATAGGCTCGAGGTTTGAGCAGCCCCAATAGAGATACAGCCTGCCGTCATCATCGCAAAAGATCTTGGGATCCCAGAAGTCGAACTCGCCCTCTACCTTTTGGAACACTCCGTCGGGAAAATCCGCACACACATAGTAGTCGCACGGCGCTCCCTTCTTGGAGGCGCAAAACAGGACGGCATCCCCACAGACGCAGACATCGGGGGCATAGTCGTAGAAGGGCAGACCGTTCAAGGGCATAAACGTCCATTGGCACAAATCATCGCTCTTATAACAGCCGCGGCTCATGGAGGGGAACATATAATAACTTCCCTTCCACGCGATCACGGACGGATCTGCCGCCTCTCGGCTGACGGAGATATGTGTGGAACGGTCGATAAATTGATATCGATATTCCATGTTGACGGGGTTACAATAATATTTTTTCATCCTTTCCTCCTCCATCATGCCTTATACTCGTTCGATCCCTCTCTTTTGAATGCCGCGACCGCTTCCGCCGCTCCTTGTGCAACGCTCCCGGCATTACACCAGCCCACATAATAAGAGAGCAGGAGGACGAGGTCGTCGATCTGCGCTTCGGTCAGCTCCCCCCGCCGCAATGCGCCGAGCATTTGGATCTTGATGAGATCACCCCTGCCCTGTGCCGCCGCAACGCCCATGACGATCAGCCTTTTTGCCGATACAGCGAGCGAAGGACGGTGCCACACTTCTGCAAAAACCCTGTCCAGCGTCTCCGCCGCATACACGCTGTCCGTGCGCGTCGCGAGCCGCTCACCCATGCCTCCGCCGTATACACACTCCGCCGTCTGTATCCCGCGCTCACGCACATCCTCCGTCTCGCGATCGTAGTCGAGCGTATCACGGGCGTACTCCATCGCCGCAAGAGAGGCAGGCATCGCCACTCCTCTTTCGGAGGCGAGATCAAATGCCGCCGCAAGATCCTTCTGCATCAACGTATAGTTTTTTTCCGCCGCGTCTTTGGGCAGCTTCCCCTCCTCGCTCGCCCTGCGCAGCTTGTTGAGAGGCAACGCTCCGTCGGGATCTGAAGTCGTGATGGCGTCCAATAACGTCGCCGCACTGCCGCCCGCGCTTTCCACGAGCGCCTGCGCCTCCTTTCCCACGCGCCAGCAGCCGAAGGTAAACACGTTTCGAGCGAGCTTGACCGCCATCCCCGCGCCGATCTCTCCGCAATAGATGAGTTTTTTCGCCCAGCCCTCGATGACCGCACGCGCACATTCGACGGCATCCGCGCTTCCGCCGACCATCGCAGCCATCCCGTTCTGCGCAGCGAGATAGCCGGGGGAAACGCCGCAATCGAGCAAATGCACGCCCGCGCCCTCGCATACGGCGTTCAGTTCAAGCACCTCACGACGAGAGAGGGTGGACACGAGACAGACGATCAGTCCCGAATGCTTGGAGGAAAGCAGCCCCTCCTCTCCGCAGATGACCGCGCGCGCCTGCAACGCGTTTACAACACAAACCATGACGACGTCGCTCTGTGCCGCGACCTCTGCCGCCGATTTGGCGAGCACCGCCCGACCTGCGAACGCCTGCATCCGCTCGGCGCATATATCGCCGACGACGGGTACAAAACCACTGCGGATCAAGCTCTCCGCGATCCCTCCGCCGATCATCCCCAATCCGACGACGCCCGCCCGACCTTTGACATTTGCCATATCACATACCTTCCTTTTTCATCAAAAACACCCTGCCGTACAATCCCGTCGGTGCAGACGGAGGCGGACTGAGCAGTTTATTCAGCCAATCCAACTGCGGATAACACTGCCTTTCCAGCGTCGTCGCCACCTCGATAGCGAGCGTATTCCGTCCCTCGCGCAAAAGTCCGCCGATGTCATAGCGGAAGGGCGGAATGATCTGCAAGCCTGCAGACACGCCGTTCACAAACAATTCCACGCCCTCATAGGCGTCCTCTATCTCGATCGCGCAGGCGGTATCCGAGCACACGAGCTCTCGTTCATACCGCACATACCCCGAAAATTCGGGGTACTCAGCCGCGACGTTGTCGGGCAACGTCACCTCCTTGTCCGCACCGAATGAAGGATATGCCGCGCCCTCGCATATGCTGCGCCGCCATTTTGTCAGCTCCTCGCTCCGCGAGATACGCGCAGTCTGCTCTCCTGCCATGCCAAATACGATGACCGTACTGTGCAGGGGGGCGAGACAAAGGCGGATACGCGTTCTCCCACCATCAGAGGTATGTGACTGCGCAGAGCACCTATTGCTCCATGCGTCATACCGACAGCACCGACCGCCGACGGGCAGGATCACCTCCCCTTCATAGTGACGGTCCCCTTCATTGACCAGCAAAAAGGCATCCGTTTCACCCTTTAACCACAGGATGCGTATTCGGTCGTCGGCAGGCGACAAAAGCGGATGCGCAATGCTCCCCTCCACGGCGGACAGGAGTTCGCTGAGCGATACACACTGCGCACGTTTGAGCACCTGCGGCAGCTCGCCGCCCTCATATGCTCTTGACGGTCTTTTGTCGACAAAGACGACATGGCAGCCCCCCTCGCACAACGCGGCGAGCGCAAGGGCGGCTTCCTCGGTGAGGTAATCCGTCGCAGGGATCACGACCGTTTGGTAAGAATTTTCGTTAACGGTAAGGTATTTTCCCAACGAAACACGGTATTTCTCCCGTTCGGAGAACACGTCGGACGGGATCACATGACAATCGATCTGCGCATCATACAGCTTGCGCAGAGGGCGTTCAAACGGCATGGCATTCTCCTGCGTCCAATCCGCCTCCGCATGGTACAGGACAGCGACGCTCACCTGATGCTTTGCGCCCTCGGTCAAGGTCGCGATGCGGTTGACGTATTGCATCAATGCGCCAAAATGCCGAAATTGTGCGTCATGTCCGTCGGCATAGAAGTGCGGCGGGCAATCGGGATCGGGGAACGCCTTTGGGCTGAACGCGTGCGGAACGAAATGACTTACGCCGCGGACGAGAAAATGGTCGACGAGGTATTTTTCCAACCGAACTCCCTCTGCCCAGCCGTAATTTCCAAAGATCTCGCACATTGCCCTTCCCCTCTTGCGCGGCTCTATCGCCGCGGCAGAGCGCGCAAGCGAGGCAAGTCCGTAGTGATAAAACTCGCCGTTGCGCGGCTTTCGATAATTGTTGATCGTCGGCTCATCCTCCCCTTGCGGCAGTACCTGACCTCCGATATCGTCAATCCCCGACATATCCTGTCCCGACAATCCGCGGAAGTAATGCCCGAGGCTGGAGCCCGTTCTGCAATGCTGTCCGTTGTCCTCGATGACGTGCCCTATATACTCCACGCCATGTGCGCGGCACCAATCGCCAATCTGCTCGGAGAAGCTGTCAGAAGTCAGCCTTGTCAGCGCGTCCATATATATGTAGCGCACGCGCACCGTCAGCGCTTCCTCCCCGCGCACCCATAACAGTGGCAGAAGGGTGCGCCACTCGTCGCCCAATCTTTTCTCCAACGCCGTGCGCAGCTCCTCACCCCAAGGCAAGTCCTGCTCCGAACCGAGCGTATTCCCCTGTGCATAGAGCAAGCCGTTGCCGAGCTCGGGCTCGTCGGAGAAAAAACCAACGAACGTATTGCCGAAATAGCGCGAAAAATGTGCATAATGCGGCTCGTAGACGGCATCGATGAGTACGCGACAGGAGGAGGGAGAGGTCATGCGGATGTACTCCCTGTGATAGCCCGAATTGCGCGTCGCCACGCAGGTATACAGCGTCCACTCCCCGTCCGGCAGCGAATAACGCAGCCGCTCGCCCTGTACGAAGGGCAGAAGATCGAGCAACCGCTCCCCCTGCCGCGCCACACAGCAGACGATCTCATCGTCGTCAAACTCCCGCTGCTTTTGCTCGCCGCGCGCCTTTTTTTCATGCTCGGACATTATGCGCTCGGGCGCCTTAAACGCGCCGAGCGCGCGTAGATCTGCATCCACATCGCCGCACAGCACAAACGAATGAAAGACGATGTTCTGCCTGCACAGGGAGGGCGGCGCCTCCTTGAGCGCGCCGTTCGCATAGCCTGTCGGAAAATGACTGTCATCCAACACCCATACTTTCATCCCCAGCCGTTCCGCTTCGTCTAAAATGCAGCCGAGATCGCTCCACCACTTCTCGCCGCAGAAATCCGGATGCGGCCTGCTCTCGACGCAAACGGCACCGCAATGCGCTTCGTGTATGACGCGCATATATCTGCGAAGAGTATCTTCATCTTCACCGTGCTGCCAGAAAAAGGGCAGTATATGGTTTTCCTCCTCCCCGCGCAGAAGCTTTTCTATCCTTTCTTTCATCCTTCACCTCCGACCTGTCGCTCTGCCCTCCCTCTATTCTATCACATGAGGGACGCAATGCAAATCAATTAAGGGAGAGCGCTTCGCAGCGCCCTCCCCTTGGCAGCCCGTCAGAGTGCCGCAAACTCATGTGCGAGATCGTCCAACGCCTTTGTCAACGTATCGACGTTGCACTGTCTTTTCAATTCCTTGATGTATTGGTCGAATCCGGATTCGTCAAAATCCCCGTTGCCGTTCAGAATATATCCCGGCACATTGGAGAGGAAGCTGTTGCGGATGTTCGTCAAGGAGGTCTGATAAATGGAATACTGCTTGGTCGTCAATTGCATATAGAAGGAGTTTGGCAAAAAGCCCTTGCTCTCAAACAACCCCCACAGCTGATCGATGAACACGTCATCCGGCTGTATATCGGAGGGCAACACGTTGAGCTCCGCGCCTGTGATGCGCACCGCCTTCAGCATATTCTGCGTCGGCACGGGCAATGCATCCCACTCGGGCGTCAGCTTGGCGTTTCCGTCCTCATCGTAATACCATGCGCCGTTTTCCAAGCCATATTCCGCGTAGAGATCGCGCACCGCCTGTTGAGACTTATCCAGCATCTCCTTGTTCAAGCCTGCCGCCTTGATATACCCCGCCTCTTCGCCGTAGAGATAGTCGAGGAAGGTGAACAGCGCGGGAAGATCCTTGCCGTTTGTCTCCGCCGCCTTCGTGACCATGACGGAGTTGTTTTCACCGCCGATCGCCCAGAAAGAATAGGGCGTCTTGTACTGCCTCGACGCGTCTCCGTACTTGTCGTTGATGGGGAAGGGCATACCGTAAGAGCAGATGCCGTATGTGGAGTCGCTCTCATCGCCGTTGGACAGATCCATCGCGCCGAGTAATTGGTTGTTCATGCCGAGATAGATGCCGACATATCCCATGCGCACGTTTGTGGAATCCAGCTCCCAGAATTGTCCGGAATTCGCCTGGAAGCCCTTGTCGATCCAGCCGTTCTGCGTCCACTTGCGCATCGTTCTCAAATATTCCTTAAAGGTCTCCCCGTCTGCGCCGAACACAACGTCGCGCGTCATGCCGTCGCCGTCGAGATCTTCGGTGTCCAGCGTCTGATACCACTCCACACCGCCGCCGCCAAAAGAGGAAACGAGATTCCCCGAATTGAGGAAGCCGCAGTTATACAGCGTCATGCCGTATCCCTCCGTATAGTTCAGCGCATCGATGGCGTTTTGGAAAATATCGAACATCCACTCCCAATCGGAGATTGTCGCGGGCCACTGTCCTTTGTACTCCTCATAGGTGTACTTTGCGTTTTTGACCTGATCGGCGTAATCGCCGTGGATGTAATCGTACAAGGTCTGGTCAAACGTCAATGTACCGAGAGAGCCGACCGTCGTCCCGTTGTTCTCGTAGTGATAACCGTACCAGCTCGGAAACAGGATACCGTCCTCCCATTTTGCCTGCGGCGTGCCGTACTCCTGCCACCCCCACGAGGGATTTGCCTCGGCATACGTCTGCTCATCAAATGCGGCTACGCCGCCCTGCTCCTTCACGTCGGTCGCAAACGGATGTCCGAACTTCAACAGCCAATCTCTGCGGTATTGGAAGCCCTGCCAATTCCTCGCGTATTCGGTATAATTATACAGCTGCAGGTATTTTCTCTGACCGTTTACGTTGACAGTCGCATTGTTATACAGCCCGTTCCTCTCGATATACCCCTTGTAGTTGGGCATATAGTTCTCCACCCACCAAGTGAGGTCGAGCAACACCCCCTGCTCGTACAATTCGACCGCAGTGTCGGGGGAAAAGGACAGATCGAGCACGTCCATCTTTCCGCTGTTGAGGGAGGTCAGGAAGGACTGCTGAGGGCTTGCTCCCGCCATAGGTGCCTCGTAATGCAATCCAATCTTGTTGGTGACCGTTTCACTGTTTTTTGTATAGCTGCCGTCCGCGTTCTTGGTAGCGGTGTTGTAAGTGCGATCCTGCTCGGTCATGTAGACGATGCCCGCGTTCTGCTCGTACTGCTGATAGAGACCGCCCGCGCCCACGCCGTCCGTCTCCGACGTCCAATAATTGTAGGTGCGCGATGCGTCTGCCTTTGTTGCGACGATATCGCTCTTGCTGCCGCACGCGGCGATCGGCGCGCACATCGCCGCAGCCAGCACCGAGGAAATGATGATCCTTCCCGCTTTATTCATAATAATTCCCTCCTTTTTCGTATTGCATATGATACTGCTTCTCTCTCGTTATGCCACCGTCAACTCGATCGTCTGCGGCGCGCCGCCTCCCAAGCCGGGGATGGCGCCCACCCAAGTGACAACGCCTTTCTCGGCATCATAGGTCACCGTGCAACTATTCTCTGAGGTGAACACAAGCGAGAGCGTATCGCCAAAGCCGGATGCGGCGACGCTGCCGCTGTCCACCTGTGCCTTGCCGTTGGCAACGACGGTGTATGCGCCGTCCTCCCCGATGACCATCTCCAAATTGATGGAGCCCCACAAACTGCCGGCGAAGGTGTAGCTGTATACCCCGCTCAGCGTGACATCCACCGGCTGAGGTCCGCTGCTGCCCGCCATAGAGCCCTTCCATGTCGCCGTGATCTGTACGCCGTCCACGGACAGCGTGAGCTCGAAGCCGTTCTTCGATTCAAAGGTATATCCGCCCTGTGCAATGGTATATGTACCCGAATCCTTCACGCCCATCGGCTGTTGGACGGCGCCGAAGTCGAGCGTGATGCTGACCGTATAGGTATTGTTGTCATACAGGACGAGCTCGACGATCGCAGGCGCACCGATATTTGTGCTGCCGCTCGCGCGCATGACCTCCTGAATACTGACGGGCAATTCCCCCTTCAGTACGCCCTGCATAGGCACAGTGAACTGAGTCCCGTTGAGCGTACCCGCGACGGTCACGGATGCCTCGCCCGTCTCCGCATTGTAGCTCATTTCAGTGAATTCCACGCCTTCTGCCGTATAGGAGAGCTTCTCCCCGTCATAAGACCATGTACCCTCTATGGCATTGGTCGCGGCATTCAGCACCAGCGTTCCGTCCTGATTGAGCGTCATGGTGAAGGGAATGGGGAAGCCCATGCCCGTGAAATCCCCTTTCAGCGTACCGAACGACGCCTCTGCAAAGGACACCAATCCGATTTCGCCGCCATCCGCGGAAGCGAAGGTCGCGGAGACGATCGCGCCACCCTCGCTCTTTTGCAAGGTCAGCGTGCCGAACGCCTCTTCCGCAAAGACGTCCGTCAAGGTATAGACATCTCCTTCGAGCGTATAGCTGCCCAACACCTCGCGCCCCGTGATATAAGAGGTGAATCCGCTCTGCGTAATGCTGATATAGTGATCTTGTACCGTCTCCCCTGCCGTACTGCCCGCGGGAATATCCCCTTCGTCGGAGAGCATGAGTCTGAATTGCTCGATCGGCTTTTCATCCTCTTTGGTGAAGCTCAGCGTCGGGCTATGCGAAAGGGTGCGGACGGAAATGACGTTTGCCTTCATATCGACGTTATGCAGCTTGTTGTCCACATAAGCGATGCGATTGCTCGGCGCGTCGTCCGGATACCCTCTCGGGATGGCGTCCGTCGGCTCATCCACCATCATGGACAAGGGCGTCGTGCCGTCATCCTCGAAGAATTCGACATAGGAATTCGCCGTCTTTTCCACGTCCTTAAAGGTGGGGGATGCGAGCTCTTCATCCAATCTGTTGACGATGAAGTCCGCCCCCGCGTCCGTATAAGTGATGGTATCTCCCGCCTCTACCAATTTATATCTGCCCGTACGCGTGGTCCCGTCCATGTTTTCGCCGTAGAAGGTGCCGTCCTCATAAAATTTGAGGAACTGCTCCTTTCCCTGCTGATACACCCAGTTGAACACGCCGTCGGTAATTGCGTATTCCTCTTCGGGCTGCGCCGGCATTCCCTCGCCGCACACGTCGCACTTGCCGTCCGCATTTGCATCGACGTGACCGTCGCACTCCTTGTCCCCCTCTCCGCAGGCGGCAAATACGCCGACGGAAAAGCTCAGGCACAATCCGAGTGCCGCGACCAACAAAGCTCTCTTTTTCATTCCATTTTCCTCCTGATTGATATACTTTTTCTATCCTTCACCGCCGATCTCCATCATCCCTTTACGGCGCCTGCGATCACGCCCTTTTCCATCTTCTTTTGGAAGAAAGGGAAAACCACGAGCATGGGAAGCGCACCTATGATGATGACGGCATAGCGAAGCAGATATAAATCAAAGTTGGGCACACCGCCCTGTCCGAGATATTTGTCGGACAGCTGTATAAACTGGCGGATCCAAATTTGCAACGGCCACCATTGCTGCGCGGAGTTGCTCAAATACAACGACGCGTTTACCCACGCGTTCCACTGCAACACCAGCGAATTGAGAATGATGACAGTCGTCAGCGTCATCGCCTGCGGAAGCATGATCTGCCACATGATGCGCAGATGCCCCGCCCCGTCCAGCTCCGCCGCCTCGACGGTGGATTCGGGAACGGCTGCGAGCGCATTGGAGAGCATAACGATGAAGAACGCATTGGTGCAACCGGGGATCAGCAACGCCCACGGCGTATCCGTAAAGCCCAACCCCTTGATGACCGAATAGGTGGGCATCATGCCCCCGTTGAACATCGCCGTAAACATGACGAACACGACGAGAACGGAGCGAAGCTTGGATTTGCGCGCCATGACGTAACCCGCCGTCAGATTGATGAGCATACCGAACGCCGTCGCGCAAATCATGTAAAAGATCGTATTGATAAACCCGCGGTATAACCCCTCTTCCTGAAGCAGCAGCTCGTAGCCCGCGAAGGTCACACCGCCGACGGGGAGCCAGGCGATCCCGCCTACCGTCCCCCTGCCGATGGAGATCCATCTCGGATTGGACAGAGACGCCATCAAAACGTGCCACATGGGCAATAGACAAGCCAACAAGACGAACAGCAGGATCAGATGAATACATACATCCGCGACGATCCCTGCCGGCGTGCGCTTTTCCACCATGCCGCCGCCGTATTTGCTGCTGATATCCGATCTCTTTTTGTTGCGTTGAAATATCATTCCCTTGTCCCCCTTAGAACAGCGACGTCTTTGCGACCATGCGGCTGAGCATATTGGATACAAACAACAGCACGACGGAGACGACCGATTGGAATAGCCCCGATGCCGCAGACAAACCGAAGTCGGCATATCCGCCTTCACCCGTCGTCATGCGGTATGTATAAGAATACAGGCAATCCGCCGTATCATATACACCAGGGTTATAGAGCAAGATGACCTTGTCAAAACCGATGCCGAGCATGGTGCCGACCTTGATGGTGAACATCATCACGACGATGGGCAAAATAGACGGAAGAGTGATGCTCCATGCCCTGCGCAGTCTGTTCGCGCCGTCCATTGCCGCCGCCTCATACAGATCCTTGTCGACATTTGCGATCGCTGCGACAAAGACGATGGAGGCATACCCCGCATTCTGCCAAATATCCGTGAACAGATAGACCAGCCAGAATACGGGAGGTTTCTCGTTTTCAAGCAGACTTCCGCCCTGGTAGCCGAATGCCTTCAACAGAGCCGTCACCGCGCCGTCCGTATCGACAAACTCGCGCACAAGCGAACAAATGATGACGGCAGATATGAAATACGGCATATAAGTGACCGTCTGGACTGTGCGTTTGACATATTTATTCTTCACCTCGGATACGAGAAGCGCGAGCACGATGGGAAACAAAAACCCGATGGTGATGTTCATGAACGCCATAATAAAAGTGTTCCTGAGCGCGAGCAGGAAGTTGCCGTTTGCCGATGTGGTGAACATTCGGACGAAGTTGTCAAACCCGACCCATTTATCCCCGAACATCTGCGCCGTCGCATTGACCTCTTGAAAGGACATTACAACGCCGATCATCGGCACATAATGAAACACGATCAAATAGATCGCGCAAGGGATGAAGATCAAGTACATGACCCAATTCTTCTTGAAATCCCTCTTCCAACTCTCCTTATTCGGCAGGCACGGCGTTTTTTCCGCTCGTTTTGCCGCCTGTGAGCATTCTGTTACGATCTCGGTCATTCTTTTCCTCCCTGCGTTTGAACACGGCAAAGCCGTCCCCTATTTTATATCGCCAAGCATGGTGCCGTTCGAGGCGATCACCCTCCGATACCAATAAAAGCTGTCCTTACGGATGCGTTCAAATGTCCCCTGTCCCCGATCGTCCACGTCGACATAGATAAAGCCATAGCGTTTGCGCATCTCTCCCGTAGAGCAGCTGACGAGATCTATGCATCCCCAGGGCAGATACCCCATGAGCTGCACCCCTTCACGCACGGCGTCCGCACACGCTTGAATATGCGCACGCAGATATTCGATGCGATAGTCGTCGTGTACACATCCGTCCTCGACGACATCCGTGGCACCCAGCCCGTTTTCCGCGATCAGGAGCGGTTTTTCATACCGCTCGTACAATGTACTGAGCACAAGCCTCAACCCCGTGGGATCCATCTGCCAGCCCCATTCGTTTGATTTCAAATAGGGATTGCGCATCCCCGACGCCATATTGCCCTTTCCGTCGTTTTTGGCAGGTCCGCTGCTTGCGACCATCGTCGAGTAGTAGCTGAAGGACAGATAGTCACAGACATTCTCCCGCATCAATTCAAAGTCGGACGGCATCGTCTGTACGCCGTATTTCTCCAAAAGCTTTAAGCCGAACGACGAGTAATGCCCGCGCATCATCACGTCCGAAAAGAGAAACTGCCTTCTGTTCTGCTCATACGCCATCCATTGATCGGCGGGATTGCACGTCGCGCCATAGATATACATGGATGAGAGCATCATCCCCATCTTACCGCCCGAAACGATCTCATGGCATAATTTTGTCGCGATCGCGGCCGCCGTGAGCATATTGTGCGCTGCCTGCCAGGTATCCTCTTCAAAGCCCTTCATCCCGCGGAAGATGGGCATCGCGGCTCCAAGCACCCCCATATAGAGCATGGAGTTGATCTCGTTGAAATTCAGCCAATACTTGACCTTGTCTTTATATCTTTTGAAGATCGTGCGACAATACCTCTCAAAGTGCGGGATCATCTCCCTGTTCTTCCATCCGCCGTATTTGTTGGCGAGATAGAGCGGCGTCTCATAATGCGTGACGGTGACGATGGGCTCGATCCCGTACTTATGCAGCTCGTCGAAGAGATCGTCGTAGAATTGAAGCCCCTTCTCGTTCGGCTCCTCCTCATCCCCGTTCGGAAAAATGCGCGTCCATGCGATGCTCGTGCGCAGCGCCTTGAACCCCATCTCCGCAAAGAGAGCGACATCCTCCTTGTATCGATGATAAAAATCTATCGCCTTGTGATTGGGATAATATGCGTCGGGATCGATGGGCTTACCGAACGTCTTAAAACGATCGGCCCCTGCGACGAGCGTATCCGCCGTGCATAAACCCTTGCCGTCTTCGAGGTACGCGCCCTCGCATTGATGTGCGGAGATTGCACCGCCCCATAAAAAATCCTTCGGAAAGACATCTCCTTTCATCTCTATACCCTCGCCGGTTTTTTTTCAGTCAAGTGATGATACAGTGCGCCGATCATATTTGCATCGCTGTCAAACGCACAAGCAACCACCCTTGCGGGAACGGAGGAGCATCCGCCCACCTCTTTGAAGATCGCATCCTCATACATCGCCGTATAGACACTTCGGACCCCGTCTATGAAGGCTGCCTGCTTGCTGATCCCGCCGCCGAGCGTGATCACTTCAAGGTCCAGCACCGCCTGCAAGCTGAATAAAAAGCTCGCCGTCTGCTTGACAAATGTATCGAAGACGCCGCGGATCACGGGATCGCCCTCTTCCAGCCATTCGAAGAACTGCTCCCCCGTCAAGGTGTGGAAATCACATCCCTTTGCGAGCGAGGCGCGATACAAAAGCCCCAATGTACTCACCGACGCCGTCAAAAGAGAGGTGCGCGAAAATTCCGACTGCGGCGAGAAGATCATGTTGTTCACCTCGCCCGCCGAAAAATGCGCTCCGCGATAGATCTTCCCGTCGAGGATAAACCCGCCGCCGATCCCCGTACCGAACACAAGAGCGGCGCCACATCTGACGTTTTGCAAATTCCCTTTCCAAAGCTCCGCGAGGGCAGCGCATTTGCCGTCGTTCTCCACCGACACGGGCAGCGAATATCTCTCTTCGAGAATGCGTCTGTAGTTCTTCCCTGCAAAATAGGAGAGAGAGCCCGCCGTCTGCGCCACGCCTCTCCGCTCGTCCACGCGTCCGGGCATGGATACGCAGATGGCGCGCACATCCTCATTCACCCACGACATGATCTTGTCCAAAACGCGCAGGTAATCCTCCGCGCTCCGATCTCTGCCGGGTGTTTTTTCCTTTCCCTGTCGCAAGATCACGCCATCCTCCGACAATACGGAGTATTTTATAAACGTCCCGCCATTATCGATCGCCAAATATGTATCCATGTTCACACTCCCCGATCACCGCTGTGTCCTCCCGTCCGCCCACACCTTTAAGTGAGGCCCATCCTCCGTGTAGCTAAACGTCAATCTATTGAAGTTAGCCGTATTATACTGCATAAGTTTTGCTTTTTATATTAAATCTTTGCTCATTTTGATAAATACTTGCTTAAAATCCTCTTTTATGTTAAACTGTTACAGGGGAAAGATAAAAATGGACAACCAATTCTTTATTTTAGAAAAGCTACAAAAACTGACAGGCATTCCGCTACATTATTACGGGAGCGGCGGAGACATACTCTTTTTCAGCAGCGGATTCTCGGAGTCGGACGATCCCTTTCACGCCGATGCGTCTCTGAAGGGTGTATTTTTACAGGCATCCGGAGAAAAGCCCGCCATATACCTTGAGCAAGAGAGCATCGCATACGCTCATTTCTCCGATAAGACAGGAAACGTTCTGATCGCAGGTCCCGTGCTTTGCAAAGAGGATGTGAATGCTACACACCGCTATGCCAAAGCGCATCGTCTGCCCTCCCCGCCTCCGCTTGCCGAGAGAACGGTGGATGATCTCGCGACGTATATCGCATTGATCTGCAAGGTGCTGACGGATATCTATATCGAGGAACGGGACATCCTCTCCTCCGATGCCGCGCCACAGACGAATGAGGAAAAAGGACCGTATTCTTGGAATATGCAACGGCAAATGATGGGGCAAGCGGATTTTGAGCGGTTGCCCGTCGAAGAGGAACTGACGACCTTTCGCCATGTCGCCCGCGGAGACGTGGAACATATTAAAAAGCATTTTAATCGCATCATGCTGGTGAAACACATTCCCGTGCTTGCAAGCGATGAATTCAAACACCACGAATACATGATCTGCTCGGCGATCACCCTCGCTACGCGTGCCGCCATCGCGGGAGGCGTGGAGCCGAATATCGCCTATGCCACCAGCGATATGTATCTAAACTTGTTGGAAAAGTGTGAGAGCATCGGCAAAATGCTCTTATTGCACAAGGATATGATGATCAACTTCGCCACACTCGTCAAACAGAACAGGGAGAAGAACGACCGCGTCATATTGATCGAAAAATGCAAGGCGTACATCGAGCAAAATCTACATACGCATTTATCGCTCGACAAGGTCGCGAATGTATTATACGTCTCAAAATGGCACTTGAGCAGGGAGTTCACAAAATCGGAGAACATGAGTCTCACCTCCTATATCGCGCACCGCCGCGTGGAAGTCGCAAAAAACTCGCTGCGTTTTTCGGACACCCCGATCTCGGAGATCGCGACATACCTGTGTTTTTCGTCACAAAGCCATTTCACGAAGGTGTTCCGCGAGATCACCGGATGTACGCCGCTGGAATTTCGTAAATACCAAAAACAGAACACAACACATTCTTTTGGAGTTTATATATAAAAGAAGACAGAGAATTCGATATGAATTCATTTTGGGGACCATATTATATTAAGCCTTTAATTCTTGAACAAATAGATATAAAATAGGATATCATCTTTCTAAAAGCCGACAAAATAATGTCGGCTTTTTTATTCCATAGGTGAATTATACTATTAAGTGCAACAGGTAAAGAAAAAAAAAGGAGTTCATACAAATCTGTGGTAAAATAGAGTTGCGAAACCAAAATTTTGCCAAGGAGATCTGTATGAACTACAAACATTTTACCATAGAAGAGCGCTGTTGTCTACGAGAATACTATGTAAAAGGGAAAAGTTATCGGGAAATCGCAAGACTTCTCGGCAGAAATGTGAGTTCGGTATCGAGGGAATTACGGCGGAATTGTACATTTTTCAGGGATATACCGAGATATTATCCGTATACGGCGCAAAAGAAATCATATTTAGGCATTTCACTCTTAGAGATATGGCACCACTCTTCTATGCTACCCGAGAAGTAAAATTTATTTATATTACTACTTGAACTACCCCCCCCCAATATATGTCAATGATTTTGGTAAAATAAAACTACTTAGTCCGCCGCAATTAAGAAAAGCGTTTTCATCAATACGTCTAACTCCTTCATTTATAATTACTGAAGTCAAAAACGAACAATTAGAAAAAGCGCCGTAATTAATTTCATCAGCGTCTGTAATTTTTATAGACCTTAAAGATTTAGGAATACAATAGTCCTCTGAAGAATAATAGCCTGTTTTTTGAGTTACAAAATTTTTATCCCCTAATCTTACATATCCAAATATATAACCCAAAACACCATTTGCATTTTTATCGGGGTCACGGCTTTCTCCCACAAAAGGTATTGATATATTTTGTAAATTATCGCAATTATTAAAAGCCCTGCTTTCTATTGTTTGTACGCTATTGGGGATAACTATTTCGGTTAAAGCCTCACAGTTAGTAAAAACTGAAGTTTTTATTTCTTCCAATCCTTCTTCTAAAATAATTTTTTCTAAATTTATACAATTATAAAATGTATCTTCATTTAATATTTTAACATTTTTAGGTATTGTTATATCCGTCAATTTTGCACAATTACTAAACGCCGATTCTCCTATTGAAGTAACACCTGTCGGGATATTTATATTTTCTAATTTCTCACAGCCATCAAAGGCACTTTCACTAATCTCTGTAACTCCATTAGGTATCTTTATAGATTTTAGGTTGGAACAATCCCTAAACATATAATCACTAATTGATGTCAAAGAGGTAGGCAATATTACATTTGTTAAGTTATCACACCCATCGAAAATATACGCACCGATAGATGAAACATTGTTTGATAGTTTAATTTCCGTCAAAGCGTCACACATACTAAAAGCAGAATTACCGATAGTTGTTACGTTACTTGGAATATCTATTTCCTGTAAACTGTTACAGCCCGAAAAGGCAGACGCTCCAATCTCCGTGACGTTATCGGGTATTATTATATTTGATATACTCTTGCAATCGTCGAACAAATTATTAGGGATTATATCTGCCTTTGTAATTGTTACACTTGTTAGCGAATCGGGTACACAATTTTCATCATAAATGTTTTCTTGCCCAAAAATATATCCTAAATGAGTACTTTCGCTCCAACCGCTCCAACCTCCCTCAATAATCGGCAACGATAATGTCTTAAGATTTGTACACCCTTCCAATGCACTCAAGCCTATACTTTGAACATCGCTTGGTATAAGTAAATCTGTTAGTTTTTCACAATTTAAAAAGGCTGACTGCCCAATATCCATCAAACTATCAGGCAACTGAATTGATGTCAACTGAGAACATCCCACAAAGGCTCTATCCCCAATATATGTAATGCTTGCGGGTATTTCTATCTTTTCGATATATTTACAACCGCCAAAAGCACCATATCCGATTTCCGTTACTTGCACCCCTCGTACTTCGGCAGGAATCGTAACTGTAGTATCATTCCCTGTATAATCGGTAACAACATAATATTCACTCGCTTTTGTAAATTCCATTCCGTCTTGTTCAACGGTTTCAAGAGGGGCAAGGGGAAAATACAACGAACAGAAAAGTATTATCGCAATAGCACCACACCGAAAGAATCGCTATCAATTTATTACGTTTCTTTCGTTTAATTCTTTGCGCTTCTTGTTCTTGTGCCTCTTGTTCTTTCTTTGCTTTGCGCTCATCAGAAATCACCGACGCTTTCTCTTTGATGTTTTCTTCCGTTATCTTTTCAAAGACAGTTGTCTTTGAAAATTTACAAACAACACACCTTTCTGAATCCTTTGCATTGATTGCTCCGCAACAACATATCCAACAACTTTCATTTTCTTGCGGATAACCTTTTGCCGACGCAATAATCTTTTGCCCCGCCGCATATTCGATTTCCCGACTAAACGGGGCAAAAGTATTTGATACTATAACAGGCGGCACATCCGTCACGCTTTCACCGTTTGAACATAACCCTTGCGTCACACAAATTTCTATCTTTCGGGTATCGTTATGTAACGGATACGGAAAATTTTTTTGAGAATAAAAAAAGTGTGCCTCAACAACGTGAAGCACACCCCGAAAATGTACTTCGCATTGTTGCGACACAATTCTCCCCTAATAGGAAAACGGAAGTACAAAATCGCATGATTGTACTCCTAAAAGGGGAACTATTGAATTGTGTCGCAAGTGTATAATACCACAAAACGGGGAAAATTGCAATCGCTTTTCAGCCTTTCCCCGCAGAATGGCGTTTTTCCTCCGTGATATACCACCAACGGCATAATAAGCGGCAAAACACCCTCGCCTCGATAAAACACCTTACCCCGTTGTTATTGCCCGTAAATAAAAGCTTAAAGGCTATTTAGCAAGCAAAAACGCAATCGTCACAACCGCCGCCCGTTGAACACTATGCCTACAATGCGTTTTAAGCTCCGTAGCGTGTAGCACAGTCTTAATCTGCGGACGAAAGAGGTATGCCTCGATAAATCTATCGACCGCCGCCCTTTGCCTCTCAAATTCTTGATTCAGACTGTATCTGTACGGAAAAAACGCAATGCCCGTTTTTACTCTCGGTGGAGAGGTGCAACAGAGCATATACAACTGAATATTTGCGTTTCGGAAAAAAATGTAAACTCCGTTTCCCGAACACCACAAGGAAAACACAAGCCGCCTTGCATTGTCAGATTTCATCTGCTTTGCAGGGCGGCTTTTTTCATATATTCAATATTTCTTTTCGGAGGTGAGAATCATAGCAATTATCGTCTTTTATATCATTATGTTTCTGCTCATTAAACGCTCCTTTGAGGACTGACGGCAACCACCTTTCCACTCCACGGAGGCATAGCCTCCCGACCTGTTCCTACGATTTAATACTATCTTACAGGAGATTTTATCGCTATGGCAAACTTAAACGAACTTCGCAAGTATCTTACCCACACGTTCAGTACGGGCGTATATACGGACAAAGACTACAAGACCTTTCAGACAAAGTATATCAATTATCTTCGTTCCCTCTGTAAACTCCACGGTTGGGAACTTGTAAATGTCGGGCGCAATCATTACAACTTTTCCGCCTTTATCCGAAATGCGGAGAATAGGCACGTTTATCTCTCTATAAGCGATGTCCGATTCTTCAATAATGAGTGGTATTACCACATATTGATTCGCACCGCAAAGAACGAAAGAGATTATCTCGGAGGCATGAATCACTACGCTTGCCTTACAACTCTCTCCGAGAGCGTACAACGGCTCTTGAATATCGCTTAGGGAGGAATCGCCGTGAGAACGCTATTCTATCATTACGACCGCTACGGCAATTTAGTGTTTGCTTACACGGACGAATACGGGAGGCATACAGATCGTTGCTATATCTTCTATCCGTTCCGAGAGGCGATACAGAGATTCCGCAGAGAGTTCGGCTTGCAACGCAAGCATATCCGTATTATTCGGCTCTATTAGGAGGCTTAGCCTATGTTTATGCTTATCATGATTGTCTTTATCTTCATTCTCTTTTGGCTCTACCTGCACGGCTTGTATTGAATACCCGCCGCCCGAATGTTGGTTATCACTCATATTAAAAAATCAATTTTACGGAGGAAAACACCATGCAACTATGGAACAAACAATTAGAGGTTAAGGCACGCAGATACCCCTTGTATTCGCAAGACGGTAAAGGCTTGAACGCTCAAATACTCGTGAAGTATTTCAATCCTTACGGGGCAGGTACATGGCTCGTCACGGAGGCAGAGAAACAGGACAACGGGGATTGGCTGTTCTTCGGGTACTGCCATATCTTTGAATGGGGATGGGGCTATGTTACCCTTTCGGAACTCATGCAGACGAAAGTCAAAGTATTCGGCTATCGCTTTCCGCTCGAAAGAGATTTATATATCCCCGACGGCATGACCGTGGGAGAGTGTCTGAAACGGTACGGAGGTTGAGGCAATGAAACTGACACTTACGAATATACGGGAAATCAAGCGGAACGCAAGCCCTCTCACAAAAGCGGTTTGTGACTTCGTGATACGGCGTTGGAATGACTACACGGACAAGAAGCGGATATTTACCGAGGTACTCACGCACGGGTGTGTTTCGGGGTGTGTGGCAGAGCTTATCTATACAAACGACATTGCCGCTTTCTATGAGAAGTATCAACAGGATATACGACACCTGCTCATGGAAGTCATGCGGGAGGTGAGCACCTATAACCCAAAGGATATACTGCGGGAATGGAACGAGAGGGATATGTTTGCGGAGGAATCGGACAACCAAACCCTTTTGGCATGGTTCAGCTTCGAGGAAACCCTTTGGCGTATCTCCCAACGGTTTGAGTGTCTGCGGTGAGAAGCTATCCCTTTTGCTCTGTGTAAAATGTGTAGCGTGATACTAACTCTTTTTATATTTCTATTTTCAAAAAAAGTTTGTTTTTATTTACATAAATTACACACAACCCACGAAAAAATCTTTATGACAACAATACCATCAACTATCGAAAGGGCGTACAGTCTTACCACGGATTGTACGCCCTTTTTTTCATTTATCAAACTTTATGGAGGTTATTTATTATGGCTCAACCGAAATTAGAGGCGAACGGAAAGACTTGGTGTATCACCGCTTGCTATACCGACGCTCGGGGTGTTCATCAGAAAAAGTATAAGGGCGGTTTTACTACACAGGCAAAGGCTAAAAAATGGGCTACCACATACGCCGCAGAGATGGCGAAAAAGGTTATTACCGACAGAAACATTACCATTCGGCAAGTGATTGAAAAACTGCTTTATGAAAAAGAGTTTGTCGATAAAGTATCTAAAAATACAATGGCTTTCTACGAACAGGGATTTGCACTCATCAATGGCGCAATCGGGCAAATGAAACCTACCCAACCTACCGCCATGCTTTTACAGGACTTCATCAACGCTAATCTCGATACTCCGAGGAAATGCAAAACTATCTGTCAATGTCTTTCCATTCTTTATAACTATATGGAGCGTGTCGATCTGATTGACAACAATATCTACCGCAAGCTGAAGATTCCGCAATACACTCCGAAAGAAACCCCTTACTACAACTTGAAACAATACAAAAGACTACTTGAGGTACTGCTCGAAATCGACAGCCCTATCTATACCCCTGTACTGCTTATGGGTGGTTTAGGATTACGACCGAGCGAGGCGTTAGCTTTAACCAACGAGGATATTCACGGCAACATACTAAAAATTGATAAAGCCGTGGTATATGTTCAAAGGAAAAATCAAAAACTATACCTTGCCACAGGCGATACCAAAACCGAAAAGAGCGTCCGAGCGTTCCCTTTGGAAGATTCTTTCATTAAGGAAATATTCCGCTACAAGACTGCCCATAACATTGACTCCCCCTATCTATGCGTCACAAGAGAGGGCAACCAACTGTTGGAACGAATGTTCGCCCGACATCTCAAAAAGGTATTGCTCGATTACGGCTTACCACACATTTCCCCGTATGGTCTGCGACATACTTTCGGACAGATTCAGAAAAGCGTCAAAACGGATATTTATGGTCTTCCTCGTCCAGCCCGTTGCCGTAGGTTATCGTGACGTTTAATTGAATCCGATAATCGTTCGGGCAGTTATCGGCAATTTTAATGACGAGCGGGTTTTCCGTGCCCGTGATGACGCCCTGGTCATTGCGGCTGAGCGTATCCTTTGTGGAATAGGTGCCCACCCCCTCGAAGTTCGCCGAGCCGGTGAGGATTTCAACATACGGGTTGGCGATGCCTGTGTCGCCTTCTGCATCGATGGAGACAATCGTATTTTCCGACATGCCCCAGCGGTTGCGCAGCACCGCGCCGATTGCAATCGTTTCGCCCGCGTCGACAACGCCGTCGCCGTTGTTGCCTTCGGCGATGTCTTCCCCGTCAAACAGGTAATGTTCGTACAGCGCCACGTCCGGCTTGGGGAGTTTGGTGAGCGCGTCGTACACGTTCAGGCGCATGGGGAGATTATGCAATCCATGTGTGGAACTCCCACACATCGCTTCGTCGCCGCTGGTCGCGGAGAGCTGCGCGGAGATAAAGCGAGAGGGATACATATCCCTGTCGGTATAATACGAGCGCAGGAGAGCCGCCGCGCCCGAAACGATGGGCGCCGCCATCGACGTGCCCGAAAGCCTGCCGTACTTGCCGCCGGGGAGCGTGCTCATAATCCCCTCGCCGGGGGCGTACATTTCGTATTCTACGCCGTTATACGCAACCGCATCCCAGTTGGTAAAGGAAGATTCCACGCCCAAAGGCCCCACGCTCATCACGCCGATAACGTACGAGAGCGCCGCGGGGTAGTTGGGCATATAGTCGCCGTATTCTTTATAATTATCTGTAGCCTCGTTCGGTATACCGTCGTTGCCGGCGGAAGCCACGAGCGTTGCGCGGGTGTAGGCGGTGGAGAGCGCATCCTGCACGGCGATGGAGCATGCCGCCCCGCCGAAGGACATGTTGATCACGTCCGCGCCCATATCGTAGGCGTAGAGAATCGCCTCGGCGATATCCGACTGGTTGAAAACGCCCGTCGCCTGCCCTGCCTTGACCGCCATGATTTTTGCGTTGTACGCCACGCCGACGATGCCCTCGCGGTTGTTCGCCGCGCCGATAACGCCCGCGACGTGCGTGCCGTGGCCGTGGTCGTCCATCGGGTCGCCCTCGGCGCCGTCGGCGCCGCCGTTATCCGCGACCGTGTTGGCGCCGTAAATATCGTCTATGTAGCCGTTGTTGTCGTCGTCGATGCCGTTGCCGGGGATCTCCGCCGTGTTCACCCACATATTTGCCTGCAAATCGGGGTGCGTATAGTCGACGCCCGTATCGATTACGGCGACCACCACCGAACCGAGGCCGCCCGCCGAAATGCCGTTCGCCTGCAGATACCGCCAGGAGCGCTGAATGGCGCTCGAAGTCAGATACCACTGATTTTTCACTTCGACGTTGCCGAGAACGTCGTCGATAAGCTCGTCTAAAATGCCGTCCGCATCCGTCGAGCCGTCTGCGGAGGCAGGCACAGCGCTCTCCGTTTCATACAGATAGTCGTAATCGGCGACGAGCACCTCGTCGAGCGAGCGCGCCTTTTGGATCGCCGTATGGATATTCGCGCTCTTTTTCAGCTGCGCGCGGTACCAGTTGCCCGCGTCGGAAGAGGAGAATTTTTCCAGCGAGGAAAAGCCGCAGTTCTTCAAATCGCGGCTGAGCGTGCCCTCGCCCTCCTTCAGCTTCAAAAGCAGCGTGTCTTCGTCGTATTTATACTGCCCCGATTCGAACGCTTCGGGGTACGCCACGTCGAACGGAACGAGCAAGTTGCCGCTCGAATCCTTTACCTCCCCTTCATACGATTCCGTCAAATCTGTCAACGGAATCGAATCGTTCGCAATTTCCGTCGCGCAGGCCGCAAACAGCGTAAACGAGCAGACCAACGCCAGCAGCGCAACGATTGCTTTTTTCCAAATCTTCGCCATACTTTTTACCTCCACATATTTTTCATGAAAATTTTACCATCTTTGCACCTATATTTTATCACTTAACTTTTAAAAAGACAACTAATATCGCTATCAAAAATTGATAACTGACATATTTTGTCATTTATTTTATAAAATAAATGGCGCCCCACCGCGTGGAGCGCCCGATAACGGTCTTCGCTTTTGTTTATTGCAATTCGCTTTTGTTGAGTTTATTTTGCAATATGGCGTTTCAAAATTATTTTTGCAGCCCCTGCATTACGGCGCGTTCGAATTCCAGCGTATGCGGCGCGTTCGTCAATCCGCTCGTACGCCGCACAGATGGCGGGAAACGGAATCGTAATTTCCGCCCTCGGCCACCACCTTATAAAAGCGGATACCGCCGGAAAAATTCGAACAGTCAAACCCGTTTTCCGAAAGAATGCGGCAGGCAATATAGCTGCGCAGCCCGCTGTAGCAGTTGACGTAGATTTTTTTGCCCCTGTCCAGCTCGCCGAGGCGGGCGCGGAGCTCGTCGACGGGGATATTGACTGCCCCTTCAAAATGCGCAGCTTCGTACTCGGGCGCCGTCTGCACGTCCAAAAGGAGGGCGTTTTTGTCCTTGCAGATTTCTTCCATCTCCCGCCAAGTGTGCTGCTTTACGATGCCCAGCCGCACGTTTTCGATGACGTAACCCGCCATATTGACGGGGTCTTTCGCCGAAGAGAAGGGCGGCGCGTAGCACAAATCGAGCTCGGTCAGTTCCTGCGCCGTCATCTTCGCGCGGATAGCCGTCGCGAGAACGTCGATGCGCTTATCCACGCCGCCGTAGCCCACCGCCTGCGCGCCGAGGATGCGCCCGTCCTCCCTGTTGTACACGACCTTCAGCGTCATGTTGCGCGCGCCCGGGTAATAGGTCGCGTGGTCGGGGGAGAACAGCAATACCGCGCCGCAGGCAAAACCCGCGGCCTCCGCCGCCTTTTCGCTCAACCCCGTACTTGCCGCCGTCATATCGAACACCTTTACGACGGAAGAGCCCTGCGCTCCCGCAAAGCGGCTGCCCAGGCCGCAGATGTTGTCGGCGGCGATTCTGCCCTGCTTGTTCGCCGGCCCCGCGAGCGGGAACAGCGCCGTTTCGCCCGTGACGAAGTTTTTCACCTGCACCGCGTCGCCGACGGCGTAGATGTCGGAATCGGACGTGCGCATATGTTCATCGGTTACGACGGCACCCTTGATACCGAGTTCCAGCCCCGCCGCCCTGGCAAGCTGCGTTTCGGGCGCAACGCCGACGCAGACGAGCGCGATGTCTGCACGGATTTCTCCCCTGCCCTCGATTTTCGCCGCGATGCCCTGCCCGTCCGCCGACAGCGCCTCGACTTTTTGCGAAAGGCGCAAATCGACGCCCCCTTCGCGCAGGCGGGAATGGAGAATACAAGCCATGTCGTAATCGAAGGGCGGCATCACCTGGTCTCCCAATTCGACGAGGGCGACCTGTAAGCCGCGCGCGAGGAGGTTTTCCGCCGCCTCCAGCCCGATAAAGCCGCCGCCGATAACGAGCGCGCTTTTCGGCGATTTTTCCTTGATAAAGTCGTCGATGCGGAAGGTATCCTCCACCGTGCGCAGGGTGAGCACCCGCTCGTGCGCGGGCACGAAGGGCGGCACGACCGCCCGCGCGCCGGGGGAATAGACGAGCTTATCGTAACTTTCGAGGTATTCCTTTCCGCTCTCCAAATCGCGCACGCGCACCTGCTTGGCTTCGCGCAGGATTTCGATTGCCTCGCTGCGGACGCGCACGTCCACGTTGAAGCGGCGCTTGAAACTCTGCGGCGTCTGCAAGGTGAGCTTGCCCCGCTCCTTGATAGCGCCGCCTATGTAGTACGGCAGGCCGCAGTTGGCGTACGAAACGTAGCCGCTCCGCTCCAAAACGACAATTTCCGCGCTTTCGTCGAGGCGGCGCAGGCGCGCCGCCGCCGTAGCTCCGCCCGCCACCCCGCCGATGATGACAACTTTCATAAAATTCGCTCCTTTTTGCGTTCGGCCGCGTCTTTTTGCACCGAACCCCCGTTTTTATGCGCGGATTGGTGTGCATAATGCGCCCGCCCCGCAAAATCCGTAATTATTCGAGTTTTCCGCGGTACCCCGCGATTCCGCCCATATTGACGGCGTCTATCCCCTTACCCTTGAAAAAGGCCGCCGCCCGCGCGCTGCGCGCGCCGCTGTGGCAGTAGACGAACAGCGTTTCGCCCGCCGAAAACTTGGCGCCCGCGAGCGCGTCGAGCGGGATGTTCTCTGCGTTCGGCAGATGCCCCGCCGCATATTCCTCGGGGGTGCGCACGTCCACGACGCGCGCGCCCGGCGTGCTTGCCGCGCGCTCCGCCTCCTCCGCAAACGTATTTTTAAACAGATGGAAGATGCTCATAACAGCGCCTCCAACGACGCCTTCGGGCGCACGCCCGCCGTGCGGGCGACGGCTTCACCCTTTTTGAATACGATAAACGTAGGGATGGACAGGACGTTGAACATCTGTGCAAGCTCTGTTTCCTTGTCGACGTCAACTTTGCCGACGCGGATTTCGGGGTGCGCCTCTGCGATTTCTTCGACGACGGGCCCCATCATGCGGCAGGGGCCGCACCAGCCCGCCCAAAAATCCAGGAGCACGGGGGCATCCGAATTTTTTACCAATTCTTCAAAATTATTCTTCGTTACAGTGAGTACAGCCATTGCAGTTTCTCCTTTTTGCTTTCTGTACCCTTATTTTACCCGAAAAACAAATTTCTTTCCGTAACAATGTTACAGAAAGTCGGAGTTTTTAAAATTTTTTTGCGATTGCCCGCACTTGCCCCGCCGTCTGCCCTATTTCCCCGCCAGGGCGCGCAGCGCCGCCATATCCCCGATATGTACCCCGCCGCGGGAGAGAGTAACCAGCCCCTCCTGCTCGAAGTATTTGAGCATGCGCGAGACCGCCTCGCGCACGGTGCCCAAATGCGCCGCGAGCTGTTCGTGGGTGAGCCGCACATCCGCCCCGCCCGCATAGCCCGCCTCCTCGACGAGAAGAGACGCGAGGCGGGCGTCGAATTTTTTATTGAGCACCTCGTCCAGCACCCACAGCGCGCGGGAGAGGCGCTCCGCCATCATTTCGCCCGTAAATGCCGACACGGCGAGAGAGCTTTCGGAGAGTTCGCGGAACACCTCGGACGGGACGAGCAGAACGCGCGCCGCCGTATCCGCGCATACAAACACGTCGGCGGACAGGCCGCGGAGGACGCAGGAAGCGCTCAGAAGGCACACCTCGCCCGCTTCGATGCGGAACAGCGTGATTTCCCGCCCCTCTTCGGAGAGGATATAGGCGCGCAGCCTGCCTTCGAGCACGAGGATGAGCCCCGTGCAGTCGCCGCCGTGCACCTGTGCGCCCCGTTCAAAGGCGTGCACCCGCGCCGAACCCGCGAGTTTTTCCCGCTCGGCGGCGGTCAGTTTTTCGTAAAAAGGAAAAAGTTTGATTTCCCCGCGCATAGTATTCTCCCTTTACCCGATGGCGATGTCGAGCAGCATCATGACGAAAAAGCCCGCCAATACGCTCGCCGTGCCGATGTGCGAATGTTCGCCTAGGTGCGCCTCTGGAATGAGCTCCTCGACGACGACGTAAACCATCGCGCCCGCCGCAAAGGAGAGCGTCCAGGGCATGATACCCGCAATCGTGCCCGCCACGAGCACCGCCAGAATGCCGAAAACCGGCTCCACGATGCCCGAAAGCGCGCCCATGAGGAACGCCTTCCCCTTTTTCGCGCCCGCCGAGCGCAGGGGCAGGGACACCGCCGCGCCCTCGGGGAAATTTTGCAGCCCCATGCCGACGGCGAGGGCAATCGCTCCCGCGAGCGCGCCCGCCTCCGTGCTCTGCGCCGCCGCGGCGAACGCCAATCCCACAGCCATGCCCTCGGGGATATTGTGCAGCGTCACCGCGAACACGAGCATGGTCGTCTTCTGAAAGTGCGCACGCAGCCCCTCCGGCTCGTCGCTTCCGATGTGCATATGCGGCAGAACGCGGTCGAGCACCAACAAAAACAGCGCGCCGAGCGCAAAGCCGCCGCCCACGGGCAGAAGCACGTTTTTGCCCTGCTCCTCCAGCGTTTCGATGGCGGGCATGAGCAGGGAAAAGACGGCCGCCGCCGTCATCACGCCCGCGGCGAACCCGAGAAATATCTGCTGCAATTTCGGCGACATGTCCTTGCGGAACAAAAACACCATCGCCGCGCCGAGGGCGGTGGCGAGAAATGTCGCGCCCGTGCCGATGAGCGCGAACAACAGCTCCCTTCCGAGCATGCTTTTACTCCTTGCCGCGGAATACTCTTCCGCATGTTTTCCACTCTATTATACCATACCCGCCGCGGTTTGTATACCCTTCCGCCAAAAAAACCGCAGCAAAAACGCCGCGCTTTTGCGCGGCGTTTTCTCTTTTTCGCCTCTATTATCTCGCCGAAGCGTTCACGGCGGCGTCGAATACGGAGACGCTCCCCTCAATCGGATTCGTTTACTTGATTTTCAGCCCGTCGGAGAATGCCTTGCCGACGATGTCGCCCAAAGCGAGGTAGGTGCCGTTGGCCGCATCGAAGCAAATGGGCGTGAACTTGGCGGGATCGGGCTTGCCGTCTTTGCCGAGGATGCGCTCGTCCGCACAGACGTTGACGATTTTGCCGATGATGAGGCCGTCCTCGTTCACTTTTTTCAGCTCACATTCGAACGCCATCGGCAGCTGCTCGATGAGGGGCGCGTCCACAAACTCGCTCTTGACTGCGGTAAAGCCCGCCTTTTGGAACTTGTTCGGCTCCTTGTTCGCCGAAACGACGCCCACATAGTCACATTCGACGGCGTGCGCCCTGTCCGCAAAGCTGACGGTGAACGCCTTCCTCTTTAAGATGTTCTGCGTCGTCTTGTGCGATTCGGAAAGGCAGAGCATGATTTCATCCGCCTCGCAGATGCCGCCCCACGCCGCGTTCATCGCGTCGGGAACGCCGCTCTCATCGTAGGTGCCGATAATCAATACAGGCATCGGATACATGTACGGCTTTGCGCCGAAATTTTTACGCATACTTGCAAATACCTCCCTCGCTTATTGTACAGTTTTTTCAATACGTGCGGCTGTTTTTGCATCGCCGCGCGCGATTGCCTTACTCTTTCCCGTACCCGTTGGGGTTTTTACTCTGCCAATTCCATTGGTCGCGGCACATCTCCTCGATGCCATACTCCGCCTTCCACCCAAGCTCCTTCGCCGCCTTTGACGGGTCGGCATAGCACTCCGCGATGTCGCCGGGCCTGCGCGGACAAATTTCATACGGCAACAGTTTCCCGCACGCCTTTTCAAAGGCGTGCACCATGTCGAGCACGCTGTACCCTACCCCCGTGCCGAGGTTGTAGACATGCACGCCCGCCGTAGTGAGCTTTTCGATCGCCGCCACATGCCCCCGCGCCAGGTCGACGACGTGGATATAGTCGCGCACGCCCGTTCCGTCCTTGGTCGGGTAGTCGTTGCCGAAGATGTTGATTTTTTTGAGCTTTCCGCTCGCCACCTGCGCCACATACGGCATCAGGTTGTTCGGGATCCCCTTCGGGTCTTCGCCGATCATCCCGCTCGCGTGCGCCCCCACAGGGTTGAAATAGCGAAGCAGGATGACGTTCCATTCGTTGTCCGCCTTCCAAAGGTCGGTCAGTATCCCTTCCAGATAGTATTTCGTCGAGCCGTACGGGTTCGTCGTTCCGCCCGTGCGGCACTCTTCGGTGAGGGGCAGCTTTTCGGGCGTTCCGTACACCGTTGCAGACGAAGAGAACACGATTTTCTTTACGTTATGCGCGCGCATCGTTTCGAGCAGCACCAGCGTGCCGTAGATGTTGTTGTCGTAGTATTCCAAGGGCATACGGCAGCTTTCGCCCACTGCCTTCAGACCGGCGAAGTGAATGACCGAATCGAACTTGTTTTCGGAGAAGATCTCCTCCATCGCGGCGCGGTCGCGGATGTCCGCATTGTAAAATTTAAAGTTCCTGCCCGTTATTTTTTTGACGCGGCGGAGCGCCTCCTCGCACGAATTGCAGAGGTTATCCACCACCGCGACCTCGTAATCCCTGTCCAAAAGTTCCACGAGCGTGTGGCTGCCGATAAAGCCCGCGCCGCCCGTTAAAAGTACCTTTTCCATTGCACGCACCTCCTTTTTTTGCAAAGCTATGTTTATAATGCCCTGACGGTCACGCCGTCCTCGATGCTCGTATCGTAAAAGCTCGCGGCGTAGCCGATTTCTTTTTTATACCGTTCGCCGACGGCGGCTTTGAACGCCTCGGCTTTGTCCTTTTCCACAATACTGATGGTGCAGCCGCCGAAGCCCGCGCCGATCATGCGCGCGCCGATGCAGCCTTCCTGCTCCCGCGCCGCATACGCCAGCGCGTCCGGCTCCCTGCCCGTCACCTCGTACAGTTTGGAGAGGCTGTCGTGCGACTGATTGATGAGCGCGGCGAGCTTTTCGATGTCGCCGCCCTTTAACGCCTTTGCCGCCTCGTTCACGCGGGCGCATTCGTACACGACGTGCTCGGCGCGGCTGCAAATCTTTCCGCGCAGAACACCCTTCGATTCCTCGAACATGGCGGGGGTTACGTCCGCCAGGCAGGAAATGTTCGGGTATATCCCCTTCAGTTTTGCGAGCGCTTCCTCCACCTCGGCGCGCCGCTCGTTGTACTTGCTCTCCACGAGGTTGTGCGGCTTGTTGCAGTTGGCGACGACGATTTCATATTTGCCGAGCTCGAAAGGTATGTATTCGTATTCGAGCGTCTTGCAGTCGAGGAGCAGGGCGCTGTCTTTTCTGCCCATCGCGGCGGCGAATTGGTCCATGATGCCGCAGTTGACGCCGCAGTACTCGTTTTCCGCCTTTTGGGAAAGGAGCGCCATCTCTTTCAAGTCATACGTGTTGCCGGCAACCACGTTGAGCGCGACCGCCGTGGACACCTCGATTGCCGCGCTGGACGACAGTCCCGAGCCGAAGGGCACCGAGCAGGAATACAGCAAATCGCACCCGACGAGCGGGTACCCCGCCCTGTGCAGTTCGTACGCGACGCCCGCCTGGTACTTGCCCCAGCGCAGCCCCTTGCAGGTATCCAGCGAAAAGATGTCGATGATGGCCGTTTCGTCCAAATCGTCCGCATAGGCGCGGATGAAATTCGTGCCGTTCTGCCGCGCGAATATGCGGCAGTTCAGGTTGAGCGATGCGGGCATCACCTTGCCCCCGCAGTAGTCGACGTGTTCGCCGATGAGGTTGATGCGCCCCGCCGCGCTGATTTCGTACGCGGGTTTTTCGCCGAACACCCGCTCGAACAGGACGGACTTATTCGCTTCGATATTCTGTACCTTTTTCATATTATTTCTCCTCCAAGCCGAGCGATGCCATAAACTGTTCAAAGCCCCGCCGCCCGGTTTCATCCTTTTTAAATACAGCCGTGTTGTCCAAGATTCCCGCGCAGACTCTGTTTACATAGCCGCGCACCCGCGCTTCCGCCTCTTCCTTGTCCTTCGCCACCCCCTCGCTGACGAGCGCCTGCACCATTCCGCGGTGCACGTACAAATCGTTGGCGGAATCGGAAAGCGCCGCGGCATCGTACTTCGCCTTGCCGCAGAGGATATCTTCGATTTCGGAAAGCTGCCGCTTTAAGCGGGGCGGCAGGATGAACAGCCCCATCGCCTCGATGAGCCCGATGCCCTCGCTCTTGATGTTCAGGTATTCGGGATGCACGTGGAAGATGCCCTCGGGGTATTCCTCGCTCGTGCGGTTGTTTCGCAATATCATCGTGAAGATGTATGTATCTCCCTCCTTGCGGCAGATGGGCGAGAGAGTGCTGTGCGGCGTTTCTCCCGTATGACTCAAAATCTCGCATTCGGGGCAATCGAAATTTTTCCACGCGGCGATGACCTTCGCCGCAAATGCCGCTACCGCATCCCTGTCCTTCCCCTCGCATTGCACGGCGCTGTTGTACCAATCGAGAATACCGATTTTTAAAGAGGGAAACTCCCTGCTCGTATACTCCTTTTCGATTTTCGCGCGGTGCATGGGCATGCGGTGCCGCCCGCCCTGGTAATGCTCGTGGTTGAGGATCGAGCCGCCCACGATGGGCAATGATGCGTTGCTCCCAATGAAATAGTTCGGCAATGCGTCCACGAAGTCGAGGAGTTTATCGGGAGTTTTCCCGTCCACCCGCATGGGCGCATGCTCCTCGTTGATGACGATGCAGTGCTCGTCGTAATACGCATACGGCGAATACTGCATGAACCACTTTTCGCCGCCAATCTTCATCTTCACCGTGCGGATATTGCGCCGCGGCGGGTGCGTCACCGTCCCTTCGAACCCCTCGTTCTCCTTGCACAGCGCGCACGCGGGATATTTCTTCCCCTGCGGCGCGGCGAGCGCTTTGGCGATGTCTTTGTTGCTCTTTTCGGGCTTGGAGAGGTTGACGGTGATCTCCAAAACGTTGTTCCCGTCCGCGTATTCCCACTTTAAATTGCGGGCAATCGCCGTCTTCTGCACGTACCCGTTTTTGACGGATATATTGTACAGATAGTCGCACGCCGCCTGCGCGCCCTTTTCCGCCCTGATTTCGTTGAACGCGCGGTTGATTTCGGAGGGCAGGGGCGAGAGCATGCCGAACACGTCCGCGACGTACCGCTCCGCAAAGTCCTCCGCGCAAAGTCCTTTTTCCAATGCGAACGCCTTCAATTCCGCCGCGAGCGCGTCCGGCACGCCCGCCGACGCCTCCGCGGAAACGTCCGCCTCCCCTTCGTACGGCTCCGTAAAGCCGAACTGCGACAGGAGCACGTTGCGCATATACACTTCGTCTTCTTCCTTTAAAAACAGATGTGCCTTCGCGTATGCCAACAATTTTTCGATGAGCAATTTTCCGTCCATATCCCTCTCCGTGCGCCCGCACGGGGCGCTTTTACTCTTCTACTTTATTATAGCATGTTTGCGCCCGCCGCAATAGAAAAAAAATCGCCAAAATTTATAAAATACGATACAAAATCGGATTTTATATGTTATACTGTTACAAAGCGGGCAATGCGGCGGCGCGAAGACGCCGCCGCGGACGCCGCAAAGCAGATTTGCAAGGGCGGGCAACCGCCCGAGGAGGTATACCGTGCGCTACGCGCCCAAACCGAGCATATATTTAAAGCCGACCTTTACCCCCACCCCCCTTTCCGACGCGCTGACGGTGGACAAACTGTATCTTTTGCACTACTTCGCCTACTCGAAGAACTTCCGATTCGAGGGGGAGACACACGATTTTTGGGAGATGATTTACTGCGACGCGGGCGAGGCGGAAATCCAGGACGAAGAGACGGCATACCAACTGCTGCAGGGGCAGGCGTTTATCCACGCGCCGTGGCACTTCCACAACGTAAAGCCGGACCACGCGAACACCAACGTCATCGTCGTCGGGTTCGGCGGAGAGCTCTCCGCGCTGTACGCGGTGGCGGGGAAACTGCTCGAATTTACGCCGCTGGCAAAGACGTTTATGCGCGCCATCGTCAGCGAAGCGCGCCGCGCATTCGCCGGCCCGCTCAACCGCGTATACCAATATAAAATCGATTTGAAGGAAAACATGCCGCCCTTTGCGCTGCAAAGCATAAAAAACTGCCTCGAAAGCCTGTTTTTGACTCTTTTGGAAAACCCCGCGCCCGAGCCGCAGCCGGACGGGGAGGCGATGAGCGCCGCCGCCCGGCAAATCCTCGACTATCTGCACGAGAACCTCGGCTCGAAGCTGAGCCTGCAGGCGCTCGCCTATAAAATCGGCTATTCGCCCGCGTATTTGCAGAGGCTGTTCAAGGAGGCGACGGGCACGAGCATCCTGCAGTACTTTATCGGCATGAAAATCGAGCGGGCGAAACAGCTCATTTCCGAGGAAAAATACACCCTCGCCGAAATCGCCGAACTGCTCGGCTACGACACGCCGCAGTACTTTTCCAAACAATTCAAGGACATCACGAACATGTCCCCCGCCGCCTACGAAAAATCCGTCCGCGATACGGGGATACTCGGCTAAAAGGCAGGGCGGCTTCCGTCTCCCGCCTTGCACGAACGCCCACTGCCCATCTTCTGCCCGATTGACGGCCGCATGCAGGGCAACGGGGATATACACCCGCCCGAAACCGATACCGCACTTATAAAAATGCGCCATACCTTCCTCCTTACGGGAACAGTATGACGCATTTTTTATAAACCGTTGCAGAAAAACGGTTACTTTCCGAAAAAATTTTCGGGGTGTATCACGTGCTCGCCCCGGATATCGAGATTTTTCAGCCGCGCGTCTTTGAGCACCGTCGCGCGCTGTATGATGGTATTGCCGTAGCGCTTGCGCAGCTTGTCCACCGCCTCCTCCATGCGCTCGCGCTTGTTTTCGCCGATGATGTCGGTGAAGATGTTCATCTGGTCGTTCCCGCCCGTAAAATTGCTGACCGACACGCCCAGCGCGCGCACGGGCAACATCCACGGATAAACCGCCCGGAACAGCCCGAAAGCGCAGTCGGCAATGTCGATGGAAACGCGCGAGGGAAGGGGCATTTTCCCCTGCTTGCCGCAGTGCCCCAGCGCGGCGTCGGTGACGGAAAGGTGCACCGTTTTCGCCTTGCCGAAGGGGCTTTCGCGCAGGCGCGCCGCCACCGAATCGGACAGCAGGAGCAGAAGCATGTACACGTCCTCCTCCGTTTCGAGGTCTCGGTGGCAGGTGAGGCTGTTGCCGATGCTCTTGATGTTCTGCTCCTCCTCCCGCCGATAGACGGGCGTTCGGTCTTGCCCGTTTGCGAAAGCGTGCAGGTAGCTCCCCCATTTGCCGAGCCATTCGCGCAGCAGCTCCTCGGGCGTTCGGGCGAGCTGGCCGATGGTGAACACGCCGCGCGCGTTCAGCTTTCGCTTCGTGGCGCCGCCGACGTACAGCAAATCTTCCACGGGCAGGCGCCAGGCCGTCTGCCGATAATTTTCCGGCGTGATTTCGGTGACGGCGTCCGGCTTTTTTATATCGGAGGCGAGTTTGGCGAAAATTTTGTTCCAGCTCACCCCGACGCTGACCGTTATGCCGATTTCCCCCTGCACGGCGGCGCGGATTTTTTCGGCAATCGCCCTGCCGCCGCCGAACATGCCCTGCGTTTCCGTCACGTCCAGCCAGCACTCGTCGATGCCGAATGCCTCCGCGCAATCGGTGTACCGCTCGTAGATTTTGCGCACCTCCTTGGAAACGCGCAAGTAGGCGGAAAAGTCGGCGGGGAGCTGTACGATATCCGGGCATTTTTTCTTCGCCCGCCAGAGCACGTCGCCCGTCTTGACGCCCGCCTCCTTTGCGAGCTGGTTTTTGGCGAGCACGATGCCGTGCCTGTCCTCCTTGCTTCCGCACACCGCCACGGGCACGCCGCGAAGCTCGGGGCGGCGCAGCATCTCCACCGACGCGTAAAAATTGTTGCAGTCGCTGTGCAGAATCGTCCTCATCGCACCCGCTCCACAAACCAGCGCTTTTCCGCTTCCTCGAAATAGAGGCAGCGCTCCCTCCCGCCGAATACGCAGGTATAGCGCACGGGCAGAATCGACGAGACGCGCGCGGGGGCGCGCCCGACGGATTTCACGCGGTCGATTTCGTATTTTCTGCCGTCCTCCCACACGATGTACAGCGGGCGTATGCCGCCGCCCGCCGGGAATTTTACAACGACTTCGACGTACACTTTTTCGTACTCCATACAGATATTGTACGGAGCGGAGGGGCTTTTTATCCCGCGCGGCCTTCCGCTGCGGGCGGCGAAACACGAACCAGCAACAAAGGCGACGAAGAGCGCCGCCGTCTTATCGGGAAATATGCTAATTTTCGCGGACACCCCTTTATTATACAGCAAATCGAAGACAAACCATTTGCGCAATTTTCACGGCCATGTAATAAAGTTGTAAAAAATGCGTACGCACAAGGCTTTGCTTTTTCGGGCAATTTGCGGTATAATAAATAAAAACATTCGGACGGATAAAAGTATGCCGCAAGACGCATTTACGCTGCGCCACATCGCACGCGAACTCAACGCCATGCTCTCGGGCGGAAAAGTGAATAAAATCATTCAACCCTCGCGCGACGAGGTGGATTTATTGCTCTACGCGGGCGGAAAGACGCGCAAGCTCATGCTCAACACCAACGCGTCGTTCGCGCGGGCGTGCGTCTCCGATTTGCCCCGCACCGCTCCCGACGTTGCGCCCAACTTTTGCATGCTTTTGCGCAAGCACCTCACGGGCGCGACTCTCCTTTCGGTGCGGCAGGAAGGGTTTGAGCGAATCCTCGCCTTCACCTTCGACTGCGCGGGGGAATTTACCCGCGCCGAGCGCGTGCTGTACGCGGAAATCATGGGCAAGTACTCCAACCTCGTGCTCACCGAAAGCGGCGTGATTTCGGGGGCGCTGAAAGTCTCCTCCCTGCAGGAAAATTTTAAGCGGGTGCTGTTCCCGGGCGTGCCCTACTCCCCGCCCGAGCCGCAGGATAAGGCGAACCCCGCCGACACCGCGGCGCTGCAGGCGCGCATGCAGGCGTTCGGCGGCGGCGATTTGGCGGAATTCCTCTTTTCCAACCTCTCGGGGCTGGCTCTGCCCACCTGCCGCCAAATCGCCGAGGAAGTGTTCCGGGGGCGGAGCGAGCCGTTCGGCGACAATGCCGCCGCGGCCGCAAAAAGCGTATACGATTTCATTTTTTCGGAGCAAACGGCGCCCGCCGTCCTGCGCGCGAACGGCGAGGCGAAGGACTTTTTTGTCCGCCTCCCCCGCGGCGAACGCTGCGAAAGCGTAAACGAAGCGCAGGACAGATATTACACCGAGCGGGAAACCAAGCGCGATTTTTCCGAAAAGAAGCGCAAACTGGAGGGGCTGCTCCTCTCCCGCCGCAAAAAGGAAGAAAAGAAGCTCTCCCTGCTCCTCGAGCGGGAGCGCGACTGCGCGGATATGGAAAAAAACCGCATATTCGGCGAGCTCATTACGGCGAACATCTATCAGCTGCGCAAGGGCATGGACGGCTGCGAACTCGTAAACTACTACGACGAGGAGGCGAAAACGGTAAAGATACCGCTGGATAAAACCCTTGCCCCGGCGCAGAACGCGCAGAAATATTATAAAAAATACAACAAGCAAAAGCGCACGCTGGCGGCCGTCGCGCCGCAGAAAGAAGAGGCGCTTTCCGACCTCGACTATACGAACAGCATGCTCTTTTCCCTCTCCCGCGCCGAAAACCTGCTCGATTTGGCGGAGGCGGAGGAGGAACTGCGCGCGGCGGGACTGATGCCGCCGCTGAAAAAAAAGCAGAAAAGCGCGGCAGCGATACCCTTCCGCGCCTTCGAAAAGGACGGATTTACCATCTTTGCGGGGCGGAACAACGTGCAGAACGACCGCCTTCTGCGCGAGGCGGCAGCAAACGACGTATGGCTGCACACGCAAAAATACCACAGCGCGCACGTACTCATCCGCACGGAGGGCAGAAAAGTGCCCGATTCCGTACTGCTGGCGGCGGCGGAAATCTGCGCGCATTTTTCCGACGGGCAGGCGGGCAATAAAATCCCCGTCGACTACTGCGAGCGCCGCTTCGTGAAAAAGCCGCCCAAAGCGAAGGCGGGGTTCGTGGTGTACACCGATTTCAAGACGGTTCTCGCCGACCCGAACCGGCACGCCGAGCTGGAAAAATAACCCCAAAGAAAAAATCGGAACGGTACAAATCCGTTCCGATTTTTTATCGCCGCGCGGCTCATTCCCATTCGAAATTTTCCTTGCCCGCGCCCTGCTCGAAGTGGTATTTTACGATGCCGAGGTCGATATCGCTGTAAAAGCCGCCCGTGCGCTCGGCGCGTACCTTCCGCTCGCCGACGAGGGTAAAGCGGAATTTTTGCTGGTTGACTGCCGTAGGCGCAAGCAGAGCCGCCTCCGCGCCCCGCAAAAACCAATCGGGCGCGTCCTTCGCCTCCGTCACTTCGGAAAGCGGCCTGCTCTTGTGCGGCACGCCCTGCGTCTGCCCGTACCCGAGCGCGACGGCGCAGACGAATTTTTCCCCTTTGCCGAGGGGCGAAACCTTTTTCGCCGCGCCCTTGCCGAAAGTGAGCGCAACCCAGCAGGAGTTGAGTCCGAGCGCCTGCGCGTACAGGACGAATTTTTCGCCCCAATACCCCGCACGCTCGCTCAAATCATCCGCCTTTTTGCCGACGATTGCCACGTAGTTGCGCACGCCCGAAAACTTGCCGTACTTCGCCATAAAGGAAGAGAACGCCTTCGGCTCGTCGAAAACAAGCCGCATATTCAGGCCGCCCGCGCTGTTGCACGCAGCGAGCTCCGCCTCCAATTTCTCCCGGATTTCGGGCTCGATTGCCCTGTCCGTATAGGCGCGCACCGAATGGCGCGCCCGCATCGCCTCCATAGTCATCTCTGTCAATCCTCCTCTTCTTCCGGCGGTGCGGGATACCCCTGGTCGGCGGCGAGCTTTACCGTATCGCACACGGCGGAGAAAAAGTCCGCCAGTTCCTCCCAAAGCGGCACGTTCGCGTCCATATAATAGAATACGGCCGTACACGACTTGCGCGAGGATACGAGCGCCGCGCGGCGCAGAACGGACAAATGCCGCAGCACCGACGGGCGGGACATGTGCGTAACATCTACCAATTCGCACAGCCGCATGCCCCGTTCCGGCCCCTCGAGCAGCGCGAGAACGATGCGGCCGCGCGCCTCGTTGCCGAGCGCGGAAATCGCTTCCCGGCATGCCGAAAAGCCCTCCGCTATCGCGCGCTTGCTGTTGATGCACTCTTCGCACTCTTCCATACCGCCCCTCCGTTTTGTTCTTGCTTTCCATTATACCACACCCGCGCGCAAAACGCACGGCCGGTAAAGATATTTGAGCCGATTTACCCGATTTTACAGAAAGCTTTCACACATTTCCCCTTGCCATACCTCTTTAAATATGATACAATAGAAACAATTAACACCTTTGCGAGAGAGACATGAACGACGCGATTCACATCTGTTACGGCGGCAACAGGCGGGTTTTCCCCGGGCTGCTGCTCTCCGCTTTGTCGGTTATCAAACACACCGACCGCCCGGTGCGGCTGTACGTCCTGTCTATGGACTTGCATGAGCAGGACGAAAATTATCTCCCCTTCAGCGAGGGGCAAATGGAAATTTTAAACGCCGTTTTGCGCGAAAAAAACGGCGAAAGCGGCGCCGTGCTCATCGACGTGGGCGAAGCGTACAAGCGCTCGCTCGCCGGGGGCAAAAACAAGAACAATTACTACACCCCCTACGCCACGCTGCGGCTGTATTTAAACGAGCTGGACGGAATCCCCGACAAATTGCTCTACCTCGACATCGACACGATGTGCCTGCAAGACGTATCCGCGCTGTACGACACCGACCTCGGCGGCTGCGTATTTGCGGGCGTACCCGACCGTCTCGGCAAATTTTTCGTCAACAAGCGCTACTGCAATTCGGGGGTGCTCCTTTTGAATATGCCCCTGATACGCTCGAACAGGCTGTTTGAGCGGGTGCGCGACTTCGTGGCTTCCCGCCGCATGTTCACGCCCGACCAATCGGCGCTGAACAAGTGCGCCGAAAAGAAGCTGCTTTTGCCGAAAAAATTCAACGAGCAATCCAAAATTTCCGAGGAGACGGTCATCAAGCACTTCTGCCGCGACGTGCGCTTTCTGCCCTTCTTCCATACCTATAACATCAAGCAGTGGCAGCGCGACAAGGTACATAAAAAGCTCAAAATCCACGACTTCGACGATATTTACAAACAATTCGACGAAATAGCCGAAAAATACGATTTGAACCGATAAGGGCGTCCTTTGCCGACAGGAACCGAAGAGGGGCAAGCATTCCGCTTGCCCCTCTCTTATTTTTCCTTTTTCGCCTTTTGCGCCGCCTCTTCCTCCGCGAGCTTTGCGCGGTATTCGGGCGCGTCGTCCCTCTGCACGTATTCATAATACGAATACGTATTCAGCTTTGCGCGCTCGCACATGGTCTGATAGGCGGTATCGCACAATTTTTTCTGCCGTTCGCGCGGCGGCAATTCCTTGTCCGGATAGAACGGCCCGTCGATGTAGGCAATCTTATACGGCTTGTCGAACAGCTTCCCCTTGTGATAGGTGACCGTCATGGTGAAGACGGGCTTGTCAAATTTGACGGGGTAATGGAAATTCGCATCGGAAAAGCGGCGAATTTTCGTATAATAGGGCCAAATTACCCGCTCGGGAAAGATGACCACGGGGCCTTTGCTGCAGCAGCGCTCCACCGCGTGCAGGAAATTGCGCATGCCGTCGGGCTTATTGGGCAACGGCAGGCAGCCGCCCGCCATCATCACCCCCTGCATGTGCGGGACGGAAACGTTGTTCGGGTGCACGATGATGTGCGTATAATGCGGAAACGCCGCCGACACCGCGCGGAACGCTTCGGGGATTACCTCCGTATGGTTGCTGTAGATGAAACAGCCGCCCTTGTGCTTGCGAAGGACTTTGCGGTTGACGTACCGGGTGCGGATAAAAAAGCGACGGAATACGAACGCAAACGGGACGACCAGCCCGCGAATGAGGATATTGCGCAGAAACCAATTCCACGCCCCCTTGCGCTCGTAATCGTAATTTTTGTCCACCGTGACCGTCTTGAGCGATTCGAAGAAGGTCATGTCGTCGGAATCGTCGCGGTAATAGATAATCTTTTTGGGTTTCATACGTTCCCCTCACTTTTTTCTCTCGTTGAAAACCCCGTCAAGACCGGTTCTTTTCGGAAACGGCGCGGCGCGCGCGGCGGGAATCGCGGAATTTGATGCCGACGTCGAAGATATTCATGCCGATACCGAGCACGATGTAGACGTAATACAGCACGAAGCGCCACACGAGCACGTACCAGAAGAGCACCGAACTGGCGACGGCGGTAAAGGCGAGCATGAACACCGTTTCGATTGCGCCCGAGTTGCCGGGCGTGGGGATAAACACCGCCGCATTCGTCGCATAGCAGGCGAGGACGGCGACCGTGAATAAAAGTTCCCAGCCGTGCATACCCATCACTTCCGGGCCAATCATCGCCACGAGCAGGAAATACGGTATCAGATACTGCAAAACCGGCTCGAAAAAGCAGAGCAGCAGGAGCTGGAAAAACACCTTCGGATGTTTGACGATGAACTGCGAAAATTCCGCAAAACGGTCGAGCCAGGCGCGGATTTTCCCCTCGATTTTATCCGCATGTTTGACAATCTTGATCTTGTGCAGCAGCTTGACGAACAAGTTGATAACCCAGGACACCGCGCGGGGACAGAACACCACAAAGGCGACGAAAAACGGAATAATGGCGTTGATGCCGAAGCCAATCCATCCGCAGATGAGGATTGTATTGTGCATCGCCTCGTTTTCCAACATGCCCTGCAGCGTTCCGACGCCGCACGCCAAAAGCAACACGCAGACGATGCCGACCGCGAGCATCTGCACGCCGTACTTCATGAAGGTAATCGACGAACCCTGCGCGCCCGAAATTCCGTTCCGGTAGAAATAATAAATCTGCATCGGCTGGCCGCCCGAAGCGGTCGGGGTGATATTGTCGTAATATTTCCCGATTAAGGCGACCTTCATGCACTTGGAAATTTTCAGTTTGTTGCCGTAACAGCGCGTCAAAACGACGTACTTGAGCGAATCGGTGGCGAACATGAGGAGGGCAAGCCCTGCCACGATGAGGATATACCACCAATTCATTCCCTCGAGCAGTTCCGCAAAGGTAGCGGAGTCTCCCTGCTGCAGCGTATTGCTCAGCTGAATCAGCGCGAACACCACGCAGCCGATGATTACCGCCGATACGAGAAAGGCGATCAGGTTTTTACGGCTCTGTTTTTTTCTGTCGGAAGCCTGCCCGTCTTCCGCCGCAGCCTCCCCGGCCGGAGATACCTGCGCCTCCTTTTGCGCGGAAATGCCCGCGGAGAGAACTTCCGCCGCAACTTTCGGTACCGCTGAATCTTCCGCTCCCCACGCGGCGGGCGGAGCTTCGGCTCCGGGCGCGCCTTTTGCCCCGACGGAAACGCCCGGTTCGGGAGCAGAGGGCTCCGGCGCGGGATTTTCCGCCATCGGAGCGTCTGCCTCGCTTTCGGGAAGGGCAGCTTTCGGTTCGGATTCGGCTGCCTGCGCAGCGCTTTCGGGCCTGTTTTGCTCTTTCATAAATCACCATGCGGTCTTTTCCGCCGCAGAAAAAATTGCTATCGTTAATTATTATACCATAAAGAGCAAATGTATTCCACCAAAACGGGGTATCCGCAAAAAAATTTTACAGATTCTTCATTTATTTCCCTTTTCCCCCACTTCCGCGGAGTTTTGCCATCGCGAACAGCGCCGCCGCGGCAAAGAGCGGCGCCGCCGACATCGTGAAAAAGGCGGAACGGACGGACGAGCCCTGCGACAGCGCGCCCGCCGCCGACGGGAGCGCCGCCGCGCCGATATCCTGCGCGACCGCGAGCGAGGCGAGCATCCACCCGCCCGAACGCGGCAGAAAGTCGCTCGCGGCGGACATGGCGCCCGGCGAAAGCATGCCCGCGAACACGCCGCACAGCGCGGCAAAGGCGAGCGCTATCCAATCGGAGGGAACGAGGGCGGCGAGGATATACGCGGCCGCCGCCAGCAATGCGGAAGCGCACAGCAAAAAGAGCGGAATTTTCCCGCGCCGGCGCTCCGCAAACACGTACACCGCCCCGCCCACACCCAGGCAGGCGGCGAAGGCGGCGCAGCCGAGCATGCCGCCCGCCTCTCCCCCTATCTCTGCGGCAAAGGAGGATATCCATTGGTTCATGACGACTTCGGTGCCGTAGCCGAAGAACACGGCGAGCACCGCGAACAGGTAAAAGGGCTTGAAGCTCGCCTTCGCGGGGGCGCGCGCCTGCCGCGGCGGAAACTGCGCGCGCGCAAGCAAAAGGAGTGCGGAGAGCGGCACGAGCGCCAAAACGAGAACGGCGGTATTCCAGCGCTCCGCGCCGAATCCCCAAACAAAAGCCAGCAATGCGAGGGCGAGCGCCACCTGCGCCCATGCGTAGGCGGTGTGCAAAAGGCAGATTCCCCCGCGCCCCTCCGCCTGCGGCAGGGAATCCGCCACGCCCGTGAGCACAATTTCCAGCATGCCGCCCGCAAAGGCGAATACGGCGGTCGCCGCCAGGATTCCGCCGTAAATATTTTCCGCCGAAAACAACCACGGCGTACAGCCGTAAAAGAGAAGCCCCGCGGCGGAGAGCACCGCCGCGAACAGCGCGAGCTTTTTGCGGGAGATTCTGTCGACGAGAAAGACGAGGGAGATATCCGCCGCCATCTGCGCGAAAAACCCCGCCGCCGTCAACAGCCCCAGCTGAACATATGTAAACCCGTACAGGCGCATAAAGGGCGCGAACAGGAGCGCCGTGGCGTTGACGACGACCGCCTGGTTCGCAATCCCTGCGACGCAGGCGCGGAACGTGCGGTTCGAATTTCTTTTGTCCATATATTTCCTTCCGAGGTATGAGATTCGAATGATTCGATACCATCGTATGCGGAAGAAAAAGTTTTTGCGATTTTTCCGTTTCCGCGCGCACGCCCGCGCGGGTGCAAAAACAATTGACAAAAGCGCGGAAAAATGCTACTGTTTTCCTATGAGCGAAACCATTGCAGAAGTCATCGGAAAATTCGATTTTCAGGCAATCGGGGAACAGAACCCGAAGATAAAACAAATCAAGGGCGTCATCTCCAATTCCAAGCCCAACCCGCACAAATTATTTGCGGCGGAGGGCATCTGGCTTTTGGGTATGTGCGAAAAATTCGGCACACCCGTGGACAGCCTCATCCTCTGCCCCGAGCATATCCGCACGCCCGAGGCGGCAAACCTCGCCGAAAAAATCGCCGCGCGCGCGAACGAGCTGTACACCGTTTCGGCAAAGACGTTCGAAAAAATTTCCGAGCGCGACCGCCCCGACGGCCTCTTTGCCCTCGCGCAGCTGCCCAGGCACGACATCGCCGATTTCCGCCCTGCAGACGACGCCGTCATTTTGATTTTGGACGGCGTGGAGATACCCGGCAACGTGGGCACGATGATGCGCATGGCGGACGGCGCGGGCGTGGACGCGGTGTTTTTGTGCAACCGCAAGGCGCGGCTGACGCACCCCAAGCTCATCAAAGGCAGCCAGGGCGCGGTGCTGTCCGTCCCCTTCTTCGAGTTCGAAACGGTGGAAGCCTGCCGCGCGTGGCTCTCTGAAAACAATGTGACCGTGTACCTAGCGGACACCCGCGCGAAGCTGTACTATTACGACGAGCCGTTCGGCAAAAAGACGGCGCTCGTGATGGGGAGCGAGCGCTACGGCATCTCGCGGGAGTGGTACGGCGGCGAATACGAGATGATCGCCATCCCCATGCAGGGCAGCTGCGATTCGCTGAACGTGGGCGTCGCGGCGACGGTGCTCGCCTACGAGGCGGTGAAAAAGAACAAATTCCTGCCGCAGGGGCTGAAACCGGGCGGAAAGGAGATTTGAGTTTATGAGAGCGATCCGACGAATATTGACTGCGGCCGCGATAACCGCGATCGCCGCCGTCTTATCTGCCTGCGCATTCCTGCCTGCATACCGAGATCCCGAACGCATCGAGATCGGCGGGGAAGCGTATGTAAGCGGATTTTACGAAAATTTGTGGCCCGACGGCATCGCGTTCGGCGAAGACGACCCGCCCGCCTTTGAAACGGAGTACCGCCTTTGGTGGGAGGTTATGGGCGCGCCCTTCTCCCTCTACTGCGCGCAGAACAAGGAGGCGCTGTATTGGAACCCGACGATCTACTGCAAAGAGAGCGAATCGGAAGAGATCGGCGCCTATTACGCCGACACCGGAAACTTCGATTATTCTATGGGGCTGTACGGCGACAGCCACAAGGATGAACGGATCAAATTAAACGGTGCAGATACAGCCCTGCTCGAAAAGGCGATTTCGCTGAACGCGCGCATTCAGGAAAATGCGGGGAAAGGGCTGTTGACCGGCAAAAAAGATTTTTCCGACATCGAAATTTCTATACCGTGTGCGGAAGTACTGCCTGTTCAGCCTGTTTTTTACCGCGTGAGCAAGGACGGCTTTTTTACGACCATACAGAACGAATGGCTGGTTGCGGGCGGCAATCTTTACATTTTCGGGAGTTATGACGGCGACACGGATATGTATACCGCCTATATAATAGACAGCGCAGCGAGCGCATATATGATAGCTTTGCTCAACAAATACGGCCTGCTGTAAAGTTTATACACAGACAAGTGCGCCCCGAAAGCGATGCTTTCGGGGCGCTGTTTCTTATAACGTATTCATTTTTTCGGTTTACAGCGGGATAAAAAGTCGTGCCGCTCGCCGCCACTCTCGTATTCGATGAGGGTGTCGACGTGCACGTTATACGCCGCGCGGAAGATGCTGATATCCACGTTCGGGTTTGTCTTTTTCAGCGCGGCGATGAGACGCTTCATCTCCAAGCGCTTGGAGTCTTCCTCCTTCGTTTCGCACCGCTCGGTGAACTTGCACGCGCAGCGCAGAAAGCGCAGTCCGTTGTGGTTTTTCCAATTTACGATGTCCTGCTCGTGCACATAGTACAGCGGGCGGATGAGCTGCATCCCCGGGTGGTTGGTGCTCCACAGCTTGGGCGGCATCCCCTGAATCTGACCGCTGTACAGCATGCCCATCAGAAGCGTTTCGATGACGTCGTCGAAGTGGTGCCCGAGCGCGATTTTGTTGCACCCCAGCCGCGCCGCTTCCTCGTACAGGTACCCCCGCCGCATCCGCGCGCACAGGTAGCAGGGGTTCTTTTCCACCATTGTCACCGCGTCGAAGATCTGCGTTTCGAAGATGTGCACAGGCACTTCCAGGAGGGCGGCGTTGCTCTCGATGAGCGCGCGGTTTTCGGGCGCGTAGCCGGGATCCATGACCAGAAATTCCAGCCCGAACTTCTTTTCGCCGTGCCGCTGCAGTTCCTGCATGCACTTGGCGAGCAGCATCGAATCCTTTCCGCCCGAGATGCACACGGCGATTTTATCCCCCTCCTCGACGAGCGCGTACTCCTTGACGCCCTTGACGAAGCGGCTCCAAATCCCCTTGCGGTAGGTGGTGATGATGCTCCGCTCGATTTTCTGCCCTTCCGTCACCGTTTCAGCCACGCGGGAAGGCGCGCGATTTTTGCGCCCGTTTCCCTCTCCCATACCGCAATTTTATCGGACGTGCAGTGTTTTTTTGCACATTCCTCGCCGTATTCGCCCTGCGCGCGTGCGCAGGAAACGAGCGGCGCGCCCGCCCGGATTGCCTCGGCGATTTCGCGCTCGCCCTGCGCGATGAAGTAAAAGCCGTCCCGCTCAAAGAATGCGGGCTCGCCCTCCCCGCTCAGGCAAGGGAGCAGGCGGGCGGGGCAAAGCTCATAGCGCGGATATTGTTTGCCCGCGCGGTGCAATGCGAAGTGCGCCGCGATGTGCTCGGCGACGATTTCGGGCGGGATGTACGACGTGTCGATGACGTAGTCGTAATTTTCGAGGTCTTTGATGTTCACGCCGTACAGGTGGGAATAGCGGAACATCTCGCTCTTGCGGCGGTCGGAAATGGACGCGACCGCTTCCTCGACCGTTTTGAACGGCTCGCTCTCCCGCCCCGCCTTTAAAATGCGCTCGGCGGAAACGAACGGGTCTGCCGCCATGTACACCGAAAAGGAGGACGGAACGAAATGCCACGCCATGCGCGAGTCGATGATAAGATTTTTCTCCGAATGCTCGAGGGCGCGCAGGCCGTCGTCGATTTTCCCGTCGATTTCGGGGTGCGTCTCCATATATTGGTTGAGTTGGAGTGTTGTCATGCCCATTTCGGTGGCGATTTGCCGCTGAATGGTGCCCGTGGAGTACACCTCCGCGCCCAGCTTTTGCGACAAGATTTTGCCGACCGTCGATTTACCGCTGCCCAAATCGCCCGCGAGCGAAATTTTAAAACTCATAAGCCGCTTTTCCTTATAAAAGAATTACCGCGCCATTGTACCACAATTCGCGCAAAATGTAAATTAAAATCGCTTTTCCCCCGGCCGCTTTTCTCTTTTGTCCGTCAATTCGGCGCTTTCAAATCGAGATAGTCCGCCTCTTTCTGCGTCAGAACGGCGGGCTGTGCGTTTGCAAATACGCGTTCGGGCGTCGAGGCGGAGGCGAGGGCAAAGATATTCAGCCCCTGCGCAAAAACCCAGCCGAGCGCCATCTGCGCCACCGTGCAGCCCTTGATTGCCGCGAGCTTTTCCGCGCGGGCGAGCCGCTCCGCATTGTCCGCGCACCCGTACACCGCCCCCGCGGCGGCGATGACGGCGGCAGTGCCCAGCTCCGCTTTCACCCTGCCGGAAAGGAATCCGCCCGCCAAGGAGGAGTAGGCGAACACCGGAAACTGCTCGGCGCGGTACCACGCCCGTGCCGCCGCATTCTCTTTGCCGGCAATGGAGAGGCAGCCCTGCACCGGCGCCGCAAGCTGCACCGCAAGCCCGAAATAGGGCGAAGAAGCGGAAAACGGGCGCAGACCGTGCTCTTCGGCGTACTCGTTTGCCTCTTGCAGACGCGCATGCGTCCAATTCGAGGCGCCGAACGCGCGGATTCTGCCCTCCTCTGCCTGGGCATTGAGCGCCTCCAATATTTCCCCCACGGGCACCGTTTCGTCGTCGCGGTGCAGAAAATACAGGTCGACGTAATCCGTCTTCAGCGCATCGAGCGAACGGAACAAATCTTCTTCGATATATTTGCCTCCCACGCGGGGAACCCAATCCTCCAGCGGGTGGCACCCCTTGGTGATGACAAATACCCCGCTCCGCCCGCGCGAATACAGCCACTTGCCCAGCGCCTCTTCGCTTTTGCCGTACACGCGCGCCGTATCGAAGGCGGTTATGCCCGCCTCGACGGCCGCATCCAAAACGTCGGACGACTCTTCCCCTGCCCACATGCGGGCGCCGCCGCAGCCGAATACAATCCTCGAAACGGGCTTTTCGCTCCCCGCAATTTTGCCGTATTCCATAAAATTACTCTCCTTTTTTCTATTGTACCACGCGGGCGGGGGAAATGTCAAAGCCGCGCGGCATCCGCAAGGAATTTAAAACATCGGCGGCCGCCGCGAGGAGGCTTAATTTATTTGCGTCTGTGCGGGAAAACGGAGAAAAAGCAAGCAAACCTGCAATGCCGTAAAAACTTTTCAATTTTTTGCCTCCAATTGTTGACTTATGATTTTTTATGGTGTATAATGCCTAGCGGTTGCCGGGTAAAAGCGGCAGCTTGCAAACGGAATAGCTTATCGGAGAACTTGCGGCCGCAGCCGCAACGGTTGAGAAGATACGGGTGCGCCCGATTGTTGAAAGACGTCGGGCGCGCCCTTTTTCTATGCCGTAAGCCGTTCCGAAATAAGAAAAAAAGGAGTAAGTATGAAGCTGATTCTACGATTTTTGAAGCCGCATTGGAAGCTCTTCCTGCTCACAATTATCCTGCTCATCATTGACGTGGCGGGCGCGCTCATCATCCCCACGCTCGCCTCGGAAATGCTCCGACAGGGCGAGACGGGCGTCGAAATGCAGGTTCTCATCAATACCGCCGTCGTCATGGCAGTCGCTGCCATTATTTCGGGCGCGGGCGGGATTATGAGCGGGTATACCTGCGCGGAACTCGTTTCGCGCATCGCCAAGGACATTCGCGACGCGCTCTATAAAAAGACGCTCGATTTGGCCGTGTCCGACTTCCGCGCATTCGGCGTCGCGTCTATGACGACGCGCACCGTTTCGGACATCACGAATATCCAGTTCGCGCTCATGGCGAGCATACAGATCGTGCTGCCCGTGCCCGTCGTGTTCGTCATCTCCCTCATCCTCGCCTTTATGAAGGATTGGATGATGGGGCTGATCCTTTTGGCGGTGCTCGCCGTCATCACGGTCGTGGCGCTGCTGATCATGCGCAGCGCCTCTCCCCTCTTCCGCAAATTGCAGAAGCTGCTCGACCGCATGAGCACCGTACTGCTGGAAAATATCACGGGCGTGCGCGTGGTGCGCGCGTTCAATAAGGAAGACCACGAGCACAAGCGGCTGGATACCTCCTTCTCCAATTACGCGGTCACCTCCATCAAGGCAAACCGCATGTTCGCGAGTCTGGACGGTTTGTCCTTCTTCGCCGTCAATATTTTCGTCATCATCGTGTATGCGCTCAGCGGCTACCGTGTGACGGCGGGGGCTTTTCTCGTGACCGACATCACCGCCATCGTCGAATACGCCATTTTGGCGCTCCTCTATATGATGATGGCGCAGATGGTCATCCTCACCCTGCCCCGCGCCTTCGAATGCGCCGGCCGCGTGAAGGCGGTGCTCGACTTTTCGCCGACCATTCAGGATCTGACCGATAAGCAGGTGTGGTTCCCCGCCTCCTCCGAAAACGTCGTCGAATTCCGGAATGCAGCGTTTCGCTTCCCCGATTCGGAGGAATATACCCTCAAAAACCTGAATTTCTCCTGCAGGCGCGGCGAAACGACGGCGATTATCGGCGGCACGGGCAGTGGCAAATCGACGGTCGCCTCCCTCATCCTCCGCTTCAACGACGTGACGGACGGCGAACTGCTCTTAAACAACGTGAACATCCGCAAGATGCCGCAGAACCAGCTGCGCGGCCACATCGCGTACGTGCAGCAGCGGGCGTGGCTGTTCGCGGGCACCATCGCCGAAAATTTGCGTTACAGCAACCCGAACGCGACCGACGAAGAGCTTTGGCACGCTTTGAAAGTGGCGCAGGCGGAAGATTTCGTGCGCTCTCTCCCCGACGGGCTGAACTCCTTTGTGGCGCAGGGCGGCACCAACTTTTCGGGCGGGCAGAAGCAGAGGCTTTCCATCGCCCGCGCGCTCGTGAAAAAGCCCGAATTGTACATCTTCGACGACAGTCTCTCCGCGCTCGACTTCAAGACGGACGCGGCGCTGCGCAGGGCGCTCGCCTATGAAACGCAGAACGCCGCCGTGCTCATCATCGCCCAGCGCGTGAGCACCATCCGCCACGCGGAGCGCATCGTCGTTTTAAACGAGGGTGAGCCGGTGGGCATCGGCACGCACGACGAGCTCTTGATGAATTGCCCCGTGTATAAAGAGATTTATGAATCGCAGACAAAGGAGGCGGACGAACAGCATGGCTAAAAAAGTGCAAAACACCGCGATACATAAAGACGCGCCGCAGAACGCGCGTAAGACTGCCGCGCGGCTGTTCGGGCAGCTGAAAAACCAGTGCGCACGGCTCATCGTCGTGGCGGTGTGTATCGTCATCTTTATCGTTCTGAATATCTTTACCCCCTACTACAGCGCGGGCGTCATCGACGCGCTTTTGGAAGCGATCGCCGCGGCGGAAGGCGGAAATTTTTCCATCCCCTGGTACCCGCTCGGGCAGGAAATGATCATCCTCTTTTCCCTGTACATCGTGCAGAGCGCCGTGTATTACCTGCAGTCCTTTTTGATGGCGAGCGTGGCGGAAGTTCTCATTTTAACGCTGCGCAAGCAAATCGCCGCCAAGCTGAACAAGCTCCCCCTCAAATTTTTCGACCGCAACAAGCCGGGCGAAATTCTCAGCCGCGTGACGAGCGACTTGGATAAAGTTTCTGAAACGCTGCAGACGGGCCTTTTGAAGCTACTCACATCCATGCTCCATCGTGTTCATGCTCTGCCTGAGCTGGCAGCTGGGGCTCATCTTCATCGCGTTTTCCGTCATAAGCCTCATCATCACCAACGCCGTCGCGAAAAAGAACCTCATCTGCGCGGCGGAGCGGCAGGAGGCAATCGCGCGGCTGACGGGCATCGCGGAGGAATACTATACCGGCCGTGACGTCATCAAAGCGTACAACCACGAGCCGGAGAGCTTTGAAAAAGTTTCCGAATACACGGAGAGCGTGCGCGTTGCGGCGCGGAACAGCGACTTTTTGACCAACGCGGTCAACCCGCTCATCCGCTTCCTCTCGCGCATCTGCCAGGCGGTCATCCTGCTCATTGCCTGTGGCTGGATGTTGACGGGAGCCATGTCGCTGGGTATCGCGCAGGCGTTCTTCCAGTACATCACCCTCGCCGCCGAGCCGCTGACGGAGACATCGTACATGATCAACTCCCTGTAATCGGCGCTCGCCTCGGCGGAACGTACCTTCGAATTTTTGGACGACGAGGAGGAGGGGCCCGACACCGACCACCCTGCCGTTCTGGAGCGCGCGCACGGCGAAATCGCCTTCGAGCACGTGAGCTTCGGGTACTTCCCCGACAAAATTCTGATGAAGGACATCAGCTTTACCGCCCACCCCGGGCAGAAGATCGCCGTCGTCGGCGCGACGGGCGCGGGCAAGACCACGCTCATCAACCTGTTGATGCGATTCTACGAGGTGAACGGCGGGCGCATCACCATCGACGGCATCCCCACGACCGAGCTGACGAGGAGCGGGCTGCGGCACAACTTCGGCATGGTGCTGCAGGATACGTGGCTGTTCGGCGGAACCATCGCGGAGAACATCGCCTACGGCAAGCCGGACGCGACGCGCGAGGAAATCGTGCAGGCGGCGAAGATGGCGAAGGTAGATTACTTCATCCGCACCATGCCGCAGAGCTACGACACGGTGCTCGACAACGACGCGGGCAACCTGTCCGTCGGGCAGCGCCAGCTTCTGACCATCGCGCGCGTGTTCCTGTGCAACCCGCCCGTGCTGATTTTAGACGAGGCGACAAGCTCCGTCGACACCCGCACGGAAGCGGAAATCGGCAAGGCGATGCAGGCGCTGATGAGCGGCAGAACGAGCTTCGTCATCGCGCACCGCCTCTCCACCATCCGCGACGCGAACTGTATCCTGTTCATGGAGCAGGGCAACATCATCGAGCAGGGCACGCACAAGGAACTGCTCGCCAAGGGCGGCGCCTACGCAGCTCTCTACAACAGCCAGTTCGCGTAATATTTGCTCGCACACTCCCCCCTATTTTAGGATAGAAAAGAATGGGCGGTACGTTCCCGTACCGCCCATTCTGCTTTTTAAGGCGAACAGCAAAAAAGGGAGGCGCATAAAGCCCCTCCCTCTCCGTTTGTTTCGATTTCAGCCGCCGCCGGCAATTATGCGTGGCGAACTATTATTCGATTTCGATAAAATGCTGGTTTTCCTGCTTCGGCGCTTCCTTCGGGATGGTCACGTTCAGCATGCCGTTTTCGTACTTCGCCTTGATGTCCTCTTTCTTGACGTCGCCGACGTAGTAGCTGCGCTGGCAGGAATAGCTGCGCTCGCGGTGGATATAGTTATCCTTCTTGCCGCCCTCTTCCTTTTCGCTCTTGTTGACGGAAATGTTCAGATACCCGTCCTTCAGCTCAAGGCCGATATCCTTTTTATCGAGCCCCGGCATCTCCACTTCCATCACGTACGCGTCATCCGTCTCCTTGATGTCCGTGCGCATGTATTTATGTCCGTGGTTCTTGCCGCCGTAAAATGCGGGGAAAAAGTCGTGCATGGCTTCGTCGAAGAAGTCGAAATCATTATAAGCGTTCCTTCTGCTGAGTTCATTTTTCATAAATATCATCTCCTTCGCGGATGTTAGCACTTATACGCTTTAATTGTTAGCAATTAATTTATATAAATGTTAGCACTCTCTTTGTTTTTCTGCTAATATTATAACACCGCCCTTTCATCTTGTCAACAGTTTGAATAAAGTTTTTTCAAAAAATTTTTATTTTCTTATATGAAAAAAGAGCCGCCCGCTGCCGCCGAAACTCTACAGTTCGGCGGCTATGCAAGGGCAACTCCTCTTTTCGACTGTTTGCAACATTTGATACAGCACACCCAAATCTTTTTAATTCAGCATATTTCAGCGGATGAAATTCGTGCGGAACTGCGATTCGGTTGCGGGAGGCCGAATGCCAGCCTTTTTGCCCGCGTCGATACACTTGATAAGGTACGCCATGTTCCTGCCGAGATTGCGCATCGTCTGCAATCCCTCCAAATCCTGCATGACATCCTCGGGCGAAGCGCCGTAGACCATGTTCCAATAGGTGGACGAGACAATCGGCATCTGGCAGATGGTGAAATATTTGTTCAGCACGTCGAAGGAGGCCGCCGTGCCGCCCCTGCGCGCCGACACGACGACGGCGCCCGGCTTGCGGGCAAACGCCGCGCCGCCCGAATAAAAGGCGCGGTCAAGAAGAGACTGAATCTGCCCCGTGGGGTGCGCGTAGTACACGGGCGAGCCGAACACGAAGCCGTCGCACGATTTCGCCTTTTCGGCAAGCTCGTTCGCCGCATCGTTAAAGACGCATTTGCCAATTTCCCTGCACTTGCGGCAGGCGATGCAGTCCTGCACGGGCCTTGTGCCTACCTGAAAAATCTCCGTTTCGACGCCCTCTTCCTCCAGCGCTTTGGCGACCTCGCAGAGGGCGGTATAGGTGCAGCCGTGCGCGCGCGGACTGCCGTTGACAAGCAAAACTTTCATAATATGTACCTCCGATATGATTCTGCGGGGATGCACGCGGGCGCCGAACGCCGCCCGGTTGCCGAAGGCTTTTCGGCCTGCCCCGCCGTTTGAAATTCGGAAAGGGAACTGCCGCATGCGGCAATTCCCTTTCTTTCAGGCTATACAATATTGCTCAAAAATTACTTTCTCGGATTCTGGATGTTCGCCCTTGCCGACATATTACTTTGTTGGTAATATAATACCATATCAATACTAAAATTGCAAGCAGAATTAACCTAAAGGGGACGGTCACCCCGCCCCCTTTCTTTTACACAAAAACATGTACCGTTAAATCTCGCCATTGGTTTTTTCTTAAAAATCCTCCTCTCATTTTCCTGTATTTTTCTGCCTCATCGAAGTTTATAACAAAAGTCCACACTTCGTTATATCCCGTTGATGAATGTTCCTCGAAGATATGAGGAATCAAATTCAAATACCAATCGAATTCCAATGTATTTATCGGAACAATCTTTTCTACAAATTGCTCTATAATACCCCTATCAACTATAGGCGCACTAAAATCAATTTTTTCTACCAAAATTGCCGCGAATTCATCGAGAGACATCTTAATGACGGCGGGATCCGGCTCTTTCCTTTCTTCGACCAGTGCCTTCAGTTTCTTTTGAAAAGTTGCTATTTCGTCAGTGACTTTTTGCCTGTATTCTTGATATTCCACCTTTGAAATCTCGCCTTCCATACGCATATTAGTCAAGTTATTCAACTTTACTTTTAATTTTTCAATTTTTGACAACAAAACTTCTTTTTGATTATTTGAGCTGTTCCCCTTTGCTTTGAAGTTGTTTTCGTAAATTGAATAAGAGCGATTTATACACTCTCTTTGTTCTCCGCACAAACCTTGAAACGATTTACATACGGTCACATTCGGATTTGCCGAATATATCTGTACGGCATTCCAGAACGACAAATGCGGATTATTGATTGCAAAAGAATAGAACCCCGCAAGCCGAGGCCCGTTTTCAAAAATTCGCCGTATTCTTTCCCTTGCTTCTTCTCCCCTCATTTTCCAAATCTCTCATCCCATTTCAAGTTGTCTTTCCGTTTCATCAGCCGGAACATACCTGCCGGTTTTCTCATCCTTTACAAAAGCATCGTATCGCCCCCAAATCTCATGAAACAAAACAATCGCATCTTCACCGCGCGGTTCATACAGTTCGCCATGTTCATATCCGCCCTCAATAATAAGCTCTCCCGCATACTGCGCATCCTCGTCACAAAACTCATAACGAAAATACAGGTCGGGACGTTTATTCGCCAAAGCTCTTACAATAGCGGGAACAACTTCCTCCGAATCAAAAAATATCAAATGCGCGATTGCAGGCGGTTGTCCTTCGCCTTCGTAGATAACAGAAGTATTCGAGGCATTTTGTTTCACTCCCCACTCTCGCAAACATTCCTCCTCATCTTCAGGATCCGCTACGGCAATTATCTTGCAAAAATCTACGCATTTCTCTTCCGGATCATCGCTTTCCGAATCTTGCGATAAAAAAGAGTCGATAAACTGCTTTATATCTTCCGCATCATCACCCGCAATGGAAAGCAGATTGCCCATTTTATTTCTTTTCATCTTTTTCTCCTTCGACATTATTTGCAACAATCGTTCAGCAGTCAAATCCATATTTCTCTTGACAAACACATATTTATCCGTTATAATGGAGTTGTATTCCAAATCAACGGAAATATGAGGTGAGCTATGTACATTGCAAGGCACATAGAAAAGACAATCGAAAAATCTTTTGCGGCTTTCCCCGCCGTGCTGATTACAGGGCCGCGGCAGGTCGGGAAAAGCACGCTTCTTCTCAACAGATTCAAAAACATTCCGAACGTCACGCTGGATAACCCGCTGCAACTATTGAGTTTAAGACAAGATCCCGTCGAATTTTTCAAACTGCACGGCTCTCCGCTCATCCTTGACGAGGTGCAGCGCGCACCCGAATGTTTTTCGGTGCTGAAATACATGATCGACTCTGACCGCAGGGCCGGAATGTATATTCTTACGGGTTCACAAAAATACGCGCTCATGAAAGGTGTAAGCGAAAGCCTTGCGGGGCGAATCGGCATTGTCGATATGCTCGGACTTTCCGACAGGGAAATCTACGAAGATCCGTTCGACCGTCCTTTTCTGCCCACATCGGATTATCTCCTTGAACGCCGTCCGAAGATGGCTCCGTCCATTCAAAATCTATGGGAAAGGATCCATCGCGGCAGCATGCCGGAACTATACTCGAACGAAAACATGGATTGGGAACAATACTATGCAGCCTATGTAGATACCTATATAGAACGCGACGTCAAGCAGCTCGGCTCCGTAGGCGATACTCTCGCATTTACACAGTTTATGACCGCCCTTGCAAGCCGAACGGGAGAATTGTTGAACGCCGCCTCTCTCGCACGGGATGTCGGCGTTGACAGCAAAACGGTAAAGCGCTGGCTCTCTATTCTGCAAGCGTCCAACATTATCTATCTTTTGCAGCCGTTCTCCCTGAACATCAATAAACGCATAATCAAGACGCCAAAAGTATATTTTACGGACACGGGCCTTGTTTGCTATCTCTGCCGCTGGCTGACACCGGAGACGCTTGCAAACGGCGCAATGGCGGGCAGCATTTATGAAACCTTTATCGTGAGCGAAATACTGAAATCGTACTATAACGCCGGCAAGGAACCCGATTTGTATTTCTTCCGCAATACCGACGGGCAGGAAGTTGACTTGTTGTTTTACCGCGACGGAAAATTGTATCCGATAGAAATCAAAAAGACTTCTTCTCCCAACGTAAAAGACGCAAAGCATTTCGGAACGCTCTCCACTTTCTTTCCCTCCCTCGAAGTATCCGAAGGCGGTATTATCTGCAACGCCGAAGATCTTTTGCCTTTGGGACAAAACCTGAAAATTATCCCCTTTCGTTTTATTTAGCGTATCCACAGCGCCTCGCTTTTTGCGGGGCGCTGATTGTTTATATTATTTACATCTCCGCCTCACCTTTGCCGTGTATCACACAATTTGCCGGTGTTGCCTCTTCAATTCTTCTGCCTGTCAGTCCCTCAAACAGTTCCGCCGCATCGAAAAAATCTGCCGTTTTCTCTATAATATCCCCGCAATACTCGCCGTTTTCTCGTTTTACAAAATCCTGAACAAAGACAAACTGCTGCGCAGGAGAACAGATCTTCTTCAAAACAGCAATCGAATGCAAATCCACCGATGTCTTTCCGCAGGCAACCGGGATGTACTCCGCACCGTCGTAAACGGTATGCGTGTTCCCGTCGTCAAGCAATATGCCCTGCTACGCTTTAAGTCAAAGTTCGCATCAGTCAAGCGTTCCTCAATAGCTATGCGAAACGCATTGAGAGCCCCTTGCGGGATTGTACCAAAGCGGTATCGAAGTTCTGGGCTGTTTTCTCTGCGAAAGCGCGGCTCCTTCTCAAAAAAACCGAGATGAATGTGTTGATTGTCTGTATTTTCGTGAAGCCCCGCATACCACACCACATTGTCCGACGCTATACCTATGTTCTTAAAGAACTTCGGGAGTTCCAAGCGCAAAAGTTCCAATGCGTCCTTGTACGAAGTCATGTATTTATTCCCGAAATTCTCCGTAAAACTGATGACTGCGTGCCAAATATTGCTGTCCGTGGAACGAAGTAATGTACGCAATTCCTTGATTTGCGATTTCTTCATCAAACCGCGTGCATCAAATATCCCGCTACCCTGTCGGATATAGCCTGTTCGGAAACACCCTCTTCCCTTGCAATTTCTGCCTGCGACATGTTCAATACAAAGATTTTCTTTAATGTGTCCTTTGTTGTAAAGGCGTCAGGTGAGGTATTGCACTTTTCAGGGTTACAAGCATTTGTTTTCGTTCGGCTGCATCTTCACGAGAAATCATGCCAGCCTCTATATCTGCTCCTTCGTCCGCAAATTCAAGTCCGGACTCCTGAATTGCATCAAGCGATGTGGTATGATACTCCTCATAAGAATCATTGCGCCAAGCCTCACGTTTGACCTCCATATATGTTTCCGCGACCTTGTCAGAAACCTCAACATATACCGTTTTCCCTTCCCCGTCCTTAAAATAAATACGTTTCATTTGAAATCCTCCGATTCGATTTTTTTGAAATCGCAATCGGACGGATCTCGCCCGTAACAACAAAAAAACGCCTGACTGCGGAAGAATCCGGGCGCAAGCAGACGGAGTTATTTTTCGGAAAAATAAAAAAGCCCGACAAATAAAATCCGTTTATCTTACTCGGATTCTATTTGTCAGGCCTATATTTCCTTAATTTAAGGGGTGATTATATGCGGTCTATCCTGTAATTAGCACATCCTTTATGATTATTGTCATAACATACGACATAATAATTCTCGCGGCTAAATACGAGCGCAAGCGGATTCACTATATATCTCTGTCCGTCTTTCCGATATTTGCGCTCCGCTTTATAGGTCAGATAACAGTAGCAAAAAGAGATTTTATTCCCTTGTGCTATTGCTCGCTCAATTTCGTCTATGTAATAAAAAATATATTTGCTGTCTTTCTTGACCGTATCGTAACAGATAAAATTTTGTTTTAATTTCTCCGCTTGTTTTTCTCCAGCCATGCTTGCAAGTCGGTTTACAAGCCCTTCCGTCTTGGATTCGGATATGAACGTTGCTGCCTGAACAGCATCTATAAGCACTTTCAACTCTGCTATATCAAACGGTCTGTACGCTACATAATAGTAGTGGCTTTTTTTCTTGTATGACAGTATCTCAAATCCATACTTGTTGAGTAACGCTATATCACCGGGCAATATTTTACGGGACACCTCTATTCCGCGCGCAGATAGCCGCTCGATAATCTCATTCGTTGACAGTGGATGTTCCTCGTCTGTTTCCCGCTGTAAAATATCATACAGCACAAGGAGTTTAATTTTCTGCTCGTTTGCTCTCGGCATAATTTATTTGCCCTCCATTATACCTTTTGACGGCATTAAACGTTTCTTGCGATATGCAATGTTCTATACGGCAGGCATCCTGCTCGGCCGTAGCCGAATCAACCCCTAAACTTATCAGTAGTTTCGTAAGTTCACAATGGCGTTCATAGATCTCTTCGGCCAAAATCCTACCTTTTTTCGTAAGTCTGATCAACCGCGATTCGTAAGTCACATAGTCCTTTGCTTGCAAATTCTTGATTGCATGACAAACCGATACTTTGGAAATCCGCATTTGATTCGCAATATCCACTGCCCTGACTTTTTCGTTGGATTTACAGAGCCGCAAAATTGTTTCCAGATACATTTCCATTGACTCATTGTGCAGCATTTTTCCCATTATCCTTTGCAATCTGAAAGGCGGGACGTTGTTTCATCCCGCCCTCAAATTTAATTTATTCGATAGCATTCTCTTGCAATTTCTTGGCTTTCTTCTTTCTGCGGACAAGTATGACCGTAACCATTACAGCCGCCGCAACCACAAGCACGCATGCGACGAGGATCACGGCATACCCCCACATCGGCATGGCGAATGCCACGCCGGGAATACAGACGATGAAAGTGCCCGTCCTATCCGTATCAAACTTCACATACCGCCCATAGCCGTCTGCGGAAAGTTCGGTAAGCGCGCCGTCCTCCGCCATGTGATAGACAACGACTTCGTTGCGGTCGTAAGTCATGTTTGCCTGCAAGTACAGCGTGATATTCCCGCCCGGCATTACCTGCGTTCCGTCCGTGCCGACGAGTGAAACGCCGAACACCTCAAAGTTGTCCGCTATGCTTTTCATCTTTTCCGCCGCCTGCTCGTAAAGCGTTCCCGCCGTTATGCGGCTCGGAAGGATTGACGTGCCTTCCGGCAATACACCGTTCGGATCTTCCACCCTTGCAAGCGTGCTGCCGCCCGCGGAGGATGTGATCTTTACGTCGTATTCGGTATAGGACGGATTGCCGAGGTTGGTGAGATAGGTACCGCTTTCCGCGCGGTACACGACGTGATACTCCCCTACGTTTTCAAGCGTTATGGAATTGTTCGTAATTGCCACATCCGTCCGCTCGCCGCCCTGAACATAATACGCCGAAATACTCACGTCAAGGTTCTCGCTCCCCAGCGTGGCCGTGGCGGACGGGATGGGAAACACCGTTCCCCGCGCCGCTTCGTACTCCGCGCCCGCGCTCGTTTCGATCACGGGAACGTATTCCGCGGGGCGTTCGCCGACGTCAACGTAATCTCCCATGCGCGTTCCGGCAGCCAAATTCAGAGTGATGGAAAAATCCACCGTCATGCTCATAGGTACGATATACGCCGTGAAGGAAAGACTGCTTTGCAAACGCTCGGCGGACATGGTATAGGTGTAATACGTCCAGCCGTTCGCCGTCCGCACGGTGTAACCCGTCTGCATACTCCCGCTTTCCAACACCATGTCCGATATGGACGAGCTGTGCCCGAAGGTCATGTAGTAGTTTTTGCCGCTCTTTTCGACGGTTGCCGAGGGCGAAAAATTATCCGCACCCATTGCAAGGCCGTCTAAATTGACGGGAACGGAATATGTGCCGTCCGAACTTGAAACGGGACTTTCCGCATATGCCGTAAGCCCGCCGCCCATAAGAGCGGCAAGCGTTATAAGGCATATAAACATTGCGACGAAAAACGCGATGAGTTTATTCCTCTTCTTTACCATACTTCATTCCCCTCCGCATCCTCGAACACGGCGACGAGCTGTAACATCTTATAGGTACTTCCGATCGCCGTACCCGTGCTGTTACAAAGTTCAGAATCCACAGTATCATTTGCGAGGTCAAAGATTTCTCCTATACCCGTGATTGTTCCGTCAGCATTCACTACGGCAATATGCCAACCGACGAAGGTATATCCGTCTTTCGCAACGGGTGTTTTTACGCCGGAAACATAGTATCCGTCATTCACCTCTTCACGCAGGAAGAAACTGTTGGAATACTGACTGTCAATGGAATAGCTTACAAGCAGACGTTCTCTGAACTCCGCCGTAATCGTCAGGTATTCTGCAAGATCGGGATCATCATAATCCACGGCGTCAATCGTATATCTGCCCGTTACGATAGACTGACCGAGGAACCCTCCCGTCCAACCGACGAAATTATAGCCGCTTGGAGCCAACGCCTGAAAACTGCTGAAATCGACGACGTAAACGCCGCTCGAATTCATATAAAGCGTCCTTTGCTGAGTCTGTCCGTTCGCTTCTGCAGTAACAGTAATACCCGGATCCCATATCGCATAAACGACAGGATCGCAGTCGCCGAAGCGAGAAATAAAATCGGTGATCGAATACCCTGCCGAAATAACGGACGCTGCGCGAGCCGAACCGTTTTCTTCCATCGACCAGCCGAAAAAGATATCTCTTCCCGCGGCAAAATCGGAAGACGAAAGTGATCGTATCGCCTGCAACAAACTATACGTCTGCGTATAGGCATGCCCTTTGCTACCGTCGGCAAACGTGTAATCCACGGCATCGCGCATGATCTCATCGGAGAACGGATGCTCTTCATCCGTCACATATGTAACGGACACTTCGCCCTGACCGTCCAGCACATAAACATCCTGCGTCAACGTAAACGAAACTCGTTCCGTTGATGAAAGCGATATCGAAAACATATAAGTCAGTCTGTATTTTCCCGTTTCCGAAAAGGTCATCGAATATTGCTGCCCAGACAGCGACAAACGCACCGCTCTTGCCGACTGCACGTTATTTAACACTTCATTGCTGTCAAGCGAAGCATACTTTGCGGCGCTTACCGTAAGAGCGCCGAGTGAATTACCCGCCATATCATATACATACGGCCGAATAAACGTGTATTCGTATCCCGTAAAGTAATCTTCCTCGTCAACGGAACGGAAATCCCTGTTTCCGCTGAATGTGATGCGGGCAATATACCGCATCGTAAAGGAATGTTCGCCGCGCGTATAATTCAATGTCAGGACCGCGAAATTGCTTTGGGATATGCTTTGCCACAACTGCTTTGCAAGCCCTTCCGTCATCTCATCCGCAGAATATTCCGACGAATTTCCGTCAAGATACAGCCGATAAGACGAAAGCGCAAACCTGTAATCGCCGCTCGAAGTGTGCAGATAATAATTTCGCAGCAATTCGTCAAGATAATTCTCGGCGTTGAGATACCCCGTCGCACTTGCCGCCGCGCCGAGCAATGCGCCGTTCGTATCTTCTTCCAACGTCCCGGAATCGTACATGGTGCCGTTGCCGGCTTCATCGTCCGTCACGCTGAAAAACGTGTCGTTTACCCCGTTCGCGCTGTACTCGAAGTAAATATATTGCTTTTCTCCGTAAATGTTGGAGATCTCATAGACGACCAGTCTGTAATCCGTCGCCATCGTAAAATCCGACACTTCACGCGAGACGGCATGCAGATAATAAACGCCGTTTTCTTCCGTGTAATACGCGACTTTCAGATCGTTCAGCCCCGACGTTCCGCTGTCATAATAATCGCCGACAAAGCTCCCGCTTTTTGCTCCCCATGTGTAAGTCACGACGGGATAAGCGTATCTGCTGTCCAAAGTGATCGCATCGTCCGTAACATAGGTATTTTCATTCCCCGCCGAAAGGCTCCAATTCCCTTCCACCGTTATCTGCGGTTCCTCGTACAGTACGGCTTCGACAAGCGAGATCCGCCTGTTCCCCGCACTGCCCGATGAGAACAGTATGGCGACGCTTTCTTCCATAACGAAAGAACCGTCAACCGATACGGGCTGCGAAAAATCGGGTTCGCCGTTCACCATCCGGTACGCCTGCCAGCTTACAGTGTTAAAATCGGCGTCGGAGTCCACCTTTTCTGCATACAGCTCGGAAAGCACGACCGACTGCCCCGCCCGATACGATTTTCCGAGGCGGTACTCGTCAAATTCGCGCATATTGGCGGATGTAAACGTGCCAAGCGTCATGGAATCGTAATAAAGTTTTTCTCCCTTTTCGGCAGCGACTGTCGGATCATACCCGAAAATCTCGCTCGAAACCGAGAAATACGCAATGTCGTAGCGCGAGTCGGCAACCGTCTGCGCGTTGGTCGAGGAGGTAGGAGCAACGGTGATGCGGCTGTCGTAAGCCGTCCGCGACTGATAAGAACTGTTCAGCCCGGTTGCCGTGAAAAAGTAGTTGATCATGCGCGTGGAAAGACCGTATTCTTCCGTCGCGTCGAACGTCTTGCCGCGTTCGTTCAGATCGTCTATATCTCCCGGATAATACTGTATTTCTTCCTCTGCGATAAAGGCGTCCCCTTCCAAAGGCTCATAATCAATGGAAGTCAGCTTTACGATATGCTCGTAATCTATCGTCATCAAAGTGTGCATTTCGCCCAAATCGACCGCCACTTCCATAAACCCGGTCGGAGAACCGGAAAGCACGAGCGCAGTCTGCAAATTATCGCCGAGGTCGATGATACTGTAACAGTTGCCCGTTTCGGCATGAAATTCCACAGAATACTCTTTATACCTTCCGGCATTGTATGTTTCGGGGTAGTAATCTGACTCGACGCCCGTCTGCCCTTCATAATCGGAAATATCGACCTCGTAGCACACCTGCCACGGCATAAAGGTAGCCATTCTGTCGTAATAGTTCGCCGCAAGAGGTTCGAGAAGTTCGCCCAGATAATATTCCGTAATGCCGAAATAGGGATACAGTGGTTTTATGAGCGTGTAGTTCCCGCCTTCGGCAATGATATACGAATAGACGGGGTTGAAACTGTCCATCATCGTTTCCGACATATCGAGCTGCGACATATAGGTACGGACGAGATAGTACCCGTCTTCGAGCGGCACGGACGTATCTTCGAACGGGCGGGAAAAACCTATCAGTCTTTCAATGGAAAATTCTACGGTATACGTCGTCTGCGTCGCAATGCGCTGTTCGTCCGTAAGCCCTTCCGTCTCCCAATTTATCGTGGAAACATAGAAGTAGACAGGCGTGGAAAGATCCATACCCGTAATATCTATATAGAGCGTCTTTATCGTATCCGTGTACGAATCGACGGTATCTGCAATGTAAATATCCGAATCGTTGAGCGCAGAGGCAAGCGTTACCTCATACGATTTATAATCGGAAAGCGAAAGCGGTTCGAGCGCACGGCAGTCGTATTGAATTTTCAAAAGAAGACTGTCGTCCGTCTTTTCGATATATGTTTCATCCGTCACAATATCGTCCGCCCAATTTTTGTAACCATACTCCTCCGCAAGTTCGCCGAGACTGAGAGTATCGTCCATGATCGCAGCATTGTAATCTATATCGTAAGTGCCGTTTGCTGAGAGCGCTTCCTGCTCCCACTTTGCATACAGCACCACATCGCGCATATAGAGATACAATATCCCGTCGGAATACGGCTTTGTATAGGCAGAATCGAAATACCAGCCCGAAAAGACGTACCCCACCCTTGTAGGCACGGGCAGCGTCGGCATATTCTTCGCCGTGTACGTCATATCGGCGACGGGCGCGTCCGCGTCCTCCGCCACAAATGAAATGGTATATTCCGTATCCCCGTAGACATTTTCAAGAATGTCCTGCGGCGTCTGTCCGTCAAAGCCCGAACACGCCGTAAAACATACGGCTGAAAAACAGAGTACGGCGATGAGTATTGCAAGGATAGATTTCTTTTTCATTTTTGTTTGCCTAAAAAAATTTATCCGCGCCCGCCCGAAGACGGGCGCGGAGTTATGATTTTCTTAACACATATATCACATAAGAGGATATTTGCTGTCCTGAATTGTTGTTTCAGCCATAAATGTGTTTTCAGAATTTGCCCTTCCGTCAAACCAGCCTTCTTCAAAAATTTCAGAAGTCTGAGTCTGAACCTGCTCAATAGTCATGTGCTGATCGTAAGAACAATTGTAATAGTTTATACTGGGCGCTTCATCCTCTATATCGGTAAATGCGTTTTTATGCACCTTGCTCACCATACCGATATAAAGTTGCAACGTTGACCCTCCATAATATACGGAGCCTTCCATAATTTCATACTCAAAAACATTGGTAGCAAGTGCCGGAGCATACGCGCCCATTTGCAAATCAAAATACCTATACGAAAACCCTAACGCTAAACCGGAGCTGGGGTTAGAATAAGCAGCGCCGCCTGCTATTGCTACAAGTTGTGCTCCCCTCACCGTAATTTCAGTATCTTCACCGGAAGAGTCTTGCATAGTCTTGGTTTCATTGATTCCCGTGTATTTAATTATTGCACGATTTGTACCGCTGCCTGTACTTGCAAACATGAACATACCTTCTGTAAATGAGGACGTCCCCTGCATCAACATCATTTGGATATTTCTCGTTGCTTCACTATCAACAGCAGTAAACTTTTCTATCGCCTTCGTTTTGAAGGCATACGGCTGAATATCGGTGAGATCTGCAAGCGGCAGAATCATGGTAAGTTCATCCACACCGCCTTCGGTGTTGACCGCCCAATTGCCGTCAGAGTCCTGCACGCAGCCGGCGTTTTCAAAGGCGCTTTCACCGATGACGGAAAGTCCGCCGGGTGCAATATCCACAAGTCTTAAATTGCCCATATTCATAAATGCCTTGGCGCCTATTGTTGTAACAGCATTCGAAATGTACACTTCGGAAACGCTGCTGACATCCTTGAATGCGCCGTCCGCAATCGCCGTGACAATATATCCGTCTATCATGTCGATGGTAACGCGGTAAGTACCGTCGGTAAGCTGTTCTGCGGTAGCAGATTTAAATCCGGTAACGGTCGCTGTTTTGCCGTCCGCATTGACCGTATAGGTAAAGCCGCCCGCCTTTGCATAGCATTCGACGGTGATATACATATCGGAAGTGATCGTACCGCCTTCATACACTTCACCGACGTTGCGAATGATCACGGTATAATCCTCTTCGGAAACCTTTGCCGCCTCAAGAATAGCCGCAAGAGTGAGCGCTTCGCCGCTCTTGTAACTATTAAGCACGTAGGTCTCTACCTTGTTATCGCGCGAATGGGACACCGTCAGGCGAATTGAAACCGTCTCGCCAGGCGTTACATCGCCGATGAGCACGACTTTGACGTCATCTTTAAATTCGTTGCCGTTATGAGGAACACCGGAAGTGGAAACAAACGCATAGTCGCTTACGGGCAAATCACCTGTACGCGCTATCGTAACATAGGTGATTTCATCGAGATTGGAAACGATCGCATATGAATACCTGCTTGCCCCTTCAACAGGCGTAGCTTCAGGGTTGTTGATCACCGCCTGCGGCGTAAGCAGAGTACCCGTGTATGCAGGATAATCTTCTGCAGCATTGTTATAGCCCACCTCGCAGAAAGTGGAGGGCAGGTCAAGGTAGTCATAATTCAACGTAGAGAGCAGATAAACCTGCACGCCCGTTACGCCCTCTTCCACGACAAGTCTGCCTTCATCCGTAACGTTCGACTGATACTCCGAACAGAGAATTTTGCTGTCGCCGTCCACATAGTACAGTCTGCCGTCATCGTCATACTTGAAGTTATCGTTTTTGGAAAGGTCGAGATTTTTGGGAACGACTGCCATGTTGGTTACCGTCGCGGGAACGGTAATTGATATATTCAAACCATTTTCGCGGTCGGGATTTGTCGTTGCCAACATATCGCTCCAAAAACAGTCTATGATCACTTCCAGCCCTTCGGGCAGAACTAATTCGGAAATAGCGGTACTCGGCATATTAAAGGAATCTTCCAACACCTTCAAGGTTGAAGGCAGCCGGACCTCTTTCATTGCGGACGGACCGCCGTACGATGCGGCATAAAACCCTCTTATAGATTCAATGCCTTCATTGAAAATGAAAACTTCCGCCTGATCATATCTGTCTAAACCGACAGCGGCATCAACTGCCACTACGTTGCACCCCTGCTTTCCTTCAATCGTTACGTTTTTGGAAAGAACGGAAACAGCGGGATAGGTAATATCCGTCGTATCAATTCCCGATACGCGGTAATTATTGCCTTCGATTGCCTCATACACAAGCCCCGGAGTTTTCCAAAGTACGGTCACGACTTCGTTTTCGACAAACGTGTCCGATGTAAAGTCAATGGCGTTGCCTTCCGAATCGTTGTAGGAAATATCTTCGTCGTCCATATAACGCTTTACGAAGTCATCCACCCTTGTATCGGGCGCGGTGGTCGTTTTACCCGGCGTTACAAGTTCGGTGTACAGCGATTCATACCCGTTATCGTAAGTGATCCGCGCCATATACCTACCGTAGAGCGCGGTGGCGTCCATGCCGTCGGAATACTTCTGCGTGAACGCGGCGTCCGTGTACCAGCCGTCGAACGTGAGCTTCTCTTCGGCTGCGGCGGCTTCCTGTTCCGCCGTCGTTTCGGAAAGCGCGGAGAGCGTACCCGCAACCTGCGAAGCCGTGCCGCTGCCGTCCGTAATATTGAGCGTAATGTTTGCCTCCGCCATGAGCGCATACACGGTAATGTCGCCCGAAACGGAAGTTTCGTCGAACACGTTATCCGCGCTGCAAGCCTCGTCGGTGTACCAGTCGCGGAAGGTATAACCATCCACGGTAGGTTCGGCGGGAAGCGTTACCGAGCCGTCGTCGTTGGTATCGACGGTCGTGTACTGCTGCCAGTCGCCCGTCGTGCCGTTTTCGCGCACCATGAAGGTGACGGTGTACGTTTCGGTGTTGTTGCAGGCGGCAAGCGCGAATACGCCGACCGCGCACAACATCACCAGCGCCAGAACAATCAGAATTCTGTTCTTGATCTTTGCCATAAAAACTACTCCTTTATAAAATGTATTTTTGTGAAAAAACCGTTTCCGGTTGTTTCCCTGTTTGAATCAGCCCGTCATATATCGTAACGGGACAGTATCTCGGCGGGCGTCTGCCACAGCACGAACAGATACGGAATGAGCGATATTGCAAGCATGAAAAGCCCGCCTATTGCCATAACGCCCAGCGCAATGCCGACGAACAGACCGAACGCCATATTCATGACCGCATACCGCACGCACATGAGCGCAAACACGATGAGATAGAACACAACGTACCCTATCATGTTGCTGACGAGCGCCGTCAGCATCTCCTTGAACAGAAGATTGCTCCTGTTCACGCCTATCGCGCGGTAAATGCCGTATTCCTTGCTGTTTCGTATGCTCCCTGATTTTTCTATAAAGAACCACACGATGAGCAGCAGCGCGAGCACGACAAAAAAGACGGAAAGATTGTTTGTCGCCTCGCTCATGATCTCCGCGTTCTCCCGCTCGTACAACGCGCCTATGTCTATGCTGCGAATGCCGAGCCCGGAGAGCGTACTCGTAAGGTTTTTGAGCTGTTCGCCGCCCGCCGTCTTTATCTCAAAATAGAACTGCGAAGGAACGCCCGCCGAAGAGGTCGTACCTTCCAGCGCGTCGATGTCCGGCTGCAAGGCGACGAAGATGTCGGACAGCGTTTCCGCATTGACGTAGATACGGATATCCGTATCCATCACGTCGCGCGTGATCTCGAACCTTTGGACGTACATCGGGCGGCTGCCTGCGATCTGTATCGCCGTGGATGTACCGGACGTTGCGGCGAGGTAAGAGTTCGTCACATTGACGAGGTAGTCCGCCTGCGTGGTGTCGCTCATCATCTTATACAGCGAATTGCGGTTGATCTCCACCGTCACTTCACTGTCGCCGAGGGTGGAACTGTCGGACAGCAATATCTCGCTCGTGTATGTCGTTTCGGCAAAATCGGGGGCGAAGAACAAGTTGTTGTAATCGCTGAACTGCACCGAGTTGTACACGCCGAGGAAGTTTACATAGTCCACTTTGTTGAGATACACCGCAGGCGTACCGCCGTCGGTTATTCCGCTCACCCGGTATTCGCCCTCAAACACGGCGAGAAGCATCGCGCGGTCTGTAGCCAGTTCCGAAAGACGGAACTGCGTTTTGAGCGTTTCAGCGAGCGCGCGGGAGATGAGCACCTCCCCTTCCTGCGGCATTTCGCCGTAGGTAAGTCCCACGCTCTCCGCCGTGTCGTCAGCCTCTATCGCTTTGGGAGCATAGTCCGCCGATATTCCCGAAAGTGAGGCGATCTCGTTATACGAAAAACTGCCCTGCTTATACTGCGTTTCAAAGAAGTCGATGTGCTCGTATAAGCTCTTATCCAGCGTGCGCAGGTCTGTATAAGTGTTCATGTTGACGTACACGCTGTTTCCGTCAAGCTGCTTGTTTTCGATCCGCGTGTTCGCCGCCTCGAACGCCATAAGAGAAAGAAAGCACAGCACCGCGGCGATGACGAAGATAAACACTTGTTTGAAGATATTTGCCGTGGAATAGGCGCGCTCCGTACCGTCCGAGCGGAACAGTTTGAAAATACTCCCCGCCGTGAACAGCCTGCCGTTCCTTTTTGCCGTGCTCTTTGTAAAATCGGGAACGCGACGGGCGGGCTGCTCTTCTTCGCTTTGCCTCTCGGTGCCGCGGAAGATGATTTTCTTCTCGCTCTTATCGTCCAGAACGGTGACGTTCTTGCCCGCCTTTATGTAGATGCTGCCGTTGTCGTTGAATACCTGAATGGTATCCTTTTCTTCGGGCTTTCCGCCGTAAAATTCGATGTCCAGCGCTCCCTCTTTCACTTCTCCGCGCGGCTTTTCGTCCACATAGATATTGTTGTGTTCGGTGTCGTACTCAAACACTTCGCCGAGGTCTGTGTTTTCGTCCGGTTTTCCATCAACGAGCTTTATATAGCTGTCGGCATATTTCTTTATCAGCGTGATCTCGTGCGTGACCACTACGACGAGCTTGGTCTTGGAGATCTCCTTTAAGATGTCCATGACCTTCATGGTATTTTCCGCGTCGAGGTTGCCCGTAGGCTCGTCGGCAAGGATTACGTCCGCGCCCTTGATGAGCGCGCGGGCTATGGCTACCCGCTGTTTCTGTCCGCCGGAGAGCGCGTCGCCCTGTTTGTTCTTGAACCGCTCCATGTCCACGAGCGCAAGGACTTCTTCGCTCCGCCGCTCGATCTCGGCTTCGTCCTTAAAGCCCGCGATGTGCATGGCGTTTTTCATGATCTCGGCGATGGTATAGCCGCGTTCGAGGTAGTAATTCTGGAAGATAAACCCTATCTTTGCGTTGCGTATCTTATCCACTTTTCCGGCAACGTTTTCGCCGTCTATGTAGATCTTTCCCTTATCCTGTCTATCCAGCCCGCCGATGATGTTGAGCAAGGTCGTCTTGCCGCTGCCCGACTTGCCGTATATGGCGATGAAGCCTTTTTCGGGAAGTTCAAAGGAGACGCCCTTCAATACCTCGTTGCGGTTACGGGAGTGCGCGTTGAATACTTTACCGATGTTTTCGATTCTAATCATAAACACACCCCCTTATTTTGACCCGCGGCGTAACGATTTACGGATACTCTGCCCGTTCAAACTCTTATTGAACCCGAACGCCACAAGCTCGACGATCAAGAGAAGCATGACTTCTATGAAGAAGTAATTGCCCGCCGAGATGAACGCGAGGCTGCTGCCCGGAATGACCGCGGCAACGAGCGATACGAGCGGCAGAAGGACGAGCGTCGGCAGGAAAATGAGCGCCATCTGGATATACAGCGAGCGGCCGGAAACCTTGTTCGGAATACCGAGCGTTCTGTACACCGCAAAATCCGCCTGATAGATCTTCACGCTGCGCATAAAGATGATGCCGATGAGCACGCCGACCAAAAGGCTTGCAGCGATGAGCGCCACATACCAAAGCACGTTCGACGTGAACACGTCCCCCGCGCTCTGCACATAAATGCCGCTCGTGGACAAAAGCCCCATATATCCTTCTGGCAGTTTTGAAACAGCCGCCCGCGCCGCGTCGTCAGAGGGAAAATACAGGCACGCCAGCGTTGCGGAGGAAAAGCCGCTTTCAAACATGGCGGCATAGTCTTCTTCGCTCATTTCAACGATAAGCCCGTCAATATCTTTATTCTCCCCGCTCGCGTCTGCAACGAGATATGCCTTATCTGCTTTTGCGGTAAACACCGCCGTCCGCCCCACCACGTTGAAGTAATTGGAGTTGACAAGGTTGATGTTTCCGTCCGCAAGATTTTCGTTGACGGCAAAGGTATAGACCGTCGTTTCGTCCTCGCCCAGCCTGACTGTACTGTTTATCGCCTGTATTTTCAGTCCGTTTTCCGCGAGCGCGCCGTAGCCGAGATACAGCCGCACATCCTCTGCCGTGAGCGAAGTTTTGATCTCTATGTTTTCCAACCCTACGCCTGCATTCGTGAACGCCACAGCGATCGCGTTCGCGTCTCGCTTTGCCGACTGCGGCAAAACGAGCACGCCTTCGTTTGTCTGCAAATTGTATTCATACGGCGAATAAAGGCAGACGACTTCATAGCCCATAAGCATATCCCCGTTTTCGGGAACGGTGACGGTAAATTCGGACAGCGTTCTGTCGCCGAGGATATAACCCGCGTTTGTATCATAGGCGAGTTCGTCCAGCGTATCCGCAGAAATGCCGTCGCCCGTGCCGGACACGATGACTTTGCCCTCTATCCCCACGCCGTCCAGCGTGGTCGTGAGCGGTGATATAAGGCTCTGCCCGAACAGCGCGATGACGAGGAACAACGTCACGGCGCACACCGCGAGCGCAAGGCTCATCATGGTGGTGAATTTCGGGCGGCTCTTGTAGTTGAGTACGCCGATATGTAAAGTGTTCCTGAAATTATGAAAACGGTTGACGGGAGGCAAAACCTCGCAGACTGTCTGCGATAAGGGCGCGGGAGGTTCGATCTGCTTATCTTCGCTCACGCTGCCATCGTATATGCGCACGCGGCGCGTGGCATACTGCTTGAAAAATTCGGGGTTGTGCGTGACGACGATGACAAGCTTATCCTTCGACACCTCTTTGAGGAGCGCCGCCACTTCCTTTGAAGCCTTGACGTCGAGATTGCCCGTCGGTTCGTCTGCGAGGATGACGGGCGCGTCCTTTGCGAGCGCGCGGGCGATGACCGTTCTCTGCTTTTCGCCGCCCGAAAGTTTGCTGCCCCGCCTGTTCATCTGCTCGGTAAGCCCCACGCGGGCGATGAGTTCCTTTGCCCTCTTCTTTCTCTCCTTCACGTCGTCCAAACGCAAAAGCGCAAGCTCCACGTTTTCCAAAACGGTGAGATTTTCTATGATATTGAAGTCCTGAAAGATGGTGGCGATATTCTTTTCGCGGTACTTTTCCCAATCGCTTTCGGAGTAGTGCGAAGTCGGCTCGCCGTTAAAGTACAGCTCCCCTTCCTCATAGGTATCATTCGCGCCGATGACGTTCAGAAGCGTCGATTTACCGCTGCCGCTCTCGCCTTCTATCGTCACGAACTCGTTATAGTCGAACGCCAAATCGATCCCGCGGATACCCACCGTGAGAATATCGTTGGAATCGTATATCTTTCCGATTTTTTCTAACTTTAACAGCACCGAGCGTTCTCCTTTTCTACTTTCAGATTTGGTTTATTCCCGTAGCCGCCAGGCTACGGGAAAGGCCATGGCCTTTCCGCTTTTCTCACCCACAAGTTCCCGTATGCGAACCTATTTGCAAAAAAAATTTTATTTATCCGTTTTGCGCGGTATGCGCTTTGACGAGCGCCTGCCGCGTCGAGCCCGTAAGCGCGCATACGCATCTTACGGCGTCTCCTTTTACATCGCCTTCGTCCGCTCCGCAGGAACACAGAAACTTTCCCATCGAGCGTGCTGCCATAAGGTACTCTTCCATCACTTGTTCGCCGAGCGGCGTCAGCCGTATTGTACGCGCCCTGTCCCGCAGGATATACCCCTGCGATTCGGCATAGACGTTGAGCTTTACCGTATACGCAGGCGACACGTTCAGGTACCCTGCAACTTCGTACCCCTTTGCGCCGCGGTCTTCCCGTTGCAACTTCTGCACGGCTATCAGATATTCAAGCTGTGAATGGTGCATTATTTTTCCCTCCTTCACGGCGTAAAATATTCCCGTACAAGTTCCTTACCGCCGCGCTTTGCAACAATGCCGTCTGCGATGAGGTACGCCCTGTCGCACAGCGCCTCGGCACAGCGCACATCGTGGGTAATGGTTATCATTGTATTGCCCGACTGCATGTGCAACTTGTTTAATATCTCTACCAAAGCGCAAAGTCCGTCGTAGTCCTGCCCCACCGTAGGTTCGTCCAAAAGCAGAACTTCCGGTTCGCAGGCGGCGACGGCGGCAATGGAAACGCGCCGCTTCTGCCCTTCGGAGAGGGACTGCGGGTGACGTTCCCACAGGTGCTTTACGCCGAACAGTTCGGCGATCTCCGCTGCGTATTCTTCACTCTTTGCCCCGAAAGAGATTTCCTGCCGCACCGTAGGCATGAAAAGCTGGTAATCGGGGTTCTGATAGACGACGCCCACCTTTTTATACCAAGCCTTGCTGCCCTTCGGCTTTTGCTTGAATTTCTCGTCTATGTACTGCGTTATGCTGCCGCCCGTAGGCTTATATAATCTTGCAATCAGGCGCAGGAGTGTAGTTTTACCGCAGCCGTTTTCACCGAGAAAGACCGTTCTGCCGCCCTTCGGGATCTCGAGCGATATATCTTTGAGAATTTCCCTGTCTTTGACGGCAAACTTTACATTTTTGAGTTCAAACAGCGGCGATTGGGGCGCATATATGGGGCAACTATCTTCGATTTTTGCCGTCTGTGCCTGCAAGTATGCCGCCTTGTCCTCGATTCTCTTGACCGTTTTATCGCCTATATGCCACACGGAATCTACGAACGGCAGCACCATATCGAGGCGGTGCTCTATGACGACCACGCAATACCCCGCTTTAGCGAGCGAGCGGAGCGTTCCCATCAGCATTGCCGCGCCGTCCTTGTCGAGATTGGCGAGAGGTTCGTCTAAAATGATGATCTTCTGCCCCATTGCAAGCGTCGAAGCGGTTATCAGCCGCTGTTTTTGCCCGCCCGACAGCGTGCGGCACTTCCAGCCTTTATCGAGCTTTAAGAGGTTGCATACAATGTCGATCTGCTTTTGTATCTTTTCTGGGGGAAATGCGAGGTTTT